>NZ_CP053746.1:2715000-3357500 GCF_013201545.1 Pseudomonas graminis
CGATGAAGCTGGGTCTCGACCTGTCCGGTGGCGTGCACTTCCTGCTCGAAGTCGACATGGACAAGGCGCTGAGTGCGCGTCTGAATGTCTACGAAGGCGAAGTGAAGAGCTTGCTGCGCAAGGAAAAAGTGCGCTATCGCAGCCTGCCCCAGGACAACGGCGCCATCCAGCTGGGCTTCAGCGATGCTGATACCCGCGAACAGGCCCGTGCGCTGATCCGCAAGGACTACACCGATTTCGATATCACCACGAGTGATCGCGGCGAAATGCCGATCCTGCGCCTGGCCATGACGCCAGCCAAGATCGCTGAAATCCGCGAATACTCGATCAAGCAAAACCTGACCACCGTGCGTAACCGGGTCAACGAGCTGGGTGTTGCCGAGCCGCTGGTTCAGCGTCAGGGTGCCAACCGCATCGTGGTTGAGCTGCCAGGTGTTCAGGACACCGCCGAAGCCAAGCGTATTCTCGGCAAGACGGCCAACCTTGAGTTCCGTCTGGGCGCAGGTCCCGATGACAACAAAGCCACCACCGAGATGTTCGAGTTCCGCGAGGGCGGTCGTCCTGCGGCGCCGGTCGAGCGTGGTCTGATCATCACCGGTGACCAGGTGACCGACGCCAAGGCCGGCTTTGACGAGCACGGCCGTCCTCAGGTGAACATCAAGCTGGACGGCCATGGTGGTGATCTGATGAGCCGCGCCACCCGCGCGAACGTCGGTCGCAGCATGGCGGTGATCTTCATCGAGCAGAAGCCGACCACCACCTACACCAAGCAGATGGTCAACGGCGTCGAAAAAGACGTGCCGGTCCAGACGTTCAAGGAAGAGAAGAAGATCATCAGCCTGGCGACCATTCAGTCGCCGCTGGGTGCTCAATTCCGCATCACCGGCCTGAACGGCGCGGGTGAGTCTTCCGAGCTGGCGCTGTTGCTGCGTGCCGGTGGTCTGGCTGCTCCGATGTACTTCGCTGAAGAGCGCACCATTGGCCCGAGCCTGGGTGCCGACAACATCACCAAGGGTATCGATGCATCCCTGTGGGGCATGCTGTTCGTCTCGCTGTTCATCCTCGCCATCTACCGTTTCTTCGGTCTGATCGCGACGGTGGCGCTGGCCTTCAACATGGTCATGCTGCTGGCACTGATGTCGCTGCTGGGTGCAACGCTGACCCTGCCGGGCATCGCCGGTATCGTCTTGACGATGGGTATGGCGGTCGATGCGAACGTGCTGATCTTCTCGCGGATTCGTGAAGAGATTGCCAACGGCATGACGGTCCAGCGTGCAATCAATGAGGGCTTCGACCGCGCGTATACCGCGATCCTCGACGCCAACCTGACGACGCTGCTGGTCGGCGGCATCCTCTTCGCGATGGGCACAGGCCCGGTGAAGGGGTTTGCGGTCACCATGTCCCTCGGGATCTTTACCTCGATGTTCACAGCCATCATGGTGACCCGCGCAATGGTCAACCTGATCTTTGGCGGTCGTGACTTCAAGAAGTTGTGGATTTAAGGGGCTGCCATGAAACGTACGATCAACTTCATGGGCGTTCGCAACATTGCGTTCGCCATTACCATGCTCCTTACCGTTCTGGCGTTGTTCAGCTGGTTCTATAAAGGGCTGAACTTCGGTCTGGATTTCACTGGCGGCACGCTGATCGAGCTGACCTACGAGCGTCCGGCCGATCTGCACAAAGTGCGCGAAGAGCTGGTTGCGTCGGGTTACACCGAAGCGGTTGTGCAAAGCTTTGGTGCGACGACTGATCTGCTCGTTCGCATGCCGGGTGAAGACCCGCAGCTGGGCACACAGGTTGCCGACGCGCTGCGCAAGACAGGTGCCGATAATCCGGTGACCGTCAAGCGCGTCGAGTTCGTCGGTCCGCAAGTGGGTGAAGAGCTTCGCGACCAGGGCGGCCTCGGCATGCTGCTGGCGCTGGGCGGCGTTCTCATTTACCTGGCCTTCCGCTTCCAGTGGAAGTTCGCAGTGGGTGCCATCGTCTCGCTGATACACGACGTGGTGGTGACGATGGGTATCCTGTCGTTCTTCCAGGTGACCTTCGATCTGACTGTACTGGCTGCAGTGCTGGCGATCATCGGTTACTCGCTCAACGACACCATCGTGGTATTCGACCGGGTTCGCGAGAACTTCCGTCTGCTGCGCAAGGCTTCGCTGATCGAGAACATCAACATCTCCACCACGCAGACGCTGCTGCGGACCATGGCCACCTCGATCTCCACCTTGCTGGCGATCGTCGCGCTGTGGATCTTCGGCGGCGATAGCCTGCACGGGTTCTCGGTGGCGCTGTTCATCGGGGTGCTGGCGGGTACGTACTCGTCGATCTACATCGCCAACGTGGTGCTGATCTGGCTGAACCTGCGTAGCGAAGACTTGCTGCCACCGGTCACCGTCGACAAGGTGGATGACCGTCCGTAACCGATACTGGTAACCGGCCATCACCTAAAAAGGCGCGAGTGTGAACTCGCGCCTTTTTTTATGCTCCAAGGCTGGGAGTAGCGCGAGCAATCGCGCTGAATATCGTCAGGAGGTTCACGTGAACAAGTCGTTGCTTATTGGTGCAGTATTGGGTGCTGTCGGTGTAACCGCCGGTGGTGCTTTGGCCACCTATAGCCTCGTAAAACAAAGCGGCCCAGAGTACGCAGACGTACTTGCCGTCGAGCCTGTGAAAGAACAAATCAAAACCCCGCGCCAAGTCTGCAAGGACGTTGCCGTCACTCACCGCGCCCCGGTGAAGGACGAGCATCAGATCGTGGGGAGTGTCATCGGTGCCGTAGCGGGTGGCCTGCTCGGCAACCAGGTGGGTGGCGGTAATGGTAAGAAGATCGCCACGGTCGCCGGTGCGGTGGGTGGTGGTTACGCCGGTAACAAGGTTCAGGAAGGCATGCAGAACCGCGACACCTACACAACCACCGAGTCGCGCTGCAACACTGTCAACGACATCAGCGACAAGGTGGTTGGCTACAACGTGAAGTACAAGCTCAACGACAAAGTCGGGCAGGTGCGTATGGATCGTGATCCAGGCAGCCAGATCCCTGTTAACAAGGACGGTCAGCTGGAGTTGAGCCAGGCCGGCCAGTAAGCCCTGATTCAACGCTCAAAAAAACGCCCCTCATGCAGGGGTGTTTTTTTGCCTGGAATAAACGCACTGAAGACGCCGAGGTTCCTTCGCACCCACAGCCATACTTATTAAGTCTCGTGTGGGTAGTAACTATATATTTTTAATCAAAATTCCCGGCCGGTAAGCTCGTTCGGTGGTAGGGGACTCCTACAGTCGCCATTCCACCTGAATAACTCTAATAAAAACGAGCTGGACCCAACGGGATATAACAATGCACAAAAGCCCAATGTCTCTAGGACTCACGTCTGCTGCCCTCGGACTGAGCCTTGCTTTACCCGGTTTCGCCGAAGCTGACTTTTTTGAAGACAGCAAAGCGGATCTGGAATTTCGAAACTTCTATTTCAACAGCGATTACCACCAGGACGGCGCGCCTCAGTCCAAGCGCGACGAGTGGGCGCAAGGTCTGATCCTCAACTATGAGTCGGGATTTACCGATGGCACGGTAGGGTTCGGCGTGGATGCCATTGGCCTCTTCGGTTTGAAACTGGACTCCGGACCTGACCGCCGCAACAGTGGACTTCTGCCGGTCGGTGACGACAAGGCGCCCGACGATTACGGCCGATCAGGCGTGACCGCAAAAGCGCGGATGGCCAAAAGCGTGCTGCGCGTGGGCACCTTGTTGCCCAAGCTGCCGACCGTCCTGCCCAACGACGGACGCCTGCTGCCGCAGACCTTTCGTGGCGCCCAGCTGACCTCAAAAGACGTGTCCGACATGACGCTCAATGTGGGGCGGCTGACCAGCAATACCGAGCGCAACGACAGTGGCCATGAAGACATCGAGGCCGAGGCCAAGGGTATCAAGGGCGGTCGTCCCAGCGACAAGTTCGACTTCGCCAGCGCCAGCTACAACTGGAGCAAAGGCCTCACCACGTCCTATAACTATGGCGGTCTGGAAAACAACTACAAGCAGCACATCGTGACGCTGCTGCACAGCGTCCCGCTTGGTGAGTCGCAGTCGCTCAAGAGCGATCTTCGATACGCCCGTTCGCTCAAGGACGGCAATACGAACATCGACAACACAGCCGTTGGCGCGAAGTTCACCTACAGCGTCGGTGGTCATGGCTTCGGCGTTGCGTACCAGCGCATGAACGGCGAGACCGGGTTTCCCCACCTGGCCGGAACCGACTCGTTTCTCGTCAACTACGTCATGATTTCCCCGGACTTTGCCAACCCCGAAGAGCGTTCCTGGCAGGCGCGATACGACTATGACTTTGCAGCGGTCGGACTGCCCGGCCTGAGCTTCATGAGTCGCTACCTCAAAGGCGACAACTTTGCCCGCGGCGCCAGAGAAGGCACCGAGTGGGAGCGCAACACCGACATCGCCTATGTATTCCAGAGCGGTGCGTTGAAGAACCTCGAACTGAAGTGGCGCAACGGCAGCTACCGCAGTAATGGCGGCAACGACATCGACCAGAACCGCGTCATCGTCAGCTACACGCTGCCGCTGCTATAGCCGCTGCGCATCCTCCGCACTCATCACGACAACGCACCCTCGGCAACTGCCGCACTGGAGCCTGAAATGCCCACAACAAAAACCCTTCTTCATCTGGCCGTCGCCTGCGTATTGAGCACCAGTTATGGCGCGTACGCAGCCAACACCGCCGAGGTGTCCTGCAAAACCACCGAGGAATGTGCCGCTCAGGCCGCGAAAATCGGGGCGACCGTTGAAAAATCGAAAGCCCGAGGCAGCAACACCGACAGCCAGTTTTCATGGCTGAACAGGATTAACAAGGCGTCGATCGTGATGCTCACTGAAGAAGGCATCGTCAAGCCCGAGATGGGTCAGAAGATCGCTACGGGTGTGCGCTTCGCCATCGATCAGGCGGACCAGCCCAATGGCAAGCGGCCCACCGATGTGTTGCAGCTTGAAGCAATCATGACCGACAAGATCGGGCCCGAGGCCTCGCTTATCCACTCCGGCCGCAGTCGCCAGGACATGCTGGCCACTTATCGTCTGGCGAAGTTGCGCTCCGATGTGCTGGCGTACAGCGAAGCGCTGAATGCCACGCGCAAGCGCTTGTTGGATCTCGCCGACAAGAATATCGACACGCTGATTCCGGCCTATACCAACGGCGTTCAGGCCATGCCGATCACCTACGCGCATTACCTGCTGGCGTACGAAGCGGCGTTTGATCGTGACGGACAGCGCATTCGCGAGTTGTACCAGCGCTTGAATCAAAGTCCGATGGGCACGGCAGTACTGGCGAACTCAGCCTACCCGCTTAACCGCGAGCGGCTCGCCGAACTATTGGGCTTCGACGGCGTGCGGGAGAACTCACTGGATTCGAGTCAGGTGTCGACGTACGACATCCCGATCGAGGCTGTGGGCATCGCGTCCTCGTCGGCCATCCGGGTAGGCGCACTGATTGGCGATATCCACACGCATTACCACCAGATTCGTCCGTGGTTGCTACTGGATGAGGAAAAGACCTACACCAGCAGTGCGATGCCGCAGAAGCGCAATCCGGGGTTGCTCATGCGTGCCCGTGAATCGGCGTCGGACGTCGTGGGACTGGCGCAGACGGTCACGCTGCGGGCCCATAACGTTACTACCGGCATGACCGACTATAAATTCGCTTTCGATTCCCTGGGCGTGTTCGATTCGACCAAGGAGATGTTTGGGGCAATGGACGCAGTGATCGATGCGCTGCAGGTCAATCCCCAGCGAGCGCGGGAAGAGCTGGAGAATGAGTGGACGACCTCCATGGAGCTGGCCGACACGCTGGAACGCACGCAGAAGGTTCCCTTTCGGATCGGCCATAGTTTCGCGTCGTTGATCGTCGAACAGGCCCGCAGTGAAGGGCTTACTCCGAAGACCTTCCCCTACGCCGATGCACAGAAGCTCTACACCCAGGCGGCGGACAAGTATCAGTGGAAGCAAAACACCTTGCCGCTGGATGAGGCAACGTTCCGCGCTTCACTCTCGCCGGAGAACATGGTGAAGACACGAAAGGGCACTGGCGGTCCGCAGCCGGAGGAGGTCAAGCGCATGCTGGCTGAAGCGCACAAAACCCTCGATGGGGACCAGGCATGGTTGCGTGAGCGCCGCGAAAAGCTGACCCAGGCCGAAGGAAACCTGGATCGAGCGTTCGAGAAGTTGCTTTCATCCAAGGGGTGAATGGTGAAGGGGCGTATCGAGGAATCGTTGCTGCGCCCCGGCTTGTAGCCGTTTATCTCAGTGCCTGGGCAAGCAGGTCAGTCCTGCGGTGCTTCGCCGTGAATCGCCGTAGGGGCTGAATCAACCCGCGATGTGTTTTGCCACCGTGCGATGGCGAGGCAGGCCACGCAATTCCCCAACACGTTGGTCAGCACGCGGCACTTCATCAGTCGCTCCACCCCCAACAGCAAACCGACACTCTCCACGGGCACCATGTGGAACAGATTCAGGGTGGCAATCAACGTAAAAAATGCCGACCCCGCCATGCTGGTCGACCCCAGGCAGGTCACCATTGAAATCAGCAGCAAGGTCATCCAGTTCGCCGCCGTCAGGTCGATGCCCGACATCTGAGCCAGAAAAAGCACGGCTGTGATCAGGTAGATATTCGAACCGGCGAGGTTGAAGGTATAACCGGTGGTCAACACCAGGCGGCTCAACTGCCGCTCACACCCCAGGCCCTGCATCTTTTCGATCAGGCCGGGAAGCGCCGCTACCGAAGAACCCGTGAAAGTCACCAGCAGCAAGTCATCCTTCAGGTGCAGCACCAGTGAACACAGCGAAGTCCCCGAGGCCCGCGCTATCGGCGCGAGTACCAGTAGAACGAACGCGCCACAGGCCAGGTACATGACCGCGACAAACTTGAGCAGCGGCAACGCTGAACCGAGCCCGAACTTGCCGATGGTAAAAGCAATGGCGCCGAAAGCGGCGAGGGGAGCGAAGCGCAGTATCAGCCTCAGGCACCTGAAGAGCTGCTCGACGATTCGTTCCAGCAGGAGTCGCAGCGCGTCCGCCCGTGTATCGCCGCGGGCGTGCGCTATCCATGCTCCGGTCAGCAGGCCTGCGAGCATGATTTGCAAGACGGGATTGTGCATGAGTGCGTCGGCAAGGGTGGCGCCAATCCCTGTCCATGAGAGGGTTGTCGAAGAGGCGCGCAGTCTATCCAGACTGTTCGGCAGCCAGGAAGCCTCCGACGCCGCGTGGCTGCCGGGTTGCATCAAGCCGGCGATCACGCATGCCAGGGACAGCGACAACAGCGCCATGGCTTGAAAATAGACCAATAGCCTGGCTGCCAGCCCCCGTTGTCCGAGGCGCAAACCCGCGACGCCGGATGCGATCAGCAGAAACATCATAAATGGCATCAGCCAGCCAATAACGCGAATGAAGCCGTCGCTCAACGGTTTCATCTCTACCGCGAGCGGCGGATTGAGGGCGCCAAGCAGCGCGCCACTGAGGATGGCGACAAGAAGATGCAGAGTTGTGCTGCGCAGAAGCCTGAGAGGCATCGGGTTCCGGAGTGGGCATGTTTATTGTTATGAGCGCGCCTTGCCAGTGGTTTGGCGATTGGGCACGCTTGCTGGCCAACGTCGCGTAGATCGACGGCAATCATAAACCCCGTAGCGAGATAGACCATCATGGAGCTTCGTCATCTGCGCTATTTCGTCATGGTGGCTGAGGAACGACATTTCACCCGCGCCGCAGCACGCCTGAATATGCAGCAGCCGCCGCTGAGCCAGCAGATCCGGGCGCTGGAGGACGAGCTGGGTTTCGAGCTGTTCAAGCGCCATCCCAAAGGGGTGGATCTCACCGCAGGCGGGCAGGTTTTCCTGCAAGAGGCGCAGGACATTCTGGCGAGGGTCAAGGAAGGTTCGCTCAAGGCTTCGCGCGCCGCCCACGGCATCGAGGGGCACCTGACCATCGGTTTCACCAGCTCGGCCGCTGCCCATCCGCTGATTCCCCGGATCATTCGTGCTTACCGTGAGCGTTTCCCTGGCGTGGCGGTTTCACTGAGGGAGGGCAGCGCGCAGCAGCTGACCGAGTCAGCCATTGATGGCAGCGTTGACGTCGGCATTTTGCGGGCGCCCGTCAGCCGACATCAAAGCATCGCTTTTTACCGGCTGCTGAACGAAGAGATGCTGCTGACGTTACCGGTAGGGCATCGCTTGTTGACCGGGCATCAGGCAGACCAGGGGCCGCCTGTTATTTCGCTCCTCGATCTGGCCGAAGAGCAATTCATCCTGGTCCGTCGTCCGGGTGCCCCCGGGATGTACGCCAACCTGATCAAGGCCTGTTTGAACGCCGGTTTCAATCCGAAGGTCGCCTTTGAGGTTGAGCGTATGCTCACCAACGTCAGCCTTGTCGCCGCGGGCGCGGGCATCTCTATCGTGCCGGGGTCGATGCGCGATGTGCACAAGGAAAGCGTAGTGTATTGCCGGATCGCTGACGCAAAGCCTCGGTTGCACGCACCAATAACGCTGGTATGCCCAAGCTTTAATCCACAGCCGCCGCTGCGCAACTTCGTTGCCCTGTCGCAAGAGCTGAGCGGGCGGAGAATTACGCAATAAAAAAACCGGCACATGGCCGGTTTTTTGTACAGTCCGCTTGGCTTAACGCTTCAGCGACGTCGGCACAAACGGAGCGATCGAGGTCAGCACCGCTTTGAAGCATTTGGTGTTGCCCGCAACGATGTGGCCCTTTTCAAGGAAGTCGTGACCGCCGTTGAAGTCACTGACCAGACCGCCTGCTTCCTGAATCAGCAGGGCGCCTGCGGCCATGTCCCACTCCGACAGACCCGATTCCCAGAACGCATCGAAACGGCCCGCAGCCACGTAAGCCAGGTCCAGGCTCGCGGCGCCGGCGCGACGGATGCCCGCAGTCTGGCCTACCAGCGAACGGAACATGTTCATGTAGTTGTCGAGGTTGTCGAGTTGGTTCTCACGGAACGGGAAACCTGTGCCGAGCAGTGCGCCTTCAAGGCTCTTGCGCGGGCTGACGCGCAGACGACGGCCGTTCAGGGCAGCGCCCCGACCGCGGCTGGCGGTGAATTCTTCCTGACGGACCGGGTCCAGAACAACGGCGTGTTCCAGGCGACCGCGGTATTTGCACGCGATGCTGACGGCGAAGTGAGGAACGCCACGCACGAAGTTGGTGGTGCCGTCGAGCGGATCGATGATCCAGAGGTAGTCGGTGCCTTCGCCGCTGCCTTCATGCAGGCCGCTTTCTTCGCCAAGGATGCCGTGGGTTGGATACGCCTTGCGCAATGCAGTGATGATGCTCTGCTCGGCGGCGCGATCGATTTCGGTTACGTAATCTTTCGCGTCTTTTTCGTCGACCTTGATGGTATCCAGGCGCTCGATGGAGCGGAAAATCAATTCGCTGGCGCTGCGGGCGGCGCGCAGCGCGATATTCAGCATGGGCTGCATGGATGGATCACCTAGGTCGTTAAAGAGAGCCGGCCATTCTATTGGTTCTCTTGGATGATTTCCAGCGCGAGTGCAGACTTTGCCGCGCGTCCGGTCGGCTTGGCGTGCGCAGGTCAGCGGTGCCCTGTCACCTTTTAGTGGCGCATCCCGTGCGTGAGGCGCAAGGTTCGTGGCGCCGATGGAAGCGCTTCTGTAACATTCGCCCCCCTTTTCACCTGCTAGCGAGACTTCACCAGTGCTGCAAAATATTCGTGTCGTCCTGGTCGGTACCAGTCATCCCGGAAATATCGGTGGCGCCGCGCGTGCCATGAAAAACATGGGCCTTTCCCGTCTGGTGCTGGTTGATCCCGCCATGTTTCCCCACCATGAAGCCGATGCACGGGCGTCTGGCGCGGGCGACATCCTGGAAGGCGCGCAGGTCGTGGCGACGCTGGAAGATGCGTTGGTAGGCTGCAACCTGGTATTGGGCACCAGCGCCCGGGATCGCCGCATTCCCTGGCCGCTGCTCGACCCTCGCGAAGCGGGCGTCAAGACCGTGGAGCACGCCGCGCTGGGCGAAGAGATCGCACTGGTGTTCGGCCGTGAATACGCCGGCCTCACCAATGAAGAGCTGCAGCGCTGCCATTACCACGTGCACATTCCTTCGGACCCGGAATTCAGTTCGTTGAATCTGGCTGCCGCCGTGCAGGTGTTGAGTTACGAAACCCGCATGGCCTGGCTCGCGGCGGACGGGCAGGCAAGCAAGGTGGAGAAGTTCGAGGTCAACTCGGTGCGCAGTACCGAGCTGGCGACCATGGATGAGATGGAGAAATTCTATGAGCATCTTCAGTCCACGCTGGTCACCATCGGCTTCCTTGATCCCGAGAAGCCGCGCCATCTGATGGCCCGGCTGCGTCGTTTGTACGGGCGCTCTGCGGTCAATCGATCCGAGATGAGCATCTTGCGCGGCATCCTCACCGAGACCCAGAAAGCGGCCAACGGCGAACCCTACAAGCGGAAGGATCAGTGATGTTCGAGCGTCTGCGGGAAGACATCCAAAGCGTGTTCCATCGTGACCCGGCGGCACGAAATGCCTTTGAAGTGCTCACCTGCTATCCCGGCATGCACGCGATCTGGCTGCATCGGCTGTCCGGCTGGCTGTGGCGCAACGACCTGAAGTGGCCAGCGCGCATGGTTTCCAACTTCGGTCGCTGGTTGACCGGCATTGAAATCCATCCCGGCGCTAAAGTCGGCCGGCGTTTTTTCATCGATCACGGTATGGGCATCGTCATCGGCGAGACCGCCGAGATCGGCGATGACGTGACCCTTTACCAAGGCGTGACGCTGGGCGGCACAAGTTGGAACAAGGGTAAACGCCATCCGACTCTGGAGTCCGGTGTTGTGGTGGGCGCGGGTGCGAAGGTACTCGGGCCATTCACAGTGGGTGCCGGGGCGAAGGTCGGTTCCAACGCGGTGGTGACCAAGCCCGTGCCGGCGGGTGCGACGGTGGTGGGCATTCCCGGACGAATCATCGTCAAGTCTGACGATGAAGCCGAAGCCAAGCGCAAGGCGATCGCCGAAAAGCTCGGCTTCGATGCCTATGGCGTCAGCGAGGACATGCCTGATCCAGTGGCGCGCGCGATCGGGCAATTGCTCGATCACCTGCAAGCGATGGACGTTCGTGTGGAAGACATGGGCAAGGCATTGAAGAGCCTGGGCGGTGAATATCGCGAGAAGGAATTGCCGGAGTTGCGTCAGGAAGTCTTCGACTGCATGAAAGAGCCTTGCCAGGCTGATGCTCCCCGGAAATGAAGCAGCGGCGCGGTTGCAGGCGGCACATGTGCCAATCCCCGCCGCGTTTTGCTATGATGCGGCCGCGATTTTGCGGGTAATCCCGACTGTTCCACTAGGTCTTATAGTTGACTTAAATACTCGGGAATAGCATACTCGCCCTCATTCCGAACCTCCGCGGTACACGTCATGCGACTGACTACAAAAGGCCGATACGCTGTCACTGCCATGCTTGATCTGGCATTGCATGCGCAGCATGGGCCAGTGTCCCTGGCCGATATCTCCGAGCGGCAAGGGATTTCCCTTTCCTACCTCGAGCAACTGTTCGCCAAGCTGCGCCGCGGCAACCTTGTTTCCAGCGTACGCGGTCCCGGCGGCGGTTATCAGTTGTCCCGCGACATGCAGGGCATTCAGGTGGCGCAGGTGATTGACGCGGTCAACGAATCGGTTGACGCGACGCGCTGCCAGGGGCTCGGTGATTGCCATGCTGGCGACACCTGTCTGACCCACCACTTGTGGTGCGACCTCAGTCAGCAGATTCACGAATTTCTAAGCGGTATCAGCCTGGCCGACCTCGTCACTCGCCGTGAAGTGCAAGAAGTCGCCCAACGTCAGGATCTGCGCCGTTGCGGTAGCAAGACGCAGCCACTGGACAAGATTGAAACATCCGCCGTTGAGTGAACGCAGATGAACGCGCGGCGCGCCTGCCCGATAGGAGATATTCAATGAGATTGCCGATTTACCTCGATTATTCCGCAACCACCCCGGTCGATCCGCGTGTTGCGCAGAAAATGAGCGACTGCTTGCTGGTGGATGGCAACTTCGGTAACCCGGCGTCGCGCTCCCACGTCTTTGGCTGGAAGGCTGAAGAGGCGGTAGAGAACGCGCGTCGTCAGGTCGCCGATCTGGTCAACGCCGACCCGCGCGAAATCGTCTGGACTTCCGGTGCCACCGAGTCCAACAACCTCGCGATCAAGGGCGCTGCGCATTTCTATGCCTCCAAAGGCAAGCACCTGATCACCAGCAAAATCGAACACAAAGCCGTGCTCGACACCATGCGTCAGCTTGAGCGTGAAGGCTTTGAAGTCACCTACCTCGAGCCGACCGAAGATGGCCTGATCACTCCGGCCATGATCGAAGCTGTCCTGCGCGACGACACCGTTCTGGTCTCGATCATGCACGTCAACAACGAGATCGGTACGGTCAACGACATCGCAGCGATTGGCGAGATGACCCGTTCCCGCGGTGTGCTCTTCCACGTCGACGCAGCGCAGGCCACCGGCAAGGTTGAAATCGACCTCGCCAACCTCAAAGTTGATCTGATGTCGTTCTCGGCCCACAAGACCTACGGTCCTAAAGGCATTGGCGCACTGTGGGTCAGCCGCAAGCCACGTGTCCGCATCGAAGCCGAAATGCACGGTGGCGGTCACGAGCGTGGCATGCGTTCCGGTACGCTGGCAACGCACCAGATCGTCGGCATGGGCGAAGCGTTCCGCGTTGCCAAGGAAGACATGGCTGCCGAGAACGTTCGCATCAAAGCCTTGAGTGATCGCTTCTATCAGCAGGTTGCGCATCTGGAAGAGTTGTACGTCAACGGCAGCATGACTGCCCGTGTGCCGCACAATCTCAACCTGAGCTTCAACTATGTGGAAGGCGAGTCGCTGATCATGGCGCTCAAGGATCTGGCGGTATCGTCCGGCTCCGCATGCACCTCGGCTTCGCTCGAACCTTCCTACGTGCTGCGCGCCCTGGGTCGTAACGATGAGCTGGCACACAGCTCGATCCGTTTCACCTTCGGTCGCTTCACCACTGAAGAAGAGATCGACTACGCCGCGCAGAAAGTCTGCGAGGCTGTCACCAAGCTGCGCGCCTTGTCGCCGCTGTGGGACATGTTCAAAGACGGCGTCGACATCTCTAAGATCGAGTGGGCGGCGCACTAATTCAAAGTCGCCATTTCATGCGGCACTTTGAAAACCGGGTTTTCCAAGTGTCGTGAGAGCGACGTGTTGTATCTGATGAGGATTGCACCATGGCTTACAGCGAAAAGGTCATCGACCACTACGAAAATCCCCGCAACGTCGGCAAGATGAATGCGGAGGACCCTGATGTCGGCACCGGCATGGTCGGCGCGCCGGCGTGCGGCGACGTCATGCGTCTGCAGATCAAAGTCAACGAGCAGGGCATCATCGAAGACGCCAAGTTCAAGACCTACGGCTGCGGCTCTGCCATCGCGTCGAGCTCCCTGGCCACCGAGTGGATGAAAGGCAAGACTCTGGATGAAGCAGAGACCATCAAGAACACTCAGCTGGCCGAAGAACTGGCCCTGCCGCCAGTGAAAATCCACTGCTCCGTACTCGCTGAAGACGCCATCAAGGCGGCCGTTCGCGACTACAAGCAGAAGAAAGGCCTGCTCTAAACAGAGCATGTTCCGCTGCGTTAAGTAACTTGCGTGAGGTAAGGAGTTCCGATGGCTATCAGCATGACCGAAGCAGCCGCCAACCATGTGCGTCGCTCCCTCGATGGGCGCGGCAAGGGTGACGGCATTCGTCTGGGCGTTCGCACGACCGGTTGTTCAGGCCTTGCGTACGTGCTCGAGTTCGTCGATGAGCCTGAAAGCGAAGACACGGTGTTCGAGTACCACGGCGTCAAGGTGATCATCGATCCCAAAAGCCTGGTCTATCTTGACGGCACCGAGCTCGATTTCGTCAAGGAAGGGTTGAACGAAGGCTTCAAGTTCAACAATCCCAACTCGCGCGGTGAATGTGGCTGCGGCGAAAGCTTCAACGTCTGAGGCTTATTGTGGGTACTCCTTGTCACTTTGCTTTATTCGACCTGCAGCCGGGCTTCAATCTGGATCTCGACCTGCTGGCGACGCGTTACCGTGAGCTCGCACGGAGCGTGCACCCCGACCGTTTTGCCGACGCCCCCGAGGCGGAGCAAAGGGTTGCGCTGGAGCGCTCTGCCAGTCTGAACGACGCCTACCAAACGCTGAAGAATGCGCCTAAAAGGGCGCGTTACCTGCTGGCGCTGAAGGGCGAAGTTCCGCTGGAGGTCACCGTCCAGGATCCCGAGTTTCTGATGCAGCAGATGCAATGGCGCGAAGAGCTCGAAGATCTTCAGGACGACGCGGATCTGGCGGGTGTCGCGGTATTCAAGCGCCGGCTCAAGGTTGCCCAGGAAGAACTGAACGAAAGCTTCGCGGCTTGTTGGGACGATGCTGCACAGCGAGAGCAGGCCGAAAGGCTGATGCGTCGCATGCAGTTCCTCGACAAACTCTCCTACGAAGTGCGCCAGCTCGAAGAGCGCCTCGACGATTAACCCCGCGCCGTCCTTCTGGGGCGGCACGCCAGTGATATCAGAAAAGCAATGGCTCTACTGCAGATCGCCGAACCCGGCCAAGCTCCAAAACCTCATCAGCGTCGCCTGGCTGTCGGGATTGACCTCGGCACCACCAATTCGCTGGTGGCTGCCCTGCGCAGCGGCATCAGTGAGCCGCTTCCCGACGCAGGCGGCCAGGTCATCCTGCCGTCTGCCGTTCGCTATCACGCCGAGCGCGTCGAAGTGGGCCAGTCGGCGAAGGACGCTGCGGCGACCGATCCGCTGAACACCATCATTTCCGTCAAACGCCTCATGGGTCGCGGGATCTCCGATGTGAAGCATTTGGGTGGGCAGTTGCCTTACCGCTTCACCGGCGGCGAGTCCCACATGCCGTTCATTGAAACCGTGCAGGGCCCGAAGAGCCCGGTTGAAGTGTCGGCTGACATCCTCAAGGTGCTGCGTCAGCGTGCTGAGGAAACCCTGGGTGGCGAGCTGGTCGGCGCGGTCATCACCGTTCCCGCTTATTTCGATGACGCCCAGCGTCAGGCCACCAAAGACGCCGCAAAGCTGGCGGGCCTTACCGTTCTTCGCCTGCTTAACGAGCCCACGGCGGCTGCCGTGGCGTACGGGCTGGATCAAAACGCCGAAGGTGTGGTTGCTATTTACGATCTGGGTGGCGGCACCTTCGATATCTCGATTCTGCGCCTGACCGGCGGCGTATTTGAAGTCATGGCGACCGGTGGCGACAGCGCGCTGGGCGGTGATGATTTCGACCACGCCATCGCGACCTGGATCATTGCTGAAGCCGGTCTGTCCGACGATCTCGACCCGGCTGCCCAGCGCCGTCTGATGCAGACGGCATGCGCGGCGAAAGAATCCCTGACTGACGCCGATTCGGTCGATGTCGTCCATGGCGACTGGCAGGGTGTACTGACCCGCGCCGCATTCGATGCCCTCATTGAGCCAATGATCGCCCGCAGCCTTAAAGCCTGCCGTCGCGCCGTTCGTGATTGCGGCATTGAGCTGGATGAAGTCGAAGCCGTGGTCATGGTGGGCGGCTCCACCCGTGTGCCGCGAGTTCGCGAAGCGGTGGCCGAACTCTTTGGCCGTCAACCGTTGACCGAGATCGACCCGGATCAGGTAGTCGCCATCGGCGCTGCGATCCAGGCCGATACGCTGGCAGGCAACAAGCGCGATGGCGGTGAGCTGCTGCTGCTCGACGTGATCCCGTTGTCCCTGGGGCTGGAGACCATGGGTGGCCTGATGGAGAAGGTCATTCCGCGCAACACCACGATCCCGGTGGCCCGCGCCCAGGAATTCACCACTTACAAAGACGGCCAGTCGGCCATGATGATTCACGTGCTGCAAGGCGAGCGTGAATTGATCAGCGACTGCCGTTCACTGGCGCGTTTTGACCTGCGTGGCATTCCCGCGATGGTCGCCGGCGCCGCGAAAATCCGCGTGACCTTCCAGGTCGACGCCGATGGCCTGCTCAGCGTGTCCGCCCGCGAGCTGGCATCCGGCGTTGAGTCGAGCATTCAGGTCAAGCCTTCGTATGGGCTGACTGACGGTGAAATCACCCGCATGCTCAAGGACTCCTTCCAGTACGCCGGTGACGACATGGTGGCTCGCGCGTTGCGTGAACAGCAGGTCGACGCCCAGCGTTTGCTCGAAGCCGTTGAAGGCGCGTTGCAGGCCGATGGCGATCGCTTGCTCGACGCCGAAGAGCGCATGGTCATCGACCTGCAGATGGAAGAGCTACGTGAATTGATGAAGGGCAATGACGGCCCGGCCATCGAGCTGCAGACCAAACGTCTGTCGCAGGTGACTGATGCGTTCGCCGCCCGCCGCCTGGACTCGACGGTGAAAGCCGCGCTGTCAGGGCGCAACCTGAATGAGATTGAGGAATAACTGATGCCGCAGGTTACATTTCTGCCACACGCCGAGCATTGCCCGGACGGAATGGTTGTCGAGGCTGAAGTCGGCAAGTCGATTCTGGAGCTCGCCCACGATCACCACATCGAGATCGAAAGCGCGTGCGGCGGCGTCTGCGCCTGCACCACCTGCCACTGCATCATTCGTGCGGGGTTCAACTCCCTCGAAGAAGCGGACGAGCTGGAAGAGGACTATCTTGATCGTGCGTGGGGTCTGGAAGCTCAGTCCCGTCTGGCCTGCCAGGCCAAGGTCGGCACCGAAGACCTGACCGTCGAAATCCCGAAATATTCGCTTAACCACGCTGCCGAAGCGCCGCACTGATCGAGAAGCTGTCATGAGTTACGGTTGGAATGACGTACAACGCATCGCTGAAGAACTCGCCGAGACCCACCCCGGCGTCGACCCTTATTCGGTAGGGTTTACCAGGCTGCAATTGATGATCAAGCAACTGCCTGATTTCGACGACACTTCTGGCCGCGTCGGCGAGAAAGTGCTCGAGGCGGTGCAGACGCTCTGGGCCGACGAAATCGACTGATCAGATTTGCACGTTAGGCAATAACATCAAACCCGCGTATAATTCGCGGGTTTAATTTTTCGCAATAATCACTGCTTCTGGAGTTACACCATGGCTGTTCAACGTACTTTCTCGATCATCAAGCCTGATGCTGTTGCCAAAAACGTCATCGGCGAAATCACCACCCGTTTCGAAAAAGCCGGTCTGCGCGTTGTCGCTTCGAAACTGAAGCAACTGTCCAAGGCCGAAGCAGAAGGTTTCTACGCTGAGCACAGCGCCCGTGGTTTCTTCGGTGATCTGGTTGCATTCATGATCTCCGGCCCGGTTGTCGTACAGGTTCTGGAAGGCGAAAACGCTATCGCTCTGAACCGCGAGCTGATGGGCGCTACCAACCCTAAAGAAGCAGCTGCCGGCACCATCCGTGCTGACTTCGCTGATTCCATCGACGCCAACGCTGTTCACGGCTCCGACTCCGAAGCCGCTGCTGCTCGTGAAATCTCGTACTTCTTCGCTGCTACCGAGGTAACCACTCGCTAAGCTATTGCTGCGAGTGAGGGTGAATCCATGACTGAATCAACTGGCAAAATCAACCTGTTGGGTCTGACCCGGCTGGAAATGGAAAAATTCTTCGAGTCTATCGGGGAGAAGCGCTTCCGTGCCGGTCAGGTCATGAAGTGGATTCACCACTTTGGCGTCGATAACTTCGATGCCATGACGAACGTCGGCAAGGCCCTGCGCGAAAAGCTGCAGAGCCGTGCCGAAATTCGCGGTCCTGAAGTCGTCAGCGAGGACATCTCCACCGACGGCACCCGTAAATGGGTCGTTCGTGTCGAGTCCGGCAGCTGCGTCGAGACCGTTTACATTCCGCAAGGCAAACGCGGCACGCTATGTGTCTCGTCCCAGGCGGGCTGTGCGCTGGATTGCAGTTTCTGCTCCACCGGCAAACAAGGCTTCAACAGCAACCTCACCGCCGCCGAAGTCATCGGTCAGGTGTGGATTGCCAACAAATCTTTCGGCAGTGTCCCGGCTACCGTCGACCGTGCCATCACCAACGTGGTGATGATGGGGATGGGCGAGCCATTGCTGAACTTCGACAATGTCATTGCCGCCATGCATCTGATGATGGATGACCTGGGGTATGGCATTTCCAAGCGCCGGGTGACGCTGTCCACCTCCGGCGTGGTGCCAATGATCGATGAGCTGTCCAAGCACATCGACGTCTCGCTGGCCCTTTCGCTGCACGCGCCCAACGACGCGCTGCGAAACCAGTTGGTGCCGATCAATAAAAAGTACCCCTTGAAGATGCTCCTCGAGTCCTGCCGCAACTACATGGCTGCGTTGGGCGAGAAGCGTGTGCTGACCATCGAGTACACGCTGCTCAAGGACATCAACGACAGGCCTGAGCACGCGGTCGAGATGATCGAGCTGCTCAAGGATACGCCGTGCAAGGTCAACCTGATCCCGTTCAACCCGTTTCCGCATTCGGGCTATGAGCGCCCCAGCAATAATGCGATCCGTCGTTTCCAGGATCTCCTGCATCAAGCCGGTTTCAACGTCACCGTGCGCACCACGCGCGGTGAGGACATCGATGCTGCCTGCGGCCAGTTGGTCGGGCAGGTCATGGACCGCACCCGTCGCAGCGAGCGTTATATTGCCGTGCGGGAGCTCAGTGCCGATGCCGAGGTGGTGCAGGTCGCTTCCGCTCGCAATTGAATGCGAATTTGACTGAGAGGATCTCTATGCTCCTGCGCGTTGCGCTGCTGCTCTGTTTTGCCACGCTGCTGGTTGGTTGTGTGTCCACCGGCAACGTCGATCCGCTGAGTACCAGCAAGGGACGTGACGAGGCTCGTCAGGCTTATGTGCAGTTGGGATTGGGCTATCTTCAGCAGGGCCAGATGGAGCGTGCGAAGGCACCTCTGAAAAAAGCGCTTGAGCTCAATGGCTCCGACGCAGACGCCAATGCCGCGCTGGCTCTGGTGTTTCAAGCCGAGATGGAACCGGAGCTGGCGAACCAGTATTACGAGAAAGCGTTGTCGGCACGTTCCAAAGACGCGCGGATCCTCAACAACTACGGCAGCTTTCTCTACCAGCAGAAGCGTTACAAGGAAGCCTACGAGCGCTTCGAGCAGGCCGCCGAGGATAACCTCTACGCAGAGCGCGCCCGGGTTTTCGAGAATCTCGGCATGACCGCGGTGATGCTGGGCGATCGCGTAACCGCCCGTGAGCATTTCGACAAGGCGCTGCGTCTCGATCGTCAGCAGCCACGCGCGTTGCTGGAAATGGCTGAGTTGTCGTACGAAGACAGGCATTATGTGCCAGCGCGCGATTACTACGAGCGTTTCAGCCAGTTGAGCGAGCAGAATGCGCGGAGCCTGTTGCTCGGTACGCGGCTGGCGAAGGTGTTTGATGATCGCAACAAGGCGGCCAGTTACGGGTTGCTTCTAAAAAGACTCTATCCCGGTACGCCGGAATATCAGCAATACCTGTCGGAGCAATGATGAAAGCGGCGCATCCCGAAGTTGTAGCAGCCACTCGCACGAACCCAGGCGAAACATTGCGTCAGGCCCGCGAGAGCAAGAACTGGTCGCTGCCAGATGTGGCGTTGAGGCTTAACCTCACCGTGGCGTCCCTGACTCATCTGGAAGCGGGCGATTTTGACAAGCTCCCCGGCCATACCTTTGCCCGCGGCTATGTACGCGCCTACGCCAAGCTGCTGGACCTTGATCAAGCGGCATTGGTCAGTGCGTTCGATCAGTACACCGGCACTGACGGCAAGGGCAGTAGCGTTCATGCGCTGGGCCGAATCGAAGAGCCGGTGCGCCTGTCTCACAACATTCTGCGCATCGTCAGCCTGTTGCTGCTCATCGCATTGATCGGCGGCGGCTTCGTGTGGTGGCAGGATCAAGCCACGCTGCGCGGCAAGGAGCCGACCAATCTGGGCATGGAACACGTCGAAGTCGAAAGTGCTGACGGCACCACCCAGATCCATCCGCTTGACGAGCCGGAAGATCAAGCTGTCGCTCAAGGCCAGACCGCGCTGCCGTTGAATAACGCCGAGCCGGCGTCCGCGCCTGAAGCGCCCGCTGCATCCAGCAGTGCAACCACCACCACGGGCACGGTTGCAGGCGCTGTTGTTCCCCATAGCACATCTACCACCGCTCCGGTAACGCCTGCGCATACCGCGTCGACGCCAACAGCGCCGGTCACAACCGTAGCGCCAACGCCTGCGACAACCGCGCCCGTCAACAGCGCGCCGAGCGCAACCGCTGACGCCGCGCCTGTACCGGTAGGTGCTGGCCGCGTGCAGGTTCAGTTTGTGAATGATTGCTGGACCCAGGTCACCGATGGCAACGGCAAAGTGCTGATGAGCGGGCTCAAGAAAAAAGGCGACAGCCTGGACGTCAATGGCAAGCCGCCGCTGACCCTGCGCCTGGGCTTCGCTCGTGGCGCGCAAGTGAGCTACAACGGTCAGCCGGTTGATGTGGCACCTTTCACCAGTGGCGAAACTGCTCGCCTGAAGCTAGGGCAATAAGTCATGCACGGCGAATCTCCGATCAAACGTCGCGAATCTCGTAAAATCTGGGTCGGCTCGGTGCCGGTCGGTGGCGATGCCCCGATCGCAGTGCAGAGCATGACCAACAGCGACACCAATGACGTCGCGGCCACCGTGGCCCAGATCAACCGTCTGGAAGCCGCTGGTGTGGACATCGTTCGCGTCTCGGTACCGGACATGGACGCTGCCGAGGCTTTCGGCCGTATCAAGCAGCTGGTCAAGGTCCCCCTGGTCGCTGACATCCATTTCGATTACCGAATCGCCCTGCGCGTTGCCGAGCTAGGCGTCGATTGCCTGCGGATCAATCCGGGCAACATCGGCCGCGAAGACCGTGTCCGCGCGGTGGTGGAGGCGGCCCGTGATCGCGGCATTCCTATCCGTATCGGCGTCAACGCCGGTTCGCTGGAAAAGGACCTGCAAAAGAAGTACGGCGAGCCAACGCCGGCGGCTTTGGTCGAGTCAGCACTGCGCCACGTCGAGCATCTGGACCGTCTGGATTTCCAGGACTTCAAGGTCAGCGTCAAGGCCTCCGATGTGTTCATGGCGGTCGAGGCTTATCGCCTCCTGGCCAAACAAATCATCCAGCCGTTGCACCTGGGTATCACTGAAGCGGGCGGTTTGCGCTCAGGCACAGTGAAATCGGCCGTCGGCCTAGGTATGCTGCTGGCCGAAGGAATCGGCGATACCATTCGGATTTCTCTGGCTGCCGATCCGGTGGAAGAAGTGAAGGTCGGTTACGACATCCTCAAGTCGCTGCGCCTGCGTTCCCGTGGCATCAACTTCATCGCCTGCCCGAGCTGCTCGCGGCAGAATTTCGATGTGGTTAAAACCATGAACGAGCTGGAAGGGCGCCTTGAAGATTTGCTGGTCCCGCTGGATGTTGCGGTGATCGGCTGCGTGGTAAACGGTCCCGGCGAGGCAAAGGAAGCCCACGTTGGTCTGACCGGTGGCACGCCGAACCTGATCTACATCGATGGCAAGCCGGCGCAAAAGCTGACAAATGACAATCTGGTGGAACAGCTTGAACGCTTGATCCGTCAGAGAGCGGCCGAAAAGGTCGAGGCCGACGCAGCGCTGATCGCGCGCGGCTAACCCAGTTTCCAAGGAATATTTGTGAGTAAGTCTCTGCAAGCCATTCGTGGCATGAACGACATCCTGCCGGATCAAACGCCGCTGTGGCGCTACTTCGAAGGCACCGTATCGCGTTTGCTGGATAACTACGGTTATCGCCAGATCCGCATGCCGATCGTCGAGTTCACCGACCTGTTCAAACGCTCCATCGGCGAAGTCACCGACATCGTCGAAAAAGAGATGTACACCTTCGCCGACCGCAATGGCGATTCGCTGACCCTGCGCCCTGAAGGCACAGCGGCCTGCGTTCGTGCGGTCCTCGAACACGGCATCACCGGCGGCGGTCAGGTGCAGAAGCTGTGGTACATCGGCCCGATGTTCCGCCACGAGCGTCCGCAAAAAGGCCGTTATCGTCAGTTTCACCAGATCGGTGTCGAGGTGTTCAACCTCGATGGTCCGGACATCGACGCCGAGCTGATCGTCCTGACCTGGCGCCTGTGGGGCCTGCTGGGTATCCGCAATGCCGTCAAACTGGAACTCAACAGCCTGGGCACCAGTGAAGCCCGCGGCCGTTATCGTGAAGCGCTGGTCGAGTATCTCTCTGCGCGTCACGAGCAACTGGACGAAGACAGCCAGCGCCGCCTGAAGACCAACCCGCTGCGTGTGCTCGATACCAAACACCCTGAAACCCAGGCTGTGCTGGTCGATGCACCCAAGCTGGCCGATTACCTGGACGACGAATCCCGGGTTCACTTCGAAGGCCTGAAGGCGCGTCTCGACGCGGCGGGCATTCCTTACGTGATCAACCCGAAGCTGGTTCGCGGCCTGGATTACTACAGCAAAACCGTATTCGAGTGGGTCACTGACCAACTCGGCGCTCAGGGCACTGTCTGCGCGGGCGGCCGTTACGACGGTCTGGTCGAGCAGATGGGCGGCAAGCCGACATCAGGCGTGGGCTTTGCCATGGGCATTGAACGTCTGGTGCTGCTGCTGGAAACCCTGGAGCAGGTGCCCGAAGACATCGCCCGTACGGTCGACGTTTACGTCTGCGCCTTTGGCGAGGCCGCCGAGCTGGCAGCGCTGACCTTGTCCGAGCGTTTGCGCGATCAGGCGCCGAACCTGCGCCTGCATGTCAATGCCGGGGCTGGCAGCTTCAAGAGCCAGTTCAAGAAGGCCGACAAGAGCGGCGCACTGTACGCGCTGATCCTTGGCGATGAAGAGCTGGCGCGCAAGGAAGTGGGCGTCAAGCCGCTGCGTGGTCAGGGCGAACAACAAAATATTGCCTGGGATGCTCTGTCCGAGCACCTGGCCACCTGCATCTCGCAGGGTTGAAGCAGACAAAAGCCGATTTAGCGAATAGGAGTATTGGGGTGTCGAGTACCGATGATGATGAGCTGGTTGCCGTAAAGGACTGGTGGCAGCGTAACGGCAAGCCTCTGGTGACCGGCGGCCTGCTGGCGGTGATCGTGGTGTTGGGCTGGCAAGGCTGGCAGCGCTATCAGAACAACCAGGCACAGGGTGGTTCGGCGCTATATCAGCAATTGCTGGAAACCGCACTGACGCCTAGCGGCCAGGCTGATGCAGGCCGTGTGGCCGAGATCGCCGGCAAGCTCAAGAGCGAGTTCGGCGGCACCGCGTACGCTCAGTACGGCAGCCTGTTCGTGGCCAAGGTGGCCGTAGACACGGGCAAGCTGGATGACGCTGCGAACGAGCTGAAATCCGTGGCCGACAAGCCGGCCAATACGACTCTGGGTGAGATCGCCCGTCAGCGTCTGGCTCGCGTGCTTGCCGCACAGAACAAGGCTGAAGATGCGCTGAAGTTGCTCGACGGTCAGGCCGACACGTCGTTCGCGGCCAGCCGTGAAGAGCTCCGTGGTGACCTGCTGGTGCAGCTGGGTCGTACCGATGATGCCTATGCTGCATACAAAAAGGCCAAGGCGGCGCTTTCTGAAGAAGCGGCTGTTGGCGGTCTGCAAATGAAGCTCGACGATCTGGCGAAAGGGGATGCGTGACGTGATTCGTTGGAAACATGCAGCATTGCTGGCTCTGGCCATTCTGGCCGCGGGTTGCAGCAGCAACAGCAAAAAAGAGCTGCCTCCGGCAGAGCTCGTCGACTTCAAGGAAGAAGTGACCCTGCAGAAGTTGTGGAGCCGCTCCGTCGGTGACGGTCAGGGCGATATATACAACATGCTGGTCCCGGCCATCGACGGCGAGAACATTTACGCTGCCGACGCGAACGGTCTGGTCATGGCGATCAATCGCAGCAACGGTGACGTGGTCTGGAAAAAAGAGCTTGAGCAACCGGTCTCCGGCGCCGTCGGTGTAGGTTTCGGTCTGGTCATGCTGGGCACGTTGCGCGGCGAAGTCATCGTCCTCGACGAGGCCACCGGCGAGCAGAAGTGGAAATCCAAGGCAACCAGCGAAGTGCTGTCCGCTCCGGCCACCAACGGCAGTGTCGTGGTTGCCCAGACTCAGGACGACCGGGTTATCGGTTATGACGCCATCACTGGCGATCAGCGCTGGATCTACGAGAGCAGTCCTGCGGTTCTGACACTTCGTGGCACCGGCGCACCGATTGCCACCAATTCGCTGGCCATTGCCGGGCTGTCGACCGGTAAGGTCGTGGCGCTGGATATCAACAACGGCGTCCCGGCCTGGGAGCAGCGCGTTGCCGTTCCGACAGGTCGCTCCGAGCTTGATCGTGTGGTCGACATTGACGGCGGCTTGCTGCTTTCCGGCAACACGCTGTATGTCGCGACCTATCAGGGCCGCGTAGCCGGTCTGGAACTGCAGAGCGGTCGCGTGCTGTGGCAGCGTGATGCATCGAGCTATTCGGGTGTGGCGCAGGGCTTCGGCAGCGTTTACGTTTCGCTGGCCAACGGCACCGTGGAAGGCATCGATGAGCGCTCGTCCACCGGTCTGTGGAGCAACGACTCGCTGGCCCGTCGTCAACTCGGCGCGCCGGAAGTGTTCTCCAGCTACGTCGCGGTGGGTGACATGGAAGGCTATCTGCACCTGCTGAGCCAGGTCGACGGCCATTTCGTCGCCCGTGAAAAGATTGACAGCGATGGCCTGCGTGCACGCCCGCTGGTCTCCGGCAGCACCATTTACGTCTTCGGCAACAGCGGCAAGCTGGAAGCGCTGACGATCAAGTAGTGGCTGTCTATGCTTGAGGAGGTCGAGCTTCGACTTCCCCAGGCGGCCCCGCTTTCGTGGGGCCTGCGACGCTTCGGTGTCGCTCCGAACTCCGGCCGCTGCCTTGCAGCGGCTTTTGTATTTTCTGAAATAACGAAGTGGAGAGCCGCATGGTTCCCGTAATCGCCCTGGTGGGTCGACCGAACGTCGGCAAGTCCACCTTGTTCAACCGCCTGACCAGGACTCGCGACGCCATCGTCGGCGACTTGTCCGGTCTGACCCGTGATCGCCAATACGGTGAGGCCAAGTGGCAAGGGCGCTCCTACATCCTGATCGACACCGGCGGTATCTCCGGTGACGAACACGGCATGGACGAAAAGATGGCCGAGCAGTCGCTGCTGGCCATCGAAGAAGCCGATGTCGTGTTGTTCCTCGTTGACGCCAAAGCAGGCTTTACTGCCGCCGACCAGATGATTGGCGAGCACCTGCGCAAGCGCAACAAGACGTCCTACGTCGTCGCCAATAAGGTCGACAACATCGACCCTGACATGGCCCGCGCCGAGTTTGCACCGCTGGGCATGGGTGACGCGATTCCGGTGGCCGGCGCTCACGGACGCGGCATCACCCAGATGCTTGAAATCGCCCTGCGCGATTTCCCGAAAGACGCTGACGAAGTCGAAGAAGGCGAAGAAGGCGAAGAAGAGGAAGTTGTCGCCGAAGGTCAGGAAGCCAAGCGCATTCCGGGTCCGAGCGAGAAGGACGGGATCAAGATCGCGATCATCGGTCGTCCTAACGTCGGCAAGTCGACGCTGGTCAACCGCATGCTCGGTGAAGACCGCGTTATCGTCTACGACGAGCCCGGCACCACCCGCGACAGCATTTACATCCCGTTCGAACGCAACGAGGAAAAGTACACGCTGATCGACACTGCTGGTGTGCGCAAGCGCGGCAAGATCCACGAAGAAGTCGAAAAGTTCTCCGTGGTCAAAACGCTGCAGGCGATCAAAGACGCCAACGTGGTGATCTTCGTGATGGACGCCCGTGAAGGCGTCGTCGACCACGACCTGAACCTGCTGGGCTTTGCCCTTGAGTCCGGTCGGGCGCTGGTCATCGCACTCAACAAGTGGGATGGCATGGTGCCGAGCGAGCGCGACTATGTGAAGGTTGAGCTGGAGCGTCGGCTGTTCTTCGTCGACTTCGCCGACATCCACTTCATCTCGGCGCTGCACGGCACCGGCGTGGGTAACCTGTATCAGTCGGTGCAGAACTCGTTCAAATCCGCTGTGACCCGCTGGCCGACCAGCCGCCTGACCCAGATCCTTGAAGACGCCGTCAGCGAGCACGCACCGCCCATGGTCGGCAGCCGCCGCATCAAGCTGCGTTATGCCCACTTGGGTGGCGCCAACCCGCCGTTGATCGTTATCCACGGTAACCAGGTCGAGAAAGTACCGAAGTCGTACGTTCGGTACCTCGAGAACACCTATCGCCGCGTGCTAAAGCTGGTCGGTACGCCGATCCGCATCGAGTTCAAGGGCGGCGAAAACCCGTACGAAGGCAACAAGAACACGCTGACCGACCGCCAGGTCAACAAGAAGCGTCGAATGATGTCGCACCACAAGAAGGCCGACAAGAAGCGCCGCGACAAGCGCTGATCGTGTAAAGGTCTTTCTCGGAAAAGGCGCCAGTGGCGCCTTTTTTTGTGCGCGATATCTGGGCTATCCTGCCAGTCCCCGAGCCCTTCAGGTATCGGGAGTGGAGCAGGAAAACCCATGATCACCAGCAAACTGCCGAACGTTGGCACCACCATTTTTACTGTGATGTCTCAGCTTGCCGCCGAAACAGGGGCGATCAATCTGTCCCAGGGTTTTCCCGATTTCGATGGGCCCGACGCACTGCGTGAAGCCTTGTGCCGCCGCGTCATGGACGGCAACAACCAATACGCGCCGATGGCCGGGCTGCCGGCATTGCGCGAGCAAGTCGCCGCCAAGATCGCTCGCTGCTATGGCCGTCAGGTCGGCGTCGACAGCGAAATCACGATCACGCCCGGCGCCACCCACGCCATCTTCTGCGCCATCCAGGCGGTTGTCAGAGCCGGCGATGAAGTCATCGTCTTCGACCCGTGCTACGACAGTTACGCGCCTTCGGTGGAACTGGCCAGTGGACGCTGCGTCCATGTTCAGCTCAAGGACGGTGACTTCGCCATCGACTGGGAAAAGCTCAGCGCTGCGTTGAGCCCTCGCACTCGAATGATCGTTATCAACACGCCGCACAACCCCAGCGGCGCGCTGATCACCCGCGAGGAACTGGATCGCCTGGCTGCGTTGATCCGGGACCGGGACATCTACGTGCTCAGCGATGAAGTCTACGAACACCTGGTGTTCGACGGCCTGCAGCACGCCAGCGTGCTGGCCCATGACGAACTCTACCAGCGCGCTTTCGTGGTCAGCTCGTTCGGCAAGACCTACCACGTCACCGGCTGGAAAACCGGCTACCTTGTCGCGCCGCCGGCACTGACCGCCGAAGCGCGCAAGGTCCACCAATTTGTTGCGTTCTGCGGCGTGACACCGCTGCAATGGGCGCTGGCCGATTTCATGGCGGCGCACCCTGAACATGTCGACGAACTGCCGGCGTTCTATCAGGCCAAGCGCGATTATTTCTGCGATCGCCTGGAAGCCTCGCGCTTTACGTTCACGCGCGCCAGCGGCACGTACTTTCAGCTCGTTGATTATTCGCGGATCCGCCCGGACCTCAATGACGTCGACATGTCGCTGTGGATGACCCGCGAACACGGTGTAGCGAGCATTCCGATTTCGGTGTTCTACCAGAATCCGCCTGAAGGCCAGCGCCTGATCCGGCTGTGCTTTCCCAAGCGTGAGGAGACGCTGCGTCAAGCAGCGGAAAAACTATGCGCGATCTGAGCACGCTGCCCAATCTGAACATCGCGTTGGTCCAGACCACGCTGGTTTGGCACGACGCCCCGGCGAACCACGCCCACTTCGAAGAATTGCTGGCCCAAGCCCAAGGCGCGGATCTGGTGATCCTGCCGGAGATGTTCACCACTGGGTTTTCGATGGAATCCGAACTGCTCGCCGAGCCCGAAGACGGCCCGACTGCCCAGTGGATCCTGGCGCAGGCCAGGCAACTGGATGCCGTGGTGACCGGCAGCGTGATCATTCGCGACGCTGACGGCAGCCATCGCAATCGCCTGCTGTGGGCGCGACCGGACGGCGAGCTGCTGCATTACGACAAGCGCCATCTGTTCAGAATGGCCGGGGAACACGAGCATTACAGCCCGGGCGAGCGCCAGGTGCAGTTCGAGCTTAAGGGCTGGCGGATTCGTCCGCTGATCTGCTACGACCTGCGTTTTCCGGTGTGGAGCCGTGACGCCCAGAATACCGATTTGCTGCTGTACACCGCCAATTGGCCGGGCGCTCGCCGTCTGCACTGGAATCGCCTGCTGCCAGCGCGGGCCATCGAGAACCTCTGTTACGTCGCGGCGGTGAATCGCGTGGGCATCGATGGCAAGGGCTTTGCCTACACCGGCGACAGTCAGGTGCTGGATTTCCAGGGCGAGAGCCTGCTCAACATCGGCGAGGCAGACGGGGTGTTTCAGGTCAGCTTGTCAGCGCAGAGCCTGGCGGCGTACCGCGAGAAATTCCCGGCCTGTCTCGACGCTGATACATTCGAGATACAGTAACGTCATAGAGTTAACGGACGGGTGGTCGATAGCGGTTGTACCCAGACAGGAGATCGGTATGACCACCATCAGCACATCCTCATTGAGTTCGTACTCCACCAGCTTCACGGTTGCGGTCAAGAAAGACGCCACGGCTGAAGTGGCTGACACCTCTACCACCACAGAGGCTGCGTCAGCGTCTGCAACGCCGGCGACCGCTGCGGGTAGCGCCGGCGGTGCCGGCGGGGCAGGTGGCGCGTCAGACTCTTCCAGCACCAGCGAGCAGGCCATCGCGAAACTGGAAGAGCAGATCAAGGAAACCCAGAAGCGCTTGCAGGAGCAGCAACAGCAGCTCGCTGCCGCCCAGGCCAGCTCTGGCACCGACGAGGAAAAGTCTGCGCGCGTGATGGCGATTCAGGGACAGATCTCGTCGTCCACCGCCAGCCTGGCCACTGAGCAGGCGGCCCTCTTGCAACTGCAGAAGTCCGGCAGCATCAACACCACGGCCTGATTCACTGATTCAGAGACCAAACGCTCCATGACCTCGGTCGTGGGGCGTTCCTGTGGGTGCAATAAATTCGACTTCAGATGTTTGTACGCTGGCCGATACAACGTGCACCTCATAAGGAGTTCATCATGACCACTATCAACACCAGTTCCTTGGGTGCTTACTCCAGCGTGTTCACGGCTGCCGTCAAGACCGACGACGCCACCAAGAGCGATGCCAAGGCTGCCAGTGTCGAGCTGCGTGGCAATGTGTATGGAGACTCCAAGGCGTCTGGCGCCACTGAGTCAGGCGACGCGCCGAGCATGAAGGAGGAGATGATCAAGCAGTTGCAGGAGCAGATTCAGCGAACCCAGAAGATTCTCCAGCAGCAGCAGGCTCAGCTGGCCGCGGCTCAAGGCAGCAAGGCGCCGGATGAGCTGAAGGCGACGCAGGTCATGGCTATCCAACAGCAGATTTCCGGGACCATGGCTCAACTGGGCGCACTGCAGGCTTCTCTGTTGAACTTGATGAAAGTCAAAGTCGACACCACGGCCTGACAATCCGGCGTTAAACAAAAGGCCCTGAAGCTTGCACTTCAGGGCCTTTTTTTGTCGCTACGGGTTTTACCACGCAGCGTGCTTGCCGGCGATTACGCCGCCTTCGTCGCGTCAGCCTGCAGCAAGCCACGATTGAGCGCGCTGAACAGCGCCTTGAAGCTCGCGGTGGTGATGTTCTCGTCGATACCGACGCCATGCACCGCGCGGTCGCCATCTACACGCAACTCGATGTAGGCGGCGGCCTTGGCGGTAGTACCTGCGCCAATGGCATGTTCGTTGTAATCCATGATCTCGGCCGAAACCGGCAGGCCGGCGACCAGCGCTTCCAGTGCACCGTTGCCCGTGCCTTTCCAGCGCAGGTTGCTCTCGCTGTCGCCCATGCCGGTCACGACCACTTCCACGGCGCTGTTACCGTTCTCTTCCTGCAAGCGATGGCTGACCAACGCGTAGGGCTTGTTGGCCTGCAGGTATTCACGCTTGAACAGCGAGTAAATCTGCTGAGCCGTCATCTCCAGACCCAAACGATCGGTCTCGCCCTGAACCACCTGGCTGAATTCGATCTGCATGCGACGGGGCAGGGAAATGCCGTATTCCTGTTCGAGCAGGTAAGTGATCCCGCCTTTACCAGACTGGCTGTTGACGCGGATGACCGCCTCGTAGCTGCGGCCAATATCAGCCGGGTCGATCGGCAGGTAAGGCACTTCCCACAGCGTGCCGTCCTTCTGCTGGGTGAAGCCCTTGCGGATCGCGTCCTGGTGAGAGCCGGAAAACGCGGTGTGCACCAGATCGCCGACGTACGGATGACGCGGGTGTACCGGAATCTGGTTGCATTCCTCGACCACCTTGCGCACGCCGTCGATGTCGGAGAAATCCAGCTGCGGATTCAGGCCCTGGGTGTACATGTTCAGCGCGACGGTCACGAGGTCGACGTTGCCGGTGCGCTCGCCATTGCCGAACAGGCAGCCTTCAACACGATCCGCGCCGGCCATCAGGCCCAGCTCGGTCGCGGCGACGCCGGTGCCACGGTCATTGTGGGTGTGCAGGCTGATGATCACGCTGTCACGACGGGAAATGTTGCGGCAGAACCATTCGATCTGGTCGGCGTAAATGTTCGGGGTGGCGACTTCGACGGTGGCTGGCAGATTGAGGATCACCTTGTTCTGCGGCGTCGCGTTCCACACTTCGATGACGGCGTCGCAGACTTCCTTGGCGAACTCCAGCTCGGTGGCGCTGAACGTCTCAGGCGAGTACTCGAACTGCCATTGGGTTTCTGGCTGCAGGGCGGCGTATTTGACGAACAGCTGAGCAGCATTCACGGCGATGGCTTTCACGCCCGCTTTGTCCTGGTTGAAGACGATGCGGCGGAAGGACGGGCAGGTGGCGTTGTAAAGATGGACGATGGCTTTTTTCGCACCGCGCAGGGACTCGAACGTCCGCGCGATCAGGTCTTCGCGGGCCTGAGTCAGCACCTGAATGGTGGTGTCGTCCGGGATATGGCCGTCTTCGATGAGCGTGCGCACGAAGTCGAAATCGGTTTGCGAGGCGGAAGGGAAGGAGGCTTCGATTTCCTTCACGCCGACTTGAACGAGGGTCTTCCAGAAACGCAGCTTTTTGACCGCATCCATGGGCTCGATCAGCGACTGGTTACCGTCACGCAAGTCGGAACTGCACCAGATCGGCGCCGCAGTGATGGTCTTGGAAGGCCAGGTGCGGTCAGGCAGGTCGATGACAGGAAAGGCGCGGTACTTGGTCGAGGGATCTTTGAGCATGGTCATGTGAATAATCCTTGTTGTACTCAGGGCCGAAAGAAGGCGGCCAGCCGGTTGATGCGAGAGTAGCACTGCGGGTGAGCGTCGAGGCACCGCGTTCAGCTTTGCAGTCGTGCACTGACGAGGCAGAGGCAGCGATGTTGACGCATCAGAATGAGGGTGTGAGAGGTTTTCATGTCGCCAAACGTAACCAATGAGGTGAAAGGTGGCAAGCGGTTGCGGGAAATTGATGAATAATCTCGCGTAATTGCATTATCCGGGTTTTGATCGCGATTTTCTCCAGTTTGTCGCTGGTCCGTTGCTCGTGCCGTTGACTCCAAGCAACGCGTAGCTCCCAATTGCACTCCCACACCCGATCACCACAACAACCCGTGTAGAGGACCATCCCATGAAAGAAGCAGACTGGAAAATTCTCAGCCGACTAAGACCTCTAGCCGTGGAGCGCCTTTACGAGCGTATCTGGCAGGACATTCTGAAAAAAACAGCGGTAACGGACAAAGATGCTCGAGACCGCGTCCAAGGTGTCAGGGATGTGGCTAACAAGGGCGATAAACTTGTGGCTAAGGTGTTCGACTCCACCAACTTTTCAAGAAGTAATTTCAGTTTTCACCTCTATGCGCTGGTCGCGGAGGATCTGATTACTGATGAGGAGCTGCGGCAGTTCAGCGATGAAGTCCAGGATCGGCTAAAACTGTGGCGCGAGGGGTGAAGCAGAGCTGACTTCATCCCTGTTCGCATGCGGTTCGGTTTGCGTACTTGATGGCACGCCGCTAAGAGTCCCGTCAAAAGGTGTTACGGCTGAAACGCATTAATGAAAATCGCCGGATCCACCCGCGCGTCATTCAGGCTGACGTTCCAGTGCATGTGCGGCCCCGTTGCGCGACCGGTCGAACCGACGCGCCCGACCACACCACCGCGCGGAACGGCATCGCCAACCTTCACGTCGATCTTCGACATATGGCAGAACATGCTGATAAAGCCCTGACCGTGATCGACGAACACTGTGTTGCCGTTAAAGAAGTAGTTGCCGATCAGAATCACTTTGCCGGCCGCTGGCGATTTGATAGGCGTGCCCGCAGGGACCGCGAAGTCCAGTCCGGCGTGAGGGTTGCGCTCCTCGCCGTTGAAGAAGCGCCGCACGCCGAATTTGCTGGAGAGCGGCCCGTCCACCGGCTTGTCCAGCAACAGGTTGCTCGGTGTCACGGGACTGAACGTGCGGTAGGCGCGAACCTGCACGTCGAGTTCCTGCTCGATGCGCTTGAGGTCGTCCGGGTTCGGATTAACCTGACGCTGATTCTTCAGCGTGATGCGCTGCTCCGGGTACTTCTTGTTGCCCACCACGAAAGGCAGGTTGCGGCCGCCGCTGCTGACCTGCTGCGCAGTGCCTGGCTTGACGCTCAGCGGAATGCCGACGATGGCCAGCCAGCGCGCGTCCTGATCCTTGACCACCAGCACGGGTTTGCCCTGCCAGGTTGCTTTGGGCGCTTGTGCCGCAGGGCCCAGATCGACCACCGCCACGCCGCCGGGCACGGGCTTGTTGAGCAGGCGGGAAATGTAGCTGTCAGCGTAGGCGGGCAGGGCAGCACACATGACCAATGCAGCAGTTGCCAACGAACGGGTTAGAAAAGAAGGCATTGATCAATCCAGAAGTGAAAGGGTGACAGGCGTTAGATGATTGTCTTCAACACGCACTTGCAGCTCGCCGTCTGCCAGTTTTGCCGTCAGGCGCTGACCCTGATGCGTTTGCTCGGCAGCGCGAACGGCCCTGCCGCGTTCATCCAGCAAAATACTGTAACCACGGCCAAGGGTCGCCAGCGGGCTGACCACGTTGAGCGTCTGCACCTGACTTTGCAGCTGCAAGCGACGGCTCTTGAGGTTCTCCTTGATCGCACGGGGCAGCCGCTCGGCCAATACCGCCAGGCGCTGCCGCAGAAACATCAGCGTGCGTCCCGGATGTTGCGCGGCCAGGCGACTTTCCAGATGGCTCATGCGCACTTGGCGCTTGTGCATCTGCTGCTCGAAGGCCCGGCGCATGCGCATGTCCAGATCGTCGAGGCGCTGAGCGCGCTGGCGTAACCGTTCACCGGGGTGACGCAAGCGGCGGGAAATCCCGTCCAGTCGCAATTGCTCGCGCATCAACCGGTCCTGCATGCGGCTGATCAGTCGGCGCTCCAGGCTGTCGACCCGACGGTGCAGATCGCTTGAATCCGGCGCCAGCAATTCAGCGGCGGCGGAGGGCGTCGGCGCGCGCACGTCGGCGACGAAGTCACTGATCGACACGTCGGTTTCGTGGCCGACGGCGCTGACGATCGGCGTCACGCACGCATCGATGGCGCGGGCGACGGCTTCCTCGTTGAAGCACCAGAGGTCCTCCAGCGAACCGCCGCCCCGGGCGAGGATCAACGCATCGAAGCCTCGGCCGTCGGCGAGCTTCAACGCGCGGACAATCTGGCCGATGGCTTCGCGGCCCTGCACGGCAGTGGGGATCAGGGTGAGTTCAACCTGGGGCGCGCGACGGCGAAACACGCTGATGATGTCGCGAATCACCGCACCGGTCGGGGAACTGATGATGCCGATGCGCTTAGGGTGCAGCGGCAGGGCGACCTTGCGCTCGGCGCTGAACATGCCTTCGGCGCTGAGCTTTTCCTTCAACGCATCGAAGGCCAGACGCAGCGCGCCATCGCCAGCAGGCTCGACGGTGTCGAGAATCAGCTGATAGTCGCCGCGACCTTCAAACAGCGAGACCTTGCCGCGTACCTTGACCGCCAGGCCGTCCTTCAACGCCTGACGTACCCGCGCTGCGTTGCTGCGAAACAACGCGCAACGCACCTGGGCGCCGGAGTCCTTCAGCGTGAAGTAAACGTGCCCTGAGGCGGGACGCGAGAGGTTGGAAATCTCGCCCTCGACCCAGATGCTGGAAAACACATCCTCCAGCAGCACGCGTGCGCGGCCGTTGAGCTGGCTGACAGTGAGGACGTCCCGGTCAAGGCCGAGTCTTGCGAAGGGGTCTTTGATCATGGCGGCATCATAAAGGCATTGGGGCACGGGTCACCACATCAGATCGCTGACGGCCGGCGCATCGACGGCCATACTTGACGTCACCGACAGCGCGATTAAGCTGCCGCCCCCCGATTACTCGTCAGACAGGCCCTTCATGGACACCCAAAGCATCATCGTCCCGCAAATCTCCAGCTTTCCTGCGCACGAAGCGAAGGCGCGGGCGATCCTGCGCTGGCTGGTGAAGCTGAACGTCGTCGAAGAATCACTGACCACCTGCGGCCGCAGCTTCAATCGCATGGCTTACGCGATTGCGCCCGGCGCGCGACGCTTCGTTGAAAACCCTGACGCCTTGCCGTTCGGTCAGCCGGTCAACGGTCTGGAAATCGTCCTCAAGCGCTGCATCTATACGCCGCAGCAGGGCTTCAAGGAGGAGGCCGGTTGCCCTGAATGCCGGCGCGAGATCGGCGAAGCCCTGTTCGACAGTCTGGAAGACTGGATGCCGGGCCACACCGACAACTTCATGTGCCCCGAATGCCGCCATGAGGACGACATCAACGGCTTCCTGTTTCTGGAGCCGTGCGGGTTCTCGAATCTGGGATTCATCTTCAATAACTGGCTGGACGCCGGCTTTAAAAGCAGCTTTATCGAGGCGTTTGCCGAGCGCATGGACCGTCCGGTGTCCCATGTCAAAGTCAGGATGTAGATCTTCGCCGCCGTCATTGGGCGCATTAATCCGGTTCATTAGTAAATAGCCTGATCTTTACATTGAGATACTGCAGGTGTCTGGGTACAATGGCGCGCTTCCATTTTCCCGCTCGGGAGCCCAGCGATGCTGCGTATCAGCCAAGAAGCCCTTACATTCGACGACATTCTCCTTGTGCCCGGTTATTCCGAGGTGCTTCCCAACGAAGTCAGTCTGAAAACACGATTGACCCGTGGCATCGAACTCAACATCCCCCTCGTTTCCGCCGCTATGGACACCGTCACTGAAGCCCGTCTGGCGATCGCCATGGCTCAGGAAGGCGGCATCGGCATCATCCACAAGAACATGACCGTCGAGCAGCAAGCTGCCGAAGTGCGCAAGGTCAAGAAGTTCGAAGCGGGTGTGGTCAAGGATCCGATCACCATTGAGGCTGACGCCACCGTTCGCGACCTGTTCGAACTGACCCGTCAACACAACATCTCCGGCGTTCCGGTCCTGCATGACGGCGAGCTCGTCGGCATCGTGACCTCCCGCGACGTCCGCTTTGAAACCCGCCTCGATATCCCTGTCCGTGAAGTGATGACGCCGAAAGAGCGTCTTGTCACCGTCCGTGAAGGCGCCGACAAGTACGAAGTGCGCGATCTGCTGCACAAGCACCGCCTGGAAAAAGTCCTGATCGTCGACGACAAGTTCGCGCTCAAGGGCATGATGACCGTCAAGGACATCGAGAAATCCAAAGCCTGGCCTCTGGCGAGCAAGGACGACCAGGGTCGCCTGCGGGTCGGCGCTGCAGTCGGCACCGGTAAAGACACCGGCGAACGCGTCAGCGCGCTGGTTGCTGCGGGCGTGGACGTCATCGTTGTCGATACCGCACATGGCCACTCCAAAGGCGTGATCGACCGCGTTCGCTGGGTTAAACAGAATTTCCCTGACGTGCAAGTCATCGGCGGCAATATCGCCACCGGCGCCGCTGCACGGGCACTGGTCGAAGCCGGCGCTGACGGCGTCAAGGTCGGCATCGGTCCTGGCTCCATCTGCACCACCCGTATCGTCGCTGGCGTGGGCGTCCCGCAGATCAGCGCCATTGCCAACGTGGCCTCGGCACTGGAAGGCACAGACGTTCCCCTGATCGCCGACGGAGGCATCCGTTTCTCGGGTGACCTGTCCAAGGCCATCGTTGCCGGTGCGTACTGCGTGATGATGGGTTCGATGTTTGCCGGTACTGAAGAAGCACCGGGCGAGATCGAGCTGTTCCAAGGCCGTTCTTACAAGGCCTATCGCGGCATGGGTTCGCTGGGCGCAATGTCCCAGGCCCAAGGCTCGTCGGACCGTTACTTCCAGGACTCATCCGATGGCGCGGAAAAACTCGTACCGGAAGGTATCGAAGGCCGCGTTGCGTACAAGGGTTCGCTGACTGCCATCGTTCACCAGTTGATGGGCGGCCTGCGCTCGTCGATGGGTTACACCGGCAGCGCCGACATCCACGAAATGCGCACCAAGCCTGAGTTCGTGCGCATCACCGGTGCCGGCATGGCCGAGTCTCACGTTCACGACGTGCAGATCACCAAGGAAGCGCCGAACTACCGCGTAGGTTGATCGGAACGCGCCTGATGACTCAGGCGCGCTTCACGAATTGTTTACCGGGGCTGTTCATGACAGCCCCGTCTTGTTTCTGATTTTCGACGAGAATGACTATGGCCCTCGACATTCACGCCCACCGCATCCTGATCCTGGACTTCGGTTCCCAGTACACCCAGCTGATCGCCCGTCGCGTTCGCGAAATCGGCGTGTACTGCGAGCTTCACCCGTTCGACATGTCGGACGAAGCGATCCGCGAATTCGCCCCGAAAGGCATCATCCTCGCCGGCGGCCCCGAGTCCGTACACGTGGCCGACAGCCCTCGTGCTCCCCAGGCCGTGTTCGACCTGAACGTGCCGATCTTCGGCATCTGCTACGGCATGCAGACCATGGCCGAGCAGCTCGGCGGCCGCGTCGCCGGTTCCGAACTGCGTGAATTCGGCTATGCCCGTGTCGACATCGTCGGCAAGAGCCGCGTGCTGGACGGCATCGAAGACCACGTCGACGCCGATGGCGTTTTCGGTCTCGACGTATGGATGAGCCACGGCGACAAAGTCACCGAGATCCCGGAAGGCTTCCACGTACTGGCCAGCACCCCTAGCTGCCCGATCGCCGGCATGGCCGACGACACCCGCGGTTACTACGGCGTGCAGTTCCACCCGGAAGTAACCCACACCAAGCAGGGCGGTCGCATCCTGTCGCGCTTCATCCTCGACATCTGCGGCTGCGAAGCATTGTGGACCCCGTCGAAGATCGCTGAAGACGCCATCGCTCAGGTTCGCGCCCAAGTGGGTACCGACAACGTGCTGCTGGGCCTGTCCGGCGGTGTTGACTCCTCGGTGGTCGCAGCGCTGCTGCACAAAGCCATCGGCGACCAACTGACCTGCGTCTTCGTCGACAACGGCCTGCTGCGCCTGCACGAAGGCGAGCAAGTCATGGCCATGTTCGCCGAGAACATGGGCGTGAAGGTGATCCGCGCCAACGCCGAAGACCAGTTCCTCAACAACCTGGCCGGCGAGAGCGATCCAGAGAAGAAGCGCAAGATCATCGGGCGCACCTTCATCGACGTGTTCGACGCCGAGTCGACCAAGCTCGACAACATCAAGTTCCTGGCCCAGGGCACCATCTACCCTGACGTGATCGAGTCCGCTGGCGCCAAAAGCGGCAAGGCCCACGTCATCAAGTCGCACCACAACGTGGGCGGCCTGCCGGAAGAGATGAACCTGAAACTGGTCGAGCCACTGCGCGAACTGTTCAAGGACGAAGTCCGTCGCCTGGGCCTCGAACTCGGCCTGCCGTACGACATGGTCTACCGCCACCCATTCCCGGGCCCGGGCCTGGGCGTGCGCATCCTCGGTGAAGTGAAGAAGGAATACGCCGACCTGCTGCGTCGCGCCGACCACATCTTTATCGAAGAACTGCGCAAAGCCGACTGGTACCACAAGGTCAGCCAGGCATTCGTTGTGTTCCAGCCGGTGAAATCGGTTGGCGTGGTCGGCGACGGTCGTCGTTACGCCTGGGTCGTCGCCCTGCGCGCCGTAGAAACCATCGACTTCATGACCGCACGTTGGGCACACCTGCCTTACGAGTTGCTGGAAACGGTCAGTGGCCGGATCATCAATGAGATCGAAGGTATTTCGCGCGTGACGTATGACGTGTCGAGCAAGCCGCCTGCGACGATTGAGTGGGAATGATCAACTTCTGATCTGAACGCTTTATAACGTCGTAGCCTAAAGGCCGGGGGGGCATCAACGCATCCCCCGGCTTTTTTGCATTCAAGCGTCAAAGCCTCACCGCACCAACGTCATCCCCATCAGCTCCAGCGCCGACGTCAAATCCGCCAGCGTCTCAAACCGACGTCCGCTCACTCGCTGCCATTTAGGCCGATCGATATAGACGCGCTTGCCCTCTCGCTTGATCTCGGTACGAACCGCAATGCCTTCGTTGCTGCGGTGGACGATGCTCAGTTGACCATCACTTTCATCGAGGGTGAACATGCCCGCTCGAGGCAGTTTGTTCTCCAGGCTGATCTCAATCCGGGGCGCGTCGACAAGAACCTGCAGCCGCAGATCGCTTTGTACCCGTCCCGCACGACGGCCCACCGTGTCGGTCGTTTCAACGCCGGGGTCCGGCGTTATTCCCGCCGAATCATCCGCACGAACGTCTTCAATGCGCAGCCCTACAGCACCTTCCAGTTCCGCGAGACCGGGGACGCCCTGATACGTATTGGCGTGGGAATTACCCACCAGTGCCACCCAGTTACCACCGATCTGCACCGACTGATCTGCGTCGATAACGCCCTTGGCGTAGTAATTCATCATTTTCTGTCGCAGCGTGTGATCCGCGCCTTCGATTCGGCCGATGCGATAGCTGGCCATGCAGTCGATAGCCCGGACGCGGACGCGGTTTTCTCGCGCTGCTTTCAATACCGTCATGAAGGTGTACTTGCCTGTGGGGTCGGTCCTGTGGCCCTTGTCCAGGGACTCGACGTAAGCCTCAAGCGTTGGTGACAACTCGCCGGACTTCGAAAAGGCGTCCAGATCCGCTTGGTGAAAGTCGGTCAGCAGGTGCTCCATATACAGGGTTTTCACCTTGAGCTTGGTGAGCAGCGGCATCTGTTCGATCAAAAACTGTTTGCTGCCGATCCCCGCATGACTCTCGCCGATGATTAGGCCCGATGAGCGTTTGAATATCGTCTTGAGAACACTTTTGAGCGGTGCGTTGGCAGGCAGCTCTGGCATCGCTGGACGCCTCGGCAGTTCGAGCGTGTTGAAGAATGCGTTGGCGTCATCGCGGAGATTGCGACGGATGCGCTTGAAATCGTCGTAGGGATCGGGTTTGTCAAAATCGGCGCTGTGATAGCGATCGTCGACAAAGCGGCCGCCATATTGCGCGCCATCCATGACATCAGTCCTCAGCGCCGCTGGCACTTCGTATGGGCTGGGGAGGGTGGTCGTCTGGGGAGAAACGCCGACCCCACGACCGGGACCCATCTTGCCGAGCACCTTTCCGCCGCCTGACAGGTTCAAGGAGGTGACGGGCTCCCAGGTGCCAGCAGCGTTAAGGCGCACAGGCATGTTTCGGTAAAACGAGTAGGGGTTTGTCGGGGCGGTGATGGCCCAGCATTTCAGCTCGTTAATGTAGCGAACGGCGTAGGCGAAGCCATCGATCTCGATGAAGGTTTCGCCCTGATCGGTCAGGTAGATGCCGTTCATCCTGCCCTCTTCACGTATGGGCTCGAAGGCATCCAGCAGCATATTGGTCTCGAAGGAGGCCAGCTTATCGTTGCGTTCAAAGGTGTAAACGGATTCGGGTTCGAAGCCCGGCGTTTCAACGAACCCATCAGTAGGCCCATCGACTTCGGGTACTGACTGTCCCTCGGGTTCAGGCTGCAGCAACTCGCCGTCCGGCATCGCCTCTCCGCCGATAAGAAAGGTGCTGTTGAACAAGACGTCGATGCTGGCCGTCACGGCGCCGATGACCCCCGCCTTGCGCTCCGCCGTGCTCGCGCCGTTCACAGCCTGATCAATGTTGAGGCCCATGTCGGCGAGGCCGGCACCCACGGCTGCCAGCGCAATCGGCCAGTCAATCGCCGCCAGCGCGCCGGACAGTTGCGAGAACGACCGCAGATAGCCGATCCACATCTGCTTGCGCAGGTCGCCGTTGGAATGCAGTGCCAGGTCAGCGTCGGCAAACATCCGCGTGCGGATCGAGTCGCGCAGATGAGTGAACGGGTCGCCCGACACGTGCTGGCTGTGTTGATTGATCACGCCGGGATTCGCTGCGCCCCATGTGGTGTAAAGCACGTCCAGGCCGTGAAACAACCCGATGTTGTCGTCAGCCTCGCCGTGGGCTGACAACGGGAAGTGGCCCATGAAATGTGCGCGCCGCTCCGGGCGGTTGTTTTGCGACAGCAGCCACCCATGCAGGTCTTCGGGCGTGGCGAAGGCATGAAACGCCTGCACTTCGCCGGGGGTGTAGAGAATCTGCCGGCCGCCCGCGGTCACGATGCGCAGGATATCGCTGGCCTCGTAGCCGATCACGTCGAAGGTCCAGACTTTCGCATCAGCACTGGCCGGAGCGCAGGCTCGCAGGGTTTGCAGGCTCGGTGCCTCGGACGGTTCTACGTTCGCCGCACGTAAGACGCTTCGCAGATCCTCTTCGCTGAGCCAGCCCGCTTGATGGTCTTCAAAGGCGCTGGCGATGAAGTTGGTCTTGGCCAGGGTGCGAAAATCATCAGCGAAGTCGCGCCAGAACGTCTTCAACTTCGCTTGATAGCGGGACTTGAAATCCACGGCCCAGAAGTCGCTCATGACCTGCGCGGGCAGCATCCTGATCTCGTTACGCTCGTCGAATGCGTCGGCATCGGCGCCTGCGGTATAGAAGCCGCTGAGCATCTGCAGGGTGTCGGGATTGTCCTGATCACGGGGGTTGAAACGGTGCATGACCAACTGCGGAAGGGTCATCGATTGCCAGGGCGCATCGCGGTGCTGCCAGCCATTGAATGATCGTGGACTGCTGACCGCCGTGTGGAAGCGGTGCCAGTAAACCGTATCTGGCTCGGCGTCGTGACCGGTCTGGCGCAAGAGAATTTCTCGAGCGATGCTGCGGGCCATTTCGCGCATGTCCGGGCAGGCCTCGACCAGACGCTCACTCATGCAGATGAGGGCGGTTCGGGCGTGGCTCGGGGATGCGGCGGGCGGGTGGGCGGGTGCAACGGTCATATTCGTCTTCCTTGATGAACGGGAAGACAAGCTTGGCGTGATCGCCGATTCATTTGGCACTAAATATGTATTGCGTACGCGGTCTCCTTAAATTTCTGTAAGGGCAGGTGTATCGTGTCCGCCCCTCGCATCGCTCACGGATGCGACCCGTCGTTTGAGGTTTTTTCGTACATGTCTTTTACCCGTCGACAGATACTCGGAGGTCTGGCCGGTCTTGCCGTGGTCGGGCTTGGGGCGGGCGGCGCCTCAAGGTATTGGCTGGGCAAGCGCGGGCCGGGGGAAGGGCATGATTACGAACTGATCGCCGCGCCGCTCGACGTTGAACTGGTGGCCGGGCACCAGACGCCCGCCTGGGCATTCGGCGGTTCGGCACCGGGCACTGAGCTACGCGTCAGGCAGGGCGAGTGGCTACGGGTGCGCTTCATCAATCATCTGCCCGTTGAAACCACCATTCATTGGCACGGCATCAGGCTGCCCCTGGAGATGGACGGCGTGCCTTACGTCTCGCAATTGCCGGTCAAGCCGGGCGAGTACTTCGACTATAAATTCCGAGTGCCGGACGCCGGCAGCTATTGGTATCACCCCCATGTCAGCAGCAGCGAAGAGCTGGGGCGCGGGCTGGTGGGGCCGCTGATCGTCGAGGAGCGCGAGCCGACGGGGTTTACCCACGAACGCGTGGTCAGCCTGAAGAGCTGGCATGTGGACGAGGAGGGCGCTTTCACCGACTTCAGCGTCATCCGCGAAGCCGCACGCGAGGGCACGGCCGGGCGCCTGTCGACGATCAATGGCGTGCCACAAGGCGTCGTCGAGCTGCCTGCCGGGCAAATCACCCGGGTGCGCATTCTCAATCTCGACAACACGGTGACCTATCGCCTGAATCTGCCGGGCGCGGAGGCGATGATCTACGCCCTGGACGGCAACCCGGTCAAACCGCGCGCGCTGGGCAAGGATTACTGGCTGGGGCCGGGCATGCGCATCTGTCTGGCGATCAAGGCGCCTGCCGCCGGTGAAGAAATCTCCCTGCGCAACGGCCCGGTGCGGCTGGGCACATTCCGCTCGGTCGCCAACAACGATGCGGCGGGTGAATGGCCACCTGAGCTGCCGGCGAACCCGGTCGCCGAGCCGGATCTGGCCAACGCCGAGAAGCTCAATTTCAATTTCGAGTGGGTTGGTTCGGTATCGGTGAATGTCGACAACGGCAAACCGCCTAGCTTGTGGCAGATCAATGGCCAGGCCTGGGACATTACCGACAAGACCTGCGCGGACCGGCCAATCGCCAAGCTCGGACGAGGCAAGAGTTACATCTTTGAGCTGAAGAACATGACGCAGTATCAGCATCCCATTCACTTGCACGGCATGAGCTTCAAGGTCATCGCTTCCAATCGAAAGAAGGTGGTTCCGTACTTCACGGACACCTATCTGCTGGGGCGCAACGAGCGCGCGCGCGTCGCCCTGGTCGCGGATAATCCCGGCGTGTGGATGTTTCACTGCCATGTGATCGACCACATGGAAACCGGTCTCATGGCCGCTATCGAGGTTTCGTAATGCGTCAGCCCCCCATCATCGATCGCAGTCGCGATCAGCACTTCATGCGCGAAGCGCTGGCACTGGCCGCCGAAGGTGCGTTGCTCGGCGAGGTGCCGGTCGGCGCGGTGGTGGTGCAGGACGGTGAAATCGTGGGCCGCGGCTTCAATTGCCCCATCAGCGGCAGCGATCCCAGTGCCCACGCGGAGATGGTCGCCATTCGTGCGGCGGCGCAGTCACTGAGTAATTACCGCCTGCCGGGCAGCACGCTGTACGTGACCTTGGAACCCTGCAGCATGTGCGCGGGTTTGATCGTCCACTCGCGCATCACCCGCGTGGTGTATGGCGCAACCGAGCCGAAAGCGGGGGTGGTGCAGAGTCAGGGGCAGTTCTTCACGCAGCCTTTCCTGAATCATCGCGTGCTGTTTGAAGGCGGGGTGCTGGGGGAGGAGTGCGGGAAGATGCTGAGTGAGTTTTTCAGGATGAGGCGGGCGAAGGGCTAGTTCAGTGCGATGGCGAGCGGTTCTGGCGCTGACTAGAGCGGCGCTTTCTCCTCAGACGGCTTGGTCTTGTCCACGCCGGGCACATGCAACGAGCCTTCCGCGACCTGGCCGCCTTCCATCTGCGGCTGCGTCACCCACGTGAGGATGTCGTAATAACGGCGGATGTTGGCGACGAAGCTGACCGGTTCGCCGCCTCGGGCATAGCCGTAGCGGGTCTTGCTGTACCATTTTTTCTGCGACAGACGCGGCAGCATCTTCTTCACGTCCAGCCATTTGTTCGGGTTAAGCCCTTCGGTTTCCGCCAGCTTGCGCGCGTCATCCAGGTGGCCGCTGCCGATGTTGTAGGACGCCAGCGCCAGCCAAGTGCGATCCGGCTCCTGAATCGAGTCGTCGAGCTGTTCCTTGACGTAGGCGAAATACTTGGCGCCGCCCTGAATACTCTGTTTTGCGTCGAGCCGATTGGACACGCCCATCGCCTGGGCCGTGCTCTGTGTCAGCATCATCAAGCCGCGCACGCCGGTCTTCGAGGTCACGCCCGGCTGCCACAAGGATTCCTGATAACCGATCGCCGCCAGCAGGCGCCAGTCAACCTGTTCAGCCTTGGCGGCGGTCTGGAAGTGCTTCTCGTACTTGGGCAGGCGTTCCTGCAAATGCTGAGCGAAGGTGTAGGCGCCGACGTAACCGAGCACGTCGACATGCCCGTAATAGCGGTCTTTGAGTCGCTGCAGCATGCCGTTCTTCTGCATCTTGTCGAGATAGGCGTTGATCTCGTTGAGCAGGCTGTTGTCATCGCCCAACGCCACGGCCCAACGCTGATCGCGGCCATCGCCGAGGTCGAAGCCGACGCGTACGTTGGGGAAATACACTTGATTCATCGCCAGTTCGTTGGAATCCACCAGGGTCAGGTCGATTTGTCCCTCATCCACCATGCGCAGCAGGTCGACGACTTCGACCTGATCGGACTCTTCATAGTTAATGCCGGGGTACTTGACCTTCAGCGCTGCCAGCTGCTCGGCGTGGCTGCTGCCTTTAAGCACGAGGATGCGCTTGCCGACCAGATCGCCCGGGTCGGTGGGACGCGACTGGCCGTTGCGGTAAATGACCTGCGGGGTGACTTCAAGATAGGAATGGGAAAACCTTACCTGCTTCGCGCGGTTTTCGCTGCTGACCAGGCCCGCGGCCGCCAGCACCGGGCCGCCGGGTTTGCCCATCTGATCGAACAGGTCGTCGAGGTTGTCGGCGGCTTCGATTTTCAGTTCAACGCCCAGATCATCGGCGAAACGCTTCACCAGTTCGTACTCGAAACCGGTTTCACCGTTGCGGTCCTGAAAATAGGTCGCCGGGCTGTTGCGGGTGACGACGCGCAGAACGCCATCCTCCTTGACTCGTTCCAGCGTGTTGGGTTTCTCCACACACGCGCCGAGCAGCAGGAAGATTCCGGTTGCGATGAGCCACTTGGCACAGCGTGGGCGGAAATCTGATAGGGAAAACATCGGTGCAGTATACGCAAAGGAGCCATACCGCCATATCTCGACAGCGCGGGTCCCGTCTGATAGAGCCGAGGAATTTTTACCTTCCGGCGCAGGCAAGCGCCCGGAGCCGACATTCGGGTGCATCCCATGCCGTGGTTTCGGGTGCCGACGCAGACTGATTAGGCTAGAATGCACGGCCTCAAAGCACACCCCTTCCCGAGGCTGTCCCGACGATGTTGATCCTGCGTGGTGCTCCCGCCCTTTCCGCCTTCCGCCACAAGAAATTACTTGCGCAGCTGAACGATAAAGTTCCGGCTGTCAGTGGCCTGTACGCTGAATTCGCCCACTTCGCTGAGGTCAATGGCGTCCTGACCGAAGACGAGCAGCAAGTGCTTGCCCGCCTGCTGAAATACGGCCCGAGCGTACCGGTTCAGGAGCCTGCGGGCCGCCTGTTCCTGGTCCTCCCGCGTTTCGGCACCATTTCGCCATGGTCGAGCAAGGCCACCGACATCGCGCGCAATTGCAGCCTGACCAAGATCCAGCGCCTTGAGCGCGGCATTGCCTTTTATGTAGAAGGCCAGTTCAGCGACGCCGACGCACAGCTGATCGCCGACGCGCTACACGACCGCATGACCCAGATCGTACTGGGCGCGCTGGAAGAGGCCGCCAGTCTGTTCAGCCACGCTGAGCCCAAGCCGCTGATCGCCATCGACGTACTGGGTGGCGGCCGCGCGGCCCTGGAAAAAGCCAACGTCGAACTGGGTCTGGCCCTGGCCGAAGACGAAATCGATTACCTGGTGAACGCGTTCACCGGGCTCAAGCGCAACCCCCACGACATCGAATTGATGATGTTCGCGCAGGCCAACTCCGAGCACTGCCGTCACAAGATCTTCAACGCCAGTTGGGATATCGACGGCCAGAGCCAGGAAAAAAGCCTGTTCGGCATGATCAAGAACACCTACCAGATGCACAACGAAGGCGTGCTGTCCGCTTATAAGGACAACGCCTCGGTGATCGTCGGCAGCGTGGCCGGCCGCTTCTTCCCGAATCCTGAAAGCCGCGAGTATGGTGCTGTTCAGGAGCCGGTGCACATTCTGATGAAGGTCGAAACCCACAACCACCCGACGGCGATCGCTCCGTTTCCGGGCGCAGCCACCGGTTCCGGCGGCGAGATCCGCGACGAGGGCGCGACCGGCCGTGGTGCCAAGCCGAAAGCCGGCCTCACCGGTTTTACGGTGTCCAACCTGAACATTCCGGGTTTCGAGCAGCCTTGGGAAAAGCCGTATGGCAAACCCGAGCGCATCGTGACGCCGCTGGACATCATGATCGAAGGCCCGCTGGGTGGCGCGGCGTTCAACAATGAGTTCGGTCGCCCGGCGCTGACCGGTTATTTCCGTACCTTCGAGCAGTCGATCAGCACGCCACACGGCGATGAAGTTCGCGGCTACCACAAGCCGATCATGCTCGCTGGCGGCATGGGCAACATCCGCGAAGAGCACGTGCAGAAAGCCGAAATCACCGTTGGCGCCAAGCTGATCGTGCTCGGCGGCCCGGCGATGCTGATCGGTCTGGGCGGCGGCGCGGCTTCTTCCATGGCGACGGGCACCAGCTCGGCTGACCTGGATTTTGCCTCGGTGCAGCGTGAAAACCCGGAAATGGAACGCCGTTGCCAGGAGGTCATCGACCGCTGCTGGCAGCTGGGCGACGCCAACCCTATCGCGTTCATCCATGACGTCGGCGCGGGCGGTCTGTCCAACGCTTTCCCGGAACTGGTGAACGACGGCGGTCGCGGTGGCCGCTTCGAGCTGCGCAACGTGCCGAACGACGAGCCGGGCATGGCCCCGCTGGAAATCTGGAGCAACGAGTCCCAGGAACGTTACGTCCTGGCCGTCAGCGCCCCTGACTTCGAACGGTTCAAAGCGATCTGCGAACGTGAGCGTTGCCCGTTTGCGGTCGTAGGTGAGGCGACTGAAGAGCCGCAACTGACCGTCACCGACAGTCACTTCGGCAACAGCCCTGTCGACATGCCGCTGGAAGTGCTGCTGGGCAAGGCCCCGCGCATGCACCGGTCGGCCGAGCGTGAAACAGAGCTGGGCGACGACTTCGATCCGGGCACCCTCGACATCGAAGAAAGCGTGCAGCGCGTGCTGCATCACCCGGCCGTGGCGAGCAAAAGCTTCCTTATTACCATTGGCGACCGCAGCATCACCGGTATGGTCAATCGCGACCAAATGGTTGGCCCGTGGCAAGTGCCGGTGGCGGACGTCGCCGTCACGGCAACCAGTTTTGATGTGTACACCGGCGAAGCCATGGCGATGGGCGAGCGCACTCCGCTGGCGTTGCTGGACGCTCCGGCTTCCGGCCGCATGGCGATTGGCGAGACCCTGACCAATATCGCAGCGTCGAGCATCGGCAAGCTTTCCGACATCAAGCTGTCCGCCAACTGGATGTCCGCTGCCGGCCACCCGGGCGAAGACGCGCGTCTGTACGACACCGTGAAAGCCGTGGGCATGGAGCTGTGCCCCGAGCTGGGCATTACCATTCCGGTGGGCAAGGACTCAATGTCCATGAAGACCCGCTGGAGCGATGAGGGCACCGAGAAAACCGTGACCTCGCCGCTGTCGCTGATCGTGACCGGTTTCGCGCCGGTCACCGACATTCGCAAGACTTTGACCCCGCAACTGCGCATGGACAAGGGCCTGACCGATCTGATCCTGATCGACCTGGGCCGTGGCCAGAACCGCATGGGCGCGTCGATTCTCGCCCAGACCCACGGCAAGCTCGGCAGCGTTGCGCCGGACGTCGATGACGCTGAAGACCTGAAAGCTTTCTTCGCCGTGATCCAGGGCCTGAACGCCGACGACCACCTGCTGGCCTATCACGACCGTTCCGACGGGGGCTTGATGGCGACCGTGCTTGAAATGGCGTTCGCAGGCCATTGTGGCCTGAACCTCGAACTCGACACGCTGACTGCCAAGCGCGAAAAAGTCGCAGCCATTCTCTTCAACGAAGAGCTGGGTGCGGTGATCCAGGTTCGCCAGGACGCCACGCCGCTCGTGCTCGCACAGTTCAGCGCTGCCGGCCTGGGCGAAGATTGCGTTGCGGTGATCGGCAAGCCGATCAACAACAGCGATGTCATCATCAGCCTGAGCGGCGACACCGTGTTCAAAGGCGATCGTCGCCTGCTGCAGCGTCAGTGGAGCGAAACCAGCTATCAGATCCAGCGCCTGCGTGATAACGCCGATTGCGCCGATCAGGAATTCGATGCGCTGCTGGAAGAAGACAACCCGGGCCTGAACGTGAAGCTGGGCTACGACGTCAACGACGACATCGCTGCGCCTTACATCAAGAAGGGCGTGCGCCCACAAGTGGCGGTGCTGCGTGAGCAGGGCGTCAACGGTCAGGTTGAAATGGCGGCTGCGTTTGACCGAGCCGGCTTCGCCTCGGTTGACGTGCACATGAGCGACATCCTCGCCGGTCGCGTCGACCTCAACGACTTCAAAGGTCTGGTGGCGTGCGGTGGTTTCTCCTACGGCGACGTGCTGGGTGCCGGCGAAGGCTGGGCCAAGTCGGCGTTGTTCAACAGCCGTGCACGGGATGCGTTCCAGGGCTTCTTCGCCCGCAGCGACAGCTTCGCGCTGGGCGTTTGCAACGGTTGCCAGATGATGTCCAACCTGAGCGAGCTGATCCCGGGCAGCGAGTTCTGGCCGCACTTTGTGCGCAACCGCTCGGAGCAGTTTGAAGCGCGCGTGGCGATGGTCGAAATCCAGAAGTCGGCGTCGATCTTCCTGCAAGGCATGGCCGGCTCGCACATGCCGATCGCCATTGCCCACGGTGAAGGTCACGCTGAGTTCAAGACCCCTGAGTTGCTGATTGAAACCGATCTGTCCGGCACTGTTGCCGTGCGTTTCGTCGACAACCACGGCAAGGTCACCGAAACCTATCCGGCCAACCCGAACGGTTCGCCCCGTGGTATCGCGGGTCTCACCACCCTCGACGGTCGCGTGACGATCATGATGCCGCACCCCGAGCGCGTGTTCCGCGCCGTGACCAACTCGTGGCGCCCGGATGAGTGGGAAGAGGATGGCGCGTGGATGCGCATGTTCCGCAATGCGCGCGTTTGGGTGGACTGATAGCTGATGTACAAGCTGGCCTTCTTTGTGCCACCGAGCCATGTGGAGCAGGTCAAAAACGCGTTGTTCGCCGCCGGTGCGGGGCGAATCGGCGCGTATGACTGCTGCTCATGGCAGGTGCTCGGGCAAGGCCAGTTTCGTCCGCTGGACGGCAGTCAGCCGTTCATCGGGCAGGCAGGCGAGGTCGAGCAGGTTCAGGAATGGAAGGTCGAGCTTGTCGTGTCAGATGAGCTGATCAGGCAGGCGGTTGCTGCGCTGAAGAACAGTCATCCCTATGAAGTACCGGCTTACGATGTCTGGAAGCTGGAAGATATCTAGCTTCCCTGCAGCATGGCTCGAGATTGGAGCGATCTGCATCACCCCCGCAAAATCTTACGGCCGAATCTCTATCATCGTGCCGTCCTTCACCAGATCCCACACCTCGCGAATGTCGCTGTTGCGCATGGCAATGCAGCCGTTCGTCCAGTCAAGCGTGTGGAAATACCACTCCGGGTAATCGTCGTTGATCGGCGTGCCGTGAATCATGATCATGCTGCCCGGTTTCACGCCTTCGCGGCGGGCGCGTGCGGCATCGGAAATGTTGGGGTAGGAAATGTGCATCGACAGGTTGTAGGCGTCGCTGGTCTTGCGCCAATCGAGCCAGTAGAAACCCTCCGGCGTGCGCTGGTCGCCTTCCTGCAGCTTGGGTCCGTTGGGCGCCTTGCCCAGTGATATCCGGTAGGTCTTCAGCGCCTCGCCACGGCTGATCAGCTGCAACTGATGTGCGGATTTGAGGACCAGCACCTTATCGATGGTGCGGTCCGCGATGTTCTGGGTGTCGACGACCTTCCCGCCAACGAACTTCTGTTCGCTGCCTTTGGGCACGATGGTCTGAGTGAACGCAGCCTGGGACAGCGGCACCACCGACAGGCATAAAACGGCAAGCAACCAACGCATGAAAAGGGTATCCCTGAAGCCTGCGCGGCAATCGCGCATCATCGTTTCGATCAAAGGGTCTTGAGCGGCGGTGTGACAGACAGACAATCGGTGCGTACCTGGAAATCTTGATGCCGCCGGTCGCGGAAAAAACACTCCAGGGTTCGCCTGACCGTATTGAACGCCAGCTCCGACCACGGGATATCCGCTTCGTCGAACAACTTCACTTCAAGGCTTTCGATACCGGCAGCGTACTCCGGTTTGACCAGATTCGAGCGGTAGAAGATATGCACCTGATTGATGTGCGGCACGTCGATCATCGAATACAGCTGCAGGTCCTCGACCTCTGCACACGCCTCTTCAAGGGTTTCCCGGCGGGCGGCCTGCTCGACGCTTTCGCCGTTTTCCATGAACCCTGCGGGCAGCGTCCAGTAGCCCATTCGTGGCTCGATGGCTCGACGGCACAGCAACACCTTTTCGCCCCACACCGGCACGACGCCGGCCACGATGTTGGGGTTCTGGTAGTGAATGGTGTCGCAATGTTCACACACGTAACGCAGGCGGCTGTCGCCCTCGGGAATACGCTGGATGACCTGTTTGCCGCAGTTGCTGCAGAATTTCATGATCGAATCGGGTTCCTGTTGGCAGCGGCTATCTTGAGCTGTAGCGCGGGTGGACGGCAAGAGGCGTCTTGCGCGCGCGGGGTTGTCCTACAAGACTTGGGCGCGTCGTCGCTTTGGTGCATGATGCCGGGCAGGCAACCGATCGAGAATTCCCATGCTGGATGAGCTACTTCACCGTATGAGCAGCTACACGCCGGTGATGCTGGAAACGGACGCGCGCTTCCCCGAGGCCGCCGTGCTTCTACCCATTACCCGCAACGCAGAACCTGAACTGGTGCTGACGCTGCGCGCCAGTGGCCTGTCGACCCACGGCGGCGAGGTGGCCTTCCCGGGCGGGCGGCGTGATCCGGAAGACCCGGACCTGATCTTCACGGCGCTGCGCGAAGCCCAGGAGGAGATCGGTTTGCCGCCTGGTCTCGTCGAAGTGGTCGGTCCCCTGAGTCCGTTGATCTCCAAACACGGTATAAGGGTGACGCCCTATGTCGGCGTTATTCCTGATTTCGTCGAATACACACCCAACGATGGCGAAATCGCGGCCGTGTTCAGCGTGCCACTGGACTTCTTCCGTCAGGATGCGCGCGAACACACCCATCGCATCGACTATGAAGGGCGCAGCTGGTACGTGCCGAGTTATCGCTTTGGGGAGTACAAGATCTGGGGCCTGACCGCGATCATGATCGTCGAACTGATGAACCTGCTTTTCGACAGCGGCATCGACCTTAACGAGCCGCCCAAACGATCGATCATCCACACGCTGAAATCCTGACCCGCAGCCGCCGCCCGAGCATGAGGACTGAGCCATGAGGAGCAAACCATGAAATACCGTCTGGGCGACGCCCGCGTCGATGCGCACGCCAGCAGCTGGATCGCGCCGACAGCCACCGTCATCGGCAATGTGCGTTTGCAGGCCAATGCCAGCGTCTGGTTTGGCGCTGTGTTGCGTGGCGACAACGAGCTGATCGACATCGGCGAGAACAGCAACGTGCAGGACGGCACGGTGATGCACACCGACATGGGGTCGCCGCTGACCATTGGCCGCAATGTCACCATCGGGCACAACGCGATGCTGCATGGTTGCAGCGTGGGTGACGGCACGCTCATCGGCATCAACTCAGTCATCCTGAACGGCGCGCAGATTGGCAAACATTGCATCATCGGCGCGAATTCGCTGATCGGCGAAGGCAAAGTCATCCCTGACGGTTCGCTGGTCATGGGTTCGCCCGGCAAAATCGTCCGCGAGCTGACAGATGCCCAGAAGCAGATGCTTGACGCCAGCGCCGCCCACTACGTCCAGAACGCCCAACGCTACGCGCGTGACCTGGCCCCACAGGAAGATTGATGTCCAGCGCCAAACCCCCCATCCATGCAGCACCCGTCGATGAAGCGCCGATCCATGAAAAGCCGGTCCGCTCGCCCTGTGTGAGCATTTGCGCACTGGACGACGCCGACATCTGCACGGGTTGCCAGCGCACCGTGGCTGAGATCACCGGCTGGAGCCGAATGGACAATCAGCAACGCCGCGCTGTCTTGATCGCCTGTGATGAAAGGGCGAGGGCCGGCGGGATGATGTTTCAAGTCAGTGGCAACAGCCCTCGGCGGTGAATCAAGCCCGCGCCGCTGCATCCCATTTCCCGGCCTTCATGTTAAATTGCGCGCCTTTCTACCTGCGGTTGCTTGCACACGCCGAGCGACCCTCGACCTGCTCCACGAGGACCTGAGATGACTCAAATCGGAACTCCACTGTCGCCGACCGCGACCCGCGTTTTGCTCTGCGGTTGCGGCGAGCTTGGCAAGGAAGTGGTGATCGAGCTGCAACGCCTTGGCGTTGAAGTGATTGCCGTCGACCGTTACGCCAACGCTCCGGCGATGCAGGTCGCGCACCGCAGCCACGTGATCAATATGCTCGACGGCGCCGCCTTGCGTGCGGTCATCGAGTCCGAGAAGCCCCATTACATCGTCCCGGAAATCGAAGCCATTGCCACCGCGACCCTGGTGGAACTGGAGTCCGAAGGCTTCACGGTCATTCCGACGGCCCGTGCCGCGCAGTTGACCATGAACCGCGAAGGTATTCGTCGTCTGGCCGCTGAAGAACTGGACCTGCCGACCTCGCCCTACCACTTCGCCGACACCTTCGAGGACTACAAAAAAGCCGTCGAAGACCTCGGCTTCCCGTGCGTGGTCAAGCCGGTGATGAGCTCGTCGGGCAAAGGCCAGAGCCTGCTGAAAACCGACGCGGATATCCAGAAGGCCTGGGATTATGCCCAGGAAGGCGGTCGTGCCGGCAAAGGTCGGGTGATCATCGAAGGTTTCATTGATTTCGATTACGAAATCACTTTGCTGACCGTGCGTCACGTCGGCGGCACGACCTTTTGTGCGCCGGTTGGCCATCGTCAGGAGAAGGGCGATTATCAGGAATCGTGGCAGCCCCAGGCCATGAGCCCGGTGGCATTGGCCGAGTCCGAGCGCGTCGCCAAAGCGGTGACCGAGGCGCTGGGTGGCCGCGGTCTGTTCGGCGTCGAGTTGTTCATCAAGGGCGATCAGGTCTGGTTCAGTGAAGTCTCGCCACGCCCCCACGACACCGGTCTGGTCACGCTGATCTCTCAGGACCTGTCGCAGTTCGCCCTGCACGCCCGCGCCATTCTCGGTCTGCCGATTCCGTTGATTCGCCAGTTCGGGCCATCGGCGTCGGCGGTGATTCTGGTAGAAGGCCAGTCGACCCAGACGGCGTTCGCCAACCTGGAGCAGGCCTTGAGCGAACCGGACACCGCGCTGCGCCTGTTCGGCAAGCCCGAGGTCAATGGACAGCGCCGCATGGGCGTTGCCCTGGCGCGCGACGAGTCGATCGAAGCTGCCCGTCGCAAGGCCACTCGCGCGTCGATGGCGGTGAAGGTTCAGTTGTAAGCGTCACGCTGAATAAGAAACGGCGCCTTCAGGGGCGCCGTTTTTGTTTCGCGATCACGCACCGTCGATGTCCGGTTTGCTCAGGCAATCGTATCCAGGTCCGCGTGCCGGGTTTCTTTCAGGCACAGCACGGCGATCACGCTGATCAGTGCCGCCGCCGAGACATACCCACCGACCCAGCTCAGGCCACCCATTTCCACCAGCTTCTGCGCGAAGAAAGGCGCGACCGAGGCACCGACGATACCTCCGATGTTGTAGGCCGCCGACGCGCCGGTATACCGCACACGCGTCGGAAAAAGCTCCGGCAACATCGCCCCCATCGGCGCAAAGGTGACGCCCATCAGGAACAGCTCGATCGACAGGAACAGCGTCACCGCCCAGGTCGTGCCGTGGGTCAGCAAGGGCTCCATCAGGAAGCCCGACAGGATCGCCAGCACGCCGCCGATGACCAGCACCGGCTTGCGACCAAATCGATCACTTGCCAACGCGGAAAGCGGTGTCGCCAGGGCCATGAACAGCACCGCAAAACACAGCATCGCGAGGAACGACTCGCGGCTGTAACCCAGGGTTTTTACGCCATAGCTCAGCGAGAAGACGGTGGAGATATAGAACAGCGCGTAGCACACCACCATCGACGCCGCGCCCAGCAGCATCGGTTTCCAGTATTGACCGAACAGCTCGGCAATCGGCAATTTCACACGCTCATGGCGGGCGATGGCCTTGGCGAAAACAGGCGTTTCCTCAAGCTTCAGGCGCACATACAAGCCAATGATCACCAGCACGGCGCTGAGCAGAAACGGCACGCGCCAGCCCCAGGAGCGGAATTGCTCGTCATCCAGCGTCATCGCCAGGGTCAGAAACAGCCCGTTTGCCGCGAGGAAGCCGATCGATGGGCCCAGCTGCGGGAACATGCCGAACCACGCCCGTTTGCCCTTGGGGGCGTTCTCGGTCGCCAGTAATGCGGCCCCGCCCCATTCGCCGCCCAGTCCAAGGCCTTGGCCGAAGCGCAGTACGCAGAGCAGGATCGGCGCCCACGACCCGATGGCGTCGTAACCCGGCAGTACGCCAATCAGCGTGGTGCAGACGCCCATGAGCAGTAGCGAGGCCACCAATGTCGATTTGCGGCCGACACGGTCACCGAAGTGACCGAACAGCGCCGAGCCCAACGGACGTGCGAGAAAGGCGATCCCGAATGTCAGAAACGCCGAGAGCATCTGTGCGGTACTGGACGTTTGTGGGAAGAACACCGGCCCGATCACCAGCGCGGCGGCGGTGGCGTACACGTAGAAATCATAGAACTCGATGGCGGTACCGATGAAGCTGGCCGTGGCGACGCGGGCCGCAGAGTTGGCGGGGCGGGCCTCGCTCTCGTCACGGGTTGGACAGGCAGAAGTCGTGGTCATGGGAAATCCCTGGCAGTCGTATCGCCTGTCAGCGGGAAACGAAGATTCGTACGCGCGCTGCGGCAATCGTTAATTGTTTTTTTGGTCCAGCGCTGAACAGACTAGCCCGGATGCGGGCAAGGCGCGTGGCGTGCTCGGGATGGGAGCGAAGGCCAGGGTGTCGCGTGAGCGGTCAGGCTGTGTGACTGGCCGGATCGCGCATTGTGCGGGTAGCACGCGGATCGGCGGGGCTGGGTAAGCGGATCGATTATAGGAAGGGGATTGGCGCGGAAACAAGTGTTTCAGGGCGCCGCCTGCCTTCTCAGATCACGTCTTTGGTGCGGGTGTTCAACCACACCAACGCCCGGCTGACGCGGTTGTCTTCGGTCTCGAGGATTTCCAGGCGGTAGGGCCCGATCTTCAGGCAGACCGCGCTGTTAGGGATTGTCTCCAGCGCTTCGGTGATCAGCCCGTTGAGGGTTTTAGGGCCATCGGAGGGCAGATGCCAGGCGAGGCTTTTATTCAGATCGCGAATCGACGCCGCGCCGTCGATCACCAGCCGCCCGTCAGGCTGCGGGTGGATGTGCGGGTTATCGAGGGCTTGCTCGCTTTCGAACTCGCCCACGATCTCTTCAAGAATGTCCTCAAGGCTGACGATGCCCAGCACCTCGCCGTATTCATCGACCACCACGCCCATGCGCCGCTGCTGCTTGTGGAAGTTGAGCAACTGCATCTGCAGCGGCGTGCTCTCTGGTACGAAGTACGGTTCGTAACAGGCGGCCTGCAGCGCCTCTTTGGTCAGCTCGTTGCGCGGGAGCAGGTGGCTGATCATCCGCGTGTTGAGCACGCCTTCCACCTGATTGATGTCGTTGTGGTAAACGGGCAGACGGGTGTGGCGGGAAATGATCAGCTTGTCGACGATCTCCTCAATGGTGTCGTCGAGGTTAATGCCGTCGACTTCGCTGCGCGGCACGAGGATATCGTTCACAGTCATGCGATCCAGCGCGTAAATCCCGGAGATCACATGGGCGCGGCCATACTGGCTTTCGTTGTCCTGATAGACCGTCGGGTGCGTGTCGTCTTCGTCATCGTGGGTGTCAGGCCGACGCTTTGACAGAAAAGGGCGCAACAGCGTTTTGGCGATGTTCTTGTAGATCCAGGTCAGCGGCTGCAACAGCCGAACCGGGATACGCAGCACGTTGTTGCCCAGCAGCAGAATGGATTCGGGGCGACGCGCCGCCAGCTTTCGCGGGATGAACTCGGTTATCACGACCAGCACGCTGGCAACACCCAGCCAGGCAATCAGCGGCCCGTGGAAATACCAGTGCCCGATGGCAAGAAGAGTGGCGAGGACGGTAATCAGCGTTTTGAGCAGCGTATTGCCGAGGATAAGGCTGTTGAGGTTGAACGCGAGCACCGGCTTCAGTGGCTCGTTGGAGCGGGGATTGACCGGCATCGCCCGAAGATTGTGGTGCGCAGCCTCGACCGCGCTGAACAGCCCCGACCAGAGCGTCAGCAGGGCCAGGAGCGTAAGCATTGTGCCGACCGGCAGGTTGTCCATGATCAGCGCTCGTCAGATATGCAGAATGTATTCACGAACGAGCTTGCTGCCGAAGTAGGCCAGCATCAACAGCAGAAATCCACCCAGTGTCCAGCGAATCGCTTTGTGACCCCGCCAGCCCAGATGATGGCGGCCCCAGAGCAGCACACTGAAGACGATCCACGCGAGAATCGACAGCAAGGTTTTATGCACCAGATGCTGGGCAAAGAGGTTTTCGACGAACAACCAGCCGGAAATCAGCGACATCGACAGCAACACCCAGCCGGCCCAGAGAAAACCGAAGAGCAGGCTTTCCATGGTTTGCAGCGGCGGGAAGCTTTTGATCAGGCCAAGGGGATGCTTGTTTTTCAGTTGATGATCCTGCAGCAACAGGAGCAAGGACTGGAAGACCGCGATGGTGAACATCCCGTAGGCGAGAATCGACAACAGGATGTGGCTGATAATGCCGTGTTCTTCAATGATCGGCTGCAGTGTGCCGGAAGGCGCGAACTGCGCCATCAGGGTCGTGAGCAGGCCCAGTGGGAAGAGGAGAATCAGGAGGATTTCCACCGGCAGGCGAATGCACGCGAGCATGGTCACGATGATGACTGAAACAGCGATCAGGCTGGCGGCACTGAAAAAGTCCAGACCCAGGCCGATAGGGCGCACCAGTTGGCCGAAAAGCGCACTGGCCTGGCAGGCGACGGCAAGGGTGCCGATCAGGCACAGCAGCCATTTGTCGGCCTTCTGGCCCTGGCGCAGGCGCATACCCTGGTAGACGGTCGCAGCGGCGTAGAAGACAGCGGCGGCGAGGCTGAAGAGCAAACTCGGTGACAAAGGGAACATAGATCCTGTTGGGCATGCCCGAAAGCCGGTGAGTTTGGCATAAAACGCGCATTTCACGAAAGACTACAGAAGCAGACGCCGTGGTGTCCGTGCGCCGGAGTCTTCGCTATAATCCGCGACCTGCTCAAGCCACAGGCTTGCCGATCGCTGTTTCAGCCGCTTTTATAGCGTCACTATTATCAATAGCGATGCTGTAAAGAGCAGGCGTCGCGATTTCGGCAGCCGACTGAACGGCCGCTACGGGCCGGGCCGCATCAATCGGGGTTCAGCACGAACCCAAAGGATCACGCATGTTTGAAAATCTGACAGATCGTCTCTCGCAGACGCTGCGCCAGGTCACTGGCAAGGCCAAGCTGACCGAGGACAACATCAAGGACACACTGCGTGAAGTGCGTATGGCGCTGCTTGAAGCCGACGTCGCCCTGCCGGTTGTCAAAGACTTCGTCAATCGCATCAAGGAACGCGCCGTCGGCACCGAGGTGTCGCGCAGCCTGACGCCGGGCCAGGCGTTCGTGAAGATCGTCCAGGCCGAGCTGGAAGAGATGATGGGGGCGGCCAACGAAGAGCTGACCCTCAACGTCACGCCGCCTGCGGTCATTCTGATGGCCGGTCTGCAAGGTGCGGGCAAGACCACCACTGCCGGCAAGCTCGCCCGATTCCTGAAAGAACGCAAAAAGAAAACCGTGATGCTGGTGTCGGCGGACGTCTATCGTCCGGCCGCGATCAAGCAGTTGGAAACACTGGCCAACGACATCGGCGTGACGTTCTTCCCGTCCGACATCAGCCAGAAGCCGGTCGACATTGCCGAAGCGGCTATTAAAGAAGCCAAGCTCAAGTTCATCGATGTCGTGATCCTCGACACCGCCGGTCGTCTGCACATTGATGCCGAGATGATGGGCGAGATTCAGGCGCTGCATGCGGCGGTCAAGCCGGCCGAGACGCTGTTCGTCGTCGACGCCATGACCGGCCAGGATGCCGCCAACACGGCCAAGGCGTTCGGTGATGCGCTGCCGCTGACCGGCGTGATCCTGACCAAGGTTGACGGCGACGCCCGTGGCGGTGCTGCGCTGTCGGTGCGCGCCATCACCGGCAAGCCGATCAAGTTCATCGGTATGGGCGAGAAGAGCGAGGCGCTGGAGCCATTCCATCCGGACCGTATCGCATCGCGCATTCTCGGGATGGGCGACGTTCTCAGCCTGATCGAGCAGGCTGAACAGACTCTCGACAAGGACAAGGCCGACAAACTGGCCAAGAAGCTGAAGAAGGGCAAAGGCTTCGACCTCGAAGACTTCCGCGACCAGCTGCAGCAAATGAAGAACATGGGCGGCCTGGGCGGGCTCATGGACAAACTGCCAAGCATCGGCGGCGTCAACCTGTCGCAGATGGGCAACGCACAAAACGCCGCCGAAAAGCAGTTCAAGCAGATGGAAGCCATCATCAACTCGATGACCCCGGCCGAGCGTCGCGACCCTGAGCTGATCAGCGGTTCACGCAAGCGCCGCATCGCCATGGGTTCGGGGACCCAGGTGCAGGACATCGGTCGTCTGATCAAGCAACACAAACAGATGCAGAAGATGATGAAGAAGTTTTCGACCAAGGGCGGCATGGCCAAAATGATGCGCGGCATGGGCGGAATGTTGCCCGGCGGCGGTATGCCCAAAATGTAAATCGCAACGCGCGGGCGCTATTCCCGCGCGTTCTTCATTGGGGCGACCGTCCCGGTGGCTTGCTCAGGCAGGCACTCAACGCCGTCATCGCTGACGGCTCCATGGCAGATCTAGATGGCCCGACGGCGTACGCCGGAAAAAGTCATTTGCAAAAATCCGGATATTCCTTAGAATATGCGGCCTTTCGGGCACCCATGCCCGCTGTGCATCTTAGATTTGCAGCACCGACTACAGGAAAATTGTTCAATGCTAACAATCCGTCTTGCCCTTGGCGGCTCTAAAAAGCGCCCGTTCTACCACCTGACTGTCACTGACAGCCGCAACCCACGTGACGGTTCCCACAAGGAACAAATCGGTTTCTTCAACCCGGTTGCCCGTGGTCAGGAAATCCGTCTGTCCGTGAACCAAGAGCGTCTGGCCTACTGGCTGAGCGTTGGTGCACAACCTTCTGAGCGTGTTGCTTCGCTGTTGAAGGAATCTGCCAAGGCTGCGGCCTGAGCAATATGAACGCGACGCCAGCTTCCGCCGACGATCTGATCGTCATCGGCAAGATTTATTCGGTACACGGCGTTCGCGGCGAAGTGAAGGTGTATTCCTTTACTGATCCAACCGAAAACCTGTTGCAGTACAAAACCTGGACGCTCAAGCGCGAAGGGAATGTGAAACAGGTCGAGCTGGTCAGTGGACGCGGGAACGACAAGTTCCTGGTCGCCAAGCTCAAGGGTCTTGATGATCGTGAAGAAGCTCGTCTTCTGGCCGGTTACGAGATCTGTGTGCCACGCAACCTGTTCCCTGAACTGACCGACGGCGAATACTACTGGTATCAGCTTGAAGGTCTGAAGGTCATTGACGGTCTTGGGCAGTTGCTCGGGAAGGTCGATCATCTTCTGGAAACCGGCGCCAACGATGTAATGGTGGTCAAACCCTGCGCAGGCAGTCTGGACGATCGTGAACGCCTTTTGCCCTATACGGAGCAATGCGTGTTGGCAGTTGATCTGGTTGCAGGCGAGATGAAGGTGGAATGGGACGCGGATTTCTAAGCAATGGCCAGCCTGCGCATAGACGTCATCACGCTGTTTCCCGAGATGTTTTCCGCCATCAGCGAATACGGCATTACCAGCCGTGCGGTGAAACAGGAGCTGTTGCAGCTCACCTGTTGGAATCCGCGGGACTACACCACTGATCGACATCACACTGTAGACGATCGCCCGTTTGGCGGTGGCCCTGGCATGGTGATGAAGATCAAGCCCCTCGAAGATGCTCTGGCTCAGGCCAGGCAGGCGGCGGGGGATGCGGCGAAGGTGATTTACCTGTCGCCACAAGGCCGCAAGCTGGATCAGTCTGCGGTACGCGAACTGGCGCAGGAAGAAGCACTTATCCTGATTGCCGGTCGTTATGAAGGCGTCGACGAGCGTTTCATTGAAGCTCATGTCGATGAAGAGTGGTCGATTGGCGACTATGTGTTATCTGGCGGTGAGCTGCCGGCCATGGTCCTGATAGATGCGGTTACGCGACTGCTGCCTGGAGCTTTAGGGCATGTAGATTCCGCGGAGGAAGATTCCTTCACGGATGGTCTGCTGGATTGCCCGCATTACACCCGACCGGAGGTGTATGCGGATCAGCGTGTTCCCGACGTATTGCTTAGTGGCAATCACGCACACATCCGGCGTTGGCGTTTACAGCAGTCCCTTGGGCGGACCTATGAACGACGCGCCGATCTTCTGGAAAGCCGCTCGCTTTCTGGAGAAGAGAAGAAGCTGCTGGCGGAATACCTCCGCGAGCGGGACGATAGTTAACGTATCGATGGTAAATCCAACCGGTTTACCTTAGGAGCACAGCATGACTAACAAAATCATCCTTGCACTCGAAGCAGAGCAGATGACCAAAGAGATCCCTCCCTTTGCCCCGGGCGACACCATTGTCGTTCAGGTGAAAGTGAAGGAAGGCGACCGCGCTCGTCTGCAGGCGTTCGAAGGCGTTGTTATCGCCAAGCGTAACCGTGGTGTGAACAGTGCTTTCACTGTTCGTAAAATCTCCAACGGTGTTGGCGTTGAACGTACTTTCCAGACCTACAGCCCGCAAATCGACAGCATGGCTGTGAAACGTCGCGGCGACGTTCGCAAGGCCAAGCTGTACTACCTGCGTGACCTGTCCGGTAAAGCAGCTCGCATCAAGGAAAAACTGGTTTAATCCCAGTCTTCCCATGCGAATGAAAAAGCAGCCTACGGGCTGCTTTTTTGCTTTCTGGCATTGGGTTTTGTCCCGCATTCGCAGGTATGAAAAACTCCCCCTCGCTTTTCACCACTCAAGTCAGAACCCATGCCCGCCATTGACCATCCCATGATCGACCGCTTCCTCGACGCCCTGTGGCTGGAGAAAGGGCTGTCGGACAATACGCGCGATGCCTATCGCAGTGACCTTGCATTGTTCAACGGCTGGTTGCAGGAAAAAGGCGTGGACCTGATGAGTGTCAGTCGGGAAGCGATTCTCGACCACCTGGGGTGGCGGGTCGACAATGGCTACAAACCTCGCTCGACGGCGCGACTGCTTTCCGGTGTGCGCGGCTTCTATCGCTACCTCCTTAGGGAGAAGCTGATCGCGGTCGACCCGACGTTGCAGGTCGACATGCCGCAGTTGGGTAAGCCACTGCCCAAATCCTTGTCCGAAGCCGACGTTGAAGCATTGCTGGCCGCGCCGGACCTGAGCGACGCCATCGGTCAGCGCGACCGGGCCATGCTGGAAGTGCTCTATGCCTGCGGACTGCGGGTAACCGAACTGATCAGCCTGACGCTGGAGCAGGTCAACTTGCGCCAGGGCGTCTTGCGCATCATGGGCAAGGGCAGCAAGGAGCGTCTGGTGCCGATGGGGGAGGAATCGATCGTCTGGGTTGAGCGCTACATGCGCGACGCTCGCCATGAGTTGCTCAATGGTCGGCCCAGCGATGTGCTGTTTCCCAGCCAGCGCGGTGAGCAGATGACCCGCCAGACCTTCTGGCACCGCATCAAGCATCAGGCCAAAGTCGCCGGCATCGGCAAATCCCTTTCCCCTCACACCCTGCGTCACGCCTTCGCCACCCACCTGCTTAACCACGGCGCCGACCTGCGCGTCGTGCAGATGCTCCTCGGCCACAGCGACCTGTCGACGACGCAAATCTACACCCACGTCGCCCGCGCGCGGTTGCAGGACATGCATGCGAAGCACCACCCGAGGGGGTAGCGGACTTCATGAATTTACGACCTGTCTTACATCAGCGAGCGTCGGCCTCGCGAGCCTTATGTGATAGGCTTTGCCGGTTTCGCAGATCAGGGCCCTGAAAACATCCCGGTGCTTTTTTGCCACCCGTTTTCAGCCCGGCCCGTCTGCTCACCGCTCGAGGAGTTTTCATGCGCGTCACTCGTTTTCTCGGTGCTGCCGTTGTAGCGCTGGCCAGCTCTTTCAGCCTTTTTGCCCACGCCGACGAGGCGTCTGACAAAGCCATTCGCAAGACCCTGGAATCGCTCAATCTGGAAATTCCCGTCGAGAGCATTTCCAGCAGTCCGCTGAACGGCCTCTACGAAGTCAATCTGAAAGGCGGTCGTGTGCTGTATGCCAGCGGCGACGGCCAGTTCGTGATGCAGGGCAACCTGTACCAGATGCAGGCCGGCAAGCCGGTCAACCTGACCGAAAAGGTTGAGCGTCAGGCGATTTCCAAGACCATCAATGGCATTCCTGCCGCCGAGATGGTCGTCTACCCCGCCGTGGGCGAGACCAAATCCCATATCACGGTGTTCACCGACACCACCTGCCCGTACTGCCACAAACTGCACGCCGAAGTGCCGGAGCTGAACAAGCGCGGCATTGAAGTGCGTTATGTGGCGTTCCCGCGTCAGGGCCTGGGTTCGCCGGGCGACGAGCAACTCCAGGCAGTCTGGTGCTCCAAGGACCGCCGCGGTGCCATGGACCGCATGGTCGATGGCAAGAATATTCAGGCGCCCAAGTGCGACAACCCGGTCACCAAGCAGTTCGAGATCGGCCAGTCCATCGGCGTGAACGGCACACCGGCCATCGTGTTGGCTGACGGTCAGCTGATTCCGGGCTATCAGCCAGCGCCGCAAGTGGCCAAACTGGCGCTGAGTGCCAAGTAATTTCGTTTATGGCAGCCTCCTGCGGTCAACACTGAAGCGGCCTGTCACCAGCGCTTCATCAATAGCGAGCCGTGCTGAATGCGGCTGATTCCACGGCCGGCCTTGCGTCGGCCGTTTTATGGGGAGTTCATAGTGAAACCGGTCAAAGTAGGCATCTGTGGGCTGGGTACTGTCGGTGGCGGTACCTTCAATGTGCTAAAGCGTAACGCCGAGGAAATTGCCCGCCGTGCCGGGCGTGGAATCGAAGTGGCGCAAATTGCCATGCGTACACCAAACCCCAATTGCCAGATTACCGGTACCCCGACCACGACCGACGTATTCGACGTGGCGAGCAACCCTGAAATCGACATCGTCATCGAGCTGATCGGCGGCTATACCATCGCCCGCGAACTGGTGCTCAAAGCCATCGAAAACGGCAAGCATGTGGTCACCGCCAACAAGGCGCTGATCGCCGTGCACGGCAACGAGATTTTCGCCAAGGCCCGGGAGAAGGGCGTCATCGTGGCTTTCGAAGCGGCGGTGGCAGGCGGTATTCCGGTGATCAAGGCCATTCGTGAAGGCCTGTCTGCCAACCGCATCAACTGGGTCGCCGGCATCATCAACGGCACCGGCAACTTCATCCTCACCGAGATGCGCGAAAAAGGCCGCACCTTCCCGGACGTCCTCGCTGAAGCGCAGGCGCTGGGCTATGCAGAAGCCGATCCGACCTTCGACGTCGAAGGCATCGACGCGGCGCATAAGCTGACGATTCTGGCGTCCATCGCCTTTGGCATCCCGCTGCAGTTCGACAAGGCCTACACCGAAGGCATCACCAGGCTGACCACCGCCGACGTCAATTACGCCGAAGCGCTGGGCTACCGGATCAAACACCTGGGCGTCGCCCGCAGCACGCCGAGCGGTATCGAGCTGCGGGTGCACCCGACCCTGATCCCGGCGGATCGCCTGATCGCCAACGTCAACGGTGTGATGAACGCCGTGATGGTCAACGGCGACGCGGCCGGCTCGACATTGTTCTACGGCGCAGGTGCCGGCATGGAGCCCACCGCTTCGTCCGTCGTGGCCGATCTGGTCGACGTGGTCCGTGCCCTGACCACCGACCCTGAAAATCGCGTCCCGCATCTGGCCTTTCAGCCCGATTCGCTGTCGGCCCACCCGATCCTGCCGATCGACGCGTGCGAAAGCGCCTACTACCTGCGCATTCAGGCCAAGGATCATCCCGGCGTGCTGGCGCAGGTGGCGAGTATCCTGTCCGAGCGTGGCATCAACATCGAATCGATCATGCAGAAAGAAGTCGAAGAACATGACGGCCTGGTGCCGATGATTCTGCTGACCCACCGCGTGGTCGAGAAACGCATGAACGATGCGATCGAAGCGTTGGAGGCGCTCGAAGATGTCGCCGGTCCGGTTGTGCGCATCCGCGTCGAGCATCTGAACTGAGACGAGCCGCAAGCGTTAAGCGGCAAGCTGCACTTAACAGCAAACTTATATCGCGATGAGCCTCGAGCCCCGGGCTGTAGGTCAAACACAAAGCGTTTTGACTTGCAGCTCGCCTCTCGGAGCTTGCCGCCCAAACCGAAGGTTTGAACAATGCGCTATATCAGTACCCGCGGCCAGGCACCGGCCCTGAATTTCGAAGACGTGCTGCTGACCGGTCTGGCAAGCGATGGCGGTCTGTATGTGCCGGAAAACCTGCCGCGCTTTACTCAGGAAGAGATCGCGTCCTGGGCCGGACTGCCTTATCACGAGCTGGCTTTTCGCGTGATGCGTCCGTTCGTGACGGGCAGCATCCCCGACGCGGATTTCAAAAAGATTCTCGAAGAAACCTACGGCGTTTTCTCCCACACTGCGGTGGCGCCGCTGCGCCAGCTGAACGGCAACGAGTGGGTATTGGAGCTGTTTCACGGCCCGACCCTGGCGTTCAAGGATTTCGCCCTGCAACTGCTGGGTCGTCTGCTGGATTACGTGCTCGAAAAGCGCGGCGAACGCGTGGTCATCATCGGCGCCACCTCGGGTGACACTGGCTCGGCCGCCATCGAAGGCTGCCGTCGTTGCGATAACGTCGACATCTTCATCCTGCACCCGAACAACCGCGTGTCCGATGTTCAGCGCCGCCAGATGACCACCATCTTCGGTGAGAACATCCATAACATCGCGATCGAAGGCAACTTCGACGACTGCCAGGAAATGGTCAAGAACAGCTTCGCTGATCAGGGCTTCCTCAAGGGCACGCGTCTGGTGGCGGTGAACTCGATCAACTGGGCGCGGATCATGGCCCAGATCGTCTACTACTTCCACGCGGCCCTGCAGCTGGGTGGTCCGGCGCGTTCGGTGGCGTTCTCCGTGCCGACCGGCAACTTCGGCGACATCTTCGCCGGTTACCTGGCCCGCAACATGGGCTTGCCGATCAGCCAACTAGTGGTTGCCACCAACCGCAACGACATCCTGCATCGCTTCATGAGCGGCAATCAGTACGTCAAGGAAACCCTGCACGCCACGCTGTCGCCGTCGATGGACATCATGGTGTCGTCCAACTTCGAGCGTCTGCTGTTCGACATGCATGGTCGCAACGGCGGCGCGATTGCCGAGCTCATGGCCAACTTCAGGCAGGGCGGCGGTTTCAGCGTCGAGGAAGAGCGGTGGACCGAGACCCGCAAGCTGTTTGATTCCCTGGCGGTCAGTGACGAAGACACCTGCAAAACCATCGCTGAAGTGTTCGCCAGCACCGGCGAGTTGCTGGATCCGCACACCGCGATCGGCGTAAAAGCCGCGCGGGACTGCCGCCGCAGTCTGGACACGCCGATGGTGATTCTGGGCACAGCGCATCCGGTCAAGTTCCCGGACGCCGTGCTAAAAGCCGGTGTAGGAAAAGCGCTCGAGCTGCCTGCACATTTGTCTGATTTGTTTGAGCGAGACGAACGCTGCACTGTCCTGCCAAATGATCTCAAGGCCGTACAGGCCTTTGTCAGCCAGCACGGTAATCGTGGCAAACCTCTCTGACGGTATCGTCGTGTAACAACTAAGGCCCGCCTCGCAGCGGGCCTTGTTTTTTCTGCGTGCCACACTTCCGAAGAATTTTAATTCTCGGATAAGCCTGTGGTTGTTAAACATTTTTACTCAACGGTATTCAACGGCCGTCACCTTGATTTCGGACCGGCGCTGTGGGCGGTGCTCCTGCTTGTGTGTCTCTACAGCCGCGTCGGCCATACCTCTGAAAACCTGCCTTTCGCTTTGGGCGCGCCATTCCTTGCGCAACAGCCGTTGGCGCTTGATGACGCGGACCGCCAATGGCTGGACGCACGAAAAGTGCTTCGGGTCGGTATTTCCGTCGCCGATCACGAGCCCGTCGACATCACCGCCGACCGTAATCGGTATCAGGGCATCAGTGCGGATTACCTCAGCGTGGTCACTGCCCGGTTGGGGATTCCCACCCATGTGCAAGGGTTTGCCAAGCGTGCACACGCGGTGGACGCGTTGCTGGCCGGAGAAATCGACGTGCTGACCAGCGCCAGCGGGTTCGAGCGAAACACAGCCGGGCTGGCGTTCACGCCTGAATACGTGCCGGACCGTGCGGTGGTGGTCGGACGCGGCAACGACATTGGCCTCAAGCCATCGCTCGAGAACAAGCGCGTGCTATTGCTGGATGGCTATGCCGATGCTGCAGTGGTGCAGCGAACCTACCCCAAAAGCGAGATCGTGCTTGCCCCCACGCTTTACAGCGCCATGGAGGCACTGGCTCACGAGGATGCCGACGCACTGATCGCGAATGAGCTGATGGTCCAGTCCTACAGCGTGTTGCGGCCCTATCTTGGGTTACAGATCAAGTTCGACAGTCTGTTGCCGCCCGTGGGATTTTCCTTCGCATTTCGTGAACAGGAGCCAAAGCTGCTGCAGCTTTTTGGCCTTGCCCTGGCGGACATGGATGAATCACTGAACCGTGAAATCCACGGGCGATGGACCGTTGGCCTCGGCGCAGATCCGGATCATCGGCAAGTCAGTTTCAGCGCCGGCGAACAGCTATGGATTCGCAAGCATCCGCGGGTCATCGTGGCGTCAACCCAGCACCCTCCGTATGTCTACAAAGACGCTCGAGGGCGATGGGTGGGGTTGAACGTCGATCTGCTGTCGCGCATTTCGCGTCTGACCGGACTGCAGTTCGTGTACGAGGACGCGGCTTCCACCCATGCGCTGCTGGAGACATTGGCAGACGGCGGTGCACACATGAACACCACGCTGGCCGAAAACCCGGCGCGCAAGAAGCTGCTGGATTTCACCTATGCCTTCGGCGGCAACAGCTGGGTATTTCTGTTGCGCGCCGACAGCGACGCGTCCCTGCAATTGTCGGACATGGCCGGCAAGGTGCTGGCACTTCCTGCGCAGCATGCGTTGCTGGAGTTCATCCAGAAGCGCTATCCCGACATCCGCTTGCGGCTTGTGCCCACTTATGCTGAGGCGCGACAGTTGGTCGAGGAGGGCGAGGCGGACGCAACGCTGCAGAACGAGGCGGGTGCATGGATCTCTCCTGGCGAACTGAAAGTGGGGCGCAGCGTCGAAGGCCTGTGGTCGCCGGACAGATTTTCCGTGGTCAAGACCCATCCCGAATTGCTCAGCATTCTGAACAAGGCGCTGGAAGAATTTCCTGTGGCTGAAATGCGTGCGATCCGCCTCAAATGGCTTGGCGCGGGCGCCGTTCCACCCTCGGTCTGGAATCGTATACCGGCGTGGATTTACTGGGTCATGAGCGTTTCGCTGCTGCTGGGCATTGTGTCTCTGGCCTGGAGCAGCCGTCTGAAATTTCAAATTCACCAACGCCAGCGCGCGGAAGAACAGCTGGGTGATCAGTTGGCCTTCAAACGCACGCTGCTCAACAGCATCCCGAACCCGATTTACGTACGTGATCTTCAGGGGCGGCTGATTGCCTGCAATCGCAGTTATGAGGAAAGCTTTGGCATCGGTTACGAGCAACTGCAGGGACGGCGCCTGATCGATGTCGATCTCGTTCCTGGCGACCTCGCCGAGCAAATGCACGCTGATTACATGAAGCTGCTGGACACGCAGCAGCCCGCATTTACCGAGCGCACCCTTACGCTTGCCGGGCGACAGATCCATGCCTGGCAATGGGCGGTGCCCTACCACCGCGGCGACGGTCAGTTGCATGGTTTGCTCGGCGGCTGGATCGACATCAGCGAGCGCAAGCGCCTTGAGTCTGAGTTGCGTGACGCGCGCACGGCAGCGGAGGAGGCGGCAGGGCAGTTGCGCGCGCTGCTCGACGGCATAGGGCAGGCAAAGGCTCCGGAGGAGTGAATTCCGCCTGTCACAATCGGCAGGCATGCTCGGGGATCAGACTGCCGGAATCAGGTGCGCTTGAGTTCGCGCATTCCGGCTCTCGAACTTTTCACTGCTGCCAATGGTCATTGGTTAGCACCTTTGCATTCAAACTGTTGAGTGGTGATCCGGATGGAAAATATCAGCTTGCTACTGAGCGAAGCGCTGTCCCCTTATCAGGTGAATATTGGCCCTGCCGGTATCCTGGGCGAGCGCCTGGTGACGCTGAAAAATCCAGCGGGTGCGATGGTAATCGAACGTGTTTTCTCTGCATCGCAATTGGGCGACAAGCGTCAGCTGACGGACGTGGTAGATGGTCTGCACCGTGACTTGATGGTGGCAGAAGGGCGCATCGAGCCTTGCGTAATCGCCGCCTTGCGCAATGTTTCGCAGTCCGCCGCTTATGCTGCAGCTCGACCTTTTGTCTGAGCTGCGGGGAACCTTCTCAATTCAGTAGGCTCCTATCAGTTACGGTAGGCGCAGGCATTGTGCTCCGGTGTTCATGCTGCCTGCCGTGCCGGTCCAAGATGGACCGCGGTTGACCCCGAGCAGTCTCCCCGCTGCTCGGGGTTTCTTTTGTCTGAAATTCGGCTTTTCGCGCCAGACAGCGGTTTACCCCGCGTCAATTCGGCGGCTCCTCGAAGAACGTCTGGGCGTCGCGAAGATACTCCTCCTTCTTGACCATCCACTCCGCATAAAACCCGATCAGTCGCGTCACTCGCAGCACGCGCATTTCCCGGTTGATGATGTCCATCGCCGCGCGTCCCTTGTCTGTTTTTGAACAGGCAATGTGAGCGAACTGGTATTTGGGCACGCCCTTGACCGGCAGAAACTCCAGGTCCTCCAGGGGGATGCCTTGTTGCTGGGCGTGAAAGCGCGCCTCCGGCCAGTAACTGATGATCGCCTGAAAGCGATCCAGTCGTTCCATCTCCAGCATGCTGCCGACCGCCGCGTTGCCGTAGTGCAGGATCAGTCGATTGGGGTGAGTGGTCTCGCGCAGCACTTTGTCGATGACCGGGCCGTAACTGCGTCCACCGACGATGCCGACATCGACGCTGTCGCTGGCCAGCAAGGCGGCAAGGTCCAGACGCCCGTCGGCATCCATGAACGCCGCGAAGAATGCCTGACGCCTGCGTTCGATGGTCACGCCATTACTGGGCGTGGCGTACGCAGGGATGGAAAACAGAATGGTTTTGTCCCGCTCCGGCGTCCATAGCAGGGTGGGGTCGCAGGCGAACACATCGGGGTCATTGAGCATCTGCGTTCCGCGCGCGCGGTTGACGTGCATGATCTGATGATCGTATTCCGGCATCCGTGCCGTCAGCTCGGGCATCAGCTTGTCGATGGCCCCCTGGCCCGCGAGTGGGCCGGAAAATATGGTCAGGGGCGGGAAATCGCGCAGCAGCCAGATCAGCGTTTCACGCGCCGACGCGGTAGCGGGCAGGCAGGCGAACAGCGCGACGATCAGCAAGGCGCGCATTCGGGAACCGGTGTCATGCATGGAACCGTTGACCCTCATCGACAGCGTCTCGCAGCAAGGAATCGGTGATGTGCTTCATTTATTTAACACATGTCGTACGGGCTTGAGTAACCCCTCGCGAATGTTGTGCCCCATCCCCCATTCGAAGGGCGACCCGCATCGCTCATCGAGTTCGGTCGTTCAACGGGGCTGCATCGGGTAGACTTGCCGCCTTTCCCGTCTCTCTAGAAGCCCGTTCATGGCCCAGCCGTCCACGACCTACAAGTTCGAACTCAATCTCACCGACCTTGATCGCGGTGTCTATGAAACCGTCAAGCAGACCATCGCCCGTCATCCTTCGGAAACCGAAGAGCGCATGACCGTGCGCCTGCTGGCCTACGCCTTCTGGTACAACGAGCACCTGTCGTTCGGCCGGGGTCTGTCCGACGTCGACGAACCTGCCTTGTGGGAAAAGAGTCTGGACGATCGCGTTCTGCACTGGATCGAAGTGGGCCAGCCTGATGCCGACCGCCTGACCTGGTGCTCGCGCCGCACCGAACGCACCAGCCTGCTGGCCTACGGCAGTCTGCGGGTGTGGGAAGGCAAGGTCATCCCGGCGATCAAGACACTGAAGAACGTCAACATCGCGTCGGTCCCCCAAGAAGCGCTGGAAGTCCTGTCCAAAGACATGCCTCGGGTGATCAAGTGGGACGTGATGATCAGCGAAGGCACGATCTTCGTCACCGATGATCGCGGCCAGCACGAAGTGCAATTGCAGTGGCTGGCAGGCGAGCGGGGCTGATTCACGCCTGCACCGCGACGGCCTCGCAATGCTGTTGCCAAGGCATCGCGACGGCATCGCTACCTCCTGCCAGTCCCAACGAGAATCCCAGCGGAACCTGAATGCGCATCGAACCACGCGAGTTACCTGACACCTTGCCTTTTCTTGGCGATCTGCCGCCCTTGCTCACCCGGTTGTACGCAGCACGCGGTGTGGCCTCGGAGGCAGAGCTCGACAAGGGCCTAGCCCGGTTGATCCCCTATCAACAGCTCAAAGGCATCGACGCCGCCGTCGATCTGCTGGTGACGGCCTTTCAGCAGCGTCAGCGCATCCTCATCGTCGGAGACTTCGATGCCGACGGCGCGACGGCCAGCACGGTCGGCGTGTTGGGCCTGCGCCTGCTGGGTGCGGCGCATGTGGACTACCTGGTGCCAAACCGTTTCGAATTCGGTTACGGCCTGACACCGGAAATCGTTCAGGTCGCGCTTGAGCGCCAGCCCGAGCTGTTGATGACCGTGGACAACGGCATTTCCAGCGTCGAAGGTGTGGCGGCAGCGAAAGCAGCAGGCTTGCAGGTATTGGTCACCGACCATCATTTGCCTGGTCACGAATTGCCGGCGGCCGACGCCATCGTCAACCCGAACCAGCCCGGCTGCACGTTCCCGAGCAAGTCGCTGGCCGGTGTCGGCGTGATCTTTTATGTGTTGATGGCCTTGCGCGCGCGACTGCGAGACATCGGCTGGTTCGAGGGCCGCGCTCAACCCAATCTGGGCGAGTTGCTGGATCTGGTGGCGCTGGGTAGCGTCGCTGACGTGGTGCCGCTGGATGCCAACAATCGGATTCTGGTGCACCAGGGATTGATGCGCATCCGCGCCGGGCGTGCGCGTCCGGGGTTGCGCGCCATTCTCGAAGTGGCCCGTCGCGAGGCCTCGCGGATCACCTCCACCGACCTGGGCTTCATCATCGGCCCGCGCCTGAACGCCGCCGGGCGTCTGGATGACATGAGCCTGGGCATCGAATGCCTGCTGTGTGATGACGAGACCGAGGCGCGGGAAATGGCCGTGCGCCTTGACGAGCTCAATCAGGACCGCAAATCCATCGAACAGGGCATGCAACGAGAAGCGCTGGCCCAGCTCAAGGACCTGCCGCTGGAGTCGATGCCGTTCGGGCTGTGTCTGTTCGAGCCCGAGTGGCACCAGGGCGTGATCGGCATTCTGGCCTCGCGCATGAAAGAGCGTTATCACCGCCCGACCATTGCATTCGCCAGCGCCGGCGAGGGGGTGCTGAAAGGCTCGGCGCGTTCGGTGCCGGGCTTTCACATCCGCGATGCACTCGATGCCGTGGCGGCGAGGCATCCCGAGCTGATCAGCAAGTTCGGCGGCCACGCGATGGCGGCCGGGCTGTCGCTGCCGGAGGGCAACTTCCCGGCATTTGCCGAGGCCTTCGACACCGAGGTTCGCCGCCAGCTCAAGGAAGAGGACCTGACCGGCCGGCTGTTGTCCGACGGCACCCTGGCGGTGGAAGAATTTCATCTGGAACTGGCCCGTGCCCTGCGCAACGCCGGCCCATGGGGACAGCATTTTCCCGAACCGTTGTTCCATGGCGTGTTTCAGCTGGTGGAGCAGCGAGTGGTCGGCGAGCGTCATCTGAAGATGGTACTCAAGACCGAGTGCGGCAGCGTGAAGCTTGAAGGCATCGCCTTCAGCGTCGATCGCGAGGTATGGCCCAACCCGACGGTGCGCTGGGTCGAGCTGGCGTACAAGTTGGACCTGAACGAATTTCGCGGCAACGAAACCGTGCAATTGATGGTGGTTCACCTCTCACCACGCTGAGCCCCGATCAACGTGCGGTGTGCTACTGACGCTTTCCCGGCTAAAGCCGGTTCCACGGGTGCACGCGTTGCTTTTTAGTGGGACCGGCTTTAGCCGGGAAGAGGCCTGTTTGAGCACCCTCAGTTTCGCAGCGCGACCCCCGACGCCTTTTCCGGCCAAAGCCAGTCCTACAGGTGCACGGGGTGTGTCAGCAGGACCGGCTTCAGCCGGTAAACGACTGAACCCTCACTTCTCTCGGGTTGTCGACTAGGCTCAAGGTTCGCAACCTATGGAACCTGCCACACGATCTGAGAGGTCCCTATGAGCCTGCTGCTTGAACCCTATACCCTTCGCCAACTGACACTGCGCAATCGCATTGTGGTTTCGCCAATGTGTCAGTACTCCTGCGCCGAGGGCCTGGCCAACGACTGGCATCTGGTCCATCTGGGCAGCCGCGCGGTTGGCGGCGCCGGGCTGATCTTTACCGAAGCGGCGGCAGTTACCCAGGACGGTCGTATCACTCCGGAAGACCTCGGCATCTGGAACGACGAGCAGATCGCACCGCTGCAACGCATTACTCGCTTCATCGAGGCGCAAGGCGCGGTGGCCGGTATTCAGCTGTCCCATGCCGGACGCAAGGCCAGCACATGGCGTCCGTGGGTGAGCCAGAGCGGCGCTATCCCTGCCGACCAGGGCGGCTGGGCGACCTGGGGTCCGTCGGACATCGCTTTCGATCCGAGTTACACCACGCCCACTGCGCTGGATGAAGCCCAGATTCAGGAGGTCATCAAAGCCTTCGCTGACGGTGCCAAACGTGCCTTGACCGCAGGTTTCAAAGTGGTCGAAATCCACGCTGCCCACGGTTATCTGCTGCATCAGTTCCTGTCGCCGCTGAGCAACCAGCGTCAGGATCAATACGGTGGCTCCTTCGAAAACCGCATTCGTCTGACCCTGGAAATCACCAAAGCCGTGCGTGAAGTCTGGCCCGCGGAGCTGCCGGTGTTCGTGCGTGTCTCGGCCACCGATTGGGTGGAGGGGGGGTGGAACGCGGATGAAACCGTCGAACTGGCCAAGCGCCTGAAAGAGTTGGACGTCGATCTGGTTGACGTGTCTTCCGGCGGTACTGCAGCCAAAGCCGAGATTCCAGTGGGCCCGGGTTATCAAACCGAGTTCGCCGCTCGAGTGCGCAGTGAATCCGGCATTGCCACCGGCACCGTGGGCATGATCACCGAACCCACCCAGGCCGACACCATTCTGCGGACGGGTCAAGCCGACCTGATTTTCCTCGCCCGTGAGCTGCTGCGCGATCCGTACTGGCCGCTGCAGGCCGACGAAGCCCTCGGTGGACGCCAGGCCACATGGCCTGCGCAATACCAGCGTGCAACGCACCGCGACCAGCCGATTCATGAGTCGGATTTGCGGGATTGAGGCGCAGCCTCGGGACGCCTGTATAGGCTCTTCTCTGATAGATATAGGGTCAGATGGCTTGCCGAAGCAGGTCACTGACCCATTGGTTGATACTTTTGTGTGCCAACTCCGCCTGTGACGCCACGCTCGCATGCAACTCAGGTTCCAGCCGTAAGCTCAGCTTCCCGGAGTAGGTTTTTTGAGGTTCGCGCCCCAAGCGTTTGCAGACGTCCAGATAATCGTCTACCGCCTCCTCGAAGGCTGCGCGAAGCTCCTGTACCGACTGGCCGTGAAAGCCAATCACGCCTTTGACGCCCGCTACATGACCTACGAACAGGCCGTCCTCATCGCTGTAATTGATCCGGGCTGAGTAGCCTTTGTAATTCATGATGTTCATGGGTTGACTCCTGCGTGCTCAAGGAACACTCGCGCGTCTCGAACCTGGTAGGGTTTCGCCTTCTTATCTGGATGCGGGCGGTGGAAGGTAAACATGATACTGACAAGCCTCCGCCTAGGGACATGCTGTAGGAAAAGGGGACGGGTCAACGCTCTGCCTTCCGAATCTATCGATACCCTCACTTGCCCCCACTCCCCGCCACGCTTTCCCCGCCCCGAGTCAGGTAGTACGCGCCGAGGATCGGCAGCATGGTCACCATCATTACGAGCATCGCCACCACATTGGTCACCGGCACGTCCCGTGGGCGGCTGAGTTGGTTGAGCAGCCAGAGGGGCAGCGTGCGCTCATGCCCGGCGGTGAAGGTGGTGACGATGATTTCGTCGAACGACAGGGCAAACGCCAGCATGCCGCCGGCCAGCAGCGCCGAGCCAAGGTTGGGCATGATGATGTAGCGGAATGTCTGCCAGCCGTCGGCGCCGAGGTCCATCGACGCTTCGATCAGGCTGTGGGACGTGCGGCGCAGGCGGGCGATGACGTTGTTGTAGACGATCACCACACAGAAGGTCGCGTGGCCGACAATGATGGTGAACAGGCCCGGCTCGATCCCCAGGGTCTTGAATGCCGACAACAAGGCCAGCCCGGTGATGATGCCGGGCAGGGCGATGGGCAGAATCAGCATCAGCGAAATGCCGTCCTTGCCGAAGAAGTCCCTTCTGTACAACGCCGCCGACGCCAGCGTGCCGAGCATCAGTGCGATCAGCGTGGCAGCGCAGGCGATTTGCAGCGACAGCTTGATCGACTCCAGCACGTCAGGCCGCGCGAACGCCACGCTGATCCACTTCAGGGTGAAGCCTTTCGGCGGGAAACTGAAAGCGGCGTCTTCGGTGTTGAAGGCGTAGACGAAGATGATCAGGATCGGAAAGTGCAGAAACACCAGTCCGCCCCAGGCGGCGATCTTCAGGCCCCACGACGCTTTTTCAGAGTGCATCGAAAGCCCCCAGTCGTTTGACGATAGCGAGATAGACCGCGATCAGCACAATAGGCACCAGCGTGAACGCCGCCGCCATGGGCATGTTGCCGATGGCGCCTTGCTGGGCGTACACCATGCTGCCAATGAAGTAGCCCGGCGGGCCGATCAGTTGCGGCACGATGAAATCCCCCAGCGTCAGCGAAAACGTGAAGATCGAGCCCGCCGCAATGCCCGGCACCGACATCGGCAGAATCACGTGCGTGAACGTCTGCCGAGGCGTGGCGCCGAGGTCGGCGGAGGCGTGCAGCAGTGAAGGCGGCAGGCGTTCGAGGGAGGCCTGAATCGGCAGGATCATGAACGGCAGCCAAATGTAGACGAACACCAGAAAGCGCCCCAGGTGCGAGGTCGATAACGTGCTGCCGCCGACGCCGGGCACGCTCAACAGCCACTGCAACACCGGCGCCAACCCCAGATGCTGTACGAACCATTGCGCGACGCCGCCCTTGGCGAGCAGCAGTGTCCATGCGTATGCCTTGACGATGTAACTGGCCCACATCGGCATCATCACCGCGATGTAGAAAAACGCCTTGGTTTTGCCGGTGGTGTAGCGCGCCATGTAGTACGCGATGGGGAAGGCGACGACCGCGCTGGCGATGGACACCGCGACCGCCATGGTCAGGGTGCGCCGGATGACGTCGAAGTTGGCCGGGTTGAACAGCGCGCCGACGTTAGCCAGGGTCAGGTCCGGCGTCACGGTCATGCTGAAGTCGTCGAAGGTATAGAGGCCTTGCCACAACAGGCCCAGCAGCGAGCCGAGGTAAATCGCGCCAAACCAGAGCAGCGGCGGGATCAGCAGAAGCGACAGGTACAGATTCGGGCGTCGATACAGCAGGCCGGAAAAACGCCGGAGTGGCGATTGCCGTTGCGTCGGCGCCGAGCCAGTGAACGTCTGAACCATCTCAATGCGCCTCGCCCGGCGCGTCATGCAGCGCAACCATCGCCTCCCGCGCCCAGCGAACGGTAACGCGTTGCCCCGACGGGTAGCGCGCGCCGGTGTCCAGCCACTGATCGTTGGCCTGGCTGACTGTGAGCGTCTGGCCGTTGTCCAGTTTGACCTCGTAGCGGGTGGCACTGCCCTGATATTGAACGTCGTGCAGCACGCCGCTGACCTGAACCTCGTGGCTCGCCCCAACGCCCTCGGCAAACCGAATATGCTCCGGCCGAATGGAAAACGCGCCCGGGCTGCCGCTCAACGCCTGGGCCAGTTCGCCGCGCACAACGTTGGAGGTGCCCACGAATTCCGCCACAAAGGTCGTCGCTGGTTTCATGTACAGATTGCGCGGCGTATCAACTTGTTCGATACGGCCCTTATTGAACACCGCGACCCGGTCCGACATCGACAGCGCTTCGGTCTGGTCGTGGGTGACGAAGATGAACGTGATGCCCAGCTGGCGCTGCAGTTTCTTCAGCTCGCTCTGCATTTGTTCGCGCAACTTCAGGTCGAGGGCGCCGAGGGGTTCGTCGAGCAGGAGCACCCGCGGCCGATTGACCAGCGCGCGCGCCAGGGCCACACGCTGGCGCTGGCCGCCGGACAGTTGCACGGGTTTGCGCGCACCATAGCCATCGAGCGCGACCATGTTCAGGGCCTCGTCGGCCCGCTTGATTCGTTCGGCCTTGCCGACGCCTTTGACTTTCAGGCCGTAGGCGACGTTGTCCCGTACGTTCATGTGCGGGAACAACGCGTAGTCCTGAAACACGGTGTTGACGTCACGCTGATAGGGCGGCAACCCGGCCGCTTCCTGGCCATGAATGCGGATCGAGCCGGCGCTGGGTTGCTCGAAGCCGGCGATCAGGCGCAGGCAGGTGGTCTTGCCGGAGCCCGAGGGGCCGAGCATGGAAAAGAACTCGCCGTCCTCGATATCGATGGACACCCGGTCCACGGCTTTCACCGCGCCGAACAGCCGAGAGACCTGAGTGAACTGGACAGCGTGAGTCATCGCCTAACGCCCACCCATGATCGCAATGTAATCCTGAGTCCAGCGGCTATACGGCACGTATTTGCCGCCCTCGGCCTGGGGTGTTTTCCAGAAGGCGATCTTGTCGAACAGGTCGAATCCGTTGGTCTCGCAGCCCTCGGCGCCCAGCAGTTCGTTGCCCTTGCACGCTTCAGGCACCACCGGCAGGGAGCCGAACCAGGCCGCAACGTCGCCCTGAACTTTCGGTTGCAGCGACCAGTTCATCCATTTGTAGGCGCAGTTGGGGTGTTTGGCCTCGGCGTGCAACATCGTCGTATCGGCCCAGCCGGTGGCGCCTTCCTGGGGGATGGTCGAGGCGACGGGCTGCTTGTCGGCGACCAGCCCGTTGACCATGTAACCCCACGAACTGGACGCCGCCACGCCTTCGTTTTTCACGTCGCTCATCTGCACCGTCGCGTCATGCCAGTAGCGATGAACCAGCGGCTGCTGGGCGCGAAGCAGGTCGAGCACGGCTTTGTACTGGGTCTCGGTGAGCTGGTAAGGGTCGACAATGTTCAATTCCGGCTTGGCGGTCTTCAGATACAGCGCGGCGTCGGCGATGTAGATCGGCCCGTCGTAAGCCTGGACCCGACCCTTGTTCGTTTTGCCGTCGGGCAAATCCTGTGGCTCGAACACCACGCTCCAGCTCACCGGCGGCGTCTTGAATACGTTGGTGTTGTACATCAGCACGTTCGGGCCCCACTGGTAGGGCGTGCCGTACGTTTTGTTCTCGACTGTGTACCAGGGCCCGTCTTTCAGGCGCGGGTCGAGGGTTTTCCAGTTCGGGATCAGCGTGGGGTCGATGGGCTGCACCCGCTTGCCGGCGATCAGGCGCAAGGACGCGTCTCCCGAGGCGGTGACCAGGTCATAGCCGCCCTTGGTCATCAGGCTGACCATCTCGTCGGAGGTCGCGGCGGTCTTGACGTTGACCTTGCAGCCAGTCTCCTGTTCGAAGCCGGTCACCCAGTCGTAGGCCTTGTCGCTTTCGCCGCGCTCGATATACCCCGGCCACGCCACGATATCCAGTTGTCCCTCGCCATCGCCCACTGCCGTGAGTGCTTCAGCGGCCTGCACCGCACCACTGGTGAATAGGGCGCTGATCACGGCGCTCAGAATCGCGGTCTTGTGCACGGACATGGTGGGGTTGCCTCTTGGTGGTTGTTTGGGCAGAGATCGGTGGTGCAGAGCGTAGTGCCCAGTTCGATCCTCGACAAACTTTGATGCAGCAAATACCGAGCCCATTCCAGCAGGCTGAGGCGCTTCAGTGAAAACCCTTCGTCACCCGGCGCAGGACACCCGGCCGCCGCAACATTCAGAAGCAAACCGGCCCAACGGGCGCAGGTGCCTTCGTCTTAACCTGCGGGTCGAATCGTCTGTCCCTCTTCTAAAGGTGAAGTCATGAACACTCGTGGTTTACTCGATCAACTCTTGAAATCCGGCCAGGACCTGCTGCAAAACAAGGCCGGCGCCCACGACAAGAGCGGCAACAACGGGCAGGGCGGTCTAGGTGATCTGCTTGGAAAAGTCAGCGGCGGCAAGTTGGGCAGTGGCATGGGCGGGAATTTGGGCGGTGGGCTGGGCGGGCTGCTCTCCGGTGCCGGTGGCGGTGCATTGGCGGCAGGCGCGATGGGCTTGCTGATGGGCAACAAAGGCGCACGCAAGCTGGGTGGCAAAGCGCTCACCTACGGCGGGCTCGCGGCCCTGGGCGTGCTGGCCTACAAGGCCTACGGCAACTGGCAGGCGAGTCAGGGTGTGGCGCAACCGGCTGAGCCGCAAACCGTGGACCGCGTGCCCCCGGCCCAGGTCGAACAGCACAGCGAGGCCATCTTGCGGGCGCTGGTGGCAGCGGCCAAGTCGGACGGGCATGTCGACGAGCGTGAACGCGAACTCATCGAAGGCGAATTCACCCGCATCACCGGCGACAACGAACTGCAGCAATGGCTGCACGCTGAACTCAACAAACCGCTGGACCCTGCCGACGTGGCCCGCGCAGCGCGAACCCCGGAAATCGCCGCCGAGATGTACCTGGCCAGTGTGATGATGGTCGACGAAGAACACTTCATGGAGCGTGCTTACCTGGACGAACTCGCCAAGCAGTTGAAACTCGATCCGGCGCTCAAAACCGAGCTTGAGCATCAGGTTCGGCAGGCGCAGCCGTAAGCGGTCAGTCTCTGCCGCATCGGTTACAAAAAACTGAGTGCCTGCAAGTCCCCCGGGTCAGCCCCCATAATCATTGGAGACTGACCCGCATTCCTCTCCCGCACTCCAAAAGTCCCATTCATACATCCGCCTTCAACGCATTCGTACCATCAAGCAACGCCACATCAAGCCGATAGCGTGTAAGACACTTCCGATCTGGCTGTGCGATATGGCGTTTTCCTTGTCGGAAACGGCCCGTTTATTGGGAAGTCACTAAGCTATACTCCCGCTCGTTTTGGACCGTTCGTCGGTCCGCTTCTTGAACCCGGTCATGCCGGCGTTGAACCCTTGAGGGCTGACTGTGAAGAACTGGACGTTGCGTCAACGGATTTTGGCGAGCTTCGCTGTCATCATCGCCATCATGCTGTTGATGGTGGTTGCGGCTTTCAATCGCCTGTTGGTCATCGAAAACAGCGGAGACGCGGTGAGGCTGGACGCGCTCCCCGGCGTTTTCTACAGCAGCACCGTGCGCGGCGCCTGGGTTGAAAGCTACGTAGCCACCCAGCATCTGCTGGTTGAAGGCGCGGGTCGCGACCTCACCAGCGCTGAAGAAGACCAGTACAAAGAATTCGAAGATCGCCTGCAGGCGCAGATCGTCAATTACCAGAAAAGCATCTTCGACGAATCGGATCGCAACGACTTCGCCCAGTTTCTGCAATTGCGCGAACGCTACCAACTGGTACTCAACGGGGTGCTAGCGGCTTACCAGGGCGATAACTACGCGCTGGCCCAACGGATGTTCACCGAGCAACTTACGCCCGCGTGGTTTGAGGGTCGCAAACAGCTCAACGCACTCGGCGCCAAGAACAAGGTGGTCGCCGACAAGGCATCCGACGCCATCCAGGCCGCTGTTTCCAGCGCCAAAATCACCCTCGGTATCTCGCTGATCATCGCATTGCTGGCGGCCGCCGCGTGCGGTCTGTTGCTGATGCGCGCGATTCTGGCGCCGATGAATCGCATCGTGCAGATCCTCGACACCATGCGCACTGGCGACCTGAGCACACGACTGGCGCTGGACCGCAACGATGAGTTCGGATCGGTGCAGACCGGTTTCAACGACATGGTCGCCGAACTGGCCGCGTTAGTGTCCCAGGCCCAGCGCTCGTCGATTCAGGTGACCACCTCGGTGACCGAGATCGCCGCCACCTCCAAGCAGCAACAGGCAACCGCCACCGAGACCGCCGCGACCACCACGGAAATCGGCGCTACGTCCCGCGAGATTGCCGCGACGTCCCGGGATCTGGTGCGCACCATGACCGAAGTGACGTCGGCGGCGGATCAGGCTTCGGTCCTGGCGGGCTCCGGTCAGCAAGGCCTGGCGCGCATGGAAGAAACCATGCACTCGGTCATGGGCGCGGCCGATCTGGTCAACTCCAAGCTGGCGATCCTCAATGAGAAGGCCGGCAACATCAATCAGGTTGTGGTGACCATCGTCAAAGTCGCCGACCAGACGAACCTGCTGTCGCTCAACGCCGCGATCGAAGCGGAAAAAGCCGGTGAATACGGCCGTGGTTTCGCCGTGGTCGCCACCGAAGTCCGCCGCCTGGCCGACCAGACCGCCGTTGCCACTTACGATATCGAGCAAATGGTTCGCGAGATCCAGTCGGCGGTGTCGGCGGGCGTCATGGGCATGGACAAGTTTTCCGAAGAAGTGCGTCGTGGCATGTACGAAGTGACCCAGGTCGGCGAGCAGCTTTCGCAGATCATCCATCAAGTGCAGGCCTTGGCGCCGCGTGTGTTGATGGTCAACGAAGGCATGCAGGCCCAGGCCACGGGCGCCGAACAGATCAACCAGGCGCTGGTGCAGCTGGGCGATGCCAGCAGTCAGACTGTGGAATCCCTGCGTCAGGCCAGCTTCGCCATTGATGAACTGAGTCAGGTGGCGGTGGGGCTGCGTAGCGGCGTTTCGCGTTTCAAGGTCTGAGCCAGGCCCATGATCGAGCATTCAGCCAGGCGCAACGCTACGGTGTTGCCGAAGAACAAGCTGTTTCTGCTATTTCGCATCGGTGCGGAACGCTATGCGCTGCAAGCGACGGAAGTCGCCGAAGTGCTGCCGCGGCTGGTGCTCAAGCCCATCGCACAGGCGCCGCACTGGGTCGCCGGTGTGTTTGCCCACCGTGGCGCCATCGTCCCGGTCATCGACCTCAGCGCGCTGACCTTCGGCCATCCCGCGCAACTGCGCACCAGCACGCGGCTGGTGCTGGTGCATTACCGCCTTGGCTGTGATCGTCCGGCGCGGGAACTGGGTTTGATCCTCGAACAGGCGACCGACACGCTGCGCTGCTCGCCCCATGAATTCAAGGCCTACGGCCTGGACAACTCACAAGCGCCGTATCTGGGCCCGGTGCGCGAAGACGAACAAGGCCTGCTGCAATGGATACGTGTGGATGACTTGCTCAGTGACGCTGTGCGCGAACTGTTGTTTCCCGAGCAGCCCATGAGCCTCGATGCTTTCGAGGCCGCGCCATGAGCAGCGACGCGCGTTTCTTCGCCTTTCTCAAAGACCGCATCGGGCTCGACGTCGCATCGGTGGGCGAGGCGATCATCGAGCGCGCCGTGCGTCAGCGCTGCACGCTGTCCAAAGCGCGGGACCACGACGACTACTGGCACCTGCTGCTGGGTTCGGCGGACGAACAACAGGCGCTGATCGAAGCGGTGATCGTCCCCGAGACGTGGTTTTTTCGTTATCCGGAATCGTTCGTCACCCTCGGCAAGCTGGCCAATGCCCGACTGGCGCAGCTCAATGGCGTACGCCCGCTGCGCATTCTCAGCCTGCCGTGCTCCACCGGCGAGGAACCTTATTCCATCGCCATGGCGCTGTTCGACGCCGGTCTTCGAGGGCCGCAGTTCAGCGTTGAAGCAGTGGACATCAGCCCGCTTTCGATCCAGCGCGCGCGCCAGGGCGTGTATGGCAAGAACTCCTTTCGCGGCGATCAACTGGGCTTTCGGGAACGTTTTTTCAGCGCGGCCGAGGAGGGCTATCGCCTGGAGGAGCGGGTGCGGGATCAGGTCCGCTTTCAATCAGGCAATCTGCTCGACCCTGCGATGGCGGTGGCGCAGTCGGCGTACGACTTTGTGTTCTGCCGCAATCTGCTGATCTACTTCGACGTCGACACCCAGCGTCAGGGCTTCGAGGCGCTGAAACGCATGACCCGCGAAGACGGCGTGTTGTTTATCGGCCCCGCCGAGGGCAGCCTGCTCGGGCGCATGGGCATGGTGTCGATTGGCATCGCGCAGTCCTTCGCCTTTCGTCGGCGTGACGAGGCCATTGCCGAACCCCACAGTGTCGTGACTGCCCCAGCCATGCAGCCGTCGCGAAGCGATTCATTGTCTGCTCACCCAACATCGGCCCTGTCGCGCGGCGCCCATAAACCTCAGCCCTTTGCGCGAAGGTTATTGAGTGATCCTGCGCTGACCGAAGAACGCAGGGCTGCGCTCAGACCCGACATCAAAGCGGTGGCGGCGACGGGTTCTGGCAACGGCGAAGCTGCCGAGTTATTGCGCAGCATCGCGGCCCTTGCCAATGAAGGCCGCACGACGGAGGCAAAGGCTGCTGGTGAGCAGTACCTCAAGCGCTTCGAACCCGTTGCGCCGGTGTTCTACTGGCTGGGTCTGCTCAGCGAAGTGGCGGGGGAGGCGAGCGCGGCACAAGGGTTTTATCGCAAGGCGTTGTATCTGCAACCACAGCATCCGGAAACTCTGGCGCAACTGGCCGCGCTGCTCGCCGCCCAAGGCGACAGCGCAGGGGCCCGGCGGCTGCAGGAGCGCGCGGCAAGGGGTGTCACTAAAGAAGGACGCAGCGGATGAGTCGCGTACACACAGAGCTGGTCAGCGACGACGCCGCGGCGATCGACGACTGCTGGAATCGCATCGGCATCCATGGCGACCGGTCCTGCCCGCTGCTTGCCGATCACATTCATTGCCGCAACTGCTCGGTGTATTCGGCCGCGGCAACGCGCTTGCTCGACCGTTACTCCCTGGCCCAGGAACAGCGTGTGTCTGTGCACAGCGATGCGCTTGCCGCTGACGTCCAGACCCGCTCGACGGTGGTGTTCCGTCTCGGCGAAGAGTGGCTCGGTCTGCCGACGCGGTGTCTGGTGGAAGTATCGCCGGTGCAAGCCATTCATTCCCTTCCGCACCAGCGATCCCGTGCCCTGCTGGGCGTTGCCAATGTGCGCGGCGCGCTGGTGGCGTGCCTGTCGTTCGTCGAGTTGCTCGGGCTGGATCCGTCGGTTGCGCCGGTCGGTGATGCCCGAACATTGCCGCGCATGCTGATCGTTTCGGCAGACGGCGGCCCGGTGGTGGTGCCAGTGGATGAGGTCGACGGCATTCATGCCATCGAAGCGCGCCTGCTGGATACGGCCTCGGCGTCGGCGCAGAACAGCAACGCGCGCTTTACCCGAGGCGTCGTGCAATGGAAAAACCGCAGCTTGCGCCTGCTCGATGAAGACCAGCTGTTGTCGGCCGTGAACCGGAGCCTGACATGACGCCCGATCAAATGCGCGACGCGTCGCTGTTCGAACTCTTCACCCTGGAGGCTGAAGCTCAGACCCAGGTGTTGAGCGCCGGCCTGCTGGCCCTCGAGCGCAACCCGACCCAGGCCGATCACCTGGAGGCGTGCATGCGCGCGGCCCATTCGCTGAAAGGCGCGGCGCGGATTGTCGGGGTCAACGCCGGTGTCAGCGTCTCCCACGTCATGGAAGATTGCCTGGTCAGCGCTCAGGAAGGGCGATTGCACCTGCTGCCCGAGCACATCGACGCCTTGTTGATGGGCACCGATCTGCTGATGCGCATCGCCACGCCTGGCGCCAGCGTGCCCCAGGCGGATGTGGACGGTTACGTGGCGCTGATGAACAACATGGTCAGCGACGATCCGGCCATGAAAGCCATGCTGGTGCCCACTGCGCTACCTTCGCTTGAGGACATCCTGCTCGCCAACGCGCAGTCGCTGGTCACCTCGCTTCAATCTGCGCAGGATTCGGCGGCCGAAGAGCTGGCAGCCTCCGTTGTCGAACCCGCGCCGGACCCGGCGCTCAAAGCGGATGGCCCTGGCGAGCGACGCGTTGCCGAAACCGGCGAGCGGGTCCTGCGCGTCACCGCCGAACGTTTGAACAACCTGCTGGACCTGTCGAGCAAGTCGCTGGTCGAGACCCAGCGCCTGAAGCCGTATCTGGCGGCAATGCAGCGGGTCAAACGCACCCAGACCGGCGCAACAAGGGCGCTGGACAGTCTTGAAGCCTTGCTCGCCGCCAACACCGATCCCGACGCGCAAAAGGCGCTGGACGAAGCGCGGCGTCTGCTCGGCGAAGCGCAGCATTTGCTGATTCAACAAACGGCTGACCTCGACGAGTTCGGCTGGCAGGCGTCGCAACGCGCGCAACTGCTCTACGACACCGCGCTGGCCTGCCGCATGCGACCGTTTGCCGATGTGCTGGCGGGGCAGGCGCGGATGGTCCGTGATCTGGGCCGTTCGCTGGGCAAACAGGTGCGCCTGGAAATCGACGGCGAAAAGACCCAGGTCGACCGCGACGTGCTGGAAAAACTTGAAGCGCCCCTGACCCATCTGCTGCGCAACGCCGTCGACCACGGCATCGAACTGCCCGCACAGCGCATCGCCTGCGGCAAGCCGGCCGAGGGGCTGATTCAACTGAAGGCCTCGCACCAGGCCGGGCTGCTGGTGGTCGAGCTGATCGACGACGGCGCCGGCGTTGACCTCGAACGCCTGCGCCTGAGCATCATCGAGCGCAAACTTTCGCCTGCCGAAACCGCCGCGCAGTTGAGCGAAGAAGAATTGTTGAGCTTCCTGTTCCTGCCCGGTTTCAGCATGCGCGACAAGGTCACCGAAGTGTCCGGACGAGGGGTTGGTCTGGACGCGGTTCAGCACATGATTCGGCAACTGCGTGGCGGCGTTGAAATGGATCAGCGCGCCGGGCAGGGCAGCCGTTTCCATCTGGAAGTGCCGCTGACCTTGTCGGTGGTGCGCAGCCTGGTGGTGGACGTCGGCGGCGAAGCGTATGCCTTTCCGCTGGCGCACATCGAGCGCATGCGGGACGTGCGTGCCGATGAGATCGTGCAATTGGAAGGCCGTCAGCATTTCTGGCACGAGGAGCGGCATGTCGGGCTGGTTGCGGCCACTCAGCTACTTAATCGTCCTGCCAGCCAGCACAGTGAAGACGTGCTCAAAGTGGTGGTCATCCGCGAGCGCGATGCCGTGTATGGCGTCGCCGTGGAACGCTTCATCGGCGAACGCACGCTAGTGGTTCTGCCGCTGGATCCGCGCCTGGGCAAGGTTCAGGACATCTCCGCCGGCGCTTTGCTCGACGACGGCTCAGCGGTGTTGATCATCGACGTCGAGGACATGCTGCGTTCGGTGGAGAAACTCCTCAATACCGGGCGCCTGGAGCGCATTGACCGGCGCAGTCGTCAGGCCGACACCCGGGTGCGCAAGCGCGTGCTGGTGGTCGACGACTCGCTGACGGTGCGCGAACTGGAACGCAAATTGTTGCTCAGTCGTGGCTATGAAGTGGCGGTGGCCGTGGATGGCATGGACGGCTGGAACGCCCTGCGCGGTGAGGATTTCGACTTGCTCATCACCGACATCGACATGCCGCGCATGGACGGTATCGAGCTGGTGACGCTGGTGCGTCGCGACAGCCGCCTGCAATCGCTGCCGGTGATGGTGGTGTCGTACAAGGACCGTGAAGAAGACCGCCGTCGCGGCCTGGACGCCGGTGCCGATTATTATCTGGCCAAGGCCAGTTTCCATGACGATGCGCTGCTCGATGCAGTCGTTGAGTTGATAGGAGATGCGCAGGGATGAAGATTGCCATCGTCAATGACATGGCCATGGCGGTGGAGGCGTTGCGCCGCGCGCTGGCCTTCGAGCCGGCGCACCAGATCGTCTGGGTGGCCAGCAACGGCGCCGAGGCGGTGGAGCGTTGCGCCCAGCTGACGCCTGACTTGATATTGATGGACCTGATCATGCCGGTGATGGACGGTGTGGAGGCGACTCGACGTATCATGGCGGCGACGCCGTGCGCCATCGTCATCGTCACCGTGGACCGCGAGCAGAATGTGCATCGGGTGTTCGAAGCCATGGGGCATGGCGCGCTGGACGTGGTCGACACGCCCGCGCTGGGGGCCGGCAATCCCAAGGATGCAGCCGCGCCTTTGTTGCGCAAGATCCTTAATATAGGCTGGCTCATTGGCGAGCGGGACACGCGGGTCCGCCCCGCGCCGCCACCGGTGCGCGAATCGGCACAGCGTCAGCGGTTAATCGCGATCGGCTCATCGGCCGGCGGGCCCGCCGCGCTGGAAATACTGCTTAAAGCGCTGCCTGCGGATTTCCCGGCAGCGATCGTGCTGGTGCAGCACGTGGATCAGGTGTTTGCCGAGGGGATGGCGCAATGGCTGAGCAGCGCTTCGGGGCTGGAAGTCAGGCTGGCGCGCGATGGCGAGCCGCCGCAAGTGGGCACGGTGCTGCTCGCAGGCACCAACCATCATATCCGTCTGCTCAGGAACGGCACACTGGCGTACACCGCAGAGCCGGTTAACGAAATTTACAGGCCGTCCATCGACGTGTTTTTCGAAAGTGTGGCCAGCTATTGGAATGGTGATGCAGTGGGTGTTTTGTTGACCGGCATGGGCCGTGATGGTGCGCAGGGGCTCAAACTGATGCGTCAGCGAGGCTTTCTCACCATCGCTCAGGATCAGGCGAGCTGCGCGGTATACGGCATGCCCAAAGCGGCTGCGGCGATCGACGCCGCCATGGAAATTCGCTCACTGGAATCGATCGCACCTCGCTTGAAGGAGGTATTCACCCAATGAATTTCCAGGTGATCTCACAGCCCGCCTGTGACCAGGAGACCCCGCATGCATGATTTGCAACTGGACGATCTGAACGCCACGGATGAAAACGCTGCCATGGTGTTGCTCGTCGACGATCAGGCCATGATCGGCGAGGCCGTCCGACGCGGGCTGGCTCACGAAGAAAATATCGACTTTCACTTCTGCGCGGACCCGCATCAAGCGATCGCGCAAGCGATTCTCATCAAACCTACCGTGATTCTTCAGGACCTGGTGATGCCCGGCCTAGATGGCCTGACGCTGGTGCGTGAATACCGCAACAACCCGAAGACCCGTGACATCCCGATCATCGTGCTCTCGACCAAGGAAGACCCGTTGATCAAGAGCGCCGCCTTTGCCGCCGGCGCCAACGATTACCTGGTCAAACTGCCGGACAACATCGAACTGGTCGCGCGCATTCGCTACCACTCGCGCTCGTACATGACGCTGCTGCAGCGCGACGAAGCCTACCGTGCGTTGCGTGTCAGCCAGCAACAGCTGCTCGACACCAATCTGGTGCTGCAACGCCTGATGAACTCAGACGGCTTGACCGGCCTGTCCAATCGCCGACACTTCGACGAGTACCTGGAACTGGAATGGCGCCGTTCCACCCGGGAGCAGACGCAGATCTCGCTGCTGATGATCGACGTGGATTACTTCAAGGCCTACAACGACGCCTTCGGCCATCTCGAAGGTGACGAGGCGTTGCGTCAGGTCGCCAAAGCGATCCGTGCCAACTCCAGCCGTCCCTCCGACCTGCCTGCGCGGTATGGCGGCGAAGAATTTGCGCTGGTACTGCCCAGCACATCACCGGGTGGCGCACGCCTGCTGGCAGAAAAGCTGCGCCAGACCATCGCCGGCATGAACATCCCCCACGTCGCCCCGAGCCAAGGCTCGAGCCTGACCGTCAGCATTGGCCTGGCCACCATGGTGCCGCAAGTGGGCAGCCACAGTCGCCAGCTGATCCAGAGTGCGGATCAGGGGTTGTATGCGGCCAAGCACAATGGCCGCAATCAGGTGGCGGTGGGGTAGGGCGGGGGATTCACGCTCCTGCGCTCCCTGGCCGTCACCGGGTTGGTGACTCGTCAAGAACAATGAACACGGCTCACCCCCGCCCAACGGACTGCCATCGCTGGATTGGCTGCGCTATACTCGCCGGCTTTGTGAAAATCGCCTGCGAGTGCTGCCTACCATGGAAATCAACCCGATCCTAAACAGCATCAAGGACCTGTCCGAGCGCTCCGAAACCATTCGGGGGTATCTTTGACTACGATCACAAACATGATCGTCTGACCGAAGTTAACCGCGAGCTCGAAGATCCAAACGTCTGGAACAACCCGTCTTACGCCCAGGAACTGGGCCGCGAGCGTTCGCTGCTGGCGCAGATCGTCGACACCCTCGACGAGATGAGCACCGGCCTGGTGGACGCCAAGGACCTGTTGCTGATGTCCGCCGAAGAAGAAGACCAGGCCGCCGTCGACGACGTTGCTGCTGAAGTCGAGCGTCTTCGCGAAGCCCTGGAAAAACTGGAATTCCGTCGCATGTTCAGCGGCGAGATGGACCAGAACAACGCCTACCTGGACATCCAGGCCGGTTCCGGCGGCACCGAAGCCCAGGACTGGGCGAACATCCTTCTGCGTATGTACCTGCGCTGGGCCGACAAGCGCGGCTTCGACGCGACCATCATGGAATTGTCGGCCGGTGAAGTCGCCGGTATCAAAGGCGCCACGGTGCACATCAAGGGCGAGTACGCATTCGGCTGGTTGCGCACCGAAATCGGTGTCCACCGTCTGGTCCGCAAGAGCCCGTTTGACTCCGGCAACCGCCGTCACACCTCGTTCTCGGCGGTGTTCGTTTCGCCGGAAATCGATGACAACATCGAAATCGACATCAACCCGTCGGACCTGCGCATCGACACCTACCGCTCCTCCGGCGCCGGTGGTCAGCACGTCAACACCACTGACTCGGCGGTCCGGATCACCCACGTTCCGACCAATACCGTGGTCAGTTGCCAGAACGAACGTTCCCAGCACGCCAACAAAGACACCGCGATGAAGATGCTGCGGGCGCGCTTGTACGAGCAGGAAGTGCAGAAGCGCAACGCGGCCTCGCAAGCGCTGGAAGACACCAAGTCGGACATCGGCTGGGGTCACCAGATCCGCTCGTATGTGCTTGATGCCTCGCGCATCAAGGACCTGCGCACCAGCGTCGAACGCAGCGATTGCGACAAGGTGCTCGATGGCGACATCGACGAATACCTGATCGCGAGCCTCAAACAGGGCCTGTAATCGCCACACCACTGTTGCGGGTCGGGCGCGTCATCATGACGTCGCCGCCCGCGATCCTTTGTCGCGCTTCCCGGCCAGACGAAGGGCCACGAACCTGTGATGGATAATCAAGACATGAGCGACCAACAACTCGACCCGCAAGCCCAGCAACAGGAAGAAAACAGCCTGATCGCCCTGCGCAAGGAAAAACTTGCGGCCGAGCGCGCCAAGGGCAATGCCTTCCCGAACGACTTCCGTCGCGAAAACTACTGCAACGACCTGCAGAAACAATACGCGGACAAGACCAAGGAAGAGCTGGCTGAGGCGGCGATTCCGGTCAAGGTTGCCGGGCGCATCATGCTTAACCGTGGCTCGTTCATGGTGATTCAGGACATGACCGGGCGCATCCAGGTCTACGTCAACCGCAAGACGCTGCCCGAAGAAACCCTGGCCTCGGTGAAAACCTGGGACATGGGTGACATCATTGCGGCCGAAGGCACCCTGGCGCGTTCCGGCAAGGGCGATCTGTACGTCGAAATGACTAACGTCCGCCTACTGACCAAGTCCCTGCGTCCGCTGCCCGACAAGCACCATGGTCTCGTTGATACCGAGCAGCGTTATCGCCAGCGTTACGTCGACCTGATCGTCAACGAAGACGTGCGCGAAACCTTCCGCGTTCGCTCGAAGGTCATCGCCCACATCCGCAGCTTCCTCATGCAACGCGACTTCCTCGAAGTCGAAACGCCGATGCTGCAGACCATTCCGGGTGGCGCTGCGGCCAAGCCGTTCGAGACGCACCATAACGCGCTGGACCTGGAAATGTTCCTGCGTATCGCGCCGGAGCTTTACCTCAAGCGTCTGGTTGTCGGTGGGTTCGAGAAGGTGTTCGAGATCAACCGCAACTTCCGTAACGAAGGCGTTTCGACCCGGCACAACCCCGAGTTCACCATGCTCGAGTTCTACCAGGCCTACGCTGATTACGAAGACAACATGGACCTGACCGAGGAACTGTTCCGCGAACTGGCCCAGCTGGTTCTTGGCAGCACCGACGTGCCGTACGGCGACAAGGTGTTCCACTTCGGCGAGCCGTTTGCGCGTCTGTCGGTGTTCGACTCGATCCTCAAGTACAACCCCGAGCTGACCGCCGATGACCTGAACGACATCGACAAGGCCCGCGCCATCGCCAAGAAAGCCGGCGCCAAGGTGCTGGGCTTCGAAGGTCTGGGCAAGCTGCAAGTGATGATTTTCGAAGAGCTGGTCGAGCACAAGCTGGAGCAGCCGCACTTCATCACCCAGTACCCGTTCGAAGTGTCGCCGCTGGCCCGTCGCAACGATGACAACCCGAACGTCACCGACCGCTTCGAGCTGTTCATCGGCGGCCGCGAAATCGCCAACGCCTATTCCGAGTTGAACGACGCGGAAGACCAGGCCGAGCGCTTCATGGCTCAGGTGGCGGACAAGGACGCGGGCGACGATGAGGCCATGCACTACGATGCAGACTTCGTCCGGGCCCTGGAATACGGCATGCCGCCGACAGCGGGCGAGGGCATCGGCATCGACCGTCTGGTCATGCTGCTGACCAATTCGCCGTCCATACGTGACGTCATCCTGTTCCCGCACATGCGGCCGCAAGCCTAAGCGTCAAAACAAGCCGCCTGCGCAGGGCGGCTTTTTTTTGTCTGTTCGTTGAGAGAAAAGGAAATCCCGTTGTGAACCGCACGATCGCTCAAAAGGGAGCCGCTGGCCTGGCCACGGCAGTCGCACAGAGTGTTCAGTACCAGGGCCGCAAGGCGAGTCGACAGGGAAGTGAACAGCGTCGGCAACAGATTCTTGATGCGGCCATGCGCATCCTCATTCGTGACGGCGTCCGGGCTGTGCGTCATCGCGCGGTGGCAGCCGAAGCGCAAGTGCCGCTCTCCGCCACCACCTACTACTTCAAAGACATTGATGACCTGCTCACCGATGCCTTTGCGCAGTACGTTGAACGCAGCGCGGCCTACATGGCCAAGCTGTGGAGCAACACCGAGGCGCTGCTGCGCGAGATGGTCGCGCGCAATGACGGCAGCGCCGAAGCCCGCGCCCGGCTGGCGGATGAGATCGCGCGGATGACCATGGAGTACGTGCGCCATCAACTGCTGACCCGTCGCGACCAGCTCATTGCCGAGCACGCCTTCCACCTCGAAGCGCTGATCAACCCGCGGCTTGCGCCACTGGTGAGCGCCCATCAGCAGATTTTGTTGCAGGGCAGCGCCCAGTTTCTCGAAGTCATGGGGTCGGTTCAGCCGGAACTGGACGCCCAAGTGTTGACGGGGCTCATCTGCCGGATGGAATATCAGGGGCTGCTCAACGGGCCTCAACCCGGCGCAGACGAAGAAATGCTCGCTATTCTTACTCGCCAGATGCATCTGGTACTGGGCACCGCCAAGCCTACGGCTGGCTGATACCTCAAGGAGAACCCGATGAGAGTCTGGAGCGTTTTGCTCGCCCTGTCGTTCGCGCTGTTGAGCGGATGCCTGGTGACGTTCAAAGACCCGATTCCGGCCAGTAATACCGCCCCGCCCAAATTGCTCGGCACCTGGAGCAGCAAAAATGCCTGGGGCGAGCCGCTCGAACTGGAAATCAGCCGCGCTGGCCCCGACCGCTACAAAGCAGTGAGCTACCGCAAAGGCGATCGCAAGAACCGTGACGAGTACGCCTTCACCGTGTCGCGCCACGGCAGCCGTTGGTACGTGTCCGCTGCGCTGCCTGACAAATACGGCGGCAATTACGTCATCGCCGGGTTTGACCTGATGGATAACGAGAACGGCGCCGACGAATTGGTGGTCTATGACCTCGACCTGGAGCGGTTTCAGCAGTTGGTCGAGCAGAAGGTGCTCGACGGCGAGCGGGTCGATACGGTAAAGGGCGACGGCATGCTGATCTCAAGCCCCGTGGACAGGGTGTTTGCCTACCTCGACGACCCGGCCAATTCCGACGTCTTTCTCAAAGCAGCTCAATATCAGCGCATGACCAAATAGCGCGACGTTTCAATAAGGGGTACCGGGTGGACGAATACCAACAGACTATTCGCACGTTGTCCGATCGTATCGTGGTGGCGCAGACGCCGATCCGCGTCCTCGATGCCGTGAAATGGGATGACAACATCCGCAAGACTTTCCTCGACGGCAAGGGCAAGCACCTGCCGGAAGTGGATCGCGCGTACTACGAGAATCGCCCACTGGGATTTGATTCTGGCGCGGTGAAGCTGGAGTTCCAGAACATCGAGCGTGACATCACTCGGCAGCTGGGTCAGTTCAACCCGGTCGGGCAGATCATGCGCCGCATGTGCAAAGAGTACCGGATGGTCATCCGCATGCTCGAGGCGCGCGGCACCCCGGACTTCGGCCTGATCTCTCAGGAGTTGTACGGCGCGGCGTCCGATGCTTTCCACGCCGGTGATCCGACGCTGTCCGACCTCGGCATGATGCTCTCCGATTACCTGAACAACATCGCCGGTCGCGGTGACCTCAAGGATGAGCCAAAAATCCTGACGGCTAAAGACGCCGTTGCCATGCTGCAGACCCGGCTCAATCGCACGTTCGGTGAAGCCGAAGAGACGATCCGGGTGTTCGAATCCGACGGCATCGTGGCCGACGCTGCAGCTGGCGCCGATTACATCAAGATCCGCAGCGATGCGATGTTCAACGAGCGCGACGTGCGGGCGCTGGAGGTCCACGAAGGCCTGGTCCACGTCGGCACCACGCTTAATGGGCAGAACCAGCCGATCTGCACCTTCCTGTCCAAAGGCCCGCCCTCGTCGACGGTGACCCAGGAAGGCCTGGCGATTCTGATGGAGATCATCGGTTTTGCGTCCTACCCGAGCCGCCTGCGCAAGCTGACCAATCGTACGCGCGCCATACATATGGCCGAGGAGGGCGCCGACTTTTTGCAGGTGTTCGAGTTCTATCGTGAGCAGGGCTTTGGCATGTCGGAAAGCTACGGCAACGCCAGTCGGGTATTCCGCGGCTCGGTGCCGAATGGGCTGCCATTCACCAAGGATCTGTCCTACCTCAAGGGCTTTATCATGGTCTACAACTACATTCAGTTGGCCGTGAGAAAGGGCAAGTTGGAGCAGGTGCCGCTGCTGTTCTGCGGCAAGACCACGCTGGAGGACATGCGCACGTTGCGCCAGTTGGTGGACGAAGGTCTGGTGGTACCGCCCAAGTACCTGCCCGACCAGTTCCGCGACATGAATGCGCTGTCGGCGTGGATGTGCTTCTCCAACTTCCTCAACCACCTGAGCCTGGACCGGATCGAAGCGGATTATTCGAATATTCTGTGACCCCTATCCTAAATTGAAGGACATCGCTTGAAGCGTCTTCTTGCCTTGCTTGTGGTCATCTCCCTCAGCGGCTGCAGCGAATTGCTGTTCTACCCGGAACGCGGTCTGCCATTGACGCCAGATAAAGCGCACCTGGCCTGGCGCGATGTCACCCTCACGGCGGCCGACGGCACCCGCCTGAATGCGTGGTTTCTGCCGGCCAAGCCTGGCGTGCCGGTGAAGGGAACGGTGCTGCACCTGCATGGCAACGGCGGCAACATGGCCTGGCATCTGGCGGGTAGCTGGTGGTTGCCGGAGCAGGGCTATCAAGTGCTGCTGGTGGACTATCGCGGCTATGGCCGGTCCGAAGGTGAGCCAAGTCTGCCGGCCATTTATCAGGACATCGACGCGGCGTTCGACTGGCTGAACACTGCGCCCGACGTGCAGGGCAAACCGCTGGTGGTACTCGGCCAAAGCATCGGCGGGGCGCTGGCCGTGCATTACCTGTCCGAACATCCGCAGCAGCGAGCGCGGGTCAAGGCGCTGGTGCTCGATGGCGTGCCGGCGAGCTACCGCGAGGTCGCGCGGTATACCCTCGGCACCTCGTGGCTGACTTGGGCTTTCAAGAGGCCGCTGTCGTGGGTGATCCCCGACGGCGACAGCGCCATCAACGGCATGCCCCAGCTCGAGGGCACGCCGATGCTGCTGTTCCAGAGCCTGGACGACACGCAAGTGCCGCTGCACAACGGCATCAGCCTGTATAAGGCCGCACCACCACCGCGTGTGCTGCAACTGACCCGCGGGCCGCACGTGCAGACGTTCGGCGACCCTACCTGGCGCGAGGTGATGGTTCGCTACCTGGATGATCCGCAGCACTTCAACGGGTTGCGCAGGCTGGGGGAAATTCCGAATTATCCTGATCCTCAAACCGGCAAGGCGGCTCCGTCGTCTCAACCGTGAGCGGAACAGCATGAGTGACAGTCTGCGCGATCAGAATTTGTGGGAGTGAGCTCGCTCACGAAGAGGCCGGCACATACGCGTGCCTCTTCAGCTTCTGAACAGGCTTATTCACGAGCAAGCTCGCTCCCGCAAGGCTCGTCATTTCGGAGTACTCGCAGTCTGAAAGCACCACAAAAAAAGCCCCGCCTGTCTCTCAACAGGCGGGGCTCTTTATGTGCCGCTACAACCGCATTACTTCATGGAAGAGCGCGGTGCTACTGGCTGGTTGTCGTTGGAGATGGTGACTTCCACACGACGGTTCATCGCACGGCCCGAGGCGCTGGCGTTGTCAGCCACCGGGTATTCCTTGCCGTAACCCTGAGCAACGATACGCTCCGGGCCTACGCCCATCTTGATCAGCGCCATGCGCACGGAGTTGGCGCGGCGCTCGGACAGCGAATCGTTGTAGGCAGCCGAGCCGGTGCTGTCGGTGTAGCCTTCAACGATGACCTTGCGATCAGGGTTTTCTTGTAGGAACTGGGCCAGCTTGTTGACGTTGACCAGACCGGATGACTTGAGCTCAGCCTTGTTCAGGTCAAACAGTACGTCGCCAAAAGTCACCAGCGTACCGCGTTCGGTCTGCTTGGCGTTCAGGCTGTTCTGCAGGGCCTTGATCTGAGCATCGCGAGCATCCAGACGCGCTTGCGCACGCTGGGCCGCAGCGCCTTTCAGATCATTCTCAGCGGTCTTCAGGTTGATGGTCTGCTTGGCCAGTTCAACGCGCTGATTGGTCAGGTAGGCCAACTGATCGACCTTCTTCTGATCATCATTGTTGCGGTACGCAGCGTCAGCCTTGTCCAGCCACTCGCTGGCGTCTTTGGTTTCCAGCGCAGCCAGCTCGGTGGATTTCGGATTGCTTTGCAGCGCGGAGTAGTTGGTGCGGGCTTGCTCCAGGTTCACGTTCGGTTGCGACGAGCATGCCGCCAGACCAACGCTCAAAGCCAGCAGGGCAGGGATAAGTACTTGTTTACGCATAATATTTTCGTCCTTTAACTCAATGGCCAATGCTTGAATTGCGAAGCGTTACTGAGTGACAGGCTGAACCTGACGCATGCCTTCTTCACGCAACTCATTGACGCCTTGACGAGCGTCCTGCACTGCTTTCTGTGCCTTCGCGGCCTGAGCCTTACGCTCGGCTACACGTGCATCCCACTCGGCCTGTTCGGCGTATTTACGAGCTTCGTCGTATTTCTTTTCCTGCATCGCCAGTTCGGCTTGCTTGAACTTGTCCTGGGCGGACTTCATTTCAACAGCGGCGTATTCGGTAGCGCCGGCGGTGACAGCGGCATTGACGGCCGATTGGGTCACGGCGTACTGCTCGCTTGGAGGATTACCTGCGCAACCAGCCAGAAGAACGCTGGTGCCCAGTGCCAGTGCAGCCATCTTCAGCCCGCGCAGGCGATTGAACGTTGGTTTGGCAGTGCTGGTGTTCATGGTGGTCAACTCCATTTCTTTACTCCTGAAAACTGGTTGTTCCATTTCAGCAGCAGCCCACGCGGATGGATGGTGTTGCGTCACTTCCGCTGTCATCTGACGGCTTTACTGCAATGGCTAACTGGTCGGACCGCTGCGTTTTTTGAATAGTTCAGACATTTTTTTAAACTTCCGGTCAGCTTTTGTTACGTGTTGTAAAATTGACGCTCAAAAAAATGACGCCGGTTTGCTCCTGACATTGCCGGCCTGACGCCGCTCGTAGCGGATTCGACGTGTCAGAAACCGACGTCGCAGACGCAACCCTCAAGAGCCTTCCCGATCGGATATTTCCTGAAGGTGGCGCCGAGACAGTTCGAGAAACCGAGGCGTGGGGCCGACGTCTTCGTAAAGCGGGTTGCCTTCCTCATCGGTGGCAACGACATGCTGGCCGCGCACGTATGGGAAGCTCGCCTCCAGTTCCTCCAGCGCCGCGCCGATCAACTCGCCGAGCAACTCCTCGGGCGTGCGCTTGGGGTACATCTCGGCGATCGCCGCCAGCCGCGCGGCAGCCTCGACATCCAAATGAATAGCGTAGGCGGTCTCGGTCAGACGGCCCTTGGCGTTCTGTTCCCACTGTTCGGCGAGCTCTCGGATCTTCATGAATACCTCATCATTGCCCGCAGCACGGCGGGCGTTGGACGTGGGCCTGAGCCACAGTCAGGCGTGACTGAGACGGGCTTCCCCGGCGGTGAACGTGCGTCGAGGGTTGCGTAGGGACATCAATTTGTCGCTCTATACACACCAATAGAAACGAAACCCCGCAGGGCGTTCCGTTCGGCAGCAGCGAATGGACCCCTGCAAGGACTCGCCGGTAAAAACAATAAAGCTGAAGGAGAGGGCTGGATGGCTGATATCGATGCACGATTGCGCGAGGACGTTCACCTGCTGGGTGAGCTGTTGGGCAACACCATTCGTGATCAGCACGGTGCTGATTTCCTCGAGAAGATCGAGCGCATCCGTAAAAGCGCGAAGGCAGACCGACACGCGTCGACTCAAGGCACTGAGCAGCTTAGCTCCAGTCTTGAGGGTCTGGGCGAAGATGAGTTGCTGCCGGTCGCGCGTGCGTTTAACCAATTCCTCAATCTGGCGAACATCGCCGAGCAATATCAGCTGATTCATCGTCGCGATGACAGCAAGCCGCAGCCGTTTGAATCCCGCGTGCTGCCTGAGCTGCTGGAACGCCTGAAGCAGGCCGGGCAGACGCCAGAGGCGCTGGCGCGGCAATTGACCACGCTGGAAATCGAGCTGGTGCTCACCGCGCACCCCACCGAAGTCGCGCGGCGCACGCTGATTCAGAAGTACGACGCCATCGCTGCGCAACTGGCCGCCCTTGATCATCGCGATTTGAATCGCCACGAGCGTGAGCAGATCACCGAGCGCTTGCAGCGACTCATTGCCGAGGCGTGGCACACCGAAGAAATCCGCCGCGTTCGCCCCACCCCTGTCGACGAGGCGAAGTGGGGGTTTGCGGTCATCGAGAATTCCCTGTGGCAAGCGATTCCCAACTACCTGCGCAAGGCCGATCAGGCGCTGCACGCCGCGACCGGCCTGCACCTGCCGTTGGAAGCGGCGCCGATTCGCTTCGCTTCCTGGATGGGCGGTGACCGCGACGGTAACCCCAATGTGACCGCCGCTGTCACCCGTGAAGTGTTGCTACTGGCGCGCTGGATGGCCGCCGATTTGTACTTGCGCGACGTCGATCAACTGGCCGCCGAGTTGTCGATGCAGCAAGCCAGCCCTGCGCTGATGGAAGCGGCGGGCGACAGCGCCGAACCTTACCGCAGTGTTCTGAAACAGCTGCGCGAGCGGCTTCGGGCCACGCGCAACTGGGCCCATGCCTCATTGAGTGTCACCCAGGTCGCACCGGAAGACGTTTTGCACGACAACCGCGAGCTGCTCGAGCCGCTGCAACTGTGTTTCGACTCACTGCATGAATGCGGCATGGGGGTGATCGCTGATGGCCCGCTGCTCGACTGTTTGCGCCGCGCGGTGACCTTTGGCCTGTTCCTGGTGAAGCTCGACGTGCGCCAGGATTCCACGCGGCACAGCTCGGCCATGAGCGAGATCACCGAATACCTCGGGCTCGGCCGCTATGACGAGTGGGATGAGCCGACCCGCATCGACTTCCTGCTGCGAGAACTGGACAACAAGCGCCCGCTGCTGCCCGCGCATTTCAGCCCTGAAGCGGACACCGCCGAAGTGTTGGCGACCTGCCGTGAAGTAGCGGCTGCGCCGGCGGCGTCGCTGGGGTCGTATGTGATTTCCATGGCCGGCGCGGCCTCCGATGTGCTCACCGTTCAACTGTTATTGAAGGAAGCCGGGCTGCAGCGCTCCATGCGCGTCGTGCCGCTGTTCGAAACCCTCGCCGACCTGGACAACGCCGGCCCGGTGATTGAGCAGCTGTTGAGCATTCCGGCCTACCGCCGAAGCCTGGAAGGTCCGCAGGAAGTCATGATCGGTTACTCGGATTCGGCCAAGGACGCCGGCACCACCGCCGCGGCCTGGGCGCAGTACCGGGCGCAGGAAAAACTGGTTGAGATCTGCCGCGCGCAAGAGGTTGAGCTGCTGCTGTTCCACGGTCGCGGCGGTACGGTCGGTCGAGGCGGCGGCCCTGCCCACGCAGCGATTCTGTCGCAGCCGCCCGGCTCGGTGGCGGGGCGTTTCCGGACCACCGAACAGGGCGAGATGATCCGCTTCAAATTCGGCCTGCCGGACATCGCCGAGCAGAACCTCAACCTGTATCTGGCCGCGGTCCTGGAGGCCACGCTGCAACCGCCGCCGATGCCGCAACCGGCCTGGCGCCAAGTGATGGACGAACTGGCGGCAGATGGCGTGAAAGCCTACCGCGCCGTGGTGCGGGAAGACCCGGAGTTCGTCGAATACTTCCGTCAGGCCACGCCGGAACAGGAATTGGGACGCTTGCCCTTGGGCAGCCGACCGGCCAAGCGCCGCGAAGGCGGGGTCGAAAGTCTGCGCGCGATTCCGTGGATTTTTGCCTGGACCCAGACGCGCCTCATGCTGCCCGCATGGCTGGGCTGGGAAAACGCGTTGAGCAAGGCGCTGGAGCGCGGTCAGGGCGATCTGCTCGCCGAGATGCGTGAACAATGGCCGTTCTTCCGCACCCGCATCGACATGCTGGAAATGGTGCTGGCCAAGGCCGACAGTGACATCGCCCAGCTCTACGACGAACGTCTGGTGGAGCCGAAACTGCTGCATTTGGGGGGGCATTTGCGCGGCCTATTGTCGCAGGCGTGTGACGTGGTTCTTGGCCTTACGGGTCAGTCCCGGCTGTTGGCCCATAGCCCTGAAACGCTGAAGTTCATCAGCCTGCGCAACACCTACCTCGACCCGCTTCATTTATTGCAGGCGGAGTTGCTGGCACGCTCCCGCCAGCAGGAAGCGAGTCTGGACAGTCCGCTGGTGCAGGCGCTGCTGGTGTCTGTCGCAGGCATTGCCGCCGGATTGCGCAACACCGGCTGACGGGGCAGCGCGCGCGACCGAATCAGGACGAGGGTGTTGATTCGGGCGCGCCGGATGCGTTGCGAGCAGTGCAGCCTTACCGAGTTGCACGTCGTCCCGCCCTTGCGCCGATCGATGCCAAGCTACTGGTTTTTCGCGGGTTACTGCGACTTTCGGCGTCTTGTGCGGCATGAATCGGCTGTGTATCTTGATCAGCCTTTGGCCGTTGGGTCAGTAAAATTTTGCGATTGGCCCCATTTAGGCGAATCCGACGATATCTCTATAAAAATTTGAGGAGCACAACAATGCGCGTGATTCTGCTGGGAGCTCCCGGGGCCGGCAAAGGTACTCAGGCAAAGTTCATCACTGAGAAATTCAACATTCCGCAGATTTCCACCGGCGACATGCTGCGCGCTGCGGTCAAGGCCGGTACCGAGCTGGGCCTGCAAGCCAAAAGCGTCATGGACAGCGGCGGCCTGGTCTCCGATGACCTGATCATCGGCCTGATCAAGGATCGCCTGTCCGAGCCTGATTGCGCTGGCGGTTGCCTGTTCGACGGCTTCCCGCGCACCATTCCTCAGGCAGAAGCCCTGAAGAAAGCCGGCCTGGCCATCGATCACGTCATCGAGATCAAGGTCGATGACGAAGAGATCGTCAAGCGCATCTCCGGTCGCCGCGTTCACGAAGGCTCCGGCCGCGTTTACCACACCCTGTACAACCCGCCGAAGGTTGACGGTGTGGACGACGTTACCGGCGAGCCACTGGTTCAGCGCAAGGACGACGTCGAAGCCACTGTTCGCCATCGCCTGTCGGTCTACCACTCTCAGACCAAGCCGCTGGTAGATTTCTACACCAAGCTGCAGACGCAGGACGGCACACCGAAGTGCAGCCACATCGAAGGCGTGGGCACGGTCGAGCAGATCACCGCCAAGGTGCTTGAAGCCCTGAGCTGATTCGCGTCTCACGGCATTGAACAACGGCCCGCTTGCGGGTCGTTGTTGTTTATAATGCGGCACTTTTTTCGCACAACGATGGAAACCCCGATGACCACCTTGCTGGCCCTGGACACCGCCACTGAAGCCTGTTCAGTCGCTTTGCTGCATGACGGCAAAGTGCTGACTCATTACGAGGTGATCCCGCGCCTGCACGCGCAAAAACTCCTGCCGATGATCAAGGCCTTGCTGGCCGAGGCGGGCATTGGCCTGTCGGCGCTGGACGCCATCGCATTCGGCCGGGGCCCGGGCGCGTTTACGGGCGTGCGCATCGCCATCGGGGTGGTGCAGGGGCTGGCCTTCGGTCTGGATCGCCCGGTGCTGCCGGTCTCAAACCTCGCGGCCCTCGCGCAACGGGCCTTGCGTGAGCAGGGCGCCACTCAGGTCGCGGCCGCCATCGACGCGCGGATGGACGAAGTCTATTGGGGTTGCTACCACGAAGTGGCGGGAGAGATGAAGCCGGTGGGTGAAGAGGCGGTCATGGCGCCGGAGCTGGCCGCTTTGCCAGGCGCTGCAACGGGCGACTGGTTCGGCGCCGGCACAGGCTGGGGTTATGCCGAGCGTATTGCCGCCGTTGTCAGTGCCCGGGACGCCACACTGTTGCCCCACGCGCAGGACTTGCTGACCCTCGGTACGTTCGCCTGGCACCGTGGCGAAGCCATCGTCGCCGACAACGCCCAACCTGTTTACCTGCGCGATAAAGTCGCCACGCCCAAGGCGCGCTGAGCGTGACATCAGGTACACGCACGATCATCAATCTGTAGGCGCCGGCTTGCTGGCGAACCTGGGCCATTTACTACCACTGCAGTAACGGGATGATTTGCGTTCGCCAGCAAGGCGCCTCTCACTGATTGCTGGCATCCACCGCCCCTAAATGCATGGCTGTACGCCGGATCTGCGAACCAAGTCACACCGTTGATGACCGTTCGGCGATAAATCCGCAGAAAATTCCGGCTGCTTTAAACAATTCGCAATAAGTGTGGTCTAGTTATCGTTCGCATGTTTGCTTAAGGGCTTACTGTGAGATTAAATTGCCACTATTAGACGCCGAGTAAGCATGATGCGAATCACCGGTCCTTCACCACGTACCTACCCGATCAAGCGCAAGACGCGCAAGGATTCTGCGGCGCTGGAAGGCTCGTTCGAGGAAGTGAACGATGAGATCGAGGTGAACCCGCAAGTGGCCCGTCGCCAGACCGGGACCACGGCCAATGTGCCCGCGCGTCAGCAAGACATTATCTTCCCCCGTGCCATGAGCACCCGCGTCGCCCATGCGTTGAGCAGTTACTTGATGACCTCGACCTTCGTCGAATGGGACCTCGAAGTCTCCGGGCTCGACCTCCACGTTTGAACCTCGCCCACCCGCCTTACTACATCGGTTGCCCGTCCTGGAGCGAAAAAGCCTGGCGTGAGTCCCTGTACCCGCCGGACGCCCCAGACCTGGATTTGCTTGGGTTGTACGCGCAGGTCTTCAATGCCGTCGAAGGCAACACCACGTTCTACGCCCGTCCCAAACCCGAGATCGTCCAGCGTTGGGCGGACGCCTTGCCCGAGCACTTCCGCTTCAGCGCCAAAATTCCCCGTGACATCAGCCATGCCGGCGACCTGCGCGAGCACTTGGGCGCGGTGGAGGATTTCCTGCAACTGCTGGCGCCATTGGGGTCGAGGCTTGAACCGCTGTGGCTGCAGCTATCGGCCAGTTTCGGCCCCCATCGACTGAATGAGCTGGGCGCGTTCATTGATGCGCTGGAAGGCCGGCCGCTGGCGGTGGAAGTGCGCAACATGGCGTTTTTCACCAAGGGCGAAGACGAGCGCCAGCTCAACCGCCTGTTGCGCGACCGCGGCGTCGAGCGCATCTGTCTGGATTCCCGGCCGCTGTTCAGTTGCGTTTCCAGTGAGCCTGCCGTGCTTCATGCGCAATCGAAGAAGCCCAAAGTGCCGCCGCGGCCGGCGGCGCTGACGTCCTTTCCCCAAGTGCGCTTTATTGGCGGGCCGGATGAGGCGATCAACGAAGGCTTCATCGTGCAATGGGCGGAAAAGGTGGCCGGCTGGATCGAGGAGGGGCGTACGCCCTCGGTGTTCCTGCACACCCCTGACAACATCGCCTCGCCCCAACTGGCCCGTCGTTTTCACCGTCAGTTGATGACCCTGCTGCCGGGCCTGCCCGATCTGCCGCAACTCGATCGCGGTCGGCAAGTGGAGCAACTCGGGCTGCTCTGAGGTCGAGATAGGGTGGACTCATCCCTCCGTCAGACGAGAACCTCCCTGCATGCGCGGCTCGACCCTCTTTCTTCTACTGATTTTGATCGGCGCGGCGGTCGCGGTATCGATCTGGCGTGGCTGGTTGCCTGTCGCTGACCGCTGGAACCCGTGGGCGCCGTTGAATGTGCAGGACGAGCCCAATCTCATTACGCCGTTCAAGCTCTGGCGATTGCAGGAGGATCCGGCGTTGTGCGAGGCCGCGCTGCACACCTCGACCCTGCGTTACACGCACCAGGCCGACAGTGCCGCCGACGCCAAATGCCCGCTGACCAACACCTTGCGGATCCAGGGCGGCGACGTCGCGCTGAGCAGCAGTTTTCTGTCCAGTTGTCGCCTGGCGGTGGCGTATGCGCTGTTCGATATTCATCAACTGCAGCCAGCGGCCCAGGCCGTATTCGGGCAAAAGGTCGCGCGGGTCGATCACCTCGGCAGCTTTGCCTGCCGCAACATCTACAACCGCAGCGAAGGCCGCCTGAGCCAGCACGCCACCGCCAACGCGCTGGACATCGCCGGATTTCGCCTGGCAGACGGGCGCCGGATTTCGGTGCTCAAGGACTGGAAAGACGACGGCGACGAGGGGCGTTTTCTGCGGTTGGTGCGGGATGGCGCCTGCCAGCAATTCAATACGGTGCTGAGCCCGGACTACAACGCCGCGCACCGAAACCACTTTCACCTGGACATGGGACGCTGGCGGGTGTGTCGCTAAAGGCAGCGAACGAGGTTGCGCGGTTCGGTTGGGTTAAACCAGGCGTCAGGCCGCGAGACGAAGGTTCTGCAGCACAATCGGCCGCGCCCAGCCGTTATCGAAGGCCAGATGACGCTGCTGCTCGGTCATTTCTTCAGTGCTGAAAGGCGTCGCAGGCTTGTCGGCCAGGTTCCACTCGAACTCGGCAATCGGCAGGAACAGTGGGCGAGGCTGAGGGCCCGGGCCGGGTTCTACGCTGTCATCGTACGGGTTGAGGACGGTCGGGCGAACCCAGTTGTCATCGAATTCGAGGTTGCGCTGCTGCTCGATCATTTCCAACGCGGTGAACGGCTTGGCGGGCTTGTCGGCCAGGTCCCATTCGAACTCGGCGATCGGCAGGAACAGCGGCTCCGGCGGCGCGATTTCCTTGTCCTGAACCGGGCATTCACGTTGCTCGACGATCTTGTCCAGCGCGGTAGCACCGGCAATCGGCTCGCCGGTCTGGTTGTCCGTCGCGGCAACGGCGCTGTATTCCGGGGTTTCGCCTGCGTTGTCATCGACCTGTTGAGCCATCGCACGAGCAAACGCGTCCTGCCAGAGCTGCGTGACGCCGCTCAGGGTTTGGGTATTGCGTACGCTGTAGTCGCCTGCGTACGTCAAATAGCCTATCGAGGAGGTTTGCTGAATGTCTGACATAAGCGCTCAGTACAGCCCGTGGGTCTGGCAAAATGCCGGATACTTTTGTTATCGGCAGCCGTTGCCAATCATTAAGAATATTTGAGCGTATAGAGACAATGACTGAGCAACACGCGGGCAGCCGCATTCGGGTCGACAGCCTGACCTCCGACGGGCAGGACACCGCAGCGCAATGGGCGCAGCGACTGGGTTTGCCGCTGGCCGACGCCGACGCGGATTTCGCCCTGCAAGTGGCCGAAGACGGCCTGCAATTGCAGCAACTGGGTGACGACGCGCCGGGCCCGGTCCGAGTGGATTTCATCGAGGGCAAGGCGGCCCATCGGCGTCTGTTTGGCGGCGGCAGCGGGCAGATGATCGCCAAGGCCGTGGGCATTCAGCCGGGCGTGCGGCCTCGGGTGCTGGATGCCACGGCGGGGCTGGGCAAGGACGCCTTTGTGCTGGCGAGTCTGGGCTGCGAAGTGAGCCTGATCGAGCGGCAGCCGATCATCGCCGCGCTGCTTGAAGACGGCCTGGCGCGTGGGGTGAGGGACCTGGAGGTGGGCGGGATCATCGCGCAGATGCGCCTGTTGACCGGCAATTCCATTGAGCTGATTCGCCAATGGGAAGGCGAGCCGCCCCAGGTCATTTACCTTGATCCGATGTTTCCTCATCGGGAAAAAACCGCGCTGGTGAAAAAGGAAATGCGCCTGTTCCGGCCTCTGGTGGGCGATGACATGGACGCTCCGGCGTTGCTGGAAGCGGCGCTGGCGCTGGCCAGCCACCGCGTCGTGGTCAAACGCCCTCGCAAGGCGCCAAGCATCGAAGGCGCCAAGCCGTCCTACGCGCTGGACGGCAAATCCAGCCGCTACGACATTTACCCGATCAAGGCGTTGAAAATCGCGCGGCCGTGAACTTCATCCGATTAGATGAACCCGGCAATCATCGGCGCAGTCATCTGCTGTGCCGATGCCAGAAAATCCACCGTATGAGTGGGCTCGTCGGAGACAAACCTGACCTGATCCGTAGCCGGAGATAACCGATGAGCGCTTCCACTTTGTCTGTAACCCCATTGCCGTTCGAGCCGCACTTCGAGCAGATACCCGATGACGAGGCTCAGACGAGCAAAGAACTCGCCGAGGCCATGCACAGTATTCTGGAAACCACCTACAAGGATGGCGGCCATGCCATACGCAGCGTGCATGCCAAAGCCCATGGATTGCTGCATGGGCAGATCCACATTCTGGATAATCTGCCGCCCGAGTTGGCGCAGGGTGTCTTCGCCTATCCCGGCACGCTGGACGTGAAGATGCGCTTTTCAACCAATCCCGGGGATGTGCTCGACGACAAAGTGTCAACGCCGCGCGGTCTGGCCATCAAGCTGGTCGGTGTGCAGGGCGCACGCCTGCCGGGCAGTGAAGGGCAGGTTACCCAGGACTTCGTGATGCAGAACGCCAAGGCGTTCACGGCCGCCACGCCGAAGGATTTTCTCAAGACCTTGAAGCTGCTGGCCAAGACCACCGACAAAGTGCCCAACATGAAGAAAGCGCTGTCGGCGTTGTTTCGTGGCCTGGAGTCGACGGTCGAAGCGATGGGCGGGGAGAGTGGCACGCTCAAATCACTGGGCGGGCATCCGATGACCCACTTACTGGGTGAAACCTATAACACTGTGGTGCCGTTTCTTTACGGCCGCCATTACGCCAAGCTGAGCGTGGTGCCTGTCTCCCCCGAGCTCACCGCGTTGACCGACCAGAAGGTGGACCTGAATGACCATCCCGACGGTTTGCGCGAAGCGGTGCGCAGTCACTTCGCGAGCAAGGGAGGGGTGTGGGACGTGCGTATCCAGCTCGCCACCGACCTTGAAAAAATGCCGATTGAAGATGCTTCGGTGGAATGGCCGGCAGAGCTGAGCCCGTTCGTGACCGTGGCCCGTATTGAAGTGCCGCTCCAGGACAGCTGGTCGGAAGAACGCCAGCAGGAAATCGACGACGGCATGGCCTTCAGCCCCTGGCATGGCGTGGTCGAACACCGGCCACTCGGCGGCGTCATGCGGGTTCGCAAGCCGTCCTATGAGCTGTCTTCAGGCTTCCGCGCCAGCCACAACGGCTGCCCGATGCACGAGCCTCGCTGATCCCTCCGCCAGTCCCACGGGCGCGCGCGGTGTTGTAGGACCGGCTTCAGCCGGGAAGAGGCCCGCGTGCGCACCCTCGTAGTTATCGCCCTAAACCCGATACGCCTTGAGAAACAACGCTACCACTTCCCGCACATGGTGCTCCGCGGTCTGCTCATCCGGCAGTTCGCCGGTGCCGATCAGCAGCCTGAAATTGCACACCCCTTTGATCAAACACAAAAAGTGCCCCGCTGCGCCAGCAGGCGATTCGAAGCGCAGACCGTTCGTGCCGTTCAGTTTGGTCAGAAACCGTTCCATCTCATGCAGGATGCGCTGTGGTCCCGCTTCGAAAAATACTTGAGACAATGAAGACCCTTGGGTTCCCAGGGTGATCATCAGGCGATGCAAATCGATGGACTCAGGGCTGTTGATCAGCGTCTGAAATCCTCTGGCAATACCCAGCAATACTTTCTCGACGGGCTCACCCATCGGCACATCCACGAACAACCCCGGCACCTGCTCCTCACAGCGCGCAACCACCGCGCAGGAAAACAATGTCTCCTTGTCGGTGAAGTGGCTGTACACCGTGAGCTTGGAAACTCCGGCTTCAGCGGCAACGGCATCCATGCTGGTGTTGGCGTAACCATTGCGGACGAACAGGTTTTTGGCGGCTTCGAGAATAGCCTGGCGCTTGGCCAGATCCTTGGGGCGGCCGGGTCCGGTGGAGGAGGTCGAGTCAGTCATGGCGTTGTCAGGCGTCTTCGTTTGATTAGTGGACTGTTCAGTTCGGTAATTTTAAATATACTCGCCGGTACAATTATTCAAAGCTCTCTTGCCAAGGTGCCTCATCATGCTCCGCGATGCCCTGCTTCTTGCCCTGCCGGTCAGTCTCATGGTGGCACTTTCCGGTTGCGGCAAGGAGGCACCGGTGACCGCCGCAGTGCGGCCTGCCATGGTGGTGCAACCGTTGCCGTCTGCCCAGTCCATGGACAGCTATCCGGGCGAGGTCCGCGCTCGCTTTGAGCCGGAACTTGCTTTCCGCATTTCTGGCAAGGTCAGCAAGCGTCTGGTCGAAGAAGGCGAGCGGGTCACCGTCAATGAGCCGCTGGCCGAGCTCGATGCCCAGGACGTGCGCTTGCAGCAGGACGCCACCCGCGCTCAGGTTGCCGCTGCCGACGCCAACCTGCAGACAGTCCGCTCCGAGCGCGACCGCTACAAAACGCTGATGGACCGGCAGATGGTCAGCAAGTCGCTGTACGACAATGCCGAAAACACCTACCGCGCCGCAGACGCCCGTCTTAGACAGCTCAAGGCTGAATTGACCGTTGCCGACAATCAGACCGGCTACGCCGTGCTTCGTGCGTCGCAAAACGGTGTCATCGCCAGACGATTGGTGGAAGTCGGTCAGGTGGTGGCGGCCGGGCAGACCGTCTTCACTCTGGCCGCTGACGGCGAGCGCGAAGTGTCGATCAGCCTTCCGGAGCAGAATTACGGCCGCTTCAAGATCGGTGATCCGGTTTCCGTCGAACTCTGGACCCAGCGCGAGCAGCGTTTTCCGGGCCGCATCCGTGAGCTCTCGCCCGCTGCCGATCCACGTTCGCGCACCTTCGCCGCGCGCATCGCTTTCGCCAGCGGGAAGGTCCCGGCCGAGCTGGGCCAGAGCGCTCGGGTTTACATCCAGTCCGAACACGCTGTTCCGTTGTCCGTGCCGCTTTCCGCGCTGACCGCCGAAAACGGCGTGACCTATGTCTGGCGTCTGCAAAGCGATGCCACCCTGAAACGCACGCCAGTGCAGGTCGGCGCCTACGGCCAGGAAACCGTGCCGGTGCTCAGCGGCTTGCAGGCCAGCGACTGGGTCGTCGCAGCGGGTGTGCACGTGCTCCACGAGGGCGAGCAGGTGCGCCCGGTCGACCGCAGTAATCGGGCGGTGAAGCTGGCGGCGAAGGAGTAGGGGCATGCGTTTCAATCTTTCCGAATGGGCCCTGCGTAATCGGCAGATGGTCCTGTATCTCATGATCCTGCTGGCCGCAGTCGGTGCGCTGTCCTACACCAAACTGGGCCAGAGTGAGGACCCGCCCTTCACCTTCAAAGCCATGGTCATTCGTACGCTCTGGCCGGGCGCGAGTGCCGAAGAGGTGTCGCGACAAGTCACTGATCGAATTGAAAAGAAGTTGATGGAAACCGGCGATTACGAGCGCATTGTCTCGTTCTCGCGGCCCGGTGAATCCCAGGTCACGTTTGTCGCCCGAGACTCATTGGTTTCCGCGCGGCTGCCGGAACTCTGGTATCAGATCCGCAAGAAGATCAGCGACATCCGTCAGAACCTTCCGGCCGGCGTGCAGGGCCCGTTCTTCAACGATGAATTCGGCACCACGTTCGGCAATATCTACGCGCTGACGGGGGAGGGGTTCGATTACGCAGTGCTGAAGGACTACGCCGATCGCATCCAGATCCAGCTGCAGCGGGTCAAGGACGTCGGCAAGGTCGAGTTGCTCGGTCTACAGGACGAGAAGATCTGGATCGAACTCTCCAATGTCAAACTCGCGACCCTAGGCCTGCCGATGCAATCGGTGCAGCAAGCGCTGGAAGCGCAGAACGCCGTGGTGGCGGCGAGCTTTTTCGAGACGCCCAGCGAGCGTGTTCAATTGCGCGTGACCGGGCGTTTTCAGACCGTCGACGAGATTCGCAGCTTCCCGATTCGCGTGGGTGATCGCACGTTCCGCATCAGTGATCTGGCCGATGTGCGCCGTGGCTTCAACGATCCGCCCGCGCCGCAAATGCGTTTCATGGGTCAGGACGCCATCGGGCTCGCCGTCGCCATGAAAGACGGCGGTGACATTCTGGTGCTCGGCCGTGCGCTGGAGACGGAGTTCGTGCGCTTACAGAACAACCTTCCTGCCGGCATGCAGCTGCGCAAAGTCTCGGACCAGCCAGCGGCGGTGAAGACCAGCGTTGGCGAATTTGTGCAGGTGCTCGCCGAGGCGTTGGGCATTGTGCTGCTGGTGAGCTTTTTCTCTCTGGGCGTGCGCACCGGGATGGTGGTGGCACTGGCGATTCCGCTGGTGCTGGCGATGACATTCGCCTGCATGTATTACCTGGGCATCGGCCTGCACAAGATATCCCTCGGCGCATTGGTGCTGGCGTTGGGCTTGTTGGTGGACGACGCAATCATCGCCGTGGAAATGATGGCGATCAAAATGGAGCAGGGTTACGACCGGCTGAAGGCCGCCAGCTTCGCCTGGACCAGCACCGCGTTCCCGATGCTTACCGGCACGCTGATCACCGCAGCAGGTTTCCTGCCCATCGCCACCGCGCAGTCGAGCACCGGCGAGTACACCCGCTCGATCTTTCAGGTGGTCACCATTGCGCTGATCGCCTCGTGGATTGCTGCGGTGGTGTTCGTGCCGTATCTGGGCGCGCGGCTGTTGCCGGACCTGGCAAAAATCCATGCCGCCAAACATGGCGTCGGTGCCCACGCGCCGGATCCTTACGGCACGCCGTTCTACCGACGTGTTCGCGGGCTGGTGGGCTGGTGTGTGCGCCGCCGCAAAACGGTCATCGTGCTGACTATTGCGCTATTTGCCCTGTCGATTTTCATGTTCCGCTTCGTGCCACAACAGTTCTTCCCGGCATCGGGCCGGCTGGAGTTGATGGTCGACTTGAAGCTTGCTGAAGGTGCCTCGCTGACCAGCACCGCCGAGCAGGTCAAGCGGCTGGAAGCGATGATCAAGGACCACGCCGGCGTCGAAAATTACGTGGCCTATGTCGGCACCGGTTCTCCGCGGTTTTACCTGCCCCTGGATCAGCAATTGCCCGCGGCCAGTTTTGCCCAGTTCGTTGTGCTCGCGAAAACCATCGAAGACCGCGAGGCGCTGCGCACCTGGTTGATCCAGACGCTGGATGAGCAATTCCCGATGCTGCGGCCCCGCGTCACCCGCCTGGAAAACGGCCCGCCCGTGGGCTATCCGGTGCAGTTTCGCGTCACGGGCGAGCACATCGACGAGGTGCGCGCGCTGGCCCGCAAGGTGGCGGCGAAGGTCCGGGAAAACCCCCATGTGGTCAATGTGCATCTGGACTGGGAGGAGCCGAGCAAGGTCGTCTACCTGAATGTCGATCAGGATCGGGCCAGGGCGCTGGGCGTAACCACTGCCGACCTGTCGCGTTTCCTGCAAAGCCAGTTGACCGGGTCGAGCGTGAGCCAGTACCGCGAGGACGACGAGCTGATCGAAATCCTGCTGCGCGGCACGGAGCAGGAGCGCCATGAACTGGGCAGCCTCGCCAGCCTGTCGGTGCCGACCAGCAACGGCAGCAGTGTCGCGCTGTCCCAGGTGGCGACCCTGGAATACGGTTTTGAGGAGGGCATCATCTGGCACCGCAACCGGCTGCCGAACGTGACGGTGCGCGCTGACATCTACGGCAAGGAGCAACCGGCAACGCTGGTCAAACAGATTCTGCCGACGCTGGAAGACGTGCGCGCCGAGTTGCCGGACGGTTACCTGCTGGAGGTGGGCGGCACGGTGGAAGATTCGGCCCGCGGGCAGAACTCGGTGAACGCCGGGGTGCCGCTGTTCATCGTGGTGGTACTGACCTTGCTGATGATTCAGCTGCGCAGTTTCTCCCGCACGTTCATGGTGTTTCTGACCGCGCCCCTGGGGCTTATTGGGGTAACGCTGTTTCTGCTGCTGTTCAACCAACCATTCGGCTTTGTGGCGATGCTGGGCACCATCGCGCTGTCGGGGATGATCATGCGTAACTCGGTGATTCTGGTCGACCAGATCGAGCAGGACATCGCGGCGGGTCTGGACCGCTGGCAGGCGATCATCGAAGCGACGGTGCGGCGCTTCCGGCCTATCGTGCTCACCGCGCTGGCGGCGGTGCTGGCGATGATTCCGCTGTCACGCAGCGTGTTTTTCGGGCCCATGGCCGTCGCCATCATGGGCGGCCTGATCGTCGCTACCGCACTCACCCTGCTGTTTTTGCCCGCACTGTATGCGGCGTGGTTCAGGGTGAAAAAGGATGAGCGGGTCGAGGTTTGATCGCTTAACCCGCCACGGCGCGTCTCATAACGCGCCGAACACCTTCTTCGCCAGACCGGTCGCCGCCGCTGCCGGGTTGGCGCGGATGGTTTCCTCCTGTTTGGCGATCATCTCGAACAATCCGTTCAACGCCTTCTCGGTGACGTAGCCTTCAATGTTTGAGCTCTTCGCGTCCAGCACGCCCAGGGTCGCGGCCTGTCCGGCGAAGGCGTTGTATTTCTGCGCCAGGCCGACTTTGTCAGTGGCCTGTTTGATGATGGGCAGGAATTTGGCGCGGATCTGTTCGCGGCTGGAGGTGCTCAGGTACTGGGTGGCGGAGTCCTTGCCGCCGCCGAGGATGGCCTTGGCGTCCGACACGCTCATCTTTTTCACGGCGTCGACCAGCAACGTCTGCGCCTGGGGCATTGCTGCTTCCGCCGCCTGGTTCATGCTGTTTTCCAGCTGATCGACCTGCGCGCCCATGCCGAACTGCTTCATCTTCTTGGCGACCTTGCCCAGGTTGCCGGGCAGTTCGATGCGCACGTCCTTGTTGTTGCTGAACCCGCCGGGCACGCCCAGTTGCTTGACGGCGACCTGCGCGCTTTGGGTCAGGGCATCCTTCAGCCCGCCGGTGGCGTCCGATTGAGACAGATCATTGAGCGACAGCGCGAAGGCTCTGGCCGACAACAGCAGGCCGGCGCACACGCCAGTGAACGAAAGAGAGCGACGCAACATGGGTAATGTCCTTTTCAGCGGTCTGTGATCCACGCCCGATCAACGGGCCGGGCTCAAACGAATTTTGACGGGCGGTTTTTCGTCCAGCGTCAGGTCCACCGTGTAGCGCTCGGTGCTGATCATCAGCAGCTTGCCGTCCACTTCGATGCGCGCGCTGACCGAGTAGGTGTGTCCCGCCTGGACCTGCTTCTGATCGTAGGTCAGGTGAAACGGCAGCGGCACCTGGCCTTTGATCGGGCCATTCTGGCTGGCGAGGATCTGCGCGGGCGCGTCGGCCAGCGTCACGTCCTGCAGCGTAACCTTAAGCGTAGCGGTAGGCGGAAGCGCCATGCGCTGCAGGTAAAACACCTCGCCATCCACCGAGCCCGGCAGGTTGTCCGGCCCATGGGCGCAAGCGGCGAGCACGGTGGTCATGAGGGTGAGCAGGATGTGTTTCATGTGAATTTCCTTGTCATGTGAAACGTTAGGTAAGGCGTGCGTCGTCGCTCAGGCGATCGGCGCGGCCCCGACGACTTCATCACTGCGGTGCAGCGCCACCTGGCGGATCGACAGCCTGATTTCCGCTGGCAGTACGCGTTTGGCGGCGCCTTCCGCCAGATCCCCCAACATATCGTGATAGCTCAGTTTGTCGGCGGCGTCGGTGCGCAAGACGCCCTGATCCAGCAGCGTCTGGATGAAATGCCGGAACAGACTTTTGTCGAAAAATTCCGGCGCGTTCAGGCCGTGCAGGATCGATAACCGCTGGGCCATCGTCGTGCATAACTCCTCAAGCCCCTCGGCAGTGAGCGTGTGCTGACCGCTGTTGAGCAGCAGCGAGATCGCCATGTAGAAACGCTGCAGGGTCTGGGCAATCGCCCGCGACAGCACCGTCAGCAGCACGAAAGCCCGCGAGCTTGGCGCCGGGCGCAGGTAGACGCCGTTCTCGAATCGCAACAAGCCCTGCTCCACAAACGCCGCCAGCCACTGATCGATGACCTCATCCAGATCGTCCAGCGACCAGCGGATGAACAGCTCCGATTGCAGGTACGGATATAGCGCCCGGGTATACCGCAGAATCTGCTCGCGGCTCATCCGCGACGAGCTCTGGAAGAAGCAGGCCAGCAACGAAGGCAGCGCGAAAATGTGCAGCACGTTGTTCCGGTAGTAGGTCATCAGGACGGCGTTTTGCTCGTCCAGGTACAGAATCTTGCCCAGCGCATCGCTGAGTTCCGAGAGCAGCTTCATGTCCTTGACGTGCTCGATCAGGGCGCGACCATCGCCGTCCGGCAGCGTGGTATGGGGCGAGTAGGGCACGGTGCGCAACAGCGTCAGGTACAGATCGAGCACCCGCGCCAGAGCTTGATCGTCCAGCGCGTGTTTGGCGGTCGACAGCAACGCCAGCGCCACCAGATTCACCGGATTGATCGCCGCCGCTTCGTTCAGGTGGCGGGCCACGCGTTCGCCCAGACGGTGAGTGGTCTCGTTTAGCCAGGCCGGTTTGAACACCGGGCCCAGTTCCTGAGTGCGCCAGTCCGGCTGCTCATGGTCGAGAAATTCGGTCAGCTTGATCGGCTCACCGAAATTCACCGACACCTGGCCGAAGCGCTGCTTTAGCGCGCCGATGACTTTGAAAATGTCGAAGATCGACTCTTTCTTCTTCGCTGCACCGCGCAGTTCACCCAGGTAGGTCCGGCCTTCCAGCACCCGTTCATAGCCGATGTACACCGGCACGAACACGATGGGCATGCGCGAATTGCGCAGGAAACTGCGCAGGGTGATCGCCAGCATTCCGGTCTTCGGCTGCAACATGCGCCCGGTGCGCGAACGTCCGCCTTCGACGAAGTACTCCACCGGGAAACCTTTGGTGAACAGGGTGTGCAGGTATTCGTTGAACACCGCGGTGTACAGCGGATTGCCCTTGAACGTGCGGCGCATGAAAAACGCGCCGCCGCGCCGCAGCAGGCCACCGATCACCGGCATGTTGAGGTTGATACCTGCAGCGATATGCGGCGGGGTCAGGCCGTTGCGAAACAGCAGGTACGACAGCAGCAGATAATCGATGTGGCTGCGGTGGCACGGCACATAAATGATCTCGTTGCCCTGGGCGACGTTCTGCACGCCCTCCAGGTGACTGACCTTGATGCCGTCGTAAATCTTGTTCCAGAACCAGCTCAGCACCACTTCCAGAAACCGGATGGCGGTGTAGGTGTAGTCCGAGGCGATTTCGTTGCCATAATGCAGCGCTTTGTCCCGGGCCTTGGCTTCGGTGATTTTCTCCCGTGCGGCCTCGTCGAGAATGGCCTGCCTGACCAGCGGATCCGCCACCAGCCCTTTGACCAGATGGCGACGGTGGGAAAGGTCCGGGCCGATCACGGACGTCTTCAGGTTGCGGAAATGCACCCGCAGCAGGCGTTGAGCCATGCGCACCGTGCGCTCGTAACCCTTGTTCTGATCGACCAGCTCACGCAGATGAACCGGTGCCGAGAACTGCACGCGGGTCTTGCGGCCCAGGATCAGAATGGTCACAAAGCGACGCAGACGCCCGGTCACCTTCCAACTGTCGGCAAACAGCAGTTTCCACGGGCTGTCCTCCTTGTCCGGGGACTGGCCCCAGAAGACGCTGACCGGAATGACTTGCGCGTCTTCCGTAGCGTTCTGTGTGACCGCGCCGACCAGACGTTCAAGGGTCGGCGGTGCGCCGCGTTTGTCGTGGCGCCCCAGCCAGTCAGGCTCGGGCGTCAGGTAGAAAAACGCGGCCGGCTCGGTCAGATTGCCGACCGCCACGGAGAGTACCGGGCGCGGCAGACCGGCCTTGCGGCACTCGGTATCGAGGACGGCGAGGTCGCTCATTGAAGGGTGTTGCAGCGCATAAAAAACCGGGCGGCTGCGGTCGAGATTGAGGGTGAAGGACGACTGGTTGATCGTCTCCGAGCGCACCCACAGGTAAAGCAGGCGGCGCACGGTGCCGAATACAAGACGGCGAAACGGGGAACGGGTCATAGAGTTCTGCTGAGAGGGGCGACGCCCGCGAGGCCGCCAGTTTGCCGCATATGGCGGGGATGGGCAAAGCGGCGCGGGCGCCCGTCAGGATGATGTATCAGGACGTATGCCAGGTGATTTCTTCCTCACCATCCACGCTGATGCGGATCCATTGATCGGCTTCGGCGTCACTCTCTTCTTCGACCCATGTCCCCGGGGCGCAACGCACTTCGACCTTCAACGCGGCGAAGGCGGCACGGGCGCAGGCGATGTCGTCTTCCCACGGGGTTTTGTCGCTGTCCAGGCACAGGCTGTTCCACTTGCCGACGGCCTTGGGAATCCAGGTCACGGGCACGTTGTCCGCCTGGCATTTCCACGTCTGGCCTTTCTGTGCCCATTCGGTGCAAGGGCCGATGGCTTGAGTCAGCCATGCGGTGATTGCCTTATGGTCGACGTCAGCGTCTTTCAGGTAAATCTCGATATCGGGTTGGCGCATGGATGCCTCTTGGTTGTGCTGGAAAATCCACTCGCGGATTCAGTCTGTTCGGGTGCTTCAAGCCGTCAGTTCAGGACGAAATAATCGTAGCGCATGGACACCGTGACCTCGAACGGCTCGGCCTGCTCGATCACGTTCGCGCGGCGCTCGGCACTGGCGCGCCAGCCGTGGGGCGTCATGGCCAGCAGATTGGCGCGGGCCTGGCCGTCCGCCAGTGTCAGGGTGAAACGCAGGGTTTCGCTGTGCTGCAGGCTCATGCCTTCCGGCACCAGGGCCAAGTGCTTGTCATCGCTGTAATCGCGGACTTCGTCGTACAGGCGCTGACGCAATTCCATCAGGTGATCGTTGGTCGGTCCTACACGCATCAGGCCACCGCCCGGCGAAAGCAGACGCTTGGCCTCGGCCCAGTCCAGCGGGCTGAACACGCTGGCGATGAACTGCATGCTCGCATCCGGCAGTGGCACGCGCGCCATGCTGGCAATCAACCAGGTGATGTTCGGGTCGCGTTTGCAGGCGCGCTTCACCGCTTCGCGGGAGATGTCCAGCGCGTAGCCGTCGGCGTCGGGCAGGCTCTGGGCGATCTGCGCGGTGTAATAACCCTCGCCACACCCAATGTCGAGCCAGTGCGCGGGGGCACGCTCGGCGGCCAGTTCGGCGAGACGCCTGGCGACTGGCGCGTAATGCCCGGCGTTGAGAAAGTCGCGGCGCGCCTCGACCATCGCCTGATTGTCGCCGGGGTCGCGGCTGTTCTTGTGCTGCACGGGCAGCAGATTCAGATACCCCTGACGGGCGCGGTCGAAGCGGTGCCCGGCCGGGCACACGACACCGTTATCCGCTGAATCGAGCGGGGCGGAGCAGATCGGGCAGGTCAGCATCAGGCGAGCAACTTGACCAGGGTCTGGTAGTAGATCTCGGTCAGCACGTCGAGATCGCTGGCGAGGATGCGTTCGTTGACTTGATGGATCGTCGCATTGACCGGCCCCAGTTCGACCACTTGGGTGCCGAGGGTGGCGATGAAGCGACCGTCCGAGGTGCCGCCGCTGGTCGACGCACGGGTGTCGCGGCCGGTGACGTGTTTGATGCTCGCCGACACTGCGTCCAGCAGTGCGCCCGGTTCGGTGAGGAACGGCAGGCCGGACAGCGCCCATTCCACGTGCCAGTCCAGATCGTGTTTGTCGAGAATAGCGGCGACGCGTTGCTTGAGGCCTTCGACGGTGGATTCGGTGGAGAAACGGAAATTGAACACGGCCATCAGATCCCCCGGGATCACATTGGTGGCGCCGGTGCCGGAATTCAGGTTGGAGATCTGGAAGCTGGTCGGCGGGAAGAAATCATTGCCGTTGTCCCAGTGCTCGGCGGCCAGCTCAGCCAGCGCCGGTGCTGCCAGATGAATGGGGTTCTTCGCCAGATGCGGGTAGGCGACATGGCCCTGAATGCCTTTGACGGTGAGGGTTGCGCCCAGTGAACCGCGACGGCCGTTCTTGACCACATCGCCCACCAGCGTCGTGCTCGATGGTTCGCCGACGATGCACCAGTCGAGCCGTTCGTTGCGCGCCGCCAGACGCTCGACCACTGCTTTGGTGCCGTGGTGCGCCGGGCCTTCTTCGTCGCTGGTGATCAGATAGGCCACTTTGCCCTTGTGGTTCGGGTGATCGGCGACGAAACGCTCGGTGGCGACAATCATCGACGCCAGGCTGCCTTTCATGTCCGCCGCGCCACGGCCGCAGAGCATGCCGTCTTCGTCGATCAGCGCGCTGAACGGATCATTCTGCCAGGCCTGAACCGGTCCGGTCGGCACCACGTCGGTGTGACCGGCAAAACACAGCACCGGACCGTCCTGGCTGCCGTGGGTGGCCCAGAAGTTATCCACATCCTGAATACGCATTGGCTCCAGCGCAAAACCGGCATCGCTCAGGCGTTTCATCATCACGGCCTGGCAGTCGGCGTCCAGTGGCGTGACGGATGGGCGACGGATCAAGTCGCAGGCGAGTTGCAGCGTGGGCGAGAGGTCAGCTGGGGCTGTCATGAAAGGTCCGAGATATTGAGTGAAGGCAAGGCATAAACCGGCGAATAGCTTAAAGCAAAACGGCGACCCGAAGGCCGCCGTTTAGTACAGCGCCCCATTGTTTCAGGCGGTAGCGGGTTCGTCTGCCGGTTTCGGTTTCGGCAGCGACGACAGAAACGCCATGATCAACGCCGCCAGATACGGCAGCGATTGCACCAGCAGCATGATGACCCAGAAGCGCATGTCGTTGCTCGGCAGACCCTGTACCAGACAGATCCCCAATGCAGCGCCCCACAGCATCAGCATGATGAACAACTCTTCGCGGGCCTCGGAAATCGCCACCAGCAAGCCATGGCTTTCGGCGTTTTTCGGGGTGCGGAAGAACGGGATGCTGGTGGTGAAGAACCCGTACAGCACCGCTTTGGCGATGGTGTGAGACAGCGCCAGCCCCGCGAGCGCTGCGTAGAACGCGTCCGTGAGGTTCACGCCAACGGCGCGACGGTACAGGAAGATGATCTTGCCGACCTTGAAGAAGAACAGCGCCAGCGGCGGAATCGCGAAAATCAGCAGCGGTGGATCAACACGGTTGGGCACGATGATCATCGCCGACGACCAGAGCAGTGCGCCGACCGTAAAGAAGATGTTCATCCCATCGGCCACCCACGGCAGCCAGCCCGCGAGGAAGTGATAGCGCTGGCCGCGGGTCAGCTCAGTGTCCTTGCCGCGCAGCAGGCTGGCGGCGTGACGCTTGATAATCTGAATCGCGCCATAGGCCCAGCGGAAACGCTGCTTTTTGAAGTCGATGAAGGTGTCGGGCATCAAGCCCTTGCCGAAGCTATTGTGCGCGTACGCTGCCGAATAGCCTTTTTCGAACACGCGAAGGCCCAGCTCGGCGTCTTCACAGATGCACCAGTCCGCCCAGCCCAGTTCTTCCAGAACCGAGCGACGGGTCATGGTCATGGTGCCGTGCTGAATGATCGCATCGCGGTCATTGCGGGTGACCATGCCGATGTAGAAGAAGCCTTTGTATTCGGAGTAACAGAGCTTCTTGAACGCACTTTCGTGCTGGTCGCGGTAGTCCTGCGGCGACTGCACCACAGCGATTTTCGGATCGGCGAAGTGCGGAACCATGTGCTTGAGCCAGTTGCGGTCGACGCAGTAGTCCGAGTCAATCACGGCAATTACTTCGGCATCCGGCGCGGTGTGCGGGATCAGGTAGTTCAGGGCGCCGCCCTTGAAGCCGGCCAGCGGCGCGACGTGGAAAAACTTGAAGCGCGGCCCGAGCATTTCGCAGTGGGCCTTGACCGGCTCCCACACGGCGGGGTCCTTGGTGTTGTTGTCGATCAGCAACACTTCGAAATCCGGATAATCCAGCGCCGCCAGGGCGTTGAGGGTCTGTTTGACCATTTCCGGCGGCTCGTTGTAGCAGGGCACGTGAATGGACACTTTCGGTCTGTAGGCCGAATCCCCTTCAACGGGCAGGAATTCGCGGCGGCGTTTGTGCGTCCACACCGCTTCGGCCAGCTCGTGGGCCTCGGTCAACAAGACGATAAAGACGCCGAATGCGCCGAGCGCCAGTAAAAATCCTACGAGCAGACTGAACCAGGTGCTGTATTGCTGGCTGTAGTCGTAGCCGATCCAGACCAGGACAGATCCACACAGGAAAGCAATAAAGGTCAGGAATGTCCGGCCACGCTGACGCAGCGCCGAGCCATCAATCAGCAACAAGGCGAGGGCAAGCATCGCCAACACCGCGGAACCGATCGCCAATACACGCCACTGCGGGATCGCAACGACCGGGCCTTCGAAGTTGAATTTCTGCTGGCGGGCGGCGTTGTACACGCCCCAATAGGCACCAACCGATCCTTCGTCGCTGGCTTTCCACGGCTGGTCGAAGGCTTCGATCACAAAGTAGTTGAAGCCTTGACGGTTGAGCTTGTTGACCAGCGTGCGCAGGTAGACCGCCTGATCCGCCTGGGTGGCGTCCGCACCGCCGCGCATGTGGCCGTTGCTCGGCCAGCCGACTTCAGAGAGCAGCAGCGGCTTTTTCGGGAACATGCGTTTCAGTTCGCGGGCACGATCAAGCACGTACTGACCGGCTTTATCCATCGGGATGTATTCCCAGTACGGCAGGATGTGCGCGGCGACCAGGTCAACGTGCTTGGCCAGTTCCGGGTACTTTTCCCAGATATGCCACTGCTCGGACGTGGTCACCGGGACTTTGACGGCGGCGCGCACGCGGTCGAGGGCGGCCATCAGGTCCTTGGGTTTGATCTCTTCGCGGTACAGCGCCTCGTTGCCGACCACCACGCGAACGACGCTGCGCGAGGTGTTCGCCAGTTCGATCGCCGTGGTGATTTCGCGCTCGTTTCGCTCCAGGTCCGGACTGATCCAGATGCCGAGGGTCACCCGCAGGCCGAACTCCTCGGCCAGCTTGGGGATGTCCTTGAGCGTGCCGTCCACTGAATAGATACGGATGTTGTCCGTCTGCTTGCTCATCAGCTCCAGGTCCTGACGCATTTCTTCGTCGGATGGGTAGGAATCTTTCTGTGGATTCTGCCCCAGGCGGAAAGGCGAATAGGAGAAGCCGGAGATCTGTTCAGGCCAGTTGGGGGCGGTGACGGGGCGGTTGATCAGCGCCCAGAAGCCGGTGAACAGCGCAGCAATCGCCACGACGACAACAAGGTTGAGTCCAAATTTACGCGATGACATAGGTGCTTCAGGTTCCAAGAGGGGAACGGGGAGGAGTGACAGGGTACAGCGGGCCGAAACTTTGGCAACCGACACGTGTTGAAGTTCTGTTCGGCCAGGCTCGTAGGCCGTTACCTGTCCTGCATTGGGCAGGCGGGGAAAGAGGGGACTTTCAGACCAAACGCCTGCCACTCAGCGCTTTGCGAATCGCCGTCAGGGCCTATAATGCGCGCCGGTTTTTTGGGGTATTGGTCATGAGTACAGAAGATCCGCGTTTCGCTGGCGTTGCCCGCCTGTACGGCATTGAGGGTCTGGAACGCCTGCGCGCGGCCCACGTGGCGGTGGTCGGGATTGGCGGCGTGGGTTCCTGGGCGGCGGAAGCCATGGCGCGCTGTGGCGTAGGCGAGATATCCCTGTTTGATCTGGACGACGTCTGCGTCAGCAATAGCAACCGCCAGTTGCACGCCCTGAGCAGCACCGTTGGCCGCGCCAAGATCGAGGTCATGGCCGACCGCCTGCGTGAGATCAATCCTGATTGTGTGGTCCATGCCGTCGCCGACTTCGTCACCCGCGAGACCATGGCCGAATACATCACGCCTGACATCGACTGCGTGCTCGATTGCATCGACAGCGTCAACGCCAAGGCCGCGCTGATCGCCTGGTGCAAACGCCGCAAGATCCAGATCATCACCACCGGTGGCGCGGGCGGGCAGATCGACCCGACCCTGATTCAGGTCTGCGACCTCAACCGGACATTCAACGATCCGCTCGCGTCCAAAGTGCGTTCGACCCTGCGCCGCGATTACGGCTTTTCCCGCACGGTCACTCGGCATTACAGCGTGCCGTGCGTGTTCTCTACCGAGCAACTGCGCTACCCCAAGCCGGACGGCAGCATCTGCCTGCAGAAAAGCTTCGTCGGCGATGGCGTGAAGCTTGATTGCGCGGGCGGGTTTGGCGCGGTGATGATGGTCACTGCCACCTTCGGGATGGTCGCCGCGACCAAGGCCGTGGACAAAATCGTCGCCGGCGTGCGACGGCCGTCGGAGCGCCGTCCTTCATAGGATCTGCAGGAACCGGCTTGCTGGCGACAGCTGTGTCAGCCGCCACTAATGTGCCTGACCCACTGAGTTCGCCAGCAAGCCGGCTCCTACAGAGTAAGTTGCCGCATCTTCTGCAACACCGCATTCAGCCCGTTGCTGCGGGATGCCGACAGCTGACGGCTCAATCCCAGCTTCGTGAACCACTCAGCCAGATCTACTTGCTGCAGCGCTTGGGACGACAGGCCATTGACCCGGGCCAGCAGCAACGCCACCAGCCCCCGAATCAACCGCGCATCGCTGGCGGCGCGGAACTGCCAATGACCGTCGACGACATCTCCCACCAGCCAGACCTTGCTCTCGCAGCCGTCCACCAGACGCTCGTCGGTCTTTTCGTCGTCTCTCATGGGCGGCAGGCGGTCGCCCCATTGCATCAATAGCCGCGCCCGCTGCTCCCAGCTCAATGACCCGTTGAAGGTTTCCAGCGCCGTGTGCGCCTCGATCGGCAGGCTCATCGCAATACCTCCAATGCCCCATCCAGAGCGCTGAAAAACCGCTCCAGGTCCTCGGAATCGTTGTACAACCCCAGCGACACGCGGATTGCCCCGGAGAGGCCCAAGCTACTGATCAACGGGATGGCGCAGTGGTGACCGGCGCGAACGGCGACGCCTTGCTCGGTCAGCAGGTGCGCAAGATCGGCGTTGTGTACGCCCTCGACCACGAAACTCACCAGCGCCACATGGGGATCGCCCAGCACCTGCACACCGTCGCGCAGCATCAACCCGGCGCGCAACCGCTCATGCAGGCACGCTTCGTATTCGGCGACGGCGGACTGATTCAGGCCGTTGAGATAATCCAGCGTCGCGCCGAGGCCGATCACCGCGCTGATGGGCGGCGTGCCCGCTTCGAAGCCCAGCGGCGCGGGGCGGAACGTGGCTGTCCGGTAACCGGTCTGCAGGACCATCTCGCCGCCGAACTGCCAATGCTGCAACTGCGCCAGCGCCTGATGTCTGCCGAACAGGACGCCCACGCCATCCGGGCCATAGAGCTTATGGCTGGAAAACACGTAGAAATCGCAGCCGATGTCCTGCACATCGTGTCGGCCATGGACGACGCCCTGAGCGCCATCAATCACCGTCAGCGCGCCCTGTGCCTGGGCCAGCGCAACGAGCTGCCGGACCGGCTGCCAGGTGCCGAGCACATTGGACAACTGACTGACCGCCAGCAAACGGGTGCGTGGTGTGATCAGTTCGGCGGCGGCCTCAACATCTATCACGCCGGCGTCGGTAACGGGCAGTACAACCAGTTTCAGGTTGCGACGCAGGGCCAGTTGCTGCCAGGGCAACAGATTGGCGTGGTGCTCCAGCGCGCTGATGACAATCTCGTCGCCGGCCTGAAACACGTGCTCCAGGCCATAGGCGAGCAGGTTGAACGCGGACGTGGCGCCGTGGGTGAACACGATCTGCCCGGACGCTCCGGCATTCAGCCATTCGCCGGCCTTGCGCCGCGTGTCCTCAAAGGTCTGGGTCGCCATGGCGCCCGGCAGGTGCTGAGCGCGATGCACATTCGCTGCGCCGTTGGCGTAGTAATGCACCGTGGCGTCGATCAGGGCGTGGGGCTTTTGTGCGGTTGCGGCGCTGTCCAGATAGGTCTGGCCTTGCCGTTGCAGGGCGTCGATGGCCGGAAAGTCAGCGCGCCAGGGAGAAATGAGGGGCATATCAGTCACGCTCGTTGAGGCGGGTTCGGTGCCCAGGGGGACACCGAACCCGCACGCAGCATCGATCAGTTGTGAGCGTGCAGCGCTTCGTTCAGCTCGATGGCCGACTTGTGGGATTTGCATTCCACCGCGCCGGTCTGCGAGTTGCGACGGAACAGCAGGTCCGGTTGACCGGCCAGTTCACGTGCCTTCACGACCTTGACCAGCTCGTTCTTGTCGTCCAGCAGCGCCACTTTGGTGCCCGCAGTGACGTAGAGACCGGCTTCAACCGTGTTGCGATCGCCCAACGGAATGCCGATGCCGGCGTTCGCGCCGATCAGGCAGCCTTCGCCGACCTTGATCACCATGTTGCCGCCGCCCGACAGCGTGCCCATGGTCGAGCAACCGCCGCCCAGGTCCGAACCTTTGCCGACGAATACGCCAGCCGACACACGGCCTTCGATCATGCCCGGGCCTTCGGTGCCGCCGTTGAAGTTGACGAAACCTTCGTGCATCACGGTGGTACCTTCGCCGATGTAGGCGCCCAGACGCACGCGCGCGGTGTCAGCGATGCGCACACCGGCCGGCACGACGTAGTCGGTCATTTTCGGGAATTTGTCCACCGAGAAGACCTCCAGAAACTGGCCTTTCAGGCGGGCTTCCAGCTGACGCTCGGCCAGCTCGCCCAGATCAATGGCGCCCTGGCTGGTCCACGCGACGTTCGGCAGCAGCGGGAACACGCCGGCCAGGCTCAAGCCGTGGGGCTTGACCAGTCGATGGGAGAGCAAATGCAGCTTGAGGTAGGCCTCGGGGGTGGAGGTCAGCGCGGCGTCTTCGGCCAGCAGCGTGGCGACCAGCGGGTTGTGGCTCTCGGCCAGTCGGGTCAGCAGCGCGGCCTGGGCGTCGTCGATGCCTTTGAGGGCATTGGCCAGACGCGAGGACAGATCGGTGTTGAATGCGATGGCCTGATTGCCACCGGTGTAGCCCAGGATCGGTGCGACCGCGGCGACGATTTCAGCCGACGGGTTGAGCAGTGGCAGGGCGTAGAAAACTTCCAGCCAGGTGCCTTGACGGTTTTGTGTGCCAACGCCAAAGGCCAGGCTGAACAGAGAAGTGGACATGCAGATACCTCGTTATTTAGGGCTATCTCAATCAGGCGATAGCCGCAGCGTACAGTTCGGGTTTGAAGCCAATCAGGGTTTTGTCGCCAAGATCCAGCACCGGGCGCTTGATCATCGACGGCTGAGCGAGCATCAGCTCAATGGCCTTTTCCTGATCGAGGTCGGCTTTCTGCGCCTCGTCCAGTTTGCGAAAGGTCGTGCCGGCGCGGTTGAGTACCGTCTGCCAGCCATGCTCGTTGCACCAACGGGTCAGGTGGTCGCGGTCGATGCCTTGGGTCTTGTAGTCGTGGAAATCGTAATTCACCGATTTTTCATCGAGCCAGGTGCGCGCCTTCTTCATCGTGTCGCACGCCTTGATCCCAAACAGGTGCAACGTGTGGGTTTCCTTGGCCATCGGCCTGCTCCTTTCGGGACGGTTGAAAAAAACGGTGGAGGATTATGCCACGTACACGCAGGGTAAGCGCGGCGCGCCGACGCTTTGTCCATTTGAGGCCGTATTGCCCGCCATGAATGCTGGCGACGACGGCCTGCCGCTGCAGATGTATCAGAACACCATGACCTTTCCGGCCGTAAATATGGGCACTTTGCCGGACGCATCCGGTCTGTTGCCGATGTCAGTCATGAGTCAACGCTTGGGGAAACACGCAATGCAAACAGCCTATACCGTCCTTATCTTGTTGACGCTGGTAGGTGTCTCGCGATTGCTGGCCCGAGTGATTCCGCTGCCGCTGCCGCTGGTGCAAATCGCTGCGGGTGCCTTGCTCGCCTGGCCGACGCTGGGCCTGCACGTGGCACTCGACCCTGAGCTGTTTCTGTTTCTGTTCCTGCCGCCGCTGCTGTTTTCAGATGGGTGGCGGATGCCCAAGCGCGACCTTTGGCGCTACCGCGGCGCCATTCTGACCCTCGCGGTCGGGCTGGTGATTTTCACCGTGATCGGCGCCGGCTACTTCATCCACTGGCTGCTGCCTTCCATTCCCCTGCCTGTCGCCTTTGCGTTGGCAGCGGTGCTGTCCCCGACCGACGCCGTGGCGGTCTCGGCCATCGCCCAGGACCGGCTGCCTGCGCCGATCATGCGCATGCTCCAGGGCGAAGCATTGATGAATGACGCAACCGGCCTGGTCACCTTCAAGTTTGCCCTCGCAGCTGCCATCACCGGGGTGTTTTCCCTGACCGATGCCAGCCTGAATTTTGTGCTGGTGGCCTGTGGCGGTCTGGCCGTTGGCGTTGCGCTCAGCTGGATGGTGGGGCGTCTTCGCAGCTGGATGATCACCCGGGGCTGGGATGATCCGGCGACCCACGTGGTCTTCATGTTGCTGCTGCCGTTCGCCGCTTACGTCCTTGCCGAGCGGCTTGAACTGTCCGGAATTCTCTCGGCGGTGGCGGCGGGGATGATGCAAAGCTGGGTCGATCTGCTGCCCCGCCAGACCACCACCCGACTGCTCAATCGCAGCGTGTGGACCCTGTTGGAATTTGCATTCAACGGCCTGATCTTCCTGCTGCTCGGCTTGCAGCTGCCTGACATCATCACCGCCGTTACCCACCATGAAGCCACGCTGTGGCCGACCTTGTTGTGGCGTTGCCTGGATGTGCTGGCGATCTTCGTCGTGCTGGCGGTGTTGCGTTACATCTGGGTGCAAAGCGTCTGGCGGCTGATGATCCAGATTCGGCGCTGGCGCGGCAGGGGCGATGGCACGCTGGATCTGTCGACACGCTCGTCATTGCTGCTGACCGTGGGCGGGGTGCGCGGTGCCGTCACACTGGCAGGTACATTGTCGGTGCCGATGCTGATCAGTGCGGGCGTCGACTTTCCCGAGCGTGACTTGCTGATTTTCATTGCTGCCGGGGTGATCCTGCTGTCGCTGGTGTCGGCGAGCATCGGTTTGCCACTGCTGCTGCGTGGGCAGGTCAATGAACCGGACATGCGCATGAAGCGCGAAGTGAGGGACGCCTGGAAGCGTACGGCCCAGGCGGCAATCAAGACACTGGAGAACGAAGCGATCCCGGCGGCCACGGATTCACCCGAGGCCGCGCAGGCTGTGCTCGCGATAGAAGTAAAGGCGCGGATCATGTCCGAATACCGCCAGCGTCTGGATATCTTCAACGACACCGCCGAAGCCCAGGCCTTGGCATTCCAGATGGAACAACTGGAGAAACGCATGCGCCTCAACGCCCTGCGTGCCCAGCGTCTGGAACTGTACAACCTGCACCGTCACCACCAGATTGGCGATGACGTGCTGCGCCTGGTGCTGGCGGAACTCGATCTCAATGAAGCCAATCTGGGGCTGGCGCACTGAGGCCTGTAGCCAGCCTCAGTCGGCGGGATGTCAGCGGCTCGTCACAAACTCGCGAATACGCTGAGCGGCTTCGATGCACTCGGCCAGCGGTGCAACCAGTGCCATGCGCACGCGGCCGGTGCCGGGGTTGAACCCGTCGACATCGCGGGACAGGTATGACCCCGGCACCACGGTCACGTGCTCGGTGACGAACAGATCCCGGCAGAACTTCGCATCGTCAGTCCCGACGTTGGGCCACAGATAGAAGCCGCCGTCGGGACGCTGTACGTCCATGACCGGGCTTAGGATTTCCAGCACGGCGTCAAACTTTTCCCGGTACAGCGTGCGGTTGGCGCGCACGTGTTCTTCGTCGCTCCAGGCCGCGATGCTCGCCAGTTGCGTCTGCACCGGCATCGCACAGCCGTGGTAAGTGCGATACAGCAGAAATGCCTTGAGAATGTCGGCATCGCCGGCGACAAACCCCGAGCGCAGGCCCGGCAGGTTCGAGCGCTTGGACAGGCTGTGGAACACCACGCAACGCTTGAAATCCTGACGACCCAGTTCGGCGCAGGCGCTGAGCAGGCCGGCCGGCGGGGTCGCTTCGTCGAAATACAATTCGCTGTAGCACTCGTCCGCCGCGATCACAAAATCGTGCTTGTCGGCCAGGGCGATGAGTTTCTTCAGGGTATCCAGCGGGATCAGCGCACCGGTCGGGTTGCCCGGCGAGCACAGGAATAGAATCTGGCAGCGATCCCAGACGTCAGCGCTGACGGCGTCGAAATCCGGATTGAAACCGTGCTCGGCCAGGCAGGGCAGGTAGTGCGGTGTGGCACCGGCCAGAAACGCCGCACCTTCATAGATTTGGTAGAACGGGTTGGGGCTGACCACCAGGCCGTTGTCAGCGCGATTGACGACCGTCTGGGTAAACGCGAACAACGCCTCGCGGGTGCCGTTGACCGGCAGCACATGTTTCGCTGCATCCAGCCAGCCGGCCGGCACGCTGAAACGGCGTTCGCACCAGTTGGCGATGGCTTCACGCAATGCAGGAATCCCGGCTGTGGTCGGATAGACCGCCATTTGATCGAGATTGTCGGCCAGCGCCTTGGCGACGAATTCCGGCGATTTGTGCTTGGGTTCGCCGATCGACAGGGCGATCGGACGTTTGTCCGGATTCGGTGTAACGGCACCGAGCAACGCGCGAAGTTTCTCGAAAGGGTAGGGCTGGAGCTGCTGCAGGGCGTTATTCATGTCGAATCGTTCTCAAGGCTGGGCGCCCGCACTCGTGTTCACGAGGTGGCAAGGCGCCGTTGAATCAAGTCGTTAAGTCGTGCCGTCCTGGCCGGTTCAAATGCTGATGCGCAATTCGCTGCCGGGCTCGGGGTTGACGCTGAGCTGCTCGACGATTTCATCCTGAAGGCGTCGGCACAGCTGCGGATCGGACAGCGGCTGGTGGTTTTCATCGGTCAGGAAAAACACGTCTTCTACGCGCTCGCCCAGCGTGGCGATCTTGGCGTTCTGCAATGACAGATCGAACTCCAGGAAGATCTTGCCCAGTCGCGCCAGCAGCCCGGGGCGATCCGGCGCGCTGAGTTCCAGCACCGTGACCGGCCTTTGAGCGTCATTGGAAATCGTCACCACGGGCGCGAACGCAAAGTGCTTCAGCTGACGTGGGACACGACGTTTGATGATGGTCGGGTAGTCGTCGGGGTTGCGCAGCGCATCGGTCAGTCCATCGCGAATGGCCTTGATACGCTCCGGGTTTTCACCGATCGAACCGCCTTCGCTGTCGAGCACGATGTAGGTGTCGAGAGTGAACTGGCTGGTGGAGGTGATGACCCGGGCGTCGTGAATGTTCAGGTTTAGCTGGTCCATCGCCGCCACGGTCACGGCGAAAAAGTCGTGCTGGTCGGGCGCATAAATGAAGATCTGCGTGCCGCCTTCGAACTCGCGCTGGGTGGTTTCCTTGATCAGCACCAGCGGGCCACCATCGGCCGGCTGCTGCAAAATCGCGTCGCTGTGCCACGCCACGTCGCCTGCGGTGTGACGCAGGAAATAGTCATCACCCAGTTGCGACCATAACTGCTCGACGTCGTCGGGATCGGTGCCACTGCGCACCAGAATATCCAGGGCGGCGCTTTGCGTGCGACGGATCTGCTCCTCGCGGTCGACCGGGTTTTCCAGCCCACGTTTGAGCGCGCGCTTGGTCTCGGTGTACAGCTGGCGCAACAGGCTGGCACGCCAGGAATTCCATAACGTCGGGTTGGTCGCGTTGATGTCCGCGATGGTCAGCACGTACAGGTAGTCCAGATGCACTTCATCGCCGACGAACTGGGCAAAGTCGTGGATCACCTGCGGGTCGGACAGGTCCTTGCGCTGGGCGGTGGTCGACATCACCAGATGGTTCTGCACCAGCCAGACAATCAGCTGGGTGTCCCACTGTGGCAAGTGGTGACGGGTACCAAACGCCTCTGCGTCGATCGCGCCCAGTTCCGAGTGATCGCCGCCGCGGCCCTTGCCGATGTCGTGGTAAAGCCCGGCCAGATAAATAAGCTCGGGCTTGGGCAGTCTGGCCATGAGCTTGCTGGCGAGCGGGAATTTCTCTGACACCTGCGTGTATTGCAACTTACGCAGATGCTTGATCAGGTTCAGCGTGTGAGCGTCGACCGTGTAGATGTGGAACAGGTCGTGCTGCATCTGCCCAACGATGTGGCCGAACTCCGGCAGGTACAGCCCGAGAATACCGTAGCGGTTCATCCGCCGCAGATTGCGATGGATGCCGATCTCGCATTTGAACAGCTCGATGAACAGGCTGGTGTTGCGGATATCGTTGCGGAAATCGTCGTTGATCAGGTATAGATGCTCGCGCAGCAGCCGGATGGTGTCGGCCCGCACGCCCTTTATTTCGGGGCGCTGCGCCATCAGCACGAAGATCTCGATCATCGCGAACGGCGTGCGCTTGAACACGTTCGGATGGGTCGCCTCGATGTAGCCGTCATGCAGCTGGAAACGCGAGTTGATGGTCTCGGTGACCGTGCCGTCGTCGTCCGCGAGGATGACTTCTTCGAAGTGCTGGATGATCAGGTCGCTGAGCTGCGCGATGCTCATGACCACCCGGTAATACTTTTGCATGAAGCGTTCGATGGCCAGCTTGGCGTCGGTGTCTTCGTAGCCCAGCAAGCGCGCGATGCCTGTCTGGTAATCGAAGAGCAGACGGTCTTCGGAACGACCGGCGAGCATGTGCAACGCGTAGCGGACCTTCCAGAGAAACTCCTGGGAAGACGCCAGCAGCGCGTTTTCGCTCTCCAGCAGAAAACCCTCGTCTGCCAGGGCATGCAGATTCAGCGTGCCGTACTGGCGACGGGCGACCCAGAGAATGGTCTGAATATCGCGCAGCCCGCCGGGCGAACCTTTAACGTTGGGCTCGAGGTTGTACTCAGTGTCGAAATACTTGTGATGGCGGTTCTTCTGCTCGGCGCGTTTGGCCAGGAAGAACTCCTTGCTCGGCCACATCTCGCGGGTGCTGGTGACGGCGAGCATGCGCTGACGCAGTCGCTCGGGACCGGCAATCGTGCGGCTCTCCATCAAATTCGTGATGACCGTCAGATCCGCCCGGGCTTCTGTGACGCATTCATCCACCGAACGCACGCTCTGACCGACTTCCAGGCCGATGTCCCACAGCAGTGTCAGAAAGCGTTCGATGGAATCGCGGAAAACTTCATGGTCGGCGCTGTCCAGCAGGATCAGCAGGTCGATATCGGAATAGGGGTGCAGTTCGCCGCGACCGTAGCCGCCGACCGCCAGCAAGGCGATATCGGCATCTTCGCTCCAATCGAACTGATCCCAGGCCTGTTGCAGGATGTTATCGACGAACCAGGCACGGTCTTCGATCAGGCGGCGGATCTCGCGGCCGGATTTGAAGCGTCCGTCCAGCACTTCACGCGCCTGACGGATGGCTTTCTTGAAGGCGGGTATGGGGCTGGCCTTCAGTGCCAGCTCGGCCTGAAACTGGCCGCGATCGAACAAATCTGGGTCCACCTGCGGCATCGAACTGCTTTCCTTCTATCTATACCGACCGTGCTAAACCGACCGTGCTGGCTGTACCGGCTCTTATCGCAAGTGACTTCGCGATCAGACCGAGGTGCGGGCGATGGTGTCATCACTGCGCAAGGTGAAGATTTCGTAGCCGGTCGCGGTCACCAGAATGGTGTGCTCCCACTGGGCCGACAGCTTGCGATCCTTGGTGATGGCTGTCCAGCCGTCGCCCAGCAGGCGGGTGTCAGCCTTGCCCTGGTTGATCATCGGCTCGATGGTGAAGGTCATGCCTTCTTTCAGCTCCATGCCATCACCGGCCTCGCCGTAGTGCAGCACTTGTGGCTCTTCATGGAAGACCCTGCCGATGCCGTGACCGCAGTATTCGCGGACGACAGAGAAGCCGTTCTTTTCAGCGTGCTTCTGGATCACTTCACCGATATCGCCCAGGTGCGCGCCGGGCTTGACCACTTCGATGCCTTTATAAAGGCACTCTTGAGTGACGCGGGACAGACGCTCGGCCCACTCCGGCACTTTGCCGACGTGGAACATCTTGCTGGTGTCGCCGTGGTAGCCGTCCTTGATGACGGTCACGTCGATGTTCAGCACGTCGCCATTCTTCAGCGGCTTCTCGTTCGGGATGCCGTGGCAGACCACGTGGTTGATGGAGGTGCAGATGGATTTAGGGAAACCCTTGTAATTCAGCGGCGCCGGAATGGCCTTTTGCTCGTTGACGATGTAGTCGTGGCAGATGCGGTCCAGTTCTTCGGTGGTCACGCCAGGCTTTACATAATCGCCGATCATTTCCAACACGTCGGCAGCCAGGCGGCCGGCAATGCGCATCTTTTCGATGTCTTCGGGGGTTTTCAGTGTCACGGTCATTAAACAGGCTCTCTCGGCGCGGCGGGGCCACGGCTTGATACGGAAAAAACGCGATTCTACCAGACCGTCGTCAGGCGGGTTATCATCGCGTCCTCCATCGATGCGGGCAGGGTGTCCGACCGCAGGCATGAAGGGGTCAAAAGCGTCGGAAAAACAGGCTCTTATTTCGAGTTCCGTTATCCAGTCTTTTGTGATATAAAATGCGCCGCTTTACGGGGTCTGCCCCGAAAGCTCTAACCCACACACGTGTCGACACGATGACCTGGGTGCCTTCGGCTCAAGTCGCTGGTTGGTCATTGGGATACGTGGAGGCCTAACCCGACTTATCAAGGAACTATCATGTCCCAAGTCAACATGCGCGATATGCTGAAGGCCGGTGTGCACTTCGGTCACCAGACCCGTTACTGGAACCCGAAAATGGGTAAATACATTTTCGGCGCGCGCAACAAGATCCACATCATCAACCTTGAAAAAACCCTGCCTATGTTCAACGAAGCTTTGACTTTCGTTGAGCGCCTGGCTCAGGGCAAAAACAAGATCCTGTTCGTCGGCACCAAGCGTTCCGCTGGCAAGATCGTTGCTGAAGAAGCAGCACGTTGCGGTTCGCCGTACGTCGATCACCGCTGGTTGGGCGGCATGCTGACCAACTTCAAGACCATCCGCGCTTCCATCAAGCGTCTGCGTGATCTTGAAATCCAGGCAGAAGACGGCACGTTCACCAAGCTGACCAAGAAAGAGGCGCTGATGCGCACTCGCGATCTGGAAAAGCTGGATCGTAGCCTGGGTGGTATCAAGGACATGGGCGGTCTGCCAGACGCTCTGTTCGTTATCGACGTTGATCACGAGCGCATCGCGATCACCGAAGCCAACAAGCTGGGTATCCCGGTCATCGGCGTTGTCGACACCAACAGCAGCCCTGAAGGCGTTGACTACATCATCCCGGGCAACGATGACGCAATCCGCGCCATTCAGTTGTACATGGGTTCGATGGCTGACGCTGTGATCCGTGGTCGCAACAACAACGCTGGCGGCACCGACGTTTACGCTGAAGAAGCTCCAGCGGCAACTGTTGAAGGCTGAGTAACAAACGCCTGGCGTTGACTCAGTACGCAAAAAGGGGGCTTGGCCCCCTTTTTGCCACCTCGAAAACCATCTGACGTTGCCATCGATCTTATTGTCATGTGCAGCAGTCACCATGGATTTTCAAGAATTTGAACGCCCGTCTTGCGGGTGGAATGGTTGAAGACCTATCCAAGAGGATTTTGAAATGGCAGAGATTACTGCAGCGTTGGTCAAAGAACTGCGCGAGCGTACCGGCGAAGGCATGATGGATTGCAAAAAGGCCTTGACCAAGGCTGGCGGCGACATCGAAAAAGCCATCGACGATATGCGTGCTTCGGGCGCAATCAAGGCCGCCAAGAAAGCAGGCAACGTTGCTGCTGAAGGCGCCATCTCCATCAAGGACGACGGCAAAGCCGCAGTCCTGATCGAAGTCAACTCCCAGACCGACTTCCTGGCTCTGCAGGATGACTTCAAGGCATTCGTCGCCAAGAGCGTCGAGAAAGCCTTCGCTGACAAGCTGACCACCGTTGAGCCTCTGGTTGAAGCGATGGAAGCTGATCGTCTGGTTCTGGTCGGCAAGGTTGGCGAGAACGTCAACATTCGTCGTCTGGCGCGTATCGAAGGCGACGTGCTGGGTTCGTACCTGCACGGGAACAAGATTGGCGTGGTTGTTGTCCTCAAGGGCGGCGATGCAGAGCTGGCGAAGGACATCGCCATGCACGTAGCAGCGACCAACCCTGAGTTCCTGCTGCCTTCGGACGTTTCCCCGGAAGCGATCGAGCGCGAGAAGAATGTCTTCATGCAGTTGAACGAAGACAAGCTGAAAGGCAAGCCTGCTGAAATCGCCGAGAAGATGGTTGGCGGTCGTATCAGCAAGTTCCTGGCTGAAGCCAGCCTGGTCGAGCAAGCGTTCGTCAAGAACCCGGAAATCAAGGTCGGTGAACTGGCCAGGAAAGCCGGCGCTGAAATCGTTTCCTTCACCTACTTCAAAGTAGGCGAAGGCATCGAGAAGCCAGTCGACAACTTCGCTGAAGAAGTCGCTGCTCAAGTAGCTGCAAGCAAGCAATAAGACGGTTTTCCAACTGTCGCCCCGAAGAGGCTGCCCGCTAACGCGCGCAGCCTCTTTGTCAAAGCGGTACGCGGAATTGTCATTGCTGCACTGAATTTGTTTTTGCAGGGGTTGGGCCTACGAGGCTGCATTTCCCTGAAGCAGTGACCTAGAGTGAGCGCAGGCCGAAAATGGCCCGCAACTCGAACGATTTTTTTCAAACGCCGCAGGAGAGATTCGCAATGGCTCAGCAGGGCAGTGGCTATCAAGCTCGCTATAAACGCATTCTACTCAAGCTCAGCGGCGAGGCCCTGATGGGGTCGGAAGAGTTCGGCATCGACCCCAAGGTGCTGGATCGCATGGCCCTTGAAGTCGGTCAGCTGGTCGGCATCGGCGTTCAGGTCGGCCTGGTCATCGGTGGCGGTAACCTGTTCCGCGGTGCAGCGCTGAGCGCGGCCGGCATGGATCGGGTCACGGGCGACCACATGGGCATGCTGGCCACCGTGATGAACGCGCTGGCCATGCGTGACGCGCTGGAGCGGGCCAACATCTCGGCCATCGTAATGTCCGCCATTTCCATGGTGGGTGTGACCGATCACTACGATCGTCGCAAAGCCATGCGTCACCTGAATGCCAAGGAAGTCGTGATCTTCGCCGCCGGTACTGGCAATCCGTTCTTCACCACGGATTCGGCAGCGTGCCTGCGCGCGATCGAGATCGACGCTGATGTCGTGCTGAAGGCAACCAAGGTCGATGGTGTGTACACTGCCGATCCATTCAAGGACCCGCATGCCGAGAAGTTCGATCGTCTGACCTATGACGAAGTGCTGGATCGCAAGCTGGGTGTAATGGATCTGACAGCCATCTGTCTGTGTCGTGACCACAAGATGCCACTGCGTGTCTTCAATATGAACAAGCCCGGCGCCCTGCTGAACATTGTGCATGGCGGCGCGGAAGGTACTTTGATCGAGGAAGGCGAACAATGATCAACGAAATAAAGAAAGACGCTCAAGAGCGGATGAAGAAATCCCTTGAGTCCCTGGCCCATGCATTCGGCCAGATCCGCACCGGTAAGGCGCACCCGAGCATTCTCGGCAGCGTCATGGTGCCGTACTACGGTTCCGACACCCCTCTGAGCGGCGTCGCCAACGTCACCGTGAAGGACTCCCGTACGCTGCAGGTCGTGGCGTTCGAGCGCAACATGCTCGCTGCGGTCGACAAGGCTATCCAGAGCGCTGGCCTGAACCTCAACCCGACCAACCTGGGCGAGATGCTGTTGATCTCCATGCCTGCCCTGACGGAAGAGACCCGCAAGGGCTTCACCAAGCAGGCACGCAGCGCCGCAGAAGACGCCCGCGTTGCCGTGCGTAACATTCGCCGTGACGCGTTGGGTGAGCTGAAGAAGCTGGTCAAGGACAAGGAAATCAGCGAAGACGAAGAGCGCCGCGCCGCTGCCGACATCCAGAAGCTGACGGACAAGGCTGAGGCGGACATCGACGCCGCGACCAAGTCCAAAGAAGCGGACCTGATGGCCGTATAAGGGCCGGGAAGCTTTCATGGATAAGACAAAGCTGGCTGCGCCGGCATCGGTGCCGCGTCATGTCGCGATCATCATGGATGGGAACAACCGCTGGGCCAAGAAGCGCCTGCTACCGGGTGTAGCAGGCCACAAAGCCGGCGTCGACGCTGTTCGTGCGGTGATTGAGGTCTGTGCCGAGGCCAAGGTCGAGGTGCTGACCTTGTTCGCGTTTTCCAGCGAGAACTGGCAGCGCCCGGCGGAAGAAGTCGGCGCGCTGATGGAGTTGTTTTTCACGGCGCTTCGCCGCGAGACCAAGCGCCTCAACGAGAACGGCATCAGTCTGCGCATCATTGGTGACCGTTCGAGGTTTCACCCTGAACTGCAGGCTGCCATCCGCGAAGCGGAGCAGCGCACGGCTGAAAACAGCCGCTTCGTTCTGCAGATCGCCGCCAACTACGGCGGTCAGTGGGATATCGCGCAGGCGGCCCAGCGGCTGGCGCGCGAAGTTCAGGCCGGCCATCTGCGTCCGGAGGACATCACCCCGGAACTGCTGCAAACGTGCCTGGCCACTGGTGACCTGCCGTTGCCCGATCTCTGCATCCGCACGGGCGGCGAGCACCGCATCAGCAATTTCCTGCTCTGGCAGCTGGCCTATGCCGAGCTGTATTTCTCCGACCTGTTCTGGCCGGACTTCAAACACGATGCCATGCGCACTGCGCTGGCCGATTTCGCTTCTCGCCAACGCCGCTTCGGGAAAACCAGCGAGCAGGTAGAAGCTGGAGCCCGCGCTTAATGCTTAAACAACGAATCATCACTGCGTTGATCCTTGCGCCGCTGGCCCTGTGCGGTTTCTTCCTGCTCGAAGGCGGCAGCTTTGCCTTGTTCATCGGCGCGGTGGTCGTGCTTGGCGGCTGGGAATGGGCTCGCCTATCAGGCTTTGAAGCGCAATCGTCCCGCATTCTGTACGCCGTGGTGGTCGCTGCGCTGCTGTTTCTGCTGTACCTGCTGCCGGACCTTGCGCCATGGTTGCTGGTGGCGGCACTGATCTGGTGGCTGATGGCAACCTGGCTGGTGCTCACCTTTCCCGAGTCCAGCGCGCATTGGGCCAGTGCCATCTGCAAGCTGGTGATCGGCCTGCTGATATTGCTGCCGGCGTGGCAGGGGCTGGTACTGATCAAGCAAATGCCGCTGGGCAACTGGCTGATCCTCTCGGTGATGATCCTGGTGTGGGGCGCCGACATTGGCGCCTACTTTTCCGGCAAGGCATTCGGCAAGCGCAAGCTTGCGCCGAAGGTCAGCCCGGGTAAAAGCTGGGAGGGCCTTTATGGAGGCCTGGCAGCATGCCTGCTGATCACAGCGGTGGTGGGTGTCTACCGCGGCTGGTCACTGGGTGAAATCATCTTCGCCCTGGTGTCTGCAGCGATCGTCGTGCTTATCTCGGTCGTAGGCGATCTCACCGAAAGCATGTTCAAGCGCAAATCCGGAGTCAAGGACAGTAGCAACCTGCTACCGGGCCATGGCGGCGTGCTGGATCGCATCGACAGCCTGACCGCCGCCATTCCGGTGTTCGCCTTGTTGCTCTGGGCCGCCAAAGACTGGGGCGTGATGTGAGTACGCCTCAGCTCATTACGGTACTTGGCGCAACGGGCTCGGTCGGGTTAAGCACGCTGGACGTCATCGCGCGCCACCCGTCGCGGTACCAGGTGTTTGCCCTGACGGGTCATACACGTATGGCCGAACTGCTGGCATTGTGCGTTCGCCATACCCCGCAGTTTGCCGTGGTGCCGACGACGGCCGCCGCCCGCCAGTTGCAGGACGACCTTCGTGCCGCCGGTCTGGATACGCGTGTGCTGGTGGGGGAGGGCGGGCTCTGCGAAGTGTCTGCGCACCCTCTGGTGGATACGGTGCTGGCGGCTATCGTGGGTGCCGCCGGTTTGCGCCCGACCCTTGCCGCAGTCGAGGCGGGCAAGAAGGTCCTGCTGGCCAACAAGGAAGCGCTGGTCATGTCCGGCGCCTTGTTCATGCAGGCTGTCCGCCGCAGTGGCACGGTACTGCTGCCCCTCGACAGCGAGCACAACGCGATCTTCCAGTGCTTGCCGCGTAATTACGAAAGCGGCCTCGAGAAGGTCGGCGTCCGGCGCATTCTGTTGACTGCCTCCGGTGGTCCGTTCCGGCAGACACCGCTCGCCGACCTGGAACACGTCTCGCCGGATCAGGCGTGTGCGCATCCCAACTGGTCCATGGGTCGCAAGATTTCCGTCGATTCCGCCAGCATGATGAACAAGGGCCTTGAGCTGATCGAAGCCTGCTGGCTGTTCGATACGACGCCCGCGCGGATCGAGGTGGTAATTCACCCTCAGAGCGTGATCCATTCGATGGTCGATTACGTCGACGGCTCGGTGCTGGCGCAACTGGGTAATCCTGACATGCGCACGCCGATTGCCCACGCGCTGGCCTGGCCTGAGCGCATTGATTCCGGCGTTGCGCCGCTGGATCTGTTCAGCATCGCCCGGCTGGACTTCGAAGCACCGGACGAAGTGCGCTTCCCATGCCTGCGTCTGGCGCGGCAAGCTGCCGAGGCGGGAGACAGTGCACCCGCAGTGCTGAATGCTGCCAATGAAGTCGCAGTCGCCGCGTTTCTCGACAAGCGCATTCGCTACCCGGAAATCGCGAGTATGATCGACGAGGTTTTGAACCTTGAGCCTGTCGTTGCCGTGTCCGAACTGGAGACAGTGTTCGAGATCGATGCGCGGGCGCGGGCGCTGGCCGAGCAGTGGCTAGGTCGCAATGGTCGCTAGGCAGTCGGTTCAGGCACTGATGATTTCAACGAATTGCACGCAATGTGGGCTTCAACGCACCGCTAGATCGGTACCCGGAGAGCAGCGATGAGCGCGCTATACATGATTGTCGGCACCCTGGTTGCGTTGGGCGTGCTGGTAACGTTTCACGAATTCGGTCACTTCTGGGTGGCGCGTCGGTGTGGCGTCAAGGTCCTGCGTTTTTCAGTGGGCTTTGGCATGCCGTTGCTGCGCTGGAGTGATCGCAAGGGCACCGAATACGTCGTTGCGGCGATTCCCCTCGGCGGCTACGTGAAAATGCTCGACGAACGGGAGGGCGACGTTCCCCCCGAGCTGGCGGATCAATCCTTCAATCGCAAGTCGGTTTATCAGCGCATCGCCATCGTGATCGCCGGCCCGGTCGCCAATTTTCTGCTGGCGATTGTGTTTTTCTGGGTACTCGCCATGCTGGGCAGCCAGCAGGTCCGACCCGTCGTCGGCGGCGTTGAGCCAGGCAGCATTGCGGAAAAGGCCGGGCTGAGTTCCGGTCAGGAAATCGTCTCCGTTGATGGTGAGGCCGTCACCGGATGGGCGGGCGTGAACTTGCAGCTGGTCCGCCGTCTGGGTGAAAGCGGCAGCATTGCGCTGAACGTTCGCGATCAGGGTTACGACGTGGAAACCCCGCGCTCGCTGGTGCTCAACGACTGGCTCAAGGGCGCAGCCGAGCCGGACCCGATCCGTTCGCTGGGTATCCGCCCGTGGCGTCCGGCCCTGCCGCCGCTGTTGGCGGAGCTTGATCCGAAAGGCCCTGCGCAGGCCGCAGGTCTTAAGACCGGCGACCGCTTGCTTGCCCTCAATGGCGAGCCGGTCGACGAATGGCAAAAGGTCGTGGATTGGGTACGTGTCCATCCGGATACGCGGATTTCGGTGGGCGTGGAGCGTGACGGCGCGCGGCTGGATGTGCCCGTTGATCTGGTTGCACGGGGCGAAGGCACTGCCGCGACGGGATATCTCGGCGCCGGCGTTAAAGGTGTGGATTGGCCACCGGAGATGTTGCGCGAGGTCAGTTACGGTCCTGTAGCCGCCGTCGCAGAAGGCGCGCGGCGTACCTGGACGATGAGCGTGCTGACCCTCGATTCGCTGAAGAAAATGTTGTTCGGCGAGCTCTCGGTAAAAAACTTGAGCGGACCGATAACCATTGCTAAAGTGGCGGGCGCTTCGGCCCAGTCAGGCGTAGGTGACTTCCTGAATTTCCTCGCTTATCTGAGCATAAGCCTGGGTGTTCTCAATTTGCTGCCCATACCGGTACTGGATGGGGGGCACTTGCTGTTTTATCTGATCGAGTGGGCGCGTGGTCGACCACTGTCAGAGAAGGTGCAGGGCTGGGGGGTTCAGATCGGTGTCAGTCTGGTGGTTGGAGTGATGTTGCTCGCACTGGTCAACGATCTGGGACGACTGTAAAAGCTACGCCGAATTGTGAATCTGCCGCATTTTGCGGCAGTTTGTTTATTGCCAGTTGGAATAAGAAAGGACTTCATGAAACGTCTGCTGCTAACTGCGGTTCTTGCCGTACTGATGATCGCCGAAGTTCACGCCGAGTCCTTCACTATCTCCGATATTCGTGTCAACGGTCTGCAGCGGGTTTCCGCCGGCAGCGTGTTTGGCGCGCTGCCGTTGAACGTGGGTGAACAGGCCGATGATGGGCGTCTTGTCGACGCAACTCGTGCGCTGTTCAAAACCGGATTTTTCCAGGACATCCAGCTGGGCCGCGACGGTAACGTCCTGGTCATCACAGTTGTCGAGCGTCCGTCGGTTTCGAGTATCGAGATCGAAGGCAACAAAGCGATCACCACTGAGGACCTGATGAAGGGTCTGAAGCAGTCGGGTCTGGCCGAAGGCGAGATTTTCCAGCGCGCCACGCTGGAAGGCGTCCGCAACGAGCTGCAACGTCAGTACGTGGCTCAGGGCCGCTATTCTGCAGAAGTCGCCACCGAAGTCGTGCCGCAGCCGCGCAACCGTGTGGGTCTGAAGATCAACATCAACGAAGGCGCAGTCGCCGCCATTCAGCACATCAACGTGGTGGGTAACTCGGTTTTCCCTGAAGACGATCTGGTCGATCTGTTCGAACTGAAAACCACCAACTGGCTTTCCTTCTTCAAGAACGACGACAAATACGCCCGTGAGAAACTCTCCGGCGACCTGGAACGTCTGCGTTCGTATTACCTCGACCGTGGCTATATCAACATGGATATCGCCTCGACCCAGGTATCCATCACGCCCGACAAGAAAAGCGTGTACATCACCGTCAACATTCATGAGGGCGAGAAGTACAGCGTGAAGTCGGTCAAGCTGAGCGGTGACCTCAAGGTGCCCGAAGATCAGGTCAAGTCGCTGTTGCTGGTCAAGCCGGGCCAGGTGTTCTCCCGCAAGGTGATGACCACGACCTCCGAGCTGATCACCCGCCGTCTGGGTAACGAGGGTTACACCTTTGCCAACGTCAACGGTGTGCCAACGCCGAATGACGAAGACCACACCGTCGACATTACCTTTGTTGTCGATCCGGGCAAGCGTGCATACGTCAACCGCATCAACTTCCGTGGCAACACCAAGACAGCGGACGAAGTGCTGCGTCGCGAAATGCGCCAGATGGAAGGCGGCTGGGCATCCACTTACCTGATCGACCAGTCCAAGACCCGTCTTGACCGTCTAGGCTTCTTCAAGGAAGTGAACGTTGAAACCCCGGCGGTGCCTGGCACCGACGATCAGGTTGATGTGAACTACGCAGTAGAAGAGCAGGCGTCCGGTTCGATCACCGCCAGCGTCGGCTTTGCGCAGAGCGCCGGTCTGATCCTCGGTGGTTCCATCAGCCAGAACAACTTCCTGGGTACCGGTAACAAGGTCAGCATCGGCCTGACCAAAAGCGAATACCAGACCCGTTACAACTTCAGCTACGTCGACCCGTACTTCACGCCTGACGGTGTGAGCCTTGGCTACAGCGCGTTCTACCGCAAGACCGACTACGACGACCTCGACGTCGACGTCGCGAGCTACTCGGTCGACAGCCTGGGTGCCGGTATCAACATGGGCTACCCGATCAGCGAAACCTCTCGCCTGAACTTCGGCCTGTCGGTACAGAAGGATGAGCTGAGCACCGGTAAGTACACCGTTGACGAAATTTTCGACTTCATCGAGCAGGAAGGCGACAGCTTCACCAACTTCAAAGCGTCGGTGGGCTGGTCCGAGTCGACGTTGAACAAAGGCACGTTGCCGACCCGTGGCAGCTCCCAGAGCCTGACCCTGGAAACGACTATTCCGGGCAGCGACCTGTCGTTCTATAAACTTGATTATCGCGGCCAGTTGTTCCACCCGATCACCAGCAACTACACCCTGCGTCTGCACTCGGAACTGGGTTATGGCGACGGTTATGGCTCGACGTCTGGTCTGCCGTTCTACGAGAACTACTACGCCGGTGGCTTCAACTCGGTACGTGGCTTCAAGGACAGCACGCTCGGTCCGCGCAGTACACCAAGTAGCGGCCGTGCAGGCAGTGGCACCCTTGCTGACCCGGACCAGGATCCGCTGCCGTTCGGTGGTAACGTCCTGATCACCGGCGGTGCCGAGATCCTGTTCCCGCTGCCGTTCATCAAGGACCAGCGTTCGCTGCGTACCTCGCTGTTCTGGGACGTGGGTAACGTTTTCAACACCAACTGCGGTTCGCAGAAGACCACGACCGATGGTCAGAAGGTCGAGTGTAATGGTCCAGAGCTGTCGGGCCTGGCCAGTTCCGTCGGTGTCGGCGTGACATGGGTCACTGCCTTGGGTCCGTTGAGTTTCGCCCTGGCGATGCCGGTCAAGAAACCGGACGACAGCACCGAAACCCAGGTCTTCCAATTCTCCCTCGGTCAGACCTTCTAAGGGTCTGATCACTGCTAACGACAACGGATTCTGTAGGAGTTACATCGTGCGTAAGTTGACCCAATTGGCATTGCTGGCAACGGTTCTGATCGCAGGCCCGGCATTTGCTGACATGAAAATCGCAGTACTGAACTACCAGATGGCCTTGCTTGAATCCGACGCAGCCAAACGGTATGCAGTAGATGCAGAGAAAAAATTCGGTCCTCAGCTGACCAAACTGAAGGCTCTTGAGAGCAGCGCCAAAGGTATCCAGGATCGTCTGGTCGCCGGTGGTGACAAGATGGCCCAGCCTGAGCGCGAGCGTCTGGAGCTGGACTTCAAGCAAAAGGCCCGTGACTTCCAGTTCCAGTCCAAGGAGCTGAACGAAGCCAAGGCTGTTGCTGACCGCGACATGCTCAAGCAACTCAAGCCGAAGCTGGACCAGGCGGTAGAAGAAGTCATCAAGAAAGGTGGTTTTGACCTGGTGTTCGAGCGCGGTGCCGTGATTGACGTCAAGCCACAATATGACGTCACTCGCCAGGTTATCGAGCGCATGAATCAGCTGAAGTAAGTTAATGACTGCGACCATCACACTCGGCCAATTGGCCGAGTTCCTCGGCGCCACCCTGCGTGGCCCGGCGGACAAGCAAATCACAGGACTGGCAACCTTGCAGGAAGCCGGTCCTGATCAGGTCAGTTTTCTGGCCAATCCTCAGTACCGAAAATTCCTCGCGACCACCCAGGCCGCTGCCGTGCTGCTCAAGCCGACAGATGCGGAAGGGTATGCCGCCGACGCGTTGCTGGTGCCTGATCCGTATTTGGCCTACGCCCGTATTTCCCATCTGTTCGATCCGAAGCCGAAGGCTGCTGTTGGTGTTCATCCAACAGCCGTGGTGGCGGCGGATGCTTTCGTCGACCCGGCGGCCAGCGTTGGCGCCTATGCGGTCATCGAAAGCGGCGCACGGATTGCGGCCGGCGTGACCATCGGCGCTCATTGCTTCATCGGTGCGCGCAGCGTAATTGGCGAGGGCGGCTGGCTTGCCCCGCGCGTCACGCTGTATCACGACGTCCGTATCGGGCAGCGCGTGGTTATCCAGTCCGGCGCAGTGTTGGGCGGTGAAGGTTTTGGTTTCGCCAATGAGAAAGGCGTCTGGCAGAAGATCGCGCAGATTGGCGGTGTGACCATCGGTGATGATGTCGAGATTGGCGTAAACACCGCCATTGACCGCGGCGCCATGGATGACACCCGCATCGGCAATGGCGTGAAGCTGGATAACCAGATTCAGATCGCTCACAACGTCCAGATCGGCGATCACACGGCCATGGCCGCGTGCGTCGGCATTTCGGGCAGCGCGAAGATCGGCAAGCATTGCATGCTTGCCGGCGGTGTCGGGCTGGTGGGCCATATCGAGATCTGCGACGGGGTTTTCGTCACCGGCATGACCATGGTCACGCGGTCGATCACCGAGCCCGGCTCCTATTCTTCGGGAACGGCGATGCAGCCGGCGGCAGAGTGGCGCAAGAGCGCGGCACGCATGCGTCATCTCGACGACATGGCGCGGCGCCTGCAGCACCTGGAAAAGATTGTCGAGGCAGTGACCTCAGGCGGTAAAGCTTCATCTGATGGCTGATACTTTTTTCTTATCAAGCGTGCACAGCCGATAAACTGCCTCCTTGATTTGCTAGAGGAGTGACGCGCGTTAGTCGCGCCCTCCCAATCTTTACTACAGGCTTCCCTTCGAAATGATGGACATCAACGAAATCCGTGAATATCTGCCGCACCGTTACCCGTTCCTGCTTGTGGACCGTGTGGTGGAGCTGGATGTCGAGACCAAAAGCATTCGTGCCTACAAGAATGTCAGCATCAATGAGCCTTTCTTCAATGGCCACTTTCCTCAGCACCCGATCATGCCGGGCGTGCTGATCATTGAGGCCATGGCTCAAGCGGCCGGCATCCTGGGCTTCAAGATGCTCGATGTGAAGCCTGCCGATGGCACCCTTTATTACTTCGTCGGCTCCGACAAGCTGCGCTTCCGCCAGCCAGTACTGCCGGGCGACCAGCTGATCCTTGAAGCAAAATTCCTCAGCTGCAAGCGTCAGATCTGGAAGTTCGAATGTCAGGCGTCGGTTGATGGCAAGCCGGTGTGCTCGGCTGAAATCATCTGCGCGGAACGCAAACTATGAGTTTGATTGACTCTCGCGCAATCATCGATCCGACGGCCGTACTGGCCGACAATGTGGAGGTCGGCCCGTGGTCGATCGTCGGACCTGGTGTGGAAATCGGCGAGGGTACAGTGATCGGTCCGCATGTGATCCTGCGCGGCCCGACCAGGATCGGCAAACACAACCACATCTACCAGTTTTCCTCGGTAGGTGAGGACACGCCTGATCTGAAATACAAAGGTGAAGCGACGCGTCTGGTGATCGGTGACCACAACGTCATCCGCGAAGGCGTGACGATTCACCGTGGCACCATTCAAGACCGCGCCGAAACCACGCTCGGCGACCACAACCTGATCATGGCCTACGCGCACATCGGGCATGACAGCGTCATCGGCAATCACTGCATTCTGGTCAACAACACCGCGTTGGCTGGCCATGTGCACGTGGATGACTGGGCGATTCTGTCCGGGTTCACCCTGGTGCATCAGTACTGCCACATCGGCGCGCACAGCTTTTCCGGCATGGGCACTGCGATCGGCAAGGATGTTCCGGCGTTCGTCACCGTGTTCGGCAACCCGGCCGAAGCCCGCAGCATGAACTTCGAAGGCATGCGTCGTCGCGGCTTCTCCGAAGAGTCGATTCACGCGCTGCGCCGCGCCTACAAGACCGTCTACCGTCAGGGCCTGACCGTGGAGCAGGCGATCGTCGAGCTAAGCGAACCTGCTGCGCAGTTCCCTGAAGTGGAGCTTTTCCTCAAGTCCATCCAGTCCTCGACCCGCGGCATCACCCGCTGACCATGGCCCGCTTGCGTATTGCGCTGGTGGCCGGAGAGGCCTCCGGCGACATTCTCGGCTCCGGTTTGATGCGTGCAATCAAGGCGCGGCATCCGGACGCCGAATTTATTGGTGTCGGCGGTCCGCTCATGGAAGCCCAGGGCATGACGTCGTATTTTCCGATGGAGCGCCTGTCAGTCATGGGGCTGGTGGAAGTGCTCGGCCGGCTCAAAGAGCTGCTCGCCCGTCGCAAGTTGCTGATTCAGACCCTCATTGACGAGAAGCCCGACGTGTTCATCGGCATCGATGCCCCGGATTTCACCCTCAATATCGAGCTCAAACTGCGTCAGGCCGGGATCAAGACCGTTCATTACGTCAGCCCGTCCGTATGGGCGTGGCGGCAGAAGCGTGTTCTGAAGATCCGCGAAGGCTGCGACCTGATGCTGACGTTGCTGCCGTTCGAAGCCCGTTTCTATGAAGAGCAAGGCGTGCCAGTGCGTTTCGTCGGGCACCCGTTGGCCGACACCATTCCACTGCAGGCGGATCAACTGGCGGCGCGCGCCGAACTTGGCCTGGGCGAAGGCCCGGTGGTCGCGTTGATGCCGGGCAGTCGCGGTGGTGAAGTCGGGCGTCTCGGTGCGCTGTTTTTCGACGCGGCCGAACGCCTTCTCGCCGCGCGTCCCGACATCCGTTTCGTGCTGCCCTGTGCCAGCCCTCAACGCCGTGAGCAGATCGAGCAACTGCTGCAAGAGCGCGATCTTCCACTGACTTTGCTCGACGGCCGGTCCCACGTGGCGTTGGCAGCCTGCAATGCCGTGCTGATCGCTTCCGGGACCGCGACCCTCGAAGCGCTGCTGTACAAACGACCGATGGTGGTTGCCTATCGTCTGGCACCACTGACCTACTGGATACTCAAGCGGATGGTGAAAAGCCCGTACGTGTCGCTGCCGAATTTGCTGGCCCAGCGCTTGCTGGTTCCGGAGCTTCTGCAGGACGCGGCGACCGCCGAGGCCCTGGCGCAGACGCTGTTGCCGTTGCTGGAAAACGGCGACGCACAGACGGCCGGCTTCGACGCGATTCACCGAACCTTGCGTCGCGATGCTTCCAATCAGGCCGCCGAAGCGGTGCTGAACCTGATTGGCGTAACGCCTTCACAATGAGCAGGCAATCAATGCAAATGGGTCTGGACTTCAATCTTGTCGAGGATCTGGTCGCCGGTGTCGACGAAGTCGGTCGCGGCCCACTGTGTGGCGCCGTGGTCACTGCGGCGGTCATTCTTGACCCCAAGCGCCCGATTCTGGGCCTGAACGATTCGAAGAAGCTTACGGAAGCCAAGCGCGAACGACTGTTCGACGAGATCTGCGAGAAGGCGCTGTGCTGGCACATCGCGCGGGCTGAAGTCGAAGAGATCGACGAGCTGAATATTCTTCACGCCACCATGCTGGCGATGAAGCGCGCGGTAGAAGGCTTGATCATCACGCCGAAACTGGCGCTGATCGACGGCAACCGCTGCCCGCAGCTGTCGGTGCCCAGCGCGCCTGTCATTCAGGGTGACGCCCATGTGCCGGCCATTGCCGCCGCGTCGATTCTGGCCAAGGTCAGTCGCGACCGGGAAATGGCGCGCATGGAGCTGCTCTATCCGGGCTACGGCATTGGCGGCCACAAGGGTTATCCCACGGCCGTGCACCTTGAGGCCCTTGCGCGTTTGGGCCCGACGCCCATTCACCGGCGCTCCTTCGGCCCGGTCCGTCAGGCCTGGGCGGCGCGGGACATGATGGTCGCCACCGGCTTCATGTCGCTGCCACTCAGTTGATCGCGGGCTGATGTTTTTCTGAATGGCCGGTACAATCCGGCCTTCGTTTTTTCTGCACCATAGGATCAACCATGCCGGCTTCTTTCGTTCATCTACGCCTGCACACCGAATACTCCCTCGTTGATGGTCTGGTCCGTGTAAAACCCTTGGTGAAGGCGCTCACGGCCATGAACATGCCGGCCGTGGCGGTGACCGACCAACACAACATGTGTTCGTTGGTGAAGTTCTATAAAGCCGCCATGGGTGCGGGGATCAAGCCGATCTGCGGCGCCGACATCTGGCTGGCGGGGCGTGATCGGGATGCACCGCTCAGCCGTCTGAGCCTGCTGGTGATGAACCCCAAAGGCTACCTGAACCTCACCGAACTGATTTCACGTGGCTTCATGCATGGCCAGCGCAACGGCCTGGTCGTTATCGAGCGCGAGTGGGTGGCCGAGGCCAGCGAAGGGCTGATTGCCCTGTCTGCGGCGAAGGAAGGCGAGATCGGCATGGCCCTGCTCGGTGGCAATCCGGCCGAAGCCGACGAGTTGCTGAAAGAGTGGCTGACGGTTTTTCCGGACCGCTTCTACATCGAAGTCCAGCGCACCAACCGCATCAATGATGAAGAACATCTGCACGCCGCCGTCGCCCTGGCCGAACGCCATGGCGTGCCGCTGGTGGCCAGCAACGACGTGCGTTTCATCAAGCAGGAAGATTTCGAAGCCCACGAAACCCGCGTGTGCATCGGCGAAGGCCGGGCGCTGGACGATCCGCGTCGCTCGCACAACTACAGCGATCAGCAGTACCTGAAGAGCGCGGAGGAGATGGCCGAGCTGTTCAGCGATCTGCCTGACGCCCTCGCCAACACCGTCGAGATCGCCAAGCGCTGCAACATCGACGTCAAGCTGGGCACGCACTTTCTGCCCAACTTCCCGATTCCCGATGGCATGACCATCGACGAGTATTTCCGCAAGGTGTCCTTCGAGGGGCTGGAGGAGCGCCTTGCCGTGCTCTGGCCGAAAGAAACCACGCCGGACTACGAGGCCAAGCGGCAGGTGTACGTCGACCGCCTGAATTTCGAGCTGGATATCATCATCCAGATGGGATTCCCCGGTTACTTCCTGATCGTTATGGACTTCATCCAGTGGGCCAAGAACAACGGCGTGCCGGTGGGTCCGGGCCGGGGGTCGGGTGCCGGTTCGCTGGTGGCCTACGTGCAGAAGATCACCGACCTCGACCCGCTGGAATACGACCTGCTGTTCGAACGTTTCCTCAACCCCGAGCGGGTCTCCATGCCCGACTTCGACGTCGACTTCTGTATGGATGGTCGCGACCGGGTCATCGAGTACGTGGCCGAGAAATACGGCCGCAACGCGGTCAGCCAGATCATCACCTTCGGCTCCATGGCCGCGAAAGCGGTGGTCCGGGACGTCGCGCGGGTGCAGGGCAAGTCCTACGGATTGGCGGATCGTCTGTCGAAGATGATTCCCTTCGAAGTCGGCATGACACTGGAAAAAGCCTACGAGCAGGAAGAGATCCTGCGCGACTTCCTCAAGGTCGACGAGGAAGCGGCTGAGATCTGGGAAATGGCGCGCAAGCTCGAAGGCGTTGTGCGTAACGTCGGCAAGCACGCCGGTGGTGTGGTCATCGCGCCTACCAAGCTGACTGACTTCTCGGCGATCTACTGCGATGAAGAGGGCGGTGGCCTGGTCACCCAGTTCGACAAGGATGACGTCGAGGCCGCTGGTCTGGTGAAGTTCGACTTCCTCGGTCTGCGCACCCTGACCATCATCGACTGGGCACTGAAGACGATTAACCGCGACCGCGCCAAGGTCGACGAAGAACCCCTCGACATCGCGTTCATCCCGCTGGATGACATGCCGACCTACGAGCTGCTGCAGCGCGCCGAAACCACGGCCGTCTTCCAGCTTGAATCCCGCGGCATGAAAGAGCTGATCAAAAAGCTCAAGCCCGACTGCCTGGAAGACTTGATCGCACTGGTGGCGCTGTTCCGTCCCGGTCCTTTGCAATCGGGCATGGTTGACGACTTCATCAACCGTAAACACGGTCGTGCGGAGCTGTCGTATCCCCACGTCGATTACCAGTACGAAGGCCTCAAGCCGGTGCTTGCGCCGACCTACGGCATCATCCTGTATCAGGAACAGGTGATGCAGATTGCTCAGGTCATGGCCGGTTACACCCTTGGCGGCGCTGACATGTTGCGTCGTGCAATGGGCAAGAAGAAGCCCGAGGAAATGGCCAAGCAGCGCGGCGGTTTCATCGAAGGTTGCAAGACCAACAACATCGACCCTGACCTGGCCGGTAACATTTTCGACCTGGTAGAGAAATTCGCCGGTTACGGTTTCAACAAGTCGCACTCGGCGGCCTACGGGCTGGTGTCGTACCAGACCGCCTGGCTCAAGCGTCACTACCCGGCGCCGTTCATGGCGGCGGTGCTTTCAGCGGACATGCACAACACCGACAAGGTCGTGACCTTGATCGAAGAAGTGCGGATCATGAAGCTGCGCCTGGATGCGCCGGACGTGAACAACTCCGAGTTCAAGTTCACCGTGAACGACGACGGCCGCATCGTCTATGGCCTCGGCGCGATCAAAGGCGTCGGCGAAGGCCCGGTGGAAGCGATCACCGAAGCGCGTCAGGAAGGCCCGTTCGCCGACCTGTTCGATTTCTGCGCCCGCATCGACCTCAAGCGCGTCAACAAGCGCACCCTCGATGGCCTGATTCGCAGCGGTGCCTTGGACCGTCTCGGCCCGTTCTTCTATGACGAGCCAAAACAGTATCAAGCCAATATCGACCGTAACCGCGGTGTCCTGCTGGCCGCACTCGAAGAAGCCATTCAGGCCGCCGAGCAGACCGCCCGCAGTCACGACAGCGGCCATGCCGATCTCTTCGGCGGCCTGTTCGTTGAAGCCGACGCCGACGTTTACGCGAACCACCGCAGCGCCAAAGACGTCACTCTCAAGGAACGGCTGCGTGGCGAAAAAGAAACCCTGGGCCTGTACCTGACCGGGCACCCGATCGACGAATACGAAGGTGAGATCCGCCGCTTCGCGCGTCAGCGCATCGTCGATCTGAAGCCCTCGCGGGAGACCCAGACCATCGCCGGGCTGATCATTGCGCTGCGGGTGATGAAGAACAAAAAGGGCGACAAGATGGGCTTCATCACCCTGGACGACCGTTCCGGACGTATCGAAGCGTCGCTGTTTGCCGATTCGTTCCAGGCGGCTCAGTCGCTGCTGCAAACCGATGCGATGGTGGTGGTGGAAGGGGAAGTCAGCACCGACGACTTCTCCGGGGGCCTGCGGTTGCGCGCCAAACGGGTGATGAGCCTGGAAGAAGCGCGCACCGGGCTGGCGGAAAGTCTGCGCCTGAACGTGCGGGCCGAAGCGCTCAAGGGCGACCGGCTGCGCTGGCTGGGCGAGCTGTGCAAGAAGCACCGCGGCGCGTGCCCAATCACCCTCGACTACACCGGGCAGGAAGCCAAGGCATTGCTGCAGTTCGGCGAAGCGTGGCGGATCGATCCCGCAGACAGCCTGATTCAGGCGCTGCGTGACCAGTTCGGACGAGAGAACGTCTTCCTGCAGTATCGCTGACACCGATCAGCTCAATATTGATGACCTCGACACTTTAAACTCGACCGAAAGGCGCCCGCTCCATTAAGGTATGGCGCTTATCGGATCAACCGGCCGGCCTCTTGGCCGTCGACCCAAGACGGATGCCTATGAACCCGAATTTTCTGGATTTCGAACAGCCGATTGCTGACCTGCAAGCCAAGATTGAAGAGCTGCGTCTGGTGGGCAATGACAACTCGCTGAACATCGGCGACGAAATCTCTCGACTGCAAGAGAAGAGCAATACGCTCACCGAAAGCATTTTCGGCAACCTGACCAGTTGGCAGATCGCGCGCATGGCGCGTCATCCGCGTCGTCCGTATACGCTGGACTACATTCAACACATCTTCACCGAGTTCGACGAGCTGCATGGCGATCGCCACTTCTCCGATGACGCTGCCATCGTCGGCGGTATTGCCCGCTTGAACGAGCAGCCGGTGATGGTGATCGGTCATCAGAAAGGCCGCGAAGTGCGCGAGAAGGTTCGCCGCAACTTCGGCATGCCGCGTCCTGAAGGCTACCGCAAGGCCTGCCGCCTGATGGAAATGGCCGAGCGCTTCAAAATGCCGATCCTGACCTTCATCGACACGCCGGGCGCCTATCCGGGCATCGACGCCGAAGAGCGTAACCAGAGCGAAGCGATCGCCTGGAACCTGCGCGTCATGGCGCGCCTGAAGACCCCGATCATTGCCACCGTGATTGGCGAAGGCGGTTCGGGCGGCGCACTGGCCATTGGCGTGTGCGATCAACTGAACATGCTGCAGTACTCGACCTACGCGGTGATTTCGCCGGAAGGCTGTGCTTCCATCCTGTGGAAAACCGCCGAAAAGGCGCCGGATGCGGCCGAAGCAATGGGCATCACTGCCGAGCGTCTGAAGGGCTTGGGCATCGTTGACAAGGTGATCAGCGAGCCTCTGGGTGGCGCGCACCGTGATCCGGCCGCTGCCGCTGCCTTGATCCGCGAAGAACTGAGCAGCCAGCTGAGCATGCTTCAGAAGTTCGATAATGACGCGCTGCTGGCCCGTCGTTACGACCGCCTGATGAGCTATGGCCTTTAACCGGACCGTTCTGCAACAGGAGTGTCACCGAACCCGGTGACGCTCACCGGTCCGGCGAGCTTTAAGCAGGGTTAACCAGCATGAGCAAACCGGACAGCATCACACTCGCACTCTCCAGACGTCTGCTGTCGCGCCTCGAACCCTGGCGCGCTGCCGTCGCCTGGCGCGTCGCATTCTCCGGTGGGCTCGATTCCACTGTCCTGCTTCACCTGCTGGCGGAACTTGCCAGGGTTCACGCGCTTCCTCCGCTGACCGCTGTTCACGTCAACCATGGCCTTCAGGCGGTGGCTGCTTCGTGGCCGGTGCATTGCCGGCAGATGTGTCAGATTCTGGGGGTGCCGATGGAGGTCATCGACGTCCAGGTGCGCCCCGGTGCCAGCCTCGAACAAGCCGCGCGTGACGCTCGTTACGCCGCGTTCAACTCAACCCTCGGGCCCGGCGAAGTGCTGCTTACCGCCCAGCACCGTGACGATCAGGCCGAGACACTGCTGTTCCGTCTATTGCGTGGCGCCGGGGTGCGCGGGCTGGCCGCGATGCCGGCGCAGCGTCCTTTGGGCGCAGGACAGTTATTTCGGCCGCTGCTGGATGAATCCCGCGCCACCCTCGAGGCTTATGCCCGGGAACAGGGGTTGAGCTGGATCGAGGACCCGAGCAACAAAGACAGCCGCTTTTCGCGCAACTACCTGCGCAGTCATGTACTGCCGCTGGTGACAACGCGCTGGCCGCAAGCGATCGCGAGCATGGCCCGCAGCGCCGCGCATCTGGCCGAAGCCCAGCAGTTGCTGGACGAGCTGGCGATGCAGGACCTCGCACTCGCTGACACGCCATGCCCCTGGCCGTGGCTCGACATGCCCTCCCTTGAACTGGCGCCGCTCGAAGCGCTGTCACCCGCCCGGCAACGCAACGCACTGCGCCACTGGCTGGCGCCGCTCACTCGATTGCCGGACACCGATCACTGGGTGGGCTGGGACTCGTTGCGCGACGCCGGGCCGGACGGTCGCCCCATCTGGCGACTGGCCGATGGTCAGATGCACCGAGCCGAAGGGCGTATCTGGTGGCTGTCGGGGATCTGGCTGAAAAACGTCGCCGGCTCGCAGCACTGGTCCATGGCGTCGCAACCTCTCGCGCTGCCGGGCAACGGCATGCTGCAGATCCTCGGCGCTGCGCCTGCGGGTGGCTTGCATGTGCACTACCGCCAGGGCGGCGAAACTTTCGATGTGCCGGACAGAGGCCGACGCGACCTGAAAAGGCTGCTCAACGAGAAGGGCGTGCCGGTGTTTCTGCGCGGCCGATTGCCGCTGTTGTACCGCGGCGAGCAGTTATTGGCCGTGGCAAACCTTCCGGGACTGGACGCCAGCCCCCGTGGCGACTGGCGATTGCACTGGTTGCCACCGACGAATGACCAAAGTTTGAGCTGAAAGGGCCTTTCCGGTAGACTACGCTCCCTTCTTGATACAGCTTATGTCGATCCTTCCGGAACGACGCAAGTTGCCGATTACCAGCCAGTCTTTACTGGGCGATTCTCAAAAATGTGGCGATCCACGGACAGACCTTTTCAAGGCCGGTCGTTGATTTGGGCGCGACAGATTCGAAATGCACAGTGAAAAACGCAGGTTATCGGGGGCTTCGGCCTTCCTTCGCTTTCCCCGGCGGCTCTGACCGCTTTAACGCAGACTTCTAGGGTTTTTCATGACGCGCTACATCTTCGTCACGGGCGGTGTTGTTTCTTCATTGGGGAAAGGCATCGCCTCGGCTTCATTGGCGGCCATCCTGGAGGCGAGGGGACTTAAGGTCACCATGCTCAAGCTGGACCCCTACATCAACGTCGATCCCGGCACCATGAGTCCGTTTCAGCACGGTGAGGTGTTCGTCACCCACGACGGCGCCGAAACTGACCTGGACCTGGGTCACTACGAGCGTTTCATTCGCACCACCATGACCCAGAACAACAACTTCACCACTGGCCGTGTGTATGAACACGTCCTGCGCAAAGAGCGCCGTGGTGATTATCTGGGCGCGACCATTCAGGTGATCCCGCACATCACCGACGAAATCAAGCGTCGCATCATCAAGGGCGCCGGCGATGCCGACGTCGCCATGGTCGAAATCGGCGGCACCGTGGGCGACATCGAGTCGCAACCGTTCCTCGAGGCGATCCGTCAGCTGCGTTTCGAAGTGGGCGCCAAGCGCGCCATGCTCATGCACCTGACGCTGGTTCCGTATATCGCCACCGCGGGCGAGACCAAGACCAAGCCGACTCAGCATTCGGTGAAAGAACTCCGTTCGATCGGCCTGCAGCCAGACGTACTGGTCTGCCGTTCCGACCACCCGATCGACATCTCGTCGCGCCGCAAGATCGCGCAGTTCACCAACGTTGAAGAGCGCGCGGTCATCGCCCTCGAAGACGCCGACACCATTTACAAGATCCCGGGCATCCTGCATTCCCAGGGCCTCGACGATTTCGTCGTCGAGCGCTTCGGCCTGCAGTGCGGCAGCGCCGATCTGTCCGAGTGGGAAAAGGTCGTCGACGCCAAGCTCAATCCGGAACACGAAGTCACCATCGCGATGGTCGGCAAGTACATGGAGCTGCTGGATGCCTACAAGTCGCTGATCGAAGCCATGAGTCACGCCGGCATCAGCAACCGTACCAAGGTCAATCTGCGCTACATCGATTCCGAAGACATCGAGAATCAGGGCACTGGTTTGCTTGAGGGCGTTGACGCGATTCTCGTTCCGGGCGGCTTCGGTCTGCGCGGTGTCGAGGGCAAGATCACGGCCGTGCAGTTCGCTCGCGAAAACAAGGTTCCATACCTGGGCATCTGCCTGGGCATGCAGGTGGCGGTCATCGAGTTCGCCCGTAACGTGCTGGGCTGGACAGACGCCAACTCCACCGAGTTCGATCGTGCCAGCCAGCACCCTGTCGTCGGTCTGATCACCGAGTGGGAAGACGCCACCGGTGCTGTCGAAACCCGGACCGAAACTTCGGACCTGGGCGGCACCATGCGTCTGGGTGCCCAGGAATGCCTGCTTGAGCCGGGCTCTCTGGTGCACGATTGCTACGCGAACGACGTCATCGTCGAGCGCCATCGCCACCGTTATGAAGTGAACAACAAGCTGCTGCCGCAACTGGTCGAAGCCGGCCTGAAAATCTCCGGTCGTTCGGGTGACGGCGCGCTGGTTGAAGTGGTGGAGTCTCCTGACCATCCATGGTTTGTGGCTTGCCAGTTCCACCCCGAGTTCACCTCTACGCCCCGCGATGGCCACCCGTTGTTCAGTGGTTTCGTGAAAGCAGCGCTTGCTCAACACCAGAAGAACGGTTGATAGGGAATCCATCACATGGCACAGAAAATCATCCGCGTCGGCTCCATCGACATCGCCAACGACAAACCCATGGTCCTGTTCGGCGGCATGAACGTCCTGGAGTCGCGAGACATGGCGATGCAGGTCTGCGAAGAATACGTGCGAGTGACCGAGAAGCTCGGCATTCCGTACGTGTTCAAGGCCAGCTTCGACAAGGCCAACCGCTCCTCGGTGACTTCCTACCGCGGCCCGGGTCTTGAAGAAGGCATGCGGATTTTCCAGGACATCAAGCAAGCCTTTGGCGTGCCGATCATCACCGACGTGCACGAGCCTGAGCAGGCCGCTGCGGTGGCGGAAGTCTGCGACATCATTCAGTTGCCGGCTTTCCTGTCCCGCCAGACCGACCTGGTCGTGGCCATGGCCAAGACCGGCGCAGTGATCAACATCAAGAAAGCCCAGTTCCTCGCGCCCCACGAGATGAAACACATCCTGGCCAAGTGCGTCGAAGCGGGTAACGATCAGTTGATCCTCTGCGAGCGCGGTTCGAGCTTCGGCTACAACAACCTGGTTGTCGACATGCTCGGTTTCGGCATCATGAAATCGTTCGAATACCCGGTGTTCTTCGACGTGACCCACGCCCTGCAGATGCCAGGTGGTCGCTCCGATTCCGCCGGTGGCCGTCGTGCCCAGGTGACGGATCTGGCCAAGGCCGGCATGAGCCAGGGCCTGGCCGGTCTGTTTCTGGAAGCTCACCCGGATCCGGACAACGCCAAGTGCGACGGTCCCTGCGCCCTGCGCCTGGACAAGCTGGAGCCGTTCCTGGCCCAGCTCAAGGCGCTCGACGAACTCGTTAAAAGCTTCCCGACGATCGAAACGGCGTAAAACCCGCTTCTCCGGCGCCGAGCCCTCCGGTAGAGTGCCGTTCGTTGTTTTCCCGACCAAAGGGTCGGGAAAATTGTCGTTTCAGGCCCTGCCCGTTGTCCTAGAGCCCTGAGACGCCGAATCGTTTTCCCAGCTGCGTCGTTTTCGTCAATCTTGGAGTGTTAACAACAATGGCAAAAATCGTCGACATCAAAGGTCGTGAAGTTCTCGACTCCCGTGGCAATCCCACCGTGGAAGCAGACGTGCTCCTCGACAACGGCATCATCGGCAGCGCCTGTGCGCCGTCCGGTGCTTCCACCGGCTCGCGTGAAGCGCTGGAGCTGCGTGATGGCGACAAGAGCCGTTACATGGGCAAGGGCGTTCTGAAAGCTGTGGCCAACATCAATGGCCCGATCCGCGACCTGTTGCTGGGCAAAGACCCGGTTGACCAGAAAGCCCTGGATCACGCGATGATTCAGCTGGACGGCACCGAGAACAAAGCTAGCCTGGGCGCCAACGCGATCCTCGCTGTGTCGCTGGCTGCAGCCAAAGCAGCTGCTCAGGATCAGGACCTGCCGTTGTACGCGCACATCGCCAACCTGAACGGCACACCGGGTGTTTATTCGATGCCGGTGCCGATGATGAACATCATCAACGGTGGCGAGCACGCTGATAACAACATCGACATCCAGGAATTCATGATTCAGCCTGTGGGCGCCAAGACCTTCTCCGAGGGCCTGCGCTGGGGCACCGAGATTTTCCACCACCTCAAAGCGGTGTTGAAAGCGCGCGGTCTGAACACTGCCGTGGGTGACGAAGGTGGGTTCGCGCCGAACCTGAACTCCAACGGCGACGCGCTGGATGCCATCGCTGAAGCCGTTGCCAACGCGGGCTACAAGCTGGGCACCGACGTGACCCTGGCGCTGGACTGCGCGGCAAGCGAGTTCTACAAGAACGGCAAGTACGTTCTGAGCGAAGAAGGCGAGTACGACTCCGCCGGTTTCGCCGACTACCTGGCTGATCTGGTCAGCAAGCACCCGATCATTTCTATCGAAGACGGTCTGGACGAGTCGGACTGGGATGGCTGGAAAGTCCTCACCGACAAGATCGGCGACAAGATCCAGCTGGTGGGTGACGACCTGTTCGTGACCAACACCAAGATCCTGAAAGAAGGCATCGACAAGAAGATCGGTAACTCGATCCTGATCAAGTTCAACCAGATCGGCACGCTCACCGAAACGCTGGAAGCCATCCAGATGGCCAAGGCCGCGGGTTATACCGCCGTGATCTCGCACCGTTCCGGCGAAACTGAAGACTCCACCATTGCCGACCTGGCCGTGGGCACCGCCGCCGGCCAGATCAAGACCGGTTCGTTGAGCCGTTCCGACCGTATCGCCAAGTACAACCAGCTGCTGCGTATCGAAGAGCAACTGGGCGCCAAAGCGGTGTACCGTGGTCGCGGCGAGTTTCGCGGCTGATTGCAAAGATGGTAAAAAGGCAGCAGGCGTTGTAGGAGAAGTCACCGAAAGGTGACCGCTCTTGTCGTCCTGATCCATGAGCCCGGTGACCACCGGGCTTATGGGCATTTGAAATGGTCGGTTTTGCTGTCTTTATTCGCCGGGTAACAGATATTCACAATGCGCAGTCCTAACTGGTTGTTCCTCGTTCTGCTTTTGATGCTCGCTGGCTTGCAGTATCGCCTATGGGTAGGTAACGGCAGTCTCGCGCAGGTGGCCAGTCTGACGCAGCAAATCGCCGATCAACACGCCGAAAACGATGCTCTGCTGGAGCGCAACCGGGTCCTCGACGCGGAAGTGCTGGAGCTGAAAAAAGGCCTCGAAACCGTTGAAGAGCGTGCCCGTCATGAATTGGGCATGGTCAAAGACGGCGAAACCCTTTATCAGTTGGCACAGTGACGTTGGTGTAATGACTCAATCCCTTCCTGCCTTCTGGGCAGTGATTCCCGCAGCGGGCGTTGGCGCGCGCATGGCGGCAGACCGTCCCAAGCAGTACCTGCAACTGGGCGGCCTCACGATTCTTGAACACAGCCTGCTTTGCTTTCTCGATCATCCCCGGCTCAAGGGCCTGGTGGTCAGTCTGGCTGTGGATGACCCTTATTGGCCTACGTTGCCTTGCGCGCTGGATTCCCGGATTCAGCAGGTCGCGGGCGGCAAAGAGCGTGCGGACTCGGTGCTCAATGCACTGCTGCACCTGCACGCCAACGGCGCCGATGACAACGATTGGGTGCTGGTACATGACGCAGCGCGCCCGAACCTGGCGCGTTCGGACCTCGATAATCTGCTTGGCGAGCTGGCGGATGATCCGGTCGGCGGCTTGCTGGCAGTGCCGGCCAAAGACACCCTCAAGCGCGCCGACGCCAATGGCCGTGTGACCGAAACCGTGGACCGCAGTCTGATCTGGCAGGCCTATACGCCGCAGATGTTTCGTCTGGGTGCGCTGCACCGCGCGCTGGCGGACAGTCTGGTGTCCAACGTGGCGATCACCGATGAAGCTTCCGCTATCGAGTGGGCCGGGCAATCGCCGCGTCTGATCGAAGGGCGCGCGGATAACATCAAGGTCACCCGCCCTGAAGACCTCGAATGGCTGCGCCAGCGTCGGGTGGAATTCAACGGCTGATCCGCCTACACGCTGTATTCCTCCCGCGACGCCAGTCCCGCCTTCAGATAATCCACCAGCTTTCTCACCTTGGGCGACAGATGCCGCTGCTGCGGGTACAACGCCCAGACGGCGGTGTTCGGCGGCTGATGGGCATCCAGCAACGAGACCAGCGCGCCGCGCTTGAGATGCTCCAGCACGTAGTAATCCGGTAGCTGACACAGCCCGACCCCACGCAACGCCGCATCCAGCACCGCCTGCCCACTGTTGCAGCGCCAGTTGCCTTGCACCCGCTGGGAAAATTCCCGCCCGTTTTGCTGCAACAACCAACTGTCCGAGCTGCCGATCAGGCAATTGTGTCGGGCCAGTTCGGACACGCTATGGGGCCGGCCGTACCGTTCGAGATAGGCGGGGGAGGCGCACAGGTACATTTTGCGCGGCGCCAGTCGGGCGGCCACCAGTCGTGATTCCTGCAAGCGGCCCAGCCGGATCGCCAGGTCCAGGCCTTCATGCACCAGATCCAGCGTGTTGTTGGTCAGCTCGATATCCACGCGCAGTTGCGGGTAATCCTCCATGAAACGCGTCACCAGCGGGGCGATGAACCGCTCGCCGTAAGCCACGGCGCAGGTCATCCGCAGCAACCCCTTCGGCTCGCTGGTCAGGTCGGTCACCGCGCGCAATGCTTCCTCGCGTCCATCCTGCAGGCGTTGGCAGTGATGCAGAAACGTCTGGCCGGCTTCGGTCAGCGCTACCTTCCGGGTGCTGCGATACAGCAACCGCGTCTGCAAGCGTTCTTCGAGTCGCGCGATCTGCCGACTGATGTGCGATGACGACACCCCCAGACGCTCAGCGGCAGCGGTGAACTGCCCGCACTCGGCGACGGCGACAAACTCGTCCAGACCTTCCCAGCGATTGACCTGCATCGATTGTCCCTGCACAGCATTAATGTTTTGCTTTCAGGCGGATTATTCATCAGCGAGCACTGTATTACACTCCGGGCTCGTATTTATTTAGCTGGAGATCATGATGATCAAGTCACGTGCTGCCGTAGCTTTCGCGCCCAATGAGCCACTGCAGATCGTCGAAGTGGACGTTGAAGCCCCGAAAGCTGGCGAAGTGTTGATTCGTACCGTGGCATCCGGCGTTTGTCACACCGATGCCTACACCTTGTCCGGTGCTGATTCCGAAGGCGTTTTCCCGTGCATCCTCGGTCACGAAGGCGGCGGCGTCGTTGAAGCTGTCGGCGAAGGCGTCACCTCCCTGGCCGTGGGCGACCACGTCATCCCGCTGTACACCGCCGAATGCCGCGAGTGCAAGTTCTGCAAATCCGGCAAGACCAACCTCTGCCAGAAAGTCCGCGCCACCCAGGGCAAAGGGCTGATGCCCGACGGCACCACCCGCTTCAGCTACAACGGCCAGCCGATCTACCACTACATGGGCTGCTCGACGTTCTCCGAATACACCGTGGTCCCGGAAATCTCCCTCGCCAAAATCCCCAAGGAAGCGCCGCTGGAGAAGGTTTGCCTGCTGGGTTGCGGCGTGACAACCGGCATTGGCGCAGTGCTGAACACGGCCAAGGTCGAAGAGGGCGCCACTGTGGCGGTCTTCGGTCTCGGCGGTATCGGCCTGGCGGCGATCATCGGCGCAAAAATGGCCAAGGCCTCGCGCATCATCGCGGTCGACATCAACCCGTCCAAATTCGACGTGGCCCGTGAATTGGGGGCGACCGAGTTCGTCAATCCCAAGGATCACGACAAGCCGATTCAGGAAGTGATCGTCGAAATGACCGACGGCGGCGTGGATTACAGCTTCGAGTGCGTAGGCAACGTGAACCTGATGCGCGCGGCCCTGGAGTCGTGCCACAAGGGCTGGGGCGAATCGGTGATCATCGGCGTCGCCGGTGCGGGTCAGGAAATCTCTACCCGTCCGTTCCAGCTGGTGACCGGTCGCGTCTGGCGCGGTTCGGCCTTCGGCGGCGTCAAAGGCCGCACCGAACTGCCAAGCTACGTCGAAAAAGCGCAGGCCGGCGAGATCCCGCTGGACACCTTCATCACCCACACCATGGGCCTGGACCGGATCAACGAAGCGTTTGACCTGATGCACGAAGGCAAAAGCATCCGTACCGTCATTCATTTCTGAGGAGTAGCGGCAAGCTTCAAGCTGTGCGCGGCAAGAGGCACGTGTCATGACCTCTTGCCGCTCGAGGCTTGCAGCTTGCCGCCCGGAGAAGCCTATGAGTCTGGAAAACATCTCGTGCCAGAAAAGCTTCGGCGGCTGGCACAAGCGTTACAAACATCACTCTGATGTGCTTGGCTGCGACATGGTGTTCGCGGTGTATCTGCCTCCTCAGGCAGAGCAGGGCGGCAAGCTGCCGGTGGTCTATTGGTTGTCAGGGCTGACCTGCACCGATGAGAACTTCATGCAGAAGGCCGGTGCACTGCGGGTTGCTGCCGAGCTGGGGCTGATCATCGTGGCGCCGGACACCAGCCCACGCGGCGCCGACGTGCCGGATGACCCGGACAAGGCCTATGACTTCGGACTGGGCGCCGGCTTTTATCTGAACGCCACCGAACAGCCGTGGGCGCGGCACTACCGCATGTACGATTACGTGATCAGCGAGCTGCCGGCGTTGATCGAGGCGCACTTCCCGGCCTCGGACAAACGCAGCATCAGCGGGCATTCCATGGGCGGCCACGGCGCACTGGTCGGCGCGTTGCGCAACCCGGGCCGCTATAAATCGGTGTCGGCGTTCTCGCCCATCTGCAACCCGATGGATTGCCCGTGGGGGCAGAAAGCCTTCTCGCGCTATCTGGGCGAAGACCGTTCGCGCTGGCGTGAATGGGACGCCAGCGTGCTCATCGCCGAGGCCACCGAGCGCCTGCCATTGCTGGTGGATCAAGGCGATCGCGACGACTTCCTCGGCAATCAGCTCAAGCCGGAATCATTGGTTCAGGCGGCGAAGGCGGCCGGTCATCCCCTGGAATTGCGCATGCAGCCGGGGTACGACCACAGCTATTACTTCATCGCCAGTTTCATCGAAGACCACCTGCGCCACCACGCCCGAGCCCTGGCCGGCTGAAGTCTCCGCCTTCAATTGCAGCGTCTCGGGCAATTGCGCGCGGGCCGGCCCTAATGTCGGTCAAAGTAGGTAGAATCACGCCCTGACTTTTTCAGGGCGTTTTTTTATGCGTATTGGCCACGGCTATGATGTGCACCGTTTCGCTGAAGGCGATTTCATTACCTTGGGCGGCGTGCGGATTGCGCACACGTCGGGTTTGCTCGCGCATTCCGATGGCGATGTAGTGCTGCACGCGTTGAGCGATGCTCTCCTGGGCGCTGCCGCCCTGGGCGACATCGGCAAGCACTTCCCTGACACCGATCCGCAATTCAAGGGCGCCGACAGCCGGGTGCTGCTTCGTCACGTGCTCAAGCAAGTTCAGGGCAAGGGCTGGAAGGTCGGCAACGTCGACGCGACCATCGTTGCCCAGGCGCCGAAGATGGCCCCGCACATTGAAAGCATGCGCGCCTTGATTGCCGAAGACCTGCAAGTCGACATCGACCAGGTCAACGTCAAGGCCACCACCACTGAAAAGCTGGGCTTCACCGGCCGCGAAGAAGGCATCGCCGTGCACGCCGTCGCACTGTTGATCAGCGCATGACCGAGCTCGAACTTCTGGGCCCGAGAGCCTACGGCGACGCGTTGGGTACTGCCGTGCTGAAGGCTACCGCTGAAGACTTTCAGGTCGATGAAGTCCTCGACATCCCGCTTTCCGGGGATGGCGAGCACCTGTGGCTGTGGGTCGAAAAGCGCGGCTTGAATACCGAGGAAGCCGCCCGGCGTCTGGCCAAGGCGGCCGGCGTGCCGTTGCGAACCGTCGCCTACGCCGGTTTGAAGGATCGTCAGGCGTTGACCCGGCAGTGGTTCAGCATTCAGCTGCCGGGCAAGGCTGATCCGGACATGTCGGTGGCTGAAAACGATTCCCTGAAAATCCTCGACAGCACACGCCATAAACGCAAGCTGCAACGGGGCGCCCACGCCGCCAATGGTTTTACGCTGCGTCTCACGCAATTGCAGGCCGACAAGGCCGGGCTCGACGCACGTCTTGAGTTGATCAAACAACACGGCATCCCCAACTATTTCGGTCCTCAGCGTTTCGGCTACGAGGGCGGGAATCTGGGTGAAGCCCGTAATTATGCCGAGCGTCAGGCCCTGCCCGAGCAGCGCAATGTGCGCTCTCGCTTGCTCTCCACGGCGCGCAGCTACGTGTTCAATCAGGTCCTGGCCGCGCGGGTCGCCGATGGCAGCTGGCAACGGGCGCAAGTGGGCGATCTGCTGGCGTTCACTGACAGCCGCAGTTTCTTCCCCGCAGGCGAAGCCGAGTGCAGCGACCCGCGATTGGCGATCCTCGATCTGCACCCGACCGGGCCGCAGTGGGGTGAGGGTGATTCCCCGGCCGCCGGCGCCACTGCCGCGCTTGAAAACAGCATCGCGGTGCGCGAGGCGTCGCTCTGTAACTGGTTGATAAAAGCGGGAATGGAACACGAACGGCGCATCCTGCGACTGCCCATCGGGCGGTTGACGTGGCATTATCCCGAGCCTGACATTCTGCAACTGGAATTCGTCCTGCCGGCCGGATGCTTCGCCACCGCATTGGTGCGCGAACTCGTCGATCTCGCCCCGGCAGGGCAGACGGACAGCTCATGCGTATTCTGATTTCAAATGATGACGGGGTCATGGCGCCCGGGCTTGCTGCGCTGCATGGCGCGCTGGCGGGGTACGCCGAGTGCGTGGTGATTGCGCCCGATCAAGACAAGAGCGGCGCGAGCAGTTCGCTGACGCTGGACCGGCCCTTGCACCCGCACACCCTGGACAACGGCTTCATCAGCGTTAACGGCACGCCCACCGATTGCGTCCACCTTGGGCTCAACGGTCTGCTGCCCGATGAGCCGGACATGGTTGTTTCGGGGATCAACCTCGGCGCCAACCTGGGTGACGATGTGCTGTATTCGGGCACCGTTGCTGCGGCGCTGGAAGGTCGTTTTCTGCAACGCCCGTCATTTGCCTTTTCATTTTTGTCACGTCAGGTCGATAACCTGGCAACCGCTGCGCATTACGCGCGGCTTCTGGTCGAAGCCCATGAACGCCTCGACCTTCCACCCCGTACCGTATTGAATGTGAATATCCCTAACCTGCCGCTGGCACATGTGCGCGGAATTCAGCTGACCCGTCTTGGCCATCGCACCCGTGCGGCGGCGCCTGTGCGCGTGGTCGATCCGCGTGGGAAGGCCGGTTACTGGATTGCTGCCGCAGGAGATGCCGAAGACGGCGGGCCGGGCACCGATTTCCACGCCGTGATGCAGGGTTATGTGTCGATCACCCCGTTGCAGCTGGATCGTACTTATCAGGACGGTTTCAACAGCCTGAACGCATGGCTGGAGGGAATGGCCTGATGTCGCGTGAGCAAGATGATCTATTACGACGTGGCGTGGGAATGACTTCCCAGCGTACCCGCGAGCGTCTGATTCAACGGTTGTGCGAAGAAGGTATCGCCAACACCCAGGTGCTGGACGTCATTCGCAAGACCCCTCGACACCTGTTTGTCGACGAGGCCCTCGCGCACCGCGCGTACGAAGACACCGCGCTGCCGATCGGCAACAACCAGACGATCTCCCAGCCTTACATGGTGGCGCGCATGAGCGAACTGCTGTTGGCGGCGGGCCCGCTGGATAAAGTGCTGGAGATCGGCACCGGCTCGGGTTACCAGACCGCCGTGCTGGCGCAACTGGTGGAGCGGGTTTTCTCCGTTGAGCGGATCAAGGTGCTGCAGGATCGCGCAAAGGAACGCCTCGTCGAACTGAACCTGCGCAACATGGTGTTTCGTTGGGGCGACGGCTGGGAAGGCTGGCCGGCGCTCGCGCCTTACAACGGCATCATTGTCACTGCGGTTGCCACCGACGTACCTCAGGCCTTGCTGGACCAGCTGGCACCCGGTGGGCGGTTGGTCATTCCGGTGGGTTCGGGCGAGGTGCAGCAGCTGATGCTGATCATCCGCGAGGAAAACGGCTTCTCCCGGCATGTGTTGGGCGCTGTCCGTTTTGTCCCGCTGCTCAACGGCCCGCTGGCGTAAGCGCTATTTTTTGGCGGCAATGAATTCCCGAAGACGCAGCCGGTCTACAGGCTGGCGTTTTGCAACGATGCTTCGGTTAACTCCCGCAGCGCCGTCTTACACCCTGTTTTTCATGGCTGCCTGGTCTTTCACGACGCAGGACAGTTTCTTCTTCAGTCACCGGTAAAGGGAGTGGCGGGTGAGTCTCACAGTCATTCGGCAGCGTAGTTCTTCAACAAGCTTTCAGCGTCTGGTGATTGGAGTTGCCTTGAGTATCCTTCTGGTCGGCTGCTCCAGCACGCCATCGGGCGGCGTACGCGTTGTCGACCGCAACGGCAAATCGACGGTGCCGACGCGTCAGCCTGTGACCACAGGTCAGTACGTCGTGAAGCGTGGCGATACGCTTTTTTCCATTGCGTTTCGTTACGGCTGGGACTGGAAGGCGCTGGCCGCACGCAACAGCATTCCAGAGCCCTTCACCATTCATGTCGGTCAGACGATCCGCTTCGATGGGCGCGCCAACTCGCCGTCTACGGCGGTGGCCGCTGGCTCCGCACGCGTTCCGCAGACCACCACGAGCAGCTCGACATCCTCTTCCGGGTCGCTGAAAACCACTGTCATTTCAAGGCCGGTAGGGGCTGTCGCCGCCACGACGCCACCGCCGACCAGCAACTCGACGACGACGCCGGTCAATACAACCGTGGTGACCGGCGCTCGTTCTCCAAGCGGCTGGACATGGCCGACGAGCGGCGTTTTGATCAGCAAGTTCTCTTCAAACGGTAGTTTGAATAAAGGAATTGATATCGCTGGTGATTTGGGACAGCCTGTTTTGGCCGCGTCTGATGGGGCAGTGGTATACGCCGGAAGTGGATTAAGGGGCTACGGCGAATTGGTCATCATCAAACACAGCGATACCTACGTCAGTGCATACGGACATAACCGTCGGCTCTTGGTTCGGGAGGGACAACAGGTCAAGGCAGGGCAAAGTATTGCCGAGATGGGATCAACGGGAACTGACCGGGTGAAACTGCATTTCGAGATTCGCCGCCAGGGTAAACCGGTAGATCCACTGGAATTCTTGCCACGTCGCTGATCGGTTGTCAGCCTGTTCCTGCGTAGAGGGGACAGGCTCAAGTGCTGCCACGGAAGAAGGCGTCACTGGAGCTTGAGGTCGAACTCACCAAAGGACTATAACAATGGCTCTCAGCAAAGAAGTGCCGGAGTTTGACATAGACGACGAGGTGCTCCTTATGGAACCCGCAATCGTCCTGGATTCTGCAACGGATGAGAAGCCAGCTACACCTTCCGTTCGTGCGAAACCCAAAAACTCTGCAGCGCTCAAACAGCATAAGTACATTGACTACACTCGTGCACTGGATGCTACGCAGCTGTACCTCAATGAAATCGGCTTTTCCCCCTTGCTCTCCCCGGAAGAAGAAGTCCATTTTGCGCGACTGTCGCAAAGCGGCGATCCGGCTGGGCGCAAACGCATGATTGAGAGCAATCTGCGGCTGGTCGTGAAAATCGCCAGGCGCTACGTCAATCGTGGTCTGTCATTGCTGGACCTGATCGAGGAGGGCAATTTGGGCCTCATTCGAGCGGTCGAAAAATTCGATCCGGAGCGCGGATTCCGGTTCTCGACCTACGCCACTTGGTGGATTCGTCAAACCATCGAACGCGCGATCATGAATCAGACGCGAACGATCCGCCTCCCGATCCATGTGGTCAAAGAGCTCAACGTCTACCTGCGCGCCGCGCGGGAGCTGACGCAAAAGCTTGACCATGAACCCTCTCCCGAAGAAATTGCCAACCTGCTGGAGAAGCCGGTCGGTGAGGTCAAGCGCATGCTCGGCCTCAACGAGCGGGTGTCTTCGGTGGATGTGTCGCTGGGCCCTGATTCAGACAAGACGCTGCTCGACACGCTGACGGATGATCGTCCTACCGATCCCTGCGAACTGCTGCAGGACGATGATCTGTCCCAGAGCATCGATCAGTGGCTTTCAGAGTTGACCGACAAACAGCGTGAAGTCGTCGTCCGTCGATTCGGGCTGCGCGGGCATGAAAGCAGCACGCTTGAGGACGTCGGGCTGGAAATCGGCCTGACTCGTGAGCGTGTACGGCAGATTCAAGTGGAGGGGTTAAAGCGCCTTCGCGAGATACTCGAGAAGAATGGCCTATCCAGCGAGTCACTCTTCCAGTAAGACGAGAGAGTGGGTGTACGTTATATCAAGCGGTATGAAAGCCCCGACGAGTCGGGGCTTTTTTTATGTCGATCCAACGTGAGTTAGATGGACGTCTCATGACAGCGTCTTGAGAGGTCGATGATCTTTTTCACAATCAGGTAAGTGATGCTTACTCATGCTGTAAGCAGTTTCTTACGCGTCCTGTGAGTTATCGTCTCTTCTTTGGCTGATCATGTCTCCGTCAGGTGAAAGCCGATAGTTATCCCGTTGATTTAGTTGGCAATTTAAAACTAGCGTCAGTCAGCGGCTGAATTTTCCTGAAAACTCTCGGCCCTTGCCCTGACCGTTTAAATCACTAAGATCAGTCCTGTACCGACGGATTGGTACAGGCGGTCAAGGAAGACTGCTCAAGGACATCGCAGGACGCGATTCATCAGGATGATGAACACGGATTGAAGGGATTAAGGAAAAAATGTGGGCGGGTCATACCGCCCCTTTTTTCGTCTGTAGAAAAGTGCGGCTGCAACCACCTCGACAATGCAAAAAGGCCCCGAGGGGCCTTTTGCGTCAGCAGGGTGTTCGACGTTTCAGAAGCTTAGCGCTCCAGATCGGCTATCTTGCCGGTCTTGCCATCCCACTGTGCCGCATCCGGCAGCGCGTCCTTGCGTTCCGTGATGTTGGGCCAGACGTCAGCCAGCTCTGCGTTCAGCTGAATGAAATTCTCCATGCCGGCCGGAATCTCGTCTTCGGAGAAGATCGCATTCGCAGGGCATTCAGGCTCGCACAGGGCGCAGTCGATGCACTCGTCCGGGTGAATCACCAGGAAGTTCGGGCCTTCGTAAAAGCAGTCCACCGGACAGACTTCTACGCAGTCGGTGTACTTGCACTTGATGCAGTTGTCGGTGACGACGAAGGTCATTTCTAATTCTCTCCTCAGGCGGCGGCAGCAAGGCCGTTCAGTCCGGCTTGCCAGGTACGGGACGTCCCCCCACCGTAAAACTCAGCTTCTCGAGCAACGCGGCAGGCAAGGTGTCCTGCGCGGCGATGTCCGACCTTGGTTCGCTGCGTTCAAACGCGGCCAGGTGCGCTGTGAAGCCAGGCTAAAAGCTCACAGCGTCCCGAACCGCGCGGGATTCTAACAGCTTGTTACGAATCACGTTAGATGCGTGTCTTCATCGAATACAACAACTCAAGCGCCTGGCGCGGCGTCAGGTCGTCGATCTTCAGGTTCGACAACTCGTCCAGAACAGGGTGCGGCAAGCTTGCAAACATGTCGCTCTGCATCGGCAGCGGCGGTTTTCCCGGCTTGGCCTTGGGCTGTTCGTGGGGCAGGCTGGTGGTCTCCAGGCGCAGCAGATGCTCCTTGGCCCGCGTGATGACGCGCCCCGGCACGCCAGCCAGTTGCGCCACGGCAAGACCATAACTCTGGCTCGCCGGCCCCGGCAGCACGCGGTGCAGAAAGACAATGCGCTCGTTGTGCTCGGTGGCATTCAGGTGCACGTTGGCCACCAGCGGCTCGCTCTCCGGCAACACGGTCAGCTCGAAATAATGGGTGGCGAACAGCGTGTACGCACGAAGCTGGGCGAGGCATTCCGCCGCAGCCCACGCCAGCGAAAGCCCGTCGAATGTGCTGGTGCCGCGTCCGACTTCATCCATCAGCACCAGGCTTTTGTCCGTGGCGTTGTGCAGAATGTTCGCGGTCTCGCTCATCTCCACCATGAAAGTGGAGCGTCCGCCGGCCAGGTCATCGCTTGAACCGATACGCGTGAAGATACGGTCCACCAGCGACAGCTCGCAGCTCGCCGCCGGCACGAAGCTGCCGATATGCGCCAGCAGCACGATCAAAGCAGTCTGGCGCATGTAGGTGGATTTACCGCCCATGTTTGGACCGGTGATCACCAGCATGCGCGTGTTGTCGTTCAGATCAAGGTCGTTGGCCACGAACGGCGACGACAACACCTGCTCCACCACCGGATGCCGACCTTGCTCGATGCGCATGCACGGCTCATCGGTGAAACGCGGACGGTTGAGGTCCAGGTTCAGCGCACGCTCGGCCAGGTTGCTCAGCACATCCAGCTCGGCCAGCGCGGCGGCAGTGTCCTGCAGCGGCGCAAGGTGCCCGATCAGGTCTTCCAGCAGCGTCTCATAGAGCATCTTTTCCCGAGCCAGCGCGCGGCTCTTGGCCGACAACGCCTTGTCTTCGAATTCCTTGAGCTCCGGGGTGATGAAACGCTCGGCGCCTTTAAGCGTCTGGCGGCGGATGTAATCGGCCGGCGCCTGTTCGGCCTGCTTGCTCGGCAGCTCGATGAAGTAACCATGCACGCGGTTGTAGCCGACCTTGAGGTTGGCCAGGCCGGTGCGTGCCTTTTCGCGGGTTTCCAGATCGATGAGGAACTGCCCGGCGTTCTCGCTCAGGGACAGCAATTCATCGAGCTCGGCGTCGTAACCGGTCTTCAGGACGCCACCGTCTCGAATCACCGCAGGCGGATTGTCGATGATCGCGCGTTGCAGCAGGTCGGCCAGCTCCGGGTAGGTGCTCGCGGTTTTCGCCAATTGCTGAATGTGCGGCGCTTCAAGCTCGGCCAGGGCCAGTTGCAATTCGGGCAACGCGCTCAGGGCATCACGCAGACGCGCCAGGTCCCGAGGACGGGCATTGCGCAGGCCGATACGCGCGAGAATGCGCTCGATGTCGCCGATCTCTTTCAGCTGCGGCTGCAGGTTCTCGAAGCGGTAACGCTCGAGGAAGCAGCCAATGGACTCTTGGCGGGCCTGAAGGATGTGCAGATCGCGCAGGGGACGGTTCAGCCAGCGGGTCAGCAGGCGCGTTGCCATGGCGGTCTGACAGCGATCCATCACCGACTGCAGCGTGTTGTCGCGCCCGCCCGCCAGGTTGGTGTCGAGTTCCAGATTGCGGCGGCTGGCGCCGTCCAGAATCACCGTGTCGTCGAGGCGCTCATGGCGCAGGCTGCGCAGGTGTGGCAATGCGGTGCGCTGGGTTTCTTTGGCGTAGCTCAGCAGGCAGCCGGCCGCGCCGATCGCCAGGGTGAGGTTCTCGCAGCCGAAGCCTTTGAGATCCTGAGTGGAGAACTGCTGGCACAGGCTTTTGTGCGCCGAATCGCGCTCGAAGTCCCATGGCGCGCGACGACGGGCACCGCGGCGTTTCTCTGCGGGCAACCCTTGGGGCCAGTCATCGGGAATCAGCAGCTCGACCGGATTGATCCGCTCAAGCTCGGCCAGCAGGTTTTCCCAGCCCTTGATTTCCAGCACGGTGAAATTGCCGCTGGTGATGTCCAGCACGGCGAGGCCGAACAGGCGTTCGTCACCCAGCACGGCGGCGATCAGGTTATCCCGACGCTCGTCCAGCAAGGCTTCGTCGCTGACGGTGCCCGGCGTGATGATGCGCACCACCTGACGATCGACCGGGCCTTTGCTGGTGGCCGGATCGCCAATCTGTTCGCAGATGACGACTGACTCGCCGAGCTTCACCAGCTTGGCCAGATAGCCTTCCGCTGCGTGATAGGGGATGCCGCACATGGGAATGCTTTGCCCCGCTGACTGGCCCCGCGCAGTCAGCGTGATGTCGAGCAGCTTGGCCGCCTTCTTGGCGTCTTCATAGAAGATCTCGTAGAAGTCACCCATGCGATAGAACATCAGCTGATCGGGATGCTGATTTTTCAACCGCCAGTATTGCTGCATCATCGGGGTATGCGAGGACAGGTCGGAAATTGCTTTATTCATCAGTTATTTAGGCAAATTCTATAGGGAATTGAGGCAAGTTTCGGGCGACGGCGGGGATTCCACCTACGTGGCTCGACGTCGGATCCGATTGATTTTGCGATGGCGGCAAGGTTACCACGCACGTTCGCGGGCCGCAGGTCCGGCTGATTCGTCACGGCGCGTTTCCGAACCGACACGAAGCGCTTCGAGCTGGCTAGGATGTCGAGCACCGCCCGACGGGAGGCGGCATCATCGACAAGGATTGCCCTATGCCACGCAAGCGAGGACGAGATTCAACCAACGGCCGCTTCATCCCTTTGGAGGAGGCCAAGCGAAGGCCACGGGAAACCATCGTGGAAACCGTCAAGAAACCCTGCCCCGAGAAACCGGAGCGCAAATAGAGGGCTCGCAGGCGTGAACCGGATTCGGATCGCGCCCTGTGTTGCACATCGACCCGGCTGGTGTAGCGTGTCTGCTTCGCCTCGACCGATACGGAGAATCTCCCGTGAATGACATTACTCATCTGGCAGCAACCCTGGGCCAGCAACTGTTGGCCGCGGGCGCGCAGGTCAGCACGGCCGAATCCTGCACCGGAGGCGGCATCGCCGAAGCCATCACCCGTATCCCCGGGAGTTCGGCTTGGTTCGAAGCCGGCTATGTCACCTACTCCAACCGGCAGAAGACCCGTCAACTGGCGGTGCCGGAAGCGCTGTTCGCCCAGGTCGGCGCCGTCAGTCGCGAAGTGGTCGAGGCCATGGCGAAGGGCGCGCAGGCTAATAGCGGCGCGCAGTTTTCGGTCGCGGTCAGCGGCGTGGCCGGACCGGACGGTGGCTCGGCGGAGAAACCCGTTGGCACTGTGTGGGTCTGCTGGGGCGTGGCGGAACGATTGATCGCCGAGTGCTTTCTATTTGCAGGTGACCGTGATGCGGTTCGCCGACAAACGGTGAGCGCCGCGCTAGAGGGGCTTGTCCGCCTCTCTCGCGGAGAAATACCAAATCAGGGGTAGGCGCGCGTCAGGCCCTGTGGAATAATACTGGCTACTTATACAGTTATATCGGCCGTCAAGGCCTAACCTATTACGAGAGGATTCAATGGACGACAACAAGAAGAAAGCCTTGGCTGCGGCCTTGGGTCAGATCGAGCGTCAATTCGGCAAAGGTGCCGTAATGCGCATGGGTGACCATGATCGCCAGGCTATTCCTGCTATCTCCACCGGTTCGCTGGGTCTCGATATCGCACTTGGTATCGGTGGCCTGCCAAAAGGCCGGATCGTTGAAATCTACGGCCCGGAATCTTCGGGTAAGACCACCCTCACTCTGTCCGTCATCGCAGAAGCCCAGAAAATGGGCGCCACCTGCGCATTCGTCGACGCCGAGCACGCGCTCGATCCAGAGTACGCCGGCAAGCTGGGCGTCAACGTCGACGACCTGCTGGTCTCCCAGCCAGACACCGGCGAACAGGCCCTCGAAATCACCGACATGCTGGTGCGTTCGAACGCAATCGACGTCATCGTCGTCGACTCCGTTGCCGCCCTCGTTCCGAAGGCTGAAATCGAAGGCGAAATGGGCGACATGCACGTCGGCCTGCAAGCCCGATTGATGTCCCAGGCGCTGCGTAAGATCACCGGTAACATCAAGACTGCCAACTGCCTCGTTATCTTCATCAACCAGATCCGTATGAAGATCGGCGTGATGTTCGGCAGCCCGGAAACAACAACCGGTGGTAACGCCCTGAAGTTCTACGCGTCGGTCCGTCTGGACATCCGCCGTACAGGCGCGGTCAAGGAAGGCGACGAAGTCGTCGGTAGCGAAACCCGCGTCAAAGTCGTCAAGAACAAGGTGGCCCCGCCGTTCCGTCAGGCTGAGTTCCAGATTCTCTACGGCAAGGGCATCTACCGTAACGGCGAGATCATCGATCTCGGCGTGCTGCACGGTCTGCTGGAGAAATCCGGCGCCTGGTACAGCTACCAGGGCAGCAAGATCGGTCAGGGTAAAGCCAACTCCGCGAAGTTCCTGGCGGACAACCCGGAAATCGGCACCACCCTCGAACGGCAGATTCGCGAGAAGCTGCTGACGGCAGCGCCTGATGTGAAGGCCCAGTCGTCCCGCGTAGCGGCAGACGATGTGGCTGAAGTTGAAGCTGACGCGGATATCTGATCCCCGCCATGCCGGCTGTGCTTGATACGCCCGTCGCTGTAAGGCGTACTGCAATGGACCTGCTCGCACGACGCGAGCACGGTCGTGTCGAGCTGACGCGCAAGTTGCGTCAGCGCGGCGCACCTCCCGAATTGATTGATGCAGCGCTCGACCGTCTGACGGAAGAGGGTCTGCTGTCTGAATCCCGATACCTCGAAAGCTTTGTTTCCTACCGTGCCCGTTCTGGCCACGGCCCTTTGCGTATCCGCGAGGAGCTGGGGCAACGCGGTTTGCCGCGCCCGGACATTGAGCAGGCGCTGCGCGAGTGCGGCGTGGACTGGTGGGAAAAACTGGAAGCGCTGTGGCAGCGCAAGTTCAGCGGCCAACTGCCCAAGGATGCCCGCGAACGTGGGCAGCAGATGCGCTTTCTGAGCTATCGCGGGTACCCGCCGGAGCTCATCGGGCGTTTGTTGAGTGGGAAGGGCAACGACGACTGATGCGCGATGGGCTTGAAGGCGCTAAAGCACGCCCTCAAGCATTCAGCATCACATCGATTTGACAGGCTCGGGCTCATGGGCCCGCTGGGAATGCGCAGGTCCTACCCAGTTCTCCTCAAGGTTTATGCAGTCCACCAACTCGCGCAAACGGCCGTGATTACGGCCGTTAAAGGCAAACGCCAGACGCGTGAGATGGCTGAACTGCGCATCGTCATATTCGTCTTGATGGCCGTATTGCTGGAAGTCGCCGCTTAACCGTAGATCGGCGAACCTGTCCTGCAGGGCGTTCAGCGCCTGTTCGCTCAACGCATGGTGCATGCGGATGACGAAGGTGTTCTTCAGCCAGCGGCTGGAGTGGAAGTTGCTGTAAAAACGGTTGATCTCGGCGACGGCCTCATCGGCGCTGTACACCAGCTTCATCAGGTTCATGTCCGTGGGCAAAATGTATTTGTTCGCCTCCAGCTCATTCTTGATGAAACCGAGCGCGCCTTCCCAGAACGTGCCTCCCGGTGCATCCAGCAGCACGATAGGAACCAGCGGGCTTTTGCCGGTCTGGATCAGCGTCAGCACTTCCAGTGCTTCATCAAGGGTGCCAAACCCGCCCGGGCAGAGCACCAGCGCATCGGCCTCTTTGACGAAAAACAGCTTACGTGTGAAGAAGAAGTGGAACGGCAGCAGATTACCGGTGCCATCCACGGTCGCATTGGCGTGCTGCTCGAACGGCAGGGTGATGTTGAAGCCCAGGCTATGATCCAGGCCGGCGCCTTCGTGGGCCGCGGCCATGATCCCGCCACCGGCGCCGGTGATGACCATCAGGTCGGAGGCTGCCAGTTGCTTGCCCAGTTCACGGGCCAGCGCATAAACAGGATGTTCCAAAGGGGTACGGGCGGAACCGAACACGGTGACCTTGCGCCGGCCTTTGAAGCGTTCGAGCACCCGGAAGGCATTCTCCAGCTCGCGCAGCGCTTGCAGGGTGATTTTGGCATTCCAGCGATTCAGGTCGTCCTGGGCCATGCGCAGGACGGTCAGAATCATGTCGCGGTAGGGCGGAAGGTTGGGGCTGTCCGGGGCGACCGAACCGAGGAGTTCTTCGACTTTGGGGGTGAGGTCGATTCCGTTGCTCTGAAAGTGTTGAGACAACGCGTCACTGGGTACGTACGGCATTCACGCTTTCTCCTTCTGCAGAATCATTGACCGCCGCCAGGGGGCGGGATCGCGACGCTTCATGCGTCGGCGTGCGCAGCGCATCCGAAGGTAAGGGAGGCATCAGACCTGCGCGGCGCCCGATTCTGGACTAATCCATGGTGAAAAGAGAAAACAGTGATGGCAACCGGCGCCGCAGGCAACCCTTTCTTGCATGCAAAATGTGATGAGGCAGAACGGGCACGGCCAAACGAAAATCAGGCATCAGGATCAGCGATCAAGCAGCGGGCGGGACGTGCTGATTGGCGGGAGTTTGGATGGCGTCTATAGCGGGGAGGGGAGAGCAAGGCTGCGCGTTGAAAAGATCTCAAAACACGCAGCCCGTAGAGCCGGTTACATCACTTCTTGTGGGCAGGGGGTTTGGCAGCGCAGTCCGCCGCTTTGATTTCCTGAGTCGTGATGAGCTTGTTGGTTTTGTATTCGGTGAACTGGTAACGCAGGATCGCGCCCTTGGCCATAAGTTGACGGTAACCGGCGTTGCGGCACACGCTGCCGCCCAGCTGACCGCGGACATCGTCCGGGTGTTCACGCATTTGAGCGGCCTGGCCAGACTGTACACTCAGGTGATTGATCAGCATCTTGCCTTCAACGGTGTAGCCCTCGTCGAGGATGTCTTCGTTGATGGCGCGTGGCGTGCCGACACTGCTTTCCTTCGCGACTTTATCAAGCATCTGGCTCAGTTCGTAATCCTGCTTGGACGCCGCGTTGGCGCACAGTGGAGCGACGAGCAAAAGCGTGAGAGTGGGGGCGATGAGGCGCAGCATTGAATTCTCCTGGTGCGTAGACGGGTGATGCAGAGGCTGGCCGTTGGACCGGCGACATCCCGAGGCGTTCACTGGGGGAGTGAGCTCTCAGGGCCGGGCAGTATAGGGGAGGAGCCTTGGCGGACACCAGAGAACACGGCGCGTCGGGCGGGTCTGATAGAATGCCGCGACATTTCGACCTGCCGGATACCCTCGTGTCACTGCCTTCTTACCCTTCGATGACCCCGACTCTTTTTCACAGAAACTCTGTCGCATGTCTGAGAGATGAGCGGGAGGATGAGAGTACCAAGCCTTACCTTGCTCGCGGATCACGTGCGCCGAGGTGCCCGTACTGTCGAGTGATCGAAAGTCACTGCCTGTGCAGGTGGCGTCCCAAGGTCGAGGCAAAATCAGGGGTGTGCCTGATCATGACGACAAAAGAGGTCTTCAAACCCAGCAATACGGGTTGGCTGATCGCAGACGTGATCAAGGATAACCATGCGTTTGTGTGGTCACGCACCGAAGTCGATGAGAAGCTGATTGCATTGCTCAACGATCCGCAGTGGCAACCGTATCTGGTGTTTCCGGGGGAATATGTAGCGGCCGAGCGCGTCACCAATACCGTGACGATTAATCCGAATAAGAGACCGCTGTTCGTGCTGCTTGACGCTACATGGACTGAAGCGAGGAAAATCTTCCGTAAAAGCGCTTATTTTGACTCCATCCCCATTTTGAGCCTGATCCCTGAAAAGCTTTCACGGTACAAGCTAAGACGTTCCACGCGCAGCGAACATCTCTGTACCGCTGAAGTGGCCGCACTGTGTTTCGATCTGGCCGGCGACACTGAAGCAGCTTCGGCTCTAAGCTGCTACTTCGATGTGTTCAGTCAGCACTATCTAGGTGCCAAAAATCAGTTGCCCCTCGACTTGCTAAGCGATGCTCATCAAGAGCTCAAGGGCTATCTTGAGTAGTCATCAGTAAGGCTGGCGCCAGTGAGCCGTATCAAGACGGCTCGCATAGCAGCAGATATCAGGCAAGGGTTTTCTTCGGCCACAACTGCGCCAGCAGCATCCCGGCCAGCATCAATCCGCAACCGATATAGCCGCGCAGTTGCAACGCCTCTCCGAGAATCCAGGCCCCGGCGATGGCGGCGAACACGGCCTCCAGCGAAAGGATGATGGCCGCGTGGGAGGCGATGGCGTGTTTTTGCGCGACCACTTGCAGCGTGTAACCCACGCCGACGGCGACGATGCCGCCGTAGAGCAGGGCAGGGCCCGCGTCGATGATCGCGTTGAGGGCGATCGGTTCGAAGAGCACTGCCAGCAGCAGACTCACCACCGAACAGGTGGCGAACTGCAGAAAGGCCAGACGGATCGGGTCGTGGCGGCTGGCGAACAGGCTGACCAACACCACGTGGCCGCCCCACACGAACGCGCCGATCAGCTGCAGCCAATCCCCCGAAGCGACATGAAAGTTATCGCCAATGCTCAGCAGGCACATGCCGACCACTGCCAGCAGGCAGCCCAGCCAGGTGCCCAGCCCGGTTTTATGACCAAGTAGCAAGCCCAGCAACGGAACTACAATCACGTACAGGCCGGTGATGAAGCCGGAGTTGGTCACGCTGGTAAACAGCAGGCCGACCTGTTGCAGGTTGATGCCCAGTGCCAGCGCCAGCCCCATGATGATGCCGGCGCGCAGCATGCCGCGATTGAGCAAGGGCTCCGGCACGCGCGCTGTTTTGGCGTTGCGCAGAATCAGCGGGATCAGGCAGAGGGAGCCGAGCGCGAAGCGCAGGCCCGAGAACAGGTACGGACCGATGTGATCCATCCCGGCGGTTTGAGCGACAAAGCCGGTGCCCCAGATCAATGCGGTCAGGAGCATGAGCAGGTCTGCTCGCAGGGCATGGTTTGGCATGGTGGCACTCGTCAGGTCGGGGGCGCAGACTTTGCCGCAAAGCTTCAGGCTTGACCACCCCGACTTCGCTGGGCATCCTTGGCGCCGCTCACGTACGGTCCCTGTGTCAAGATGTCGCGGGCTGCCTCATTGGGTGTTGAATTCGTCGGCGCTGAGTCACTTAAAGGATCATGAAATGCCATACGAAATCCTGATTGCCGACGACCATCCCCTGTTTCGCAGCGCCTTGCATCAGGCGCTGAGCCTGGGGCTCGGGCCGGACGCAAGGCTGGTCGAGGCCGAGAGCATCGCTGATCTGGAAGCGCGACTGACCGAGAAGTCCGACTGGGATCTGGTCCTGCTGGACCTGAACATGCCCGGCGCTTATGGCTTTTCGGGGCTGGTGTTGTTGCGCGGCCAGTACCCGCAAGTGCCGGTGGTGATGGTGTCTGCCCAGGAGGAGGCCGCGGTCGTGGTCAAGTCTCGGGAATTCGGCGCCAGCGGTTTCATCCCTAAATCCAGTTCCCTTGAAACCATTCAGAAAGCCGTACGAACGGTGCTGGATGGCGATGTCTGGTGGCCCCCGCAGGTTAATGAAAGCATCAGCGTATCCGCTGAAGCCAAAGCCGCCAGCGAAGGCCTCGCCAGCCTGACGCCCCAGCAGTTCCGTGTGTTGACGATGGTCTGCGAGGGGCTGCTGAACAAGCAGATCGCCTACGAGCTGAGCGTGTCGGAGGCGACGATCAAGGCCCACGTCACGGCGATCTTTCGCAAGCTCAATGTGCGCACCCGAACCCAGGCGGCCTTACTGCTGCAACAATTGGAATCCATTCCGCAGAGCTGATTCCCCGGAATCAGGCTCAGCCCCAGGCTTTGCGCGGCCGACCTTCACACTTTTTTGACCGTCGCCGCACTAGCCTCCACCGCTTTCATTCATCAGTAGTTTTCCTATGACGTCCCCATTCAAAGGCCAGACTGGCCTGAAACGCATTCTCAACGCCTCCGGCTATTCCCTCGACGGCTTGACCGCTGCATTCAAAGGCGAAGCCGCCTTCCGTCAGCTGGTGCTGCTCAACGTCATACTGATCCCGCTTTCCTTCGTGTTTCACGTCAGCCGAGGCGAGCGCGCGATCCTGATCGCGGTGTGTCTGTTGGCACTGATTGTCGAACTGTTGAACTCGGCGATCGAAGCCGCGATTGACCGAATCTCCCTCGACCGCCACCCGCTGTCGAAGAACGCCAAAGACATGGGCAGCGCCGCACAGTTTGTGGCGCTGAGCATGATCGCCGTGGTCTGGGGCCTGATTCTGCTGGGCTGACAAGTGTGTGGATTAGGCCTAGCGGCGCCTCAGGCAATGCTCGGCAGGACGATTTCGTCGCTGCGGTTAACACCGGCGGTGAAGGAGCGACAGAGGTCGAGAAACTCGCGGATAGCCGACGTCTGATATTTCTGCTTGTGCCAGATGAAGTAGAACTGGCGCACCAGGTCCAGCTCCGGTGTTTCAACGGCCACGAGGCTGCCCCGGCGAAAGGCGTCCCGCAGGGCCAGACGCGAAATACAGCCGATCCCCAGCCCGGACTCAACGGCGCGCTTGATGGCCTCGGTGTGTTCCAGCTCCAGCCTCACGTTCAGGCTGTTCAGGTGATGACGCATGGCCTGATCGAAGGTCAGCCGCGTCCCCGAGCCCTGTTCACGCAAGATCCACGCCTCGCGCGTTAATTCCTCCAGGGACGCCCGGCCTTTCTTGGCCAGCGGGTGCTGAGGGGCGCAGAACACCACCAGTTCATCTTCGACCCAGGTCTGCACTTCGATGTCGGGGTGGCTGCAGTCGCCTTCGATCAAGCCCAGATCAATCTCGTAATGGGCGACCTGCTGAACGATGTTCGCCGTGTTTTGCACGTGCAGCTTCACCTGGCTTTCAGGGTGGCGCTGCATGAAGCTGCCGATCAGCAGGGTCGCCAGGTAGTTGCCGATGGTGAGCGTTGCACCGACCGCCAGCGAGCCGAAGCCGGACTTGCCGTTAAGCAGGTCTTCGATCTCCTTGGCCTGATCGAGCAGGGCAACGGCCTGAGGTAAGAGTTGCCGGCCGGTCGCGTTGAGGCTCAGCCGTTTACCCGCCCGGTCAAATAGCTGGCAGCTGGACTGGCGTTCCAGTTCAGTAATGGAAGTGCTCGCCGCCGATTGCGACAAGGACAACAGCACCGCGGCGCGGGAAACGCTTTCCTGCTGGGCGACGGCGACGAACACCTGGAGTTGACGAAGAGTAAATCGCATATCTATATAACCGATAACCCATATCTTGATAATTCAGTTAACAGATATTGTGTCTGCCACTAGAATGTCGCGCAATGGCGCATTGACTGGCGCACGTTATTTATCAGGAGCTCCCACGTACCATGAGCAACATGAATCACGAGCGTGTCCTCAGCGTTCATCACTGGAACGACACCCTCTTCAGTTTCAAGTGCACCCGTGATCCTGGCCTGCGCTTCGAGAACGGTCAGTTCGTCATGATCGGTCTGCAGCAGCCAAACGGGCGCCCGCTCATGCGTGCCTACTCCATTGCCAGCCCGAACTGGGAAGAGCATCTGGAGTTCTTCAGCATCAAGGTGCCGGACGGCCCGCTGACCTCGCAGCTGCAGCATCTGAAGGAAGGCGACGAGATCATCATCAGCAAGAAGCCTACGGGCACGCTGGTGCTGGATGACCTTAAGCCGGGCAAGCATCTTTACCTGCTCAGCACCGGTACCGGTCTGGCGCCGTTCATGAGCGTGATCCAGGACCCCGAAACCTACGAGCGTTTCGAGAAGGTCATCCTGTGCCACGGCGTGCGTTATGTGAACGAAGTGGCTTACCGCGAGTTCATCACCGAGCACTTGCCGCAGAACGAATTCTTCGGCGAGATGCTGCGCGACAAGCTGATCTATTACCCGACCGTGACCCGCGAGCCGTTTGAAAACGAAGGCCGCCTGACTGATCTGATGCGCAGCGGCAAGCTGTTCAGCGACATCGGTCTGCCACCGATCAACCCGCAGGACGACCGCGCCATGCTGTGCGGCAGCCCGAGCATGCTCGACGAAACCAGCGAAGTGCTCAACAGCTTCGGCCTGACCGTTTCGCCACGTATGCGCGAGCCGGGTGATTACCTGATCGAGCGCGCATTCGTCGAGAAGTAACCGCTCACAGATATGACCCAATCGCCGATGAATCATCCTCGCAGCACTGCGAGGGTGACGTCATCGGCGAATAGGTCAGTACAGGCACCCGCGTTTTTGGGGTCTGAAAAAAACCGCCTGGAGGTCACGGACCAGGCGGTTTTTTTGTGGGCGGGCGTAACGCGTTTATGAACCGACGGCAGGCACCACTTCCAGCACGCAAATGACGCCGGGCTGTGGATAGTGCCAGCGAACGTCCAGGTCCCAGAACTGCGCGCCGTAGCGTCGTTCCGGCGTGGGCGTCTGGTAGGCCGGTCGCGGGTCTTGAGCCAGGCACTGCTCGATCAGTTCGATCAGCGGTTCTTCGAGGCGCACCCCGTGTTCGCGGGCCTGCGCCAGCGCCGCATCCCCCCACTGCACCGGAATCAGCTCCGGCGCGGCGGCGGCCATGCCGTTGCGCGCATCAGCGATGACATCGGCGTAGGGCACGTAGGGTTTGACGTCCAGCACCGGCGTGCCGTCCAGCAGGTCGATGCCTGACAACCACAGGCGCCCGGCTTCGACCTTGTCCAGCTTGACCACCGACTGACCGATGCCGTTGGGCCGATGGGTCGCGCGCGTGGCGAACACGCCCATCGACTGATTGCCGCCCAAGCGAGGAGGGCGCACCTTGAGTCGCGGCTTGTCCTCCAGGGCCTGATGAAACAGAAACAGCAGCCAGACATGGCTGACCTGTTCCAGGCCCTGGACGGCGTCACCCTGATCGAAAGGCGCAACCAACTCCAGCACGCCCCGGGCGGCAGGCGCCAGTTGCGGCTGCCGGGGAATGGCGAACTTCTCTTTGAAGCACGAGCGCATGAAGCCGATCGGCGAGACGCTATAGCCTTGGGTCATCGACGTAGCCGCAGCGCTTAGCCGCGTACGCGCAGAGTCAGGCCGCGCAGGAAGTTGCGCAGCAGCTGGTCACCGCAGACGCGGTAGTTGGTGTGACCCGCCTTGCGGAACAGGGCGCTGAGTTCAGGCTTGGACACCGGGAACTCGGACGCCTTGAGGATCGCGTGCATGTCGTCTTCTTTCAGCTCGAACGCCACCCGCAGCTTCTTCAGGACGATGTTGTTGGTGATCGGCAGCTCGACAGGCAGTGGCGGACGGCTTTCGTCCTTGCCACGCTTGAAGAACACCAGGCCGTCGAGAAAGTGCGCCATGACTTCGTCGCTGCACGGCACGAAGCCTTCTTCTTCGTCTTTCTTCATGTAGGCCGCGACATCGGCTTTGGTCGCGTCGAATCCGCCGAGCTTGATGATCTCGACCACTTTTGCGTCGTTGATATCAAGCATGTAACGGATGCTGCGCAGTACATCGTTGTTCATCATGGTGCGTGTAGTTCCTGGAGATTCGCAGATGAGCGCACGCGAGACTGGATGCGGCGCTCACATAGGGGAGTCAGAATTTTTCTTTGTCGGTCATGTAGCGCCACTGGCCTTCAGGCACCTTGCCGATGGACACGCCGCCGATACGAATGCGCCGCACCGAAACAACCTTGAGACCCACCGCTTCGCACAGTTGGACGATGACACCGGGCTGAGGGTTTTTCATGGCGAAGCGCAGGCGGTTTTCGTTCTGCCAACTGGCTTTGACCTTCGGCAGCTCCTTGCCCTTATAGGTCATGCCGTGGTTCAGGCGGTTGAGGCCGTGGGCAACCATGTCGCCCGAGATCTCGACGACGTATTCCTGCTCGATCTTGCTGCGGTCGTCGGTGAGTTTGCGCAGGATTTTCCAGTCCTGGCTGAAGACCATCAGGCCGCTGGCATTGGCTTGCAGCGTGGAAATCGCTTCCAGGCGCAGAAAGTGCCCTTTGAGGGGACGTCGGCCGATGCTGTGGTCCGCCGAAAGCGTACCTGGGGTGATCAACGCCAGGGCACTTTCGGGGGCCATGCCCGCCGGTGCGTTGAACAGAAGGGTGACGGATTCAGGTGTATCGGCTTTCGCCTCAGCGTTCAGCACCACGGTCTGGTTTTCGACCTTGAACTGCGGCTCGTCTACCACCACGCCGTCCACCGTGACCCAGCCGCCTTCGATGAACAGCTCGGCTTCGCGGCGAGAGCAGCCGACCAGCTCGATCAGGCGTTTGGAAAGGCGAATGGGATCAGTCATGAGAAAAGCCGTAACAAAATGGAAAGGCGCCTATTGTACCCGCGCATGCACCGTTAATCGCGGCCACATTGAAATTGGTGGGTGAATAAGCCTCCACTCGATGGATTTTTCCGGGAGTGACGCAGGTCTGCTCTCTATTCCTACACTGTCTGGAGCGAATTCATGACCAAATGGCTACCCGCACTGCTGATGACTGTCAGCCTGCCGCTGCTCGCTGCGCAATCACCGTCTTACGGCCCACAGCTGGAAGGCTTTCAGTATCCGTTCCCGGCGCAGAATTTCACGTTTGAGTCCCAGGGCGCACCGGTGCAGATGGGTTACATGGACATCAAGCCGACCGGTACCGCCAATGGTCGCAGCGTGGTGCTGCTGCACGGCAAGAACTTTTGCGGCGCCACGTGGGAAGGCACCATCAAGGCGTTGACGGGCGCGGGGTATCGGGTGGTCGCGCCGGATCAGATCGGCTTCTGTCGCTCCAGCAAACCGGCGGACTACAAATACTCCTTCGAACAGTTGGCGCAAAACACCAACGCGCTGCTGACCCAACTGGGCATCGATCACGTCACGGTGGTCGGGCATTCCATGGGAGGCATGCTGGCGACGCGCTTTGCGCTGATGTACCCCGACCAAGTGGACCAGTTGCTGCTGGTCAACCCTATCGGTCTGGAAGACTGGAAAGCCAAAGGCGTGCCGGATCGCAGCTTTGATGACTGGTACGCCCGGGAGTTGAAGACCAGTGCCGAGAGCATTCGCAAGTATCAGCAGTCGACCTACTACGCCAATGAATGGCGGCCCGAGTTCGATCATTGGGTCGACATGCAGGCCGGGATGTTCAACGGCAAAGGCAAAGAGGAGGTGGCGCGGGCGTCAGCGCAGACCTACGGGATGATCTTCAATCAGCCGGTGTTCTACGACTTCGAGAAACTGAAGATGCCCACCGTGCTGCTAATCGGGCAGAAGGACAACACCGCCATTGCCAAGGACGCGGCGCCCGAGGCGTTACGCAAGACACTGGGTAATTACCCGGAGCTGGGCAAGGCTGCGGCCAAGCGCATTCCTCAGGCGACGCTGGTGGAGTTTGCGGGATTGGGCCATGCGCCGCAGATTCAGGACCCGCAGCAGTTCAACAAGGTACTGCTGGAAAGCCTGCAGCGTTGATGCGAATTCGCTTCACCTGACCTTCAGCCGCATCCGTAACATCGGATGCGGCCGACCGAGCCCATCGACCTCCGCCCGTCCCACCACCTCAAACCCCTGTCGTTCATAAAAGCCCAGCGCCTGGGCATTCTGTTCGTTCACGTCCAGCTCGGTGATGTGGAAGTGCTCGATCGCATAGTCCAGCAGTTGCTTGCCCAGTCCCATGCCGCGGTGATCGGGGGCGATGAACAGCATTTCGAGCTTGCCTGGCGTGGTGCCGGCAAAACCGGTGATGTGCAGGTGGGAGTCGCGGGTGCAGAACAGGTTCACGGCGCCCAGGTACTGGGTTTCCAGCAGGTGCCGGAGCAGCGTGATGTAGTTCTCGGCCAGAAAGTCATGGGTCGCGCGCACGGAGGCTTCCCAGACCCGGGTGAGTTCGGCGAAGTCGTGCTGCCTGGGCAGATAAATGACCGATGGGTGAGTCACGTTGCCGCTGCTCCCTGGGTAGTGATCCTGATGTGGGGACGATAGCCAGAAAAAACAAACCCCGCCGTCTTACGGGCGGGGCTGTTTGAAGCGGAACGGTGTTGGAACCGGCGCTTGAGCGTTAGATCGGCTCAGCCCACAGGTCGTACTCATCGGCATCCACCACGCGGCACATGACCTTGTCGCCCGGTTTGAAATCACGGTCGCTTTCGACGAAGACGTTGCCGTCGATTTCCGGCGCATCGAAGAACGAACGGCCGACGAAGCCCTGCTCGTCCACTTCGTCGATCAGCACTTCGATTTCCTTGCCGATTTTCATCTGCAGGCGTGCGGCACTGATGGCTTGCTGGTGCGCCATGAAGCGGTCCCAGCGATCCTGCTTGATGTCGTCCGGAACGATCGGCGCATCCAGCAGGTTCGCCGGCGCACCTTCGACAGGGGAGTACTGGAAGCAGCCGACGCGATCGAGCTGTGCTTCAGTCAGCCAGTCCAGCAGGTACTGGAAGTCTTCTTCGGTCTCACCCGGGAAGCCGACGATGAAGGTCGAACGGATGATCAGGTCCGGGCACTGTTCGCGCCAGTTCTTGATGCGCGCCAGGGTCTTGTCTTCGAAGGCCGGGCGTTTCATCAGCTTGAGAATCTTCGGGCTGGCGTGCTGGAACGGGATGTCCAGGTACGGCAGGATCTTGCCCGCCGCCATCAACGGAATGATCTCGTCGACGTGCGGGTACGGGTAAACGTAGTGCAGGCGTACCCACACACCCAACGAGCTCAGGGCCTGGCACAGCTCGGTCATGCGCGTGCGGACCGGCTGGCCGTTCCAGAAACCGGTGCGGTACTTGATGTCGACGCCGTAGGCGCTGGTGTCCTGGGAGATCACCAGCAGCTCTTTCACACCGGCTTTGACCAGACGCTGGGCTTCGTCGAGCACATCGCCAATCGGGCGGCTGACCAGCTTGCCGCGCATGGACGGGATGATGCAGAAGCTGCAGCTGTGATTGCAGCCTTCGGAAATCTTCAGGTACGCGTAATGACGCGGGGTCAGCTTGACCCCTTGCGGCGGCACCAGATCGATCAGCGGGTTGTGATCGAGCTTCGGCGGGGCGGCGTCGTGGACGGCATTGACCACTTGCTCGTATTGCTGCGGACCGGTGACGGCCAGCACGCTCGGATGGACATTGCGGATCACGCTTTCGTCCACGCCCATGCAGCCGGTGACGATCACTTTGCCGTTCTCGGCCAGCGCCTCGCCAATGGTCTCGAGGGATTCAGCCTTGGCGCTGTCGATGAAACCGCAGGTGTTGACCACGACCACGTCAGCGTCCTGGTAGGTCGGAACGACCTGATAGCCTTCCATGCGCAGCTGGGTCAGGATGCGTTCGGAATCGACCAGGGCCTTCGGGCAACCGAGGCTGACAAAGCCGACCTTGGGGGCGGCAGACGTGGTGACGGTGGACATTGACTAACCTCGGCGTAGGATGCCCGGCATTTGGCCGAGCCACTGACTGGGCGCTTGGGGCGCCTCTGATCAAAAAGTGCGCAATTCTAGCGGCGCATCAAACGATTGACCAGTGTTATACAGAGAATTACGACGAGTGCTGCGCTATGCTTCGCGGCGCTACGCCCGGCACCCCAAGGGAGCCGGGCACATCGGAATTTACCGGTGCGGCGTGGGTCAATCCGACAACGCCGGATCGCGGTGCTCGAGTCATGGTTTCAGGAGTGGTAAATGGGTCACGCAACGAGTCAGGCAGAGGTCGGGCATTCTTCGGCGAAACCGTTGAGTCTGCTGGTGGGCGCGGTGGGTGTAGCCTATGGCGACATCGGTACCAGCCCGCTTTACACCATTAAAGAGGTATTTGTCGGCGGCTATGGCGTGCAAGCCGGCCACGATGCCGTGCTGGGCATTCTGTCACTGATCTTCTGGTCACTGATCTGGGTGGTCTCCTTCAAATACATGGCCTTGGTGATGCGCGCCGACAACGACGGCGAAGGCGGCATCATGGCGCTGACGGCGTTGGCGCGGCGGGCATCGGCAAAATACCCGAAGCTGCAGGCGAGCATGATCGTCTTCGGCCTGTTCGGCGCGGCGCTGTTTTACGGCGACAGCATGATTACCCCGGCAATTTCGGTGCTGTCCGCGGTCGAGGGCATGGAGCTGGCCTTTGACGGACTGGAGCACTGGGTGGTGCCGATCGCGTTGGTCGTGCTGGTAGCGCTGTTTTTGATTCAGCGTCACGGCACTGCGCGGATCGGCGTGATGTTCGGCCCGATCATGGTGCTGTGGTTCGTGACCCTCGGGGTACTCGGCGTTCACGGCATCCTCCAGCAGCCGGAAGTGCTGCACGCGGTCAATCCGGTGTGGGCGGTTCGCTTCTTTATTGATCATCCCGGCATTGGCGTTTCGGTCCTGGGCGCTGTGGTGCTCGCACTGACCGGTGCCGAGGCGCTCTACGCGGACATGGGGCACTTCGGTCGCAAGCCGATCTCCCGCGCGTGGTTCGCACTGGTCTTGCCGGCGCTGGTGCTGAACTACTTTGGTCAGGGCGCCCTGGTGATTCAGGACCCTGAAGCGGTGCGCAACCCGTTCTACCTGCTGGCGCCGAGCTGGGCCTTGTTGCCTTTGATCGCCCTGTCGACGCTGGCAACCATTATTGCTTCCCAGGCCGTGATTTCCGGGGCGTTCTCGATGACGCTGCAGGCGATTCAGCTCGGCTACATCCCGCGCATGTACATCCAGCACACGTCGAGCGACGCCCAAGGGCAGATCTACATCGGTGCGGTGAACTGGGCGCTGATGGTGGGAGTAATCCTACTGGTGCTGGGCTTCGAATCCTCCGGCGCGCTGGCCTCCGCCTACGGCGTGGCGGTGACCGGTACGATGCTTTGCACGACGATTCTGGTGGCGTCGGTCATGCTGCTGGCCTGGAAATGGCCGCCGCTGATCGCGGTGCCGATTTTGGTCGGATGTCTGTTCGTTGATGGCCTGTTCTTCGCGGCTAACGTGCCAAAAGTCATTCAGGGCGGGGCGTTCCCGTTCCTGGCCGGGATCGCGCTGTTCATCCTGATGACCACCTGGAAGCGCGGCAAACAGCTGCTGGTGGACCGCATCGACGAAGGCGGTCTGCCGCTGCCCATTTTCATCAGCAGCATTCGCGTGCAGCCGCCCCATCGCGTTCAGGGCACGGCAGTGTTTCTCACGGCGCGTGCGGACGCCGTCCCCCATGCGTTGTTGCATAACCTGCTGCACAACCAGGTGCTGCATGAGCAGGTAGTGTTGCTGACCGTTGTGTACGAAGACACCCCGCGGGTGCCCGCTGCGCAGCGTTTCGAGGTCGAGGTGTTTGGCGAGGGCTTCTATCGGGTGATCCTGCATTTCGGTTTCATCGACGAGCCGGACGTGCCGGCGGCGCTGAGCCTGTGTCACTTGTCGGAACTGGATTTCAGTCCGATGCGCACGACCTATTTCCTCAGCCGCGAAACCGTGGTCTCCTCGAAACTGGTGGGCATGGCCCGCTGGCGCGAGGGTCTGTTCTCGTTCATGTTGAAGAACGCCAACGGCAATTTGCGTTTCTTCAAGCTGCCGTTCAACCGCGTGATCGAACTGGGTACGCAGGTGGAGATGTAAGCAACTCCGGCTTTTGTGGGACCGCCTTTAGCCGGGAAGGCGTTTGGTGCCGCGCTGCAGGATTGATGGTGTATGCACCGGCCTCTTCCCGGCTAAAGCCGGTCCTACGGGAAGTGCGTGCATCCAATAGGATTGGCGCAACCGGCCATTGTAGGGCCGGCTTTAGCCGGGAAGGCGCCAGGCGGTACGACGCGAGATTGATGGCGTACATACAGGCCTCTTCCCGGCTGAAGCCGGTCCCACAAGGATGGCGCGTATTCCAGGTGGTACCCGGCTTGGGCAGACCCCGAAAACAAAAAAATCCCCGCAATCGCAAGAGAGCGGGGATTTTTTTATGGGTGGGGGATTACTCGGCGGCGGGCTCTTTGCCCTTCCACTTGTCGATCACCGCGCTCAAGCGCTTGGCCAGGGCAGGGTAGTCTTCGTCGAAGTGATGGCCGCCGGGCAGTTGCATCTTCTCGCCAGGCGCGGTGGCTTCGGTGCAGCCGCTTTCATCTTTCTCTTCGATGCCGTAGACGCACAGCACCTTGTCGCCGGGCAGCTTGGCCATTTCAGGCCCTGTCGCCGCTTCTTTACCGGCAGCGCCCAGCCAGCCTTCGACGGCAATCTCGAAGCTGCCGGTGCGGGCGAACGCCAACAGGATAATCCCGTCGACTCGCGCCTTGTCTTCTTCGGGCAGGCGGTTGTAGATAGCGGGCAGCACGTCGGCACCGAAGGAATAGCCAGCCAGCACAAAGTGCTTGGCACCCCATTTCTGCCGGTAATGGGCCATCAGCTCAGTCAGGTCAGCGGCGGTTTGTTCAGGCGATTTGTGCTCCCAGTAGTAACGCAGGGTGTCGATGCCAACCACCGGGTAGCCGCCCATTTTCGCCATGTCGCCCGCCACGTCCTTGTCCAGGTCGCGCCAGCCACCGTCGCCGGAGAGGAACAGCGTCACCGTGTCAGAGGGCTGCGAAGACGGCACCTCAACCACAGGTATGTTCAGGCCGCCGTTGTCGTCACCCCCAATCAGGCGGCGGCGCACTTCGTTGTTCAGCACCTGCGGGTACTTGATGTCGTAGTCGCTGATGCTCGTTTCGGTGTTGGGTGCGTCCCGTACCAGCGTGGCGCTCTCGTCGTCGGGGCCATCGTTCCAGGCGACCGTCCATTTGCCGTGGGCAGCGGCTTTCGGCACAGGATCGGTACAGCCCGGCTGATCGCGGACGAAGCCGACCGAGATGGCCCGGGCGTTATCGTTGCTTTGGCCGGCCAGCCAGCGCCAAGCCAGGGAAGCGCCTGATCCGACCCCTGCGACCAGATCCGGTGCGCCGTCGAGCTTTTGCAGTGCCGCATTGAAAGTCTTCGCCTGAAGCTGGCAGTCGTCCTTGGGCAGCGTCACTTGAATGACCCGGGCCGAAGCGTCGTAGCTCAAGGCGAGCAGTTGTTTCTCGGTCAGCGATTCTTCGGTGGTAACGGCCAGCGCGACCTGGGTTTTCACTTTGGTCGAGGGCACTACGCGGATCAGCGCAGAGCCGTCATCCAGCGTGATGTGTTCCAGAGTAGGTTGCGCGGCGGGGCGGTTCCACAGCCAGAATCCCCCTGCCACCACCAGCAGGATTACCAGGGCTGCGAGCAAAAGGCGCCAGTAGCGTCGAATCATCAGCGTTTCACCAATCCAGTCAGGCCGCCCGCGATGAGGGCGGCGGTATCTGCCAGTGCCACCAGCGGATCAAGTCCTGCGGGCACGGCCATATAACGAGGTTCCCAGTCAGGCTGGAATTTGTCTTTGAAACGGCGCAGGCCCTGGAAGTTGTAGAGCTGCTCGCCGCGACTGAACACCATCGAACCCAAACGCTGGGTCAGGGGTGCGCCCCGTCGTGGTTGCAACCCGGACAACGGCACCATGCCGAGGCTGAAGCGGGCGTAACCTTCTTTTTTGTAATGCAGGATCAGCCCGACCATCATGAACTCCATGGTCAGCTTTGGCGCTTCCGGGTGCGAGCGCATGAGGTCCAGGCTCGCCAGATCGTTGCGCGAGGTCTCCAGCAGATTGGAGAACGCGACCGGTTTGCCCTGGAAGTGGACGATGGCGATGCGGAAATGCTTGAGGTAATCCAGGCTGAAGCGGCCCAGCGAGAAGCCCTTCTCGCGCACGTTCTTGCCCAACAGCCACGCATCGGAAATCACTTTCAGCTCTTCCATGGGCGCCTGGCCCACTTCGTAGATTTCCAGCGAAAGGCCGTCGCGCCCGCCCCGATTCCAGGTGTAGCGCAGGTCTTTCATTTCCTTGCCCTTGGCTTCGATGTCGAACTTGTGCAGATCGACCCTGGCTTCTTCGCCCAGCTTGATCGCGGTCAGGCCGATATCCATATAGAACGGCAGGTTCTCGGCACGTACCTGATAGAACACGGGGCGGGCATGGTGAACGTCGCACAGATCGCGGAACTGCCAGATCAGCTCGGCCCGTTGCTGGGTCGGGCCGATCGGATCGTACAGCGCAACAAGACTGCGGCCGCGATGGGCGTACATCAGAAAAGCGTTGCCGTCCGGGTGCATCAGCACGGCTTTGTCGCCGGTCAGCACCAGGCCGCCATCGGGCTGGCTGGACGCTTTGATGATCTCCGCCGCTTTGGCCAGCTGCGCTTCGTCCGGCAGGTTGATCACAGGGCGTGCGGTGCGCAGCAGCCAGGTCAGCGAGACGATCAGCAGCAGCACCGCGCTGCCCAGCGCCGAACGCAGGCCGCGAGGGGCATCGGCGTCCAGCGTGAACTGCCACCACAACTGATGGCTGTACGGCACGTCCTGATAGGCGAACAGCAGCAGCCAGATCGAAGCGCCCAGTACGCAGACACTGGCGACCAGATAAAGCGGCGAAAACGGCAGTTCCAGCAAGCGGCTCGGCCGGTAGAACGAGCGACGGAAAATCGCCAGCAGGCACGCGGTCAGCAGCAGCAGGCTTGCTTCCTCCCAGTCGAAACCCTTGAGGATCGACAGAATGGAGCCCACAAACAACAGGATGGTGGTGAGCATCCACGCCGCCGAAAGACGACGACGCAGACCCTGTGCGAGCAACAGGCAAAGCACGCCAATCAGGCTGGCGCCGAAGTGCGAAGCGTCGATCAGTCGATGGGGAATGAGAAATCCGAGGCTCTCCAGACGGGTGTCGATCTCGGGAGTCGAGCCAGAAAACAGCAACACCACGCCAGAGAGAAACACCAGCAGCGCCAGAATCGGGGCGCCAAGCCCGGAAGCAACGCGCATGGCCTGCTGCGCGAACAACAGGCGCTTGGCCTCGCTGTAAAGCAGAACCAGACAGGCGATGAGCAGCGGCATCACCACATAGATCAGCCGGTACAGCAGGAGTGCGGCGGCCAACGGTGCGGCGCCCAGTTCATCGGCAAAGGCGGCGAGCAGAATGGCTTCAAAGACGCCGACGCCACCGGGCACGTGGCTGAGAACGCCGGCGGCCAGGGCCAGCAGGTAAACCAGCAGGAACGCGCCGAAGGGCGGGGCAGAAGGCAGCAATAGATAAAGGACTGCGGCAGCGGCGGCGACGTCCAGCGCGGTGATCGCCAGCTGCATCAGGGTCAGCCGTACGCCCGGCAGACGCAGGGTGCGGCGTCCGGCGCGGACCAGCAAATTATGCGGGATTGTCTGTTCCGGCAAGCGTCGGCGATAGATCGCGTAACCCAGGATTACGCTGATCGCCAGCACCGCAACCGCTGCGGTTGCCAATACCGGCACCGACACATGCAGCGCCAGCGAAGCGGAGGGCAGGTCACTCAAGGTTGCGAGTGCAGCCAGTGGAGGAAGTGCGCAACCCAATGACAGGCTGGCAAAGAGCGTCATGTGGGCAACTTCGCCCGCACCCAGTCCCAATCGCGAGTAGAGACGGTAGCGAACCGAGCCGCCGGACAGCATCGACAGGCCTACTGCGTTACCGATGGCGAACGCGCAAAACCCGCCCATAATCAGCGACTTCGGCGGCAGATCGACATTGGCGTAGCGACTGGCGGACCACTCGTAGCCCAGCAGAATCACGAAACCGATGGCTGTCGCGAGCACCGCGCCAGCCAGAGAAGGCACAGGCACACTGAGCAGCGAGTCCTGAAGCGCGTAGATGTCCAGCTCGGTCAGCATGTGCCGGCAGGCGATCAGGGCAACGGCAAACAGAAGGATCGTGACGCCCAAGCCGATGGGTTGACGATACTTGCTCACCAGTTCGCGTAGACGCAGTCGTTTTGGGGGAGTCGGAGGATTCTCCGTCACTGCTTCATTTGTGTCGGACGGGTTGGCGCGCATCAATCACTCCTTGGATCGTGCGCGACAGGATGGAGGTATACAGCCAAGTTACCAATCCCTACGCAAAAAATAATTCAGGATGTTAGCGCTTCAACGTCTAACGGGCGAATACCACGGATACGTATCGGTGGCCGTTCAGTCTAGGTTCAGTCGCTGGCCAGCGTATCGGCAGGGGAGATCAAAACTATCGCCCGGCAACATACAGTAACAAGACCTCTCGGATGAACGCACCCCGGTAGTGGGGATGTGACAAGGATTCCGGCTCGCTGTTCGTGAACTTTCAGCGAGGCAAAAAAAAGGCCACTCTTTCGAGTAGCCTTTTTAGATGTTGGTTGCGGGAGCCGGATTTGAACCGACGACCTTCGGGTTATGAGCCCGACGAGCTACCAGACTGCTCCATCCCGCGTCTGTGTGGCGGCATTCTACAGTCGAACGACAAAGTGTCAACCTTTAATGCCAGAGATCGAAAAAATAACCGAATCGGCGGCGTCAGTAGGCCTAAGTGGCGGTTGGACAAGGCTTTTATCGCAATCCGCGCCTAAAGACAGGTGGGCATCATCCGCGGGCCTTGTTTCATTTATATGAAGGGGGAGAGGGAGATAGCGAAGGGAGCAGGCTCGCTCAAATGACGCCCACAAAAAAGGCCACTCTTTCGAGTAGCCTTTTTTGATGTTTGGTTGCGGGAGCCGGATTTGAACCGACGACCTTCGGGTTATGAGCCCGACGAGCTACCAGACTGCTCCATCCCGCGTCTGTGTGGCGGCATTCTACAGAGGATCGCGGGGCTGTCAAGCAAACGGCAGAAAAAAATGCTTTTTCTTCAAGCGGTTAGCATTGAGGGTGTGGCGGCCAGCTACGGCGCGCCTCGCTTTCAGCACGTTTGGGGCGGGTTTAGTGAAGGGTACATTCCATAGGGAATCAGGCATATTCAGTGTCAGACAGGCCCATGAATGAGATACTGCGCGCCTGTTTTCCTACGACCCTATGTGATGCCGCAGCGCAAAATCATCCATATCGATTGTGATTGCTTCTACGCCGCTATTGAGATGCGCGACGACCCGCGTCTGGCTGGCAAGCCGTTGGCAGTCGGTGGGTCGGCAGAACGGCGGGGCGTGATCGCCACCTGCAACTACGAGGCCCGGGCCTACGGCATCCGCTCGGCGATGTCGTCCAGGCATGCGCTGACGCTGTGCCCGGACCTCACCATCGTCAAGCCGAGGATGGATGCCTATAAAGAGGCCTCGAAAGAGATCCAGACCATCTTCCGCGATTACACCGACCTGATCGAGCCGCTGTCGCTGGATGAGGCTTACCTGGATGTCACGGAATGCGAGCACTTCGCCGGCAGCGCAACGCGTATCGCCCAGGACATTCGCCGCCGGGTCTCCAATCAGTTGCACATCACGGTTTCCGCCGGCGTCGCCCCAAACAAGTTTTTGGCCAAGATCGCCAGCGACTGGAAAAAGCCGAACGGGCTGTTCGTGATCACGCCTGATCAAATCGAAGACTTTGTCTCCCAGTTGCCGGTGTCCAAACTGCACGGCGTTGGCAAGGTGACTGCCGACAAGCTTGGCCGTCTCGGCATTGTCACCTGCACCGATTTACGCAGCTGGAGCAAGCTGTCGCTGGTGCGGGAGTTCGGCTCATTCGGCGAGCGGCTGTGGAACCTGGCCCATGGCGTCGATGAGCGGCCCGTGCAGAACGACAATCGGCGCCAGTCGGTCAGCGTCGAAAACACCTACGACACCGATCTGCCGGACCTCGCCAGTTGCCTGTTGAGGCTGCCGGCATTGTTGGAAACGTTGAACGACCGGATTGCGCGGATCGATAGCCTTTACCGCCCCGGCAAGCCGTTCGTGAAGGTCAAGTTTCACGACTTCACTCAGACAACGCTGGAGCAGGCGGGAGCAGGGCGGGACTTGAGCAGTTACGAGCAACTCTTGACCCAGGCCTTCGCACGCGGCGGCAAACCGGTGCGATTGCTGGGAATTGGCGTGCGCCTTCATGACCTTCGGGCTGCCCACGAGCAGTTGGAGCTGTTCAGCTGAGGTTATTCGCTGCCCGGCGGTACCGCGACCAGTCGGCCAGCGTCTTTGGCCAGTGACCGAAGGAATTCGTGCTGCAGTTGCGGATCGTTGCGGGTCAGCTCGATCAGGGACTGTTCCAGCTCACTCGCTTCGTCTTCAAGGCCTAGTTCCGACAGACGCTTGACGCGATGCACCCACTGGCTCACCTCGTCGTCTTCCAGGTCGTCGTAGATCAGGTCGTGTGCCTCGATCAGCTTGCCGCGCAGTGATTTGCTCAGTGGCAACGTGGCGGTTGCCTGGACGTTGCTCTGGTCATCCTGCACTTTGATGTTCAGTTGGGTGACATAACTGAGGTTCTGCTCGGCGAACGGGCTGTCCAGCAGGTTGACGCGCAGCCCGCCGTTACGGTCCGTCGTCAGTTCATGGGTCTCTTTGCCCGCAGTGACTTCAACCGGCGCTTCACTCCAGGGCAGGCTTGAATGCTCGACGCGATGGTCGCGCTGGACCTCGTCGATACCGGCCAGGTTTTGCTGCGCACGGCCATGGGAGGGTGCGTTCATGAACGGGTTGACGCCGGCGACGCCGTAAGTGAGCCAGTCCCTGGTCACGCTGTCGGGCAGGCTGCCGAACGTCAACACGTTGACCACGTTCGCGCCAATGCCCGCAACGATGGCGACGGCGCCCAGCGGGATTTCATAGACTTCCCGCCACGGCTGATACGGCGTGTATCGGTCGTAGTGCCGGGTGACTTCGAATTCGGTGATGTCGAAGGTTTTCAACTCGTGGATGCGTATCCGGCGCTGGGGCAATTCCAGCGTCTTGGGCTCGCCGAGGTCGACCTGAAAACTGTGGTCGAGCAGTTTGCGCTCGACACGTTCTTCATGCTCGCTGCGTTGAGACAGTTGATTGGCACAGCCGCCGAGAAACAGGCTGGTGCACAACACAGCGCCTGCGAGACGTGAGGGATTTCGCTTGAACATGAGATCTCTAGGTGCAGGTAAGGCGCATCGCAGAGGCGTGGCGGATGAATGCGCGCCTGCATAGTCGCAGGCGCGCAACCCGGTCAGCGCTTGATCCGGTCCTTGATGAAAGACAACACATCGGCAACAGGCAGGGCCTGCGCTTCGGCTTCGGTGCGGCTCTTGTATTCGAGGTTACCCTCGGCGAGGCCACGGTCGCTGACCACGATACGGTGCGGAATGCCGATCAGTTCCATGTCGGCGAACTTGATCCCCGGACTGGTCTTCTTGTCACGGTCATCCAGCAACACTTCGAAGCCCGCAGCCGTCAGTTCGGCGTACAGCTTGTCGGTGGCCTCTTTAACGGCATCGGTTTCGTAACGCAGCGGCACGAGGGCAATCTGGAAAGGCGCGAGTGCGTCGCTCCAGATGATGCCGTTTGCGTCGTTATTCTGCTCGATCGCGGCCGCCACAACACGCGACACACCAATCCCGTAGCAGCCCATGGTCAGCGTGACCGGCTTGCCGTTTTCGCCCAGCACCTGGCACTTCATCGCGTCGCTGTACTTGGTACCCAGCTGGAAGATGTGCCCGACTTCGATCCCGCGCTTGATGATCACATTGCCTTGACCATCCGGGCTTGGGTCGCCGGCGACGACGTTGCGCAGGTCAGCCACGGTCGGAACCGGCAGGTCCCGCTCCCAATTAACGCCGAAGTAGTGCTTGTCATCGATGTTGGCGCCAATGCCGAAGTCGCTCATCAGTTCAACCGAGCGGTCGATGATGCACGGCAGAGGCAGATTCAACGGCCCGAGCGAACCCGCGCCGGCGCCAATGGCGTCACGCAGTTCGGCTTCTGAGGCCATGACCAGCGGGCTGGCGACCTTCTCCAGATTGGAGGCCTTGATTTCGTTGAGCTCGTGATCGCCACGGATGATCAGCGCAATCAGCTTGCCTTCTTCAGCAGCGTGCACGACGAGGGTCTTGACGGTCTTTTCGATCGGCAGATTGAACTGCTCGACCAGCGCCGCGATGGTCTTGGCGTCCGGGGTGTCGACAAGGCGCAGCTCTTCAGTCGGCGCAGGGCGGCTGGTTTCGCGTGGAATGGCTTCGGCTTTTTCGATGTTTGCTGCGTAGTCCGAGGTGTCGCTGAACACGATGTCGTCTTCGCCGGACTCGGCCAGCACGTGGAACTCATGGGAGCCCGCGCCGCCGATGGAACCGTTGTCAGCCACCACAGGGCGGAAATTCAGGCCCAGGCGGGTGAACACGTTGCAGTACGCCTGATGCATGCGGTCGTAGGTTTCCTGAAGGGAATCCTGGGTCGCATGGAAGGAATAGGCGTCCTTCATGATGAATTCGCGGCCGCGCATCAAACCGAAGCGCGGACGGATTTCGTCACGGAATTTGGTCTGGATCTGGTACATATTGATCGGCAGCTGTTTATAGCTGTTGAGTTCGTTGCGAGCCAGATCGGTGATGACTTCTTCGTGGGTCGGGCCCGCGCAGAAGTCACGATCGTGGCGGTCTTTCAGGCGCAGCAGCTCCGGGCCGTATTGTTCCCAGCGCCCCGACTCCTGCCACAGCTCCGCTGGCTGAATGCCCGGCATCAACACTTCCAGCGCGCCCGCTGCGTTCATCTCTTCACGAACCACCGCTTCGACCTTGCGCAATACCCGCAGGCCCATGGGCAGCCAGGTATAGAGACCGGAGGCAAGTTTGCGAATCATGCCGGCACGAAGCATCAGCTGATGGCTGATCACGACCGCATCGGATGGCGTTTCTTTCTGTGTGGCGAGCAAATATTGACTGGTACGCATGGTCGGCCGTTGTCGGTTGCGGTGGCTGGGAAATGATTCGGGATTGTACGGTGGTGGTATCGCTGAGTACAGGCCGGGCGGGCGTTGCGAGCGGAGGGAATGTCAAACATGCCCCCATGAAAAAGCCCGGCGCGAGGGCCGGGCTTTTCGTTAACGAGTGTCAGACAGTGCGATTACAGGACCGAAATCGGGTAGTCGACGATCAGACGGAACTCGTTGACATCGCCTTCGCCTTCGTCGGCATTGGCACGGTGCCATGCTTGACGAATACGGAACGACAGGTCTTTTGCAGGGCCAGCCTGAACGACGTACTTGGCCTCAACGTTGGTTTCGTGGTGGCTGCCGTCAGCGCCGTAAAGGCCTGAGTAAATAGCGTTGTTGCCACGGGTGCCGTCGATGTTGGTACCGCTGACGTAACGGGCCATGAAGCTCAGGCCCGGCGTGCCGTAGGTGGCCATGTTCAAGTCGTAACGACCTTGCCACGATCTTTCGCCAGGAGCGTTAAAGTCGGAGTATTGAATCGAGTTCGCGAGGAAGATCGAGTCGCCGCCTTTGTTGTTGTCACCGATACCGATGTAGTCGAACGGAGTGTTACCGTTAACTTTCTGGAATGCCAGTGTCAACGTGTGCGCCGCCAGGAAGGAGTAAGCAGCCGAACCCGACCATGCGGTGTTGCTGATCGCCCCGGCTTTGGCACTGCCGGTATCTTTGGTGTTATAGATGTTGAAGTCGAAGGCGAGGGCCTGGTCGTCAGTCAACGGCAGTGCGTAGTTGATGTTGCCGTAGTACTGGTTCCACACGTCTTCCAATTTGGCGTAGTAGAAACCAACGCCCAAGTTGTCGGTAATGGAGTATTTACCGCCGCCGAAGTCGGCAGATTTTGCTTCCACCGCTGCGTAAGTTGCAAAAATACCGCCGTCATGGCTGGTGTCGTTTTGGCTGGTACCCGAATAAAAGTGGCCGGCTTCAACATCCAGGCCCGAGATTTCGCTGCTCTGCAGGCTCAGGCCGCTTGCAGTCTGTGGCAAGAGGCGCGAGCCGCCCACGGCAAACACTGGGTTCTGAGGCTGCATGTCACCGATTTTGAGTTCGGTTTTCGAAATCCGGAACTTGGCGGCGGCACCGGCTTTGCCGAAGCTGTCGTGGTTGTCGCGGAAGCCGTCAGAATTGGGTGTGGTGTCCAGCGTCAGGTTGCCGGAACCAGAGTGCTTGTCGTCGCCGCTAAGCTTGAAGCCGGCATAGCCGAACGCATCGACACCTACGCCGATCAGGCCCTGGGTGTAACCCGAGGTGAAGTTGCCCCAGAAACCTTGGGTCCAGTCGCGTTGGTCTTTGCGACCTTCGTCATGCAGGATGTGGCGGTTGAAGTAGTAGTTACGAGCCTTAACGTCGAGCTTGCTCCCCTCTACAAAACCAGTTGCTTCGGACTGATCGCTTACGAATGCCGCAGCCGATGCCAATTGGGTGCTGGCTGCAGTAACGGCCAGTGCGATTGCGCTCCACTTCATCACTCTCATCGTGACTTTGCTCCTTTGGTTTTTAAGAAGAGTACTGCCGTCCACCTGTTTTTTTATCTGGCCGGCTTCTTTCTTTTTGGTGTCGGCGAAATCTACAACACGCTGACATTAATGGCGATAGTGACAAACCTATCCTTTCTATTTCTTTACGGCCTTGTCGCCGCCCGCTCTGTCCATGTCGCTACTGAACAGCTCCAAATTCTTCAATCGTGCAACTACCGGGTCACGTTCAACGCTGGACTCGCTCACACCCTCATCGAGTCCAGCCTCTCCAGCTACCTTGCTAAGCATCGCTGCATCCCTTCGGTCCTGGCCCGTCTTGCGACGCGCTCGCCTTCAAGCTTGTGTGTGACAAAGCAACAACCGTGCACAAAATTTCGACGAACATGAAAAAAATGTCGAAAGCGCTGTAAAAACATTCGATGTCAGCGCCAAGCTATTGAATATAAATGATAAAAATATTTTAGATAGCCTGCTTTGCAACGGCGATTTTGTTGAGAATAGCGCGGGCAGGTGTCACTGACGTTACCTGTCACCCCTCAAAAGTGGGTAATTCGCGGATGGCTGTCACATATTCGGGCTTGATCTGAGTCTTTTTGGTGCGCCGTGCCGCACAACTGCCTGCGTTTGGTTCCTTGGAGCCGAGTCCGGCGAGTTGGCGAGCATGCTGCACGCAGCCCTGCTCCCGAAATGCGTCCTGCAGCCCCGGATTGACTGGCGTTGCCCGGAATCTGCTAGCTGATTTTCCGCGGTCTGCGCCAGCGGTAAGCTGCTTCATGTCGGTGCGCGGCCTTTTTTTTCGCTCACTACCAGTGCGGGGTGGGATTGCGGTGATCATCGATCAACAGCAAATCCGCAAAATGCTCTGAACCGCTGTGCCGGATGAATCCTCAGGAATTCGCGCGTATTCTTCCCGCTACCCAAGACTTTCTTTTCGGGCCAGTCAATCGGCTCGATGAATCAAATCGGCGATCAGGAGTAATTTTTCGTGTTTGTTCTAGATCCGCGCTTGCTGCAAGACACACTACCGATCGGCGACTTCCCGCTATGCACGCTGCTGCTGTCCAATGATTCCAGTTACCCCTGGTTCATTCTGGTGCCCAAGCGTGCAGATATCAGTGAAGTGTTCCAACTGTCCGAAACGGACCAGATGCAGTTATGGAAAGAAACCACCACCCTCTCGGCGGTACTTGATCGCACGTTTCAGGCGGACAAGATGAACGTTGCTGCGCTGGGTAATGTGGTCAATCAGCTGCATATGCACGTCATCGTTCGCCGTGTCGGCGACGCGGCCTGGCCAGCGCCAGTGTGGGGCAAGCATCCGGCCAAGCCATATACGCCGGAGGAGGTTGCGCGGATCAACGCGCAACTGAAGTCCGAATTGACCGGAACATTTATCTTTAAAGAGGGCTGACCATGGATCTCGAATCGCGTGTCATGGAACTGGAGAGTCGACTGGCCTTTCAGGACGATACCATTCAAGCGCTCAACGACGTGTTGGTCACCCAGCAGCGTAGCCTTGATCGTCTGGAGTTACAGATCGCAGCCCTGATCAAGCGTCAGGAGGAAATGGGCGGGCAGGGCGACGATTTCGTTGAAGACTCTCGCCCTCCTCATTATTAAAGGGAAGAGAGCCGGGCAGGAGTTTCAGCCAAAAAAAACCGCGCCTCTCAGCGCGGTTTTTTTATGCGGCGAAGTTAACGGCGCGGGAGCGCAGCGATGACGTCTTCCGCTTGCAGGCCCTTGTCGCGGTTCATCACCGAAAACTCGACACGCTGGCCTTCGACCAGAACGCGGTGGCCTTCACCGCGAATGGCGCGAAAGTGCACGAAGATGTCGTCGCCCGAATCCCGGGAAATGAATCCGAAGCCTTTGGAGGTGTTGAACCACTTCACCGTGCCTGTATCGCGGTTGCCCAGATCCTGGGACTGAGCGGCAGGCGCAGGTGAGGACCGGTAGAAGCTGACCGCCAGGTGCAATGCCACGGCAACGACGACGGCGAGCAGGCTGACCAGAACGGCCGGTTGGCCAGCAATGGTTTCGAGCGGAACGAGCAGCGTGAGGATTTGAAGCACGACGGCCAGCACGAGCAAGCCGCTGACCAGGTTTTGCAGTTGATGACGTGGACCTTTGTTCCAGTAAGGAATCACTGGCGCAAGCACCAGGTTGATGAGGCCGAAGAGCGCCAGATACAGCGCATCCGGTTGGGACAGGTAAGAAGACAGCGCTTCACTACGCAGGCTGGGGATGAAAGACAGCAGCAGGGCAGCTGCGCCCGTTAGCAGGTGGACTATTTTCAACATTTCGATGACTCACATTAAGATGGATCACAAGGAAATAGCGGGTGACCTTCGGTACGCTTCGAGAAAAAAGGGAGGCGTGATGCACGAGTGTCGGTCCTGCCTATGCACTGCCGCCGGACGGCACTTTGGCGGCAGCGCGTCTGTATTTAACAGCAAAGCCGAGAGCTACTCAAATCAAGCGCTTAGCTCACGTGTTGGCCGGTGAGGGTGGCTGTATGTCGGTTTTTTTGTTCTGGTCAAAGGCTCGCGCCAGAGCGGCCGGGATTAACAACGCGCCAGGCCGATGGTCTCTATTAAAGGAAGTGGGGTCGGACTGCGATGGTTGTCGCTGAACTAATCCCGACAGATGGCTGCGCAGGGTCAATGGTCTTGGTAGAGTGGTCGGCAGTCGTTTGACAATAAACCATCATAGAAGAGGGCTGAACATGGCAATCGATATCGGCATCAGCGAAGAAGATCGCAAGTCCATCGTGGACGGTCTTTCCCGCCTGCTGGCAGACACCTACGTGTTGTATCTGAAAACCCATAACTTTCACTGGAACGTGACTGGCCCGGCTTTTCGTACGCTGCACCTGATGTTTGAAGAGCAATACAACGAACTGGCACTGGCGGTCGATCAGATCGCAGAGCGGATTCGCGCGCTGGGCTTCCCGGCGCCGGGGACCTATTCGACCTACGCGCGCTTGTCGTCGATCAAGGAAGAAGAGGGCGTACCTGCGGCCGAGGACATGATTCGTTCGCTGGTTCAGGGGCAGGAAGCGGTCACCCGTACTGCCCGTGGGATTTTCCCGTTGCTGGATAAAGTCAGCGACGAGCCAACGGCAGACCTGCTGACCCAGCGCATGCAGGTGCATGAGAAAACCGCCTGGATGCTGCGCTCGATGCTCGAAGCCCAGTAATCATCAGCTGATCAACGAAACACAGGCGCGGGCAGCGTAACGAGTGCCCGCTCCGCACTGCTGTCCCCCGCCTTGCACGACAGTCCCCTCCTGAATCAAATCCCTCCGCTCAAAGCGCTCACCTGTAATACGCATTCCCCCTTTTTTCGAGTCGGGCTGAATACGACAATCGGCTGAACGGGAAGAAATAAATCCGCAAAAAATACATATCTAACACCTCGACGGGTATTGGGGCTGGGCCGTTTGCCGGCTCTCGAAAATCACCCCTGCAGCGTGGTGATCTCCTACAGGTTCAGAGTGCTCCTTCTGCTGGTTGCGCCTTGTGGAATACGGCTTGATAGACACCTCTTTTCAACTGATTGCGAAGGTGTCGATGCCCTATCCGTGATCGCAACATGGGGGACCTGCATGAACCTGAATACTGCCCGAGAGGGGTGGGAGCCGACCCATTGTCTGAACGCCCGGGGCGACCCGTTTATCGAAAATTTCAACATGAGCCTGGCCCAGCCGCACGCCAGATCGGTGAGGCTGAATGGGCTGGCCACATGCTTGCGACTTGAGGAGGTGTACTGGAATATTCTGTCCGAAATGGCACGTTTCAACGATTGCTCCATCAACGCCGTGCTGTCCTACGTGGATCGCGAGGTTCACCTGCGTTACGGCGGCGTCAAGAATTTCAGCGGCCTGATCCGCGTCGTGTGCGTGGCGCACGTATTGAGTGCCGAGGGCCTGCGGTTGACGCCGTCCCCGACATGACCTGATTTCAGCGGGCCCGTTGCGGCGGGCCTGCATTCGCTGGTGGCACGGCATCCGCGCCGCGCGCCGACATCTTCTTGCCCGGTATCGGGCTGCGCGGCTGCACAGCGATGATTATCCCTATATAATCCCCCGCCTTACTGTGGAAGGCAGGAACTGACCGTCAGGTCGGACTGCATGCCAAAGCTTGCGCACCCTTGCACCGGCGACGGGCGAAAGCTCCATCGAATTCCGAATTACGAGAAGTGAACACACGATCATGATGCGCAGCCATTATTGCGGCCAACTGAACGAGAGCCTGGAAGGTCAGGAAATTACCCTTTGCGGATGGGTCCATCGCCGTCGCGACCACGGGGGGGTGATTTTCCTCGACATTCGCGATCGTGAAGGTCTGGCCCAAGTGGTTTTCGATCCGGATCGTGCGGACACCTTCGCCATCGCCGACCGTGTTCGCAGCGAATACGTGGTCAAGCTGACCGGCAAGGTACGTGCGCGTCCTGCCGGCGCCGTAAACCCGAACATGGCGTCGGGCGCGATCGAAGTGCTGGGCTATGAGCTGGAAGTCCTCAACGAGTCGGAAACCCCGCCGTTCCCGCTTAACGAATACTCCGACGTCGGCGAAGAAACCCGCCTGCGGTATCGCTTCATCGACCTGCGTCGTCCGGAGATGGCTGAAAAGCTGCGTCTTCGCTCGCGCATCACCTCCAGCATCCGTGGCTTTCTGGACGGCAACGGCTTCCTCGATGTCGAGACGCCGATCCTCACTCGCGCCACGCCCGAAGGCGCTCGCGACTATCTGGTGCCAAGCCGTACCCACCCAGGCAGCTTCTTCGCCTTGCCGCAATCGCCCCAGCTGTTCAAACAGCTGCTAATGGTTGCCGGTTTCGACCGTTACTACCAGATCGCCAAGTGCTTCCGCGACGAAGACCTGCGTGCCGACCGTCAGCCTGAATTCACTCAGATCGACATCGAGACCAGCTTCCTCAACGAAGAGGACATCATGGGCATCACCGAGACCATGGTCCGCAAGCTCTTCAAGGAAGTGCTGGATGTGGAGTTCGATGACTTCCCCCACATGACCTTCGAAGAAGCCATGCGCCGCTATGGCTCGGACAAACCAGACCTGCGTAACCCGCTGGAACTGGTTGACGTTGCCGATCAGCTTCAGGCCGTGGATTTCAAAGTGTTCAGCGGTCCTGCCAACGATCCGAAGTGCCGTGTGACGGCGCTGCGCGTTCCCGGCGGTGCAAGCATGCCGCGCAGCAAGATCGACGAGTACACCAAGTTCGTCGGCATCTACGGCGCCAAAGGTCTGGCCTACATCAAGGTCAACGAGCGCGCCAAGGGCGTCGAAGGCCTGCAGTCGCCGATCGTCAAGAACATCCCGGAAGCCAGCCTCAACGTGATCCTCGATCGCGTGGGCGCAGTGGACGGCGACATCGTGTTCTTCGGCGCGGACAAATTCAAAATCGTCAGCGAAGCACTGGGCGCTCTGCGCATCAAGCTGGGCCACGACCTGAACCTGCTCACCCGTGAATGGGCGCCGATGTGGGTCGTTGATTTCCCGATGTTCGAGGAAAACGACGACGGCAGCTTCTCCGCGCTGCACCACCCGTTCACCGCGCCGAAATGCTCGCCTGAAGAGCTTGAGGCCAACCCTGCCACCGCGCTGTCCCGCGCGTACGACATGGTGCTGAACGGCACTGAGTTGGGCGGCGGTTCGATCCGTATCCACCGCAAGGAAATGCAGCAGGCCGTGTTCCGTCTGCTGGGCATTTCCGAAGACGAGCAGCAGGAGAAGTTCGGCTTCCTGCTCGACGCACTGAAGTACGGCGCGCCGCCCCACGGTGGTCTGGCGTTCGGTCTGGATCGTCTGGTTATGCTGATGACCGGCGCTCAGTCCATTCGTGAAGTCATTGCCTTCCCGAAAACCCAGAGTGCTGCGGATGTGATGACCCAGGCACCGGGCGTGGTCGATGCCAAGGCACTGCGCGAGCTGCACATCCGCCTGCGCGAAACGCCAAAGGCAGAGTAAGCCGTGTCGGCCTTTTAGGCATGGGCTCGGCGGACCGACTATTCGGTCCGCCCTGAGCCTCGTCCATTTCGGGCACTGATTCGAGTAAAGCGTCTGCGTTTGAGCGATCAAGCGCGTGCGTGCGTGTTTCAAGGTTTGGAGCGTGTTATGGCTGGTCATTCCAAGTGGGCGAACATCAAGCACCGCAAAGAGCGTCAGGATGCCAAGAAAGGCAAGATCTTCACCAAGTGGATTCGCGAACTGACGGTCGCTGCCCGTCAGGGCGGCGGTGATCCGGCGTCGAACCCGCGCTTGCGTCTGGCGCAGGACAAGGCCCTTGGCGCGAACATGAGTCGCGACATCATCGACCGCGCCATCGCTCGTGGTGCCGGCGCCGCCGATGCCGATGATATGGTCGAACTGGGTTACGAAGGTTACGGCCCCGGCGGCGTTGCGGTCATGGTCGAAACCATGACTGATAACCGCAACCGGACCGCGGCTGCCGTGCGTCATGCGTTCAGCAAGTGCGGCGGCAACCTGGGGACTGACGGCTCGGTGTCTTATCTGTTCGAGCGCAAGGGGCAGATATCCTTCGCACCGGGCGTGGATGAAGACGCGCTGATCGAAGCTGCGATGGAAACGGATGCTGACGACGTAGTCACCCACGAAGATGGCTCCATTGACGTGTTCACTTCGTTCTCCAGTTTCTATGCCGTGCGCAACGCGCTGGAAGCCGCTGGTTTCACGCCCGCCGATGCGGAAATCGTGATGCAACCGACCACCAGTGCGGTGCTCGATCTGGACATGGCGGAAAAGGTCCTCAAGCTGATCGATATGCTGGAAGACCTGGATGACGTGCAGAACGTCTATTCCAACGCTGAAATCCCGGACGAGGTGCTGGAGCAGCTCGGCTGATCCTTTGCCCGCTCGAACTTGAGGCCGGAGCGCACGAAGCGTTGATGATCAACGCTATCGGCCTCCGGCTTCTGCCTTTATGCTGCGTCCAATTGTTTGCGTTACCTCTCAAGCTGCAGGCGTTATGACTCTTATTTTAGGTATCGACCCCGGTTCAAGAATTACCGGGTTTGGCGTGGTGCGTGATACCGGGCGCGGCTGCGAGTACGTGGCCTCGGGCTGCATTCGCACGGGCACAGGCTTGCTCCATGAGCGGCTGCAGATCGTGTATCGCGGCGTGCGCGAAGTCATCCAGACGTACGGCCCGGTGACGATGGGCATCGAGAAGGTGTTCATGGCGCGCAACCCGGACTCGGCCTTGAAGCTGGGTCAGGCCCGCGGTGCGGCGATTGTTGCGGGTGCCGAAGAAGGGCTGGAGATCGCCGAGTACACCGCGACTCAGGTCAAGCAGGCCGTCGCCGGAACGGGCGGCGCCAACAAGGATCAGGTGATGATGATGGTCATGCACCTGCTCAAGCTGACCACCAAGCCTCAAGTGGATGCGTCGGATGCACTGGCAATCGCCATGTGTCACGCGCATACCCGATCCAGCCTCATCCCTCACGGCCTGAATACGGCGCGCAGTCGTGGCGGACGTCTGCGGCTGTGATGGCATTATTCGCGTTAGTACGGCCCGTCCTGGCGATGGGCATCTGGAAAGGATTTGATTCGTGATTGGACGTCTACGCGGTACGTTGGTCGAGAAGCAGCCGCCGCATCTGGTACTGGATGTCAACGGCGTTGGTTACGAGGTCGAAGTGCCCATGACCACGCTCTATCGCCTGCCTCATCTGGGCGAAATCGTGACGCTGCATATCCATCTGGTGGTCCGCGAAGACGCGCACCTGCTGTTCGGTTTCTACGAAAAGCGTGACCGCGAGATGTTTCGCGAGCTGATTCGCCTGAACGGCGTCGGGCCGAAGCTGGCGCTGGCCCTGATGTCGACGCTGGAAGTGGACGAATTGGTGCGTTGTGTGCAGGCGCAGGACACCTCCGCGCTGACCCGCGTCCCGGGCGTTGGCAAGAAGACCGCCGAGCGGTTGCTGGTTGAGCTGAAGGATCGCTTCAAGGCGTGGGATTCGTTGCCAGGTACCTTCGCGCTCGTGTCGGACGGGCCGGGCGCGCCGATTCCAGTGGCGACGGCCGAGTCGGATGCTGTCAGCGCGTTGATTTCCCTGGGCTACAAGCCCCAGGAGGCGAGCAAAGCGGTGACCGCGATAAAAGACAAGAATCTCAGCAGCGAAGACCTCATTCGCCGCGCACTGAAGGGGATGCTGTAAGTGATAGACGCCGACCGTCTGATCGCCGCGACCGGGCGTGACCGTGACGAGCAACTGGACCGTGCGATTCGGCCGCTGAGCCTGGCCGATTACATTGGTCAGCCCACCGTGCGTGAGCAGATGGAACTGTTCATTCAGGCGGCGCGCGGGCGCAGTGAAGCGCTGGATCACACGCTGATCTTCGGTCCGCCAGGCCTGGGTAAAACCACACTGGCGCATATCATCGCCCAGGAAATGGGAGTATCGATCAAGAGCACCTCGGGCCCCGTGCTTGAACGACCGGGTGATCTTGCGGCGATTCTCACCAATCTTGAGCCCCACGACGTGCTGTTCATCGATGAAATCCACCGTCTGTCACCCATCGTTGAGGAAGTGCTGTACCCGGCGATGGAAGATTTCCAGCTGGACATCATGATCGGTGAGGGCCCTGCGGCGCGCTCCATCAAGCTTGATCTGCCGCCGTTCACACTGGTCGGCGCGACGACTCGCGCAGGCATGCTGACCAATCCGCTGCGTGACCGCTTCGGTATCGTGCAGCGTCTTGAGTTCTACAGCACTGCGGATCTGGCCACGATTGTGTCGCGCTCGGCGAAAATTCTCGGGCTGTACATCGAGGACGAAGGCGCATTCGAGATTGCCCGTCGTGCACGGGGTACGCCGCGGATCGCCAATCGGCTGCTGCGTCGGGTGAGGGATTTCGCCGAAGTACGCGCCAAGGGCGAGATCACCAAAGCCATTGCGGATCTCGCGCTGAACCTGCTGGACGTCGACGAGCGCGGATTCGATCACCAGGATCGACGCTTGCTGCTGACGATGATCGAGAAGTTCGACGGCGGGCCGGTCGGGGTGGATAACCTTGCGGCGGCCATCAGCGAAGAACGACACACAATTGAAGATGTGCTGGAGCCCTATTTGATTCAGCAAGGCTATATGATGCGCACACCTCGCGGTCGCATGGTCACGCGGCATGCGTATTTGCACTTCGGTCTGAACATCCCCTCGCGCCTGGGCGACCGTGCGGTGCTGGATGAACCGATCGAAGACCCTGACGAATAAATGCACGATCAACCGATTTATTCGGGTGTTTGGTGGTCTGACGGGCAGTCACCGCAAAGTGATGTGGCGCAGGCAGTAAAAACGATGAAAAACAGTTGCCTGGCCGGATTGGCAACCTGAGGAGTAAGCACTAGAGTATGCGCGCGCAAAACGGGGCTCAGTCGTTCGCACATCGTTGTCGCGTTTATTACGAGGACACCGATGCCGGCGGCATCGTTTATTACGTCAATTACCTGAAATTCATGGAGCGGGCTCGAACCGAGCGACTGCGGGAACTGGGCTTTGCCCAATCCGCAATGGCGGGTATCGAGAACCTGTTGTTCGTCGTGCATTCAAGCGAGGCTCGGTACCACAAGCCCGCGCGGCTGGACGACGAACTGCTGATCAGCGCCGAAGTAATCGAATTGAACCGCGCCAGCCTGCGCTTTCAGCAACAGGTCAGGCGGGCTGCGGATGATGTGCTGCTCTGCGAAGGGCAGTTTTTGGTGGCGTGTGTGCGCGCCGACAGTTTGAAACCCCGGGCCATTCCCGAAGCTCTGCGCACGGCCTTTGCCGGGCAGGGCGGCGCGGGTACACATTCAGAGCAGGAGATACAGCGTGGAAGCTAACGTCGTCGACCATTCCTCCATGTGGAGTTTGGTCAGCAATGCCAGCGTGGTTGTGCAGTTGGTAATGCTGATCCTGGTGGCCGCCTCGGTCACCTCGTGGATCATGATTTTTCAGCGCAGCGCCATGTTGCGCGCCGGGCGTAAGGCCTTGGACAGCTTCGAGGAGCGCTTCTGGTCAGGCATCGATCTGTCCAAGCTTTACCGTCAGGCTGGCAGCAACCCGGACCCTGACTCCGGCGTAGAGCAGATCTTCCGCGCGGGCTTCAAAGAGTTCTCCCGTCTGCGTCAGCAGGCCGGCGTCGATCCGGATGCGGTGATGGAAGGTGTTGCCCGTGCCATGCGCGTTGCCATCTCCCGTGAAGAAGAAAAGCTCGAGCAGAGCCTGCCGTTCCTGGCAACCGTCGGTTCCACCAGCCCGTACATCGGTCTGTTCGGTACCGTATGGGGCATCATGAACTCCTTCCGCGGTCTGGCCACTGCGCAGCAAGCCACTCTGGCCACGGTCGCACCGGGTATCGCCGAAGCACTGATTGCCACCGCTATCGGCCTGTTCGCAGCGATCCCTGCGGTCATCGCTTACAACCGCTTCGCCGCTCGTGGCGAGAACCTGATCGGTCGCTACTACACATTCGCCGACGAGTTCCAGGCGATCCTGCACCGTAAAGTGCACACCAGCGAAGAATAAGCAGGTATTTCCCAATGGCTTTAATCGCTCGCGGCCGACGCAACAAGCGCAAGCCGGTCGCCGAAATGAACGTGGTGCCGTACATCGACGTGATGCTGGTGCTGCTGGTCATCTTCATGGTGACGGCTCCGATGATCAACCAGGGCGTGAAAGTTGATCTGCCCAAGGTCTCCAGCGAGGCTTTGCCGCAGGACAACAACAATCAGGTCCTGACGATCTCGATCAAGGCTGACAAGACCTATTACTGGAACCTTGGCAGCGAAGTCGACACCGACAAGCAAATGGACAAGGCGATGACCTTGCCGCAACTGACCAGCGCAGTGACCAAAATCATTGCTGCCGGTCGTGACGCTGGCAAGCAGACTCAAGTGTTCATCCGTGGCGACAAGACGGTCGACTACGGCGCCGTGATGGGCACGATGGGCGGGTTGCAGAAGGCCGGGGTCGGGAACGTTGGTTTGATTACCGAGGCCCCCTGATGCAGCCGATTCGAGAGCCGTCCGCCTCGGAAAGCTACTTCTGGCCGTCCGTCTGGGCGGTAGGACTGCACGTCCTGATTTTTGGTTTGTTGTTCGTCAGCTTCGCAATGACGCCTGAGCTTCCTGAAGCCAGGCCGATTGTCCAGGCAACGCTCTATCAGTTGAAATCAAAAAGTCAGGCAACCACCCAGACCAACCAGAAGCTTGCCGGTGAGGCGAAGAAATCCGCTGCGCGACAAACCGAAGTCGAGCAGATGGAGCAGAAAAAAGTTGAGCAAGAGGCGGTGAAGGCGGCGGAACAAAAGAAAGCCGATGCCGCTCAAAAAGCCGAAGAACAAAAGGCCGAGGAAGCGAAGAAAGCTGACGACGCCAAAAAAGCCGATGACGCTAAAAAGGCTGCGGAAGACGCCAAGAAAGCCGAAGCCAAAAAAGCGGATGACGCGAAGAAAACCGCCGAAGAGAAACAATTGGCTGATATAGCCAAGAAGAAAGCCGAAGACGACGCGAAGAAGAAAGCCGAGGAAGACGCCAAGCGTGCGGCCGCTGAGGAAGCCAAGAAACAGGCTGCCGAGGACGCGAAGAAGCAGGCTGCGGACGACGCCAAGAAAAAGGCTGCTGAAGACGCGAAGAAGAAAGCGGCTGAGGATGCCAAGAAGAAGTCGGCCGAGGACGCGAAGAAGAAGGCGCAGGACGCTGCCCGCAAATCGGCGGAAGACAAGAAGGCGCAAGCACTGGCCGACCTGCTTTCCGATAAGCCGGAACGCCAGCAGGCGCTGGCCGATGAGCGTGGCGATGAAGTGGCTGGCAGCTTCGATGACTTGATTCGCTCTCGAGCCGCTGAAGGCTGGGCACGTCCACCTTCTGCGCGCAAGGGCATGACGGTCGTCCTGCAGATCAACATGTTGCCGGACGGCACCTTGACTTCGGTCACGGTGAGCAAGTCCAGCGGCGATGGTCCTTTCGACAGTTCAGCAGTAGCGGCGGTCAAGAATATTGGTCGTTTGACAGAGATGCAGGGGATGAAGCCTTCGGACTTCGCGCCTTACCGTTCATTCAAGATGACATTCACACCTGAGGACCTAGCCTTGTGATTAACCTTCTTCGAGGAATGCTTGTCGTTCTGTGTTGCGCAGCGGGTTTCGCCGCTGCCGACGAAAAGAACATTCTGGTAACAAGCGGCAGTGACCGCGCCACGCCTATCGCGGTCGTACCTTTTGGCTTGCAGGGCGGCAGCGTACTGCCGGAAGACATGGCCAAGATCATTGGCAACGACCTGCAGAACTCGGGCTACTACTCGCCGATTCCAAAGGAAAACATGATCAGCCAGCCAAGCCAGGCCAGCGAAGTCATCTTCCGCGACTGGAAAGCACTGGGCGCGCAGTACGTGATGGTCGGCAGCATCGTTCCTTCGGGCGGTCGCCTGCAGGTCCAATACGCACTGTTCAACGTGGCCACCGAGCAGCAGGTTCTGACCGGCAACGTTTCGGGCACAGCTGACCAGCTGCGTGATATGTCGCACTACATCGCCGACCAGTCGTTCGAAAAACTGACCGGCATCAAGGGTGCGTTTTCGACCCGTATGCTGTACGTGACTGCCGAGCGTTTCTCCACTGACAACACTCGCTACACGCTGCAGCGTTCGGACTACGACGGCGCCCGCGCGGTGACACTGCTGCAGTCCCGTGAACCGATCCTGTCGCCACGCTTTGCGCCGGACGGCAAGCGCATTGCCTATGTGTCGTTTGAGCAGAAGCGTCCGCGCATTTTCGTTCAGCACATCGACACCGGTCGCCGCGAGCAAATCACCAACTTCGAAGGCCTGAACGGCGCGCCTGCGTGGTCCCCGGACGGCAGCAAGCTGGCGATGGTCTTGTCGAAAGATGGCAACCCGGAAATCTATGTGATGAATCTGGCGTCGCGTCAATTGTCGCGAGTGACCAACGATTCCTCCATTGATACAGAACCGTTCTTCGGTAAAGACGGCTCGACGCTTTACTTCACGTCTGATCGCGGCGGCAAGCCACAAATTTATAAAACCAATATTAATGGCGGAGGGGCAGAGCGCGTTACTTTCATCGGTAACTACAATGCCAACCCTAAGTTATCGGCGGATGAAAAGACTCTGGTGATGATCCATCGTCAAGATGGCTTCACCAACTTCAAGGTGGCGGCTCAGGATTTGCAGCGCGGTAGCGTAAAAATCCTCACAGACAGCAACCTTGATGAGTCGCCTACTGTTGCGCCTAACGGCACCATGGTAATCTACGCCACCCGCCAGCAGGGCCGGGGAGTCTTGATGCTCGTGTCCATTAATGGACGCGTAAGGCTCCCGCTTCCTACCGCTCAAGGCGAAGTCAGAGAACCTTCCTGGTCCCCTTACCTGAACTGACGCGGCGCTTTACGTTGTACTTAACACACTTGGGGTTCATTAGGAGTTTTACGATGGAAATGCTGAAGTTTGGTAAATTTGCTGCGCTGGCTCTGGCCATGGCCGTAGCTGTAGGTTGCTCGTCCAAAGGCGGCGACAATGCCGGTGCTGGCGGCGCTGCTGTAGATCCTAACGCTGGTTACGGCGCTAACTCTGGCGCTGTTGATGGCAGCTTGAGCGAAGAAGCTGCTCTGCGCGCTATCACTACTTTCTACTTCGAATACGACAGTTCTGACCTGAAACCAGAAGCCATGCGCGCTCTGGACGTTCACGCCAAAGACCTGAAAGCCAACGGCGCTCGCGTAGTTCTGGAAGGCAACACCGACGAACGCGGTACTCGCGAATACAACCTGGCACTGGGCGAGCGTCGTGCGAAAGCCGTTCAACGCTACCTGGTTCTGCAGGGCGTTTCGCCAGCTCAGCTGGAACTCGTTTCCTACGGTGAAGAGCGTCCAGTTGCTACCGGTAACGACGAGCAATCGTGGGCTCAAAACCGTCGCGTCGAACTGCGTAAGTAATTTGACATGCGAACGTGCCGACGTGCTTTAACCGTTTTGGCTCTCACCCTTCCTCTTGCAGCGATGGGTGCGGTTCCTGTGGTCGATGACAACTCTGGCTCTGCTGGTAGCAGTTATCCGCCATCGGGTTATGGTACGTCTGGCGCCTACGCCGGAGGTGCGGCTACGGCCGCGCCTTCGGCGCAAGGTCAGCTGTTCATGCAGTTGCAGCAAATGCAGGACGAAATTTCGCGCTTGCGTGGAATGGTGGAAGTCCAGCAGAACGATATCCAGCAGATGAAGCAAGAAGCGCTGGATCGTTATAAGGATCTCGACTCCCGAATCGGAGCTGGAGGCGCATCTGCCCCATCAGCTGCCAACAATTCTGCTTCCGACGGCGGCAGCAATGCCGGCGGAGCACCCGCGTCATCAACCGCTCAAGCGCCTCAGGCGAGCAGCGAGCCCGGTGACCCAGCGAAAGAAAAGCTCTATTACGACGCTGCTTTCGACTTGATCAAAGCGAAGGATTTCGACAAGGCCAGTCAGGCGTTTGCGGCTTTCTTGCGCAAATACCCGAACAGCCAGTATGCGGGCAACGCCCAATACTGGTTGGGCGAAGTGAACCTGGCCAAAGGCGACCTTCAAGGTGCCGGTCAGGCCTTTGCAAAGGTCAGTCAGCTCTACCCAAAGCACGCCAAAGTGCCTGATTCCCTGTACAAGTTGGCGGACGTTGAACGTCGCCTGGGTCACACCGACAAAGTGAAGGGTATCCTTCAGCAAGTTGTTGCTCAGTACCCGGCCAGTTCAGCCGCTCAGCTGGCACAGCGGGACCTGCAGCGTCTCTGATTGCCAGGCAATCTGACCGCTGATTCAAGAAAGCCGCGCATTGCGCGGCTTTCTTCGTTAGAATTCCGCCCCCGAAATTCCGGTATTGACTACGCTTCCGTGGATTCTGCGTGTGCAGGGTGTACAGAAGTGCCTGACGGAGGCGGATGGCCTGTTTAGCCGTTACGCCCGTGGCCCTTATGCAAGACACATTACGCATCACCGAAGTTTTCTACTCTTTGCAGGGTGAAACGCGCACGGCAGGCTTGCCTACCGTTTTCGTGCGTCTCACCGGCTGTCCATTGCGTTGCGGTTATTGCGACAGCGAATACGCCTTCACGGGCGGAACCATCCAGACTCTCGATTCACTGATGGAGCAGGTTGCCAGCTACCGCCCGCGCTACGTCTGCGTCACAGGCGGCGAGCCCTTGGCGCAGCCAAACGCCATCCCTTTGCTTCAGCGGCTGTGTGACGCGGGCTACGAGGTTTCGCTGGAAACCAGTGGCGCGCTGGACATCTCCAAGGTCGATCCCCGCGTGAGCCGTGTCGTCGACCTGAAAACCCCGGGTTCAAAAGAAGTGGCGCGCAATCGATACGAAAATATCGAGCTGCTCACGTCCAACGACCAGATCAAATTCGTGATTTGTTCGCGAGAAGACTACGACTGGGCCGTCTCGAAGATCATTCAGTACGGTTTGGACCGTCGTGCCGGCGAAGTGCTGTTTTCCCCTGTCCACCGCGATCTGAACGTCAGAGACCTGGCCGACTGGATCGTGGCCGACAACCTTCCGGTGCGTCTGCAGTTGCAGTTGCACAAAATCCTGTGGAACGACGAGCCGGGGCGATAAATGAGTGAGCAACCGATGACTGAGAAAAGAGCGGTAATCCTGCTGTCTGGCGGGCTGGACTCGGCCACCGTGGTGGCGATGGCCAAGGCCGATGGCTTCAGCTGCTACACGATGAGTTTTGACTACGGCCAACGGCATCGTGCCGAGCTGCAGGCGGCGGAGCGTGTAGCAGCGGATATGGGCGTGGTCGAACACAAGGTCATCGGCCTTAACCTCAATGGCATTGGCGGTTCCGCGCTGACCGACAGCAACATCGCGGTGCCGGAGACGCCGGGCGAGGGCATTCCGGTCACGTACGTGCCGGCGCGCAATACCGTTTTCCTCTCTCTCGCGTTGGGCTGGGCGGAAGTGCTTGGTGCCCGGGACATCTTCATTGGCGTCAACGCCGTGGATTACTCCGGCTACCCGGATTGCCGTCCGGAGTTCGTCGAGTCGTTCGAGCGCATGGCCAATCTCGCCACAAAGGCTGGTGTCGAAGGTGAGGGCTTCACGATACAGGCGCCGCTGCAGATGCTAAGCAAGGCCGATATCGTCAAAACCGGTACGCGTCTGGGTGTGGATTACGCATTGACGGTTTCCTGCTATCAGGCCGACGAGCAGGGACGTGCGTGCGGGAAATGCGACAGCTGCCGATTGCGCGCTGAGGGCTTCGCGGCGGCTGGCGTGACGGACCCAACGCGTTATTTTTAAATTATTTTCGCTTGGGTGTTGAATTACTGTGAAATATCAGTAATATACGCGCCACAACGAAGCGGGTCGTTAGCTCAGTTGGTAGAGCAGTTGGCTTTTAACCAATTGGTCGTAGGTTCGAATCCCACACGACCCACCATTTCGAAAATCTGGAAGGCCCATGCAAATGCGGATTTCCAGATTTTTTTTTGCCTGCCTGAAAGCAGCGCCGGGCCTGACTCAAAAACTCATCGCCCCTCGCATCAATCTCACGCCTTGCCGAACGTCACGTCCAGGGACATCGAGTCAGTGTGCCGCATAGGGTTGCTGCCCTGGCCCAAGGTGTCGTCATTTGGATGCTGATAGGTCATTCCAGTGCCCAGTGCTTTGGTCAGGAACGCGCCCCCCTGTTTCATCTTCTCCGTGGACCCGTCGTACCATCCGGCGATTGTTTTGTTCCCGGCGGAGTCCAGGGACGTGATGCTGTCAGGTGCGTTGTCAGCAATACTTTGCTTGTCACCGACCTCAAACCCTTTGCCGTCAGTCGCATGGATTGCCGCGTTGCGGCCATCGATGTCGCTGGTATTGATGAAGCCGTTGTAGAACTCCAGGCGGCTCGCATCAGGCTTGTAGTTGCCGTCCGCGTCGGCCTGTTTGAGCAGGCCCGTCGTATCTGCCTCGTACTTCATCGTCCCTCTCTGCCCAGGCTCGAGTGACAGTTCGCCTACCAGTTTTTCATTCTTGTCGAACTGGCCAATCTTTATCGCGTGGTCTTGAGTATTGGTGATATTGAGCGAGTAAGGCCCGCTGCCAGCGGTGGCGGCGTCGCCCACAGCGCCCGGCTTGCCTACGGATTCAGGCGCAGTTGCGGGCTTGGAGGCCGTCAACGTGTCCGGCGCAGGAATGGAGGCATGAGGAGCGGTCGATTGCGCCTGGGTTAACCCTGGCGTTGCAGCCGGCTGTTGGGACACAGCGTTCGCTGCCATCGGCTGACCAGCTGCCGAGACTGCCGCTGACTTGCCTTGCGGACTGCCACCGCCTGGGGAAGATGCGCCCGTATCGCCCCGACTTTGCTGCATGAACTGTGCGAGCGCCTGCATGATTTGCTCGACCAGATTACGTACCGATGCAGCGAGGTCCTGATCGGTGGGATTGGCCGCGCGCTCGCTGGCATTCACTCGGCTGTCACTGTGGTGCGGCGAGGGTCCGCCGAAGCTCACCGACTGCGCACCGGCACCGGGCGACGCACCAAAATCGATGCCTGCGCCCGCTTGCCGTTGATCAGCGAAACGCCCTTGGGGCGAGCCAAAATCGCTGTTATGCAAGCCGAACATCTGATCAACAGGCCCACTCACTTTCGTCGACATACGCCACCCGCTCTGGACTTTATACCGCGTGTGTGGCACCGGATCCGCTTTGGTTCCATCGTCCCATGCTATGGGGCCAAGGCCGTTTCTTTTGACGCGCGGTGTATGAGCGTTCGCTTAGATAAGGGAGAGCAGCGTTTCCAGCTGACCGCGTTCCCAAGTGCTCAGCAGCTCAAGCGGATCAGTGGCGTAGCGTTGGCGGGCGTCAAACATGTAGAGACGGCCTTCGGGGCTGAGGCAGCGGTCGCAGTGATCCAGGGCATTGTGCTCTTTGTAAAACGTGACCAGCCAGCCATCAACCTCTACGGTCATCAGGCCGCTGTCGATGTCGACTTGAGCGTCGCCGCCCACCCGACGCATCACCCGAATGCCGAGGGCGATGTCACGCAGCACCTGACAGGTGTCACGGGAAGTAAGAGGCTTTGCTGTCAAATGGACTTTCCTTGATGGCTCAGCTTGAAGGGCGGTTACTTGAAAATGTCTACCCAAGGTACGTGCCAGTGGCATCGTTTTGATAGCTCCGCGTCATTTTTTGGATTGTCCATGACTGATGCAGAGCTCAGTGTCAGTGCCGCAGGCAGGAAGTCGTTTCAACCGTTGAAGCGATGAGGTCGCGCAGCCACATGTGCGCGGGATCGCGGTGCAGGCGCTCTGGCCATAGCATCAACATTTCAAACCCGGGGATAACGAGAGGAGGATCCTGGACATGCAAGGCAGCCTCGTCTTGCACCATCCTCTGCGGCACGACTGCCACCAGATCACTGTGCGTCAGGGCCGAAATAAGTGAGTTGAAGTTGGGCACCGACAACACCACTTGGCGTTGCAGACCTTTGATCGCCAATGCCTGATCAGTGGTGCCAGTAAAGCCTGCGCCGTTGGGGGACATGATGGCGTGTTCAAGGGCGCAAAACGCTTTGAGGGTCAGCTTTGACTGGAAGGCTGGGTGCCCGTGCCGGCCGGCCAGGACGTAGCGTTCGTGGACCAGCGAGCGTTGACGCAACGTCGGCGGAGCTTCGTCGCGAATGTGCAGAGCGAGATCGAGACGACCACCTTCCAGGTCGCTGGCAAGGTCGAGAGGGTGCTTGTTCAGCAGCGCCAACCGAGTCTTCGGCGCGATGTTCCTGATCCGTCGCAGCGACGGCCAGACAAGAGCGGTGGTGGCGTAGTCGCTGGCGGCTACTTTCCAGGTTTGATTTGAGGATCCGGGGTCAAATGCATCAGCAGGGCTCAATGCGCTGTTCAAGGCTGCCAGCGCTTCGCTCAACGGCTTGCGCAATTCGCGGGCGCGTTCCGTGGGCAGCATGCCTCGGGGGCCTGGCAAGAGCAGAGGATCGGCCAGCATCTCCCTGAGCCTGCCCAACTGCAGGCTGACAGTTGGCTGCGATAGGTTGAGGACGCGTGCCGCGCGCGTCACATTCAGTTCAGCCAGCAAGACATCGAGCGTCAGCAGCAGATTGAGGTCCAGTCGGCGCAAGATATTGTGCATGCAAATACCAGCTGTTTCGGGAATTCATTTCTAGCATAGCGCGATCGCCGCTACGGTGAGGCATCCATCCCATCCGGAGCCTCTTGTGAACATACTGTTGATCTACGCCCACCCTGAATCTCGCTCTCTCAATGGCTCGCTGAGGGACTTTGCGATCGCCCATCTCAAGGCGGCTGGCCATGAAGTGGAAATATCGGATCTCTACAAAATGAAGTGGAAGGCGGCGCTTGACCCTGACGACGCACCTGGTTACGACCCCAGCACGCCTTTCAATCCCGCCGTTGAGTCACACCGAGTGTTCTCCGCCGGTGTCCAGCCCCACGACATCGAGATTGAGCAAGCCAAGTTACAGTGGGCTGATGCCGTGGTGTTCCAGTTTCCACTGTGGTGGTTTTCGATGCCGGCGATCCTCAAGGGCTGGGTCGATCGAGTGTATGCCTATGGTTTTGCCTATGGTGTGGGCGAGCACAGTGAAAGCCATTGGGGTGATCGCTACGGCGAGGGCCGGATGGCCGGGAAGCGCGCGATGCTCGCGGTCACTATGGGCGGATGGGAGTCTCACTACAGCAAACGCGGGGTGAACGGTGCGTTGAATGACGTGCTCTTTCCGATACAGCACGGGGTGCTGTTTTACCCCGGGTTTACAGTCCTGCCGCCTTTCCCGATCTATAAAACCGGCAAGGTCGACGCTGTCCGGTTCGACCAGCTGTGCGCTGAATATGCGACGCGGCTGGATAACCTCTTCACCGATCCGCCACTGCCGTTTCGTCGACAGAATGCCGGCGATTATGAGATCCCGGCGCTCACGCTCAAGCCGCACCTGGCGCCGGGGCGCCACGACTTTGGGATCCATTACACCGACGGCGATTAAAACTGAAGCAATCGTGCGGACCTCGGTTCGAACCCTCCGACCAACGCCACGTCCTGTCCTTCAAGTCAGATTTTCCACGGCCGATACAGAGGAAAGCTGTCGCGTATGCACGCATCCGCTCAGCGATCCTTTCTAGCGAGCCGACGATGAACCCATTCAATCTCTTTAACCGAACCCGTGCCAACCGCCAGGAAGCGATCAGCATTAATTGCACTGCTGGCGAACTGGACCGTGCCCTCGCGGCCGTGCGTTCGGCTCCCGTTCTGGTGACAGGCTTCGTCTCTCCGCACCTGGATATCGATCAAGTCGCTGCGCGTATCAAGCAGCGCTTTCCCGACAGCGTGCTGAGCCTGTGCACCACCTCCGGCGAGCTGTGCAACAGTGCGACCGGTTTGTATTGTGCGACCGGCGATCGATGGGACCGCATCGTTCTGCAGCTCTTCGAACGCAGCGTAATTGCCTCCGCTGAAGTGGTGATGGTGCCGCTGGAATGCGAAGACATCCGCGGCGGAGGCAAGCGCATGGAGATGCGTGAGCGCATCGAAAAACTGGTCAACAACATCAAGCGTGCGCAGGTCAGCACCACCATCGATCATCGCGACACCTTGGCCTATGTGGTGTTCGATGGCTTGTCAGCGTCCGAATCGTTCTTCATGGAAGCGCTGTATGAATCCGGGCGCTTTCCCTGCCTCTTTGTAGGAGGCTCCGCCGGCGGCAAGTCGGATTTCAAGAAGACGCTGATCCACGACGGCCAGCGCAGCTATCAGAATCATGCGCAGATTGTCTTCATCAAGACCGCCGCCGACATACGGTTTGGCGTGTTCAAAAGTCAGAATTTCCAGCCCGCCGGGCTGACCTTCAGTGTCCTGACCGCATCTGTCGAAGACCGCACTATCGATCAGGTGATCGACAGCAAGGGCAACATCATGAGCATGGTCCAGGCGCTGTGTAACGCCTTCGATTGTGACGCCCACGCCCTCGAGAAGAACCTGGCTGATTACTCCTTTGCCATTCGGGTGGGCAGCGAGTTGTTCGTGCGCTCCATCGCCCGCATCGACCATGCGCAGCAGATCATTCAGCTGTTCTGCGACGTGGCTCCCGGCGAGGAACTGGTAATGGTCAAGCGCACGCCGTTGCGCGAAGCCACCCGCGTGGATTACGAGCAATTCCTGCGCGGCAAAGGCGGGCAGCCCGTCGCGGCGATCCTCAACGACTGCATCTTGCGTCGGGCCAACAACGGCAAGGACCTGGGCAGCATGACCGGATTGTTCGGTGACGTACCGCTGGTGGGTTTCTCGACCTTTGGTGAAATTCTCGGCCTGAACCTAAACCAGACGCTCACCGCGATCTTCTTCTTTCGCGTGGCAAAAGGCGCGTCATTCACGGATGAGTACGTGGACAATTTCATTGCCCACTATGGCGAATTCAAGGCGTTTTTCCTGCGCCGTCAGCTCAAGAAAATGGTGGGCTTGAATCACGTCATCGTGAAGCAGATCGAGTCGTTCAAGCTCAACGATTTCAACAACGCCCTGGATACCCGCGGGCTGGATACCAAAATCCTGCCTGTCTTCGAAGGCCTCGCCGCACTGGGTCGGGTGCTTGCCCAGGCCGGTCAGCAGCAGGAAGAGATGTCCACGCAAATCAAGCACTACTCCGGCGAGCTGCACCTGTCGATGGACGATCTCGCCGGTACGATTGACCAGCAGAACACCGTCTCGACAAACGCCGGCAATACCGTTGTAGCGCTGGTCAGCCAGGCGGACGAAGCAGTGGTCGGCGCACGAGCCCTTGCGGAATCGAGCCTGCGCATCCAGTCCATCGTGCAGGTGATTCAACAGATCGCCGGCCAGACCAATCTGCTGGCGCTCAACGCCGCCATTGAAGCCGCACGGGCAGGGGATCTGGGCCGAGGCTTTGCGGTGGTCGCCGACGAAGTGCGCAAGCTGGCGGAAATCACCCGCAAGAACGCGGCGGAAATCGGCGTCGACATCGACCTGCTCTCCAGCGAGATCCAGCGGGTGGCGCAGCAGATCGAGGACCAGTCCACCGGCGTCGGCGCGCTGCGCGAAATGCTCGACTCTCTGGAACATTCTAACCAGGCCACCGAAGGCACGGCCCGGCGCACTAAAGCCATCGCCGATACCCTGACCGGCTTGACCCACGCCAGAGCTTGACCCACGATGCCTGATTGTCGGCGATCAACGACCGCAGGGATCAAGAGTGAGTTATGGCGAAAAGACCGTCGATAGAGCAGCGCCGCGAGTTCGGCAATTTCCTGTCCAGCCGGCGGGCGCGGCTTGATCCGAAGGACTTCGGTCTGCCGGAAGGGCCGCGGCGCACGCCCGGATTGCGTCGCGAAGAGGTAGCGGCGCTCGCCGGGGTCAGCGTCAGCTGGTACACCTGGCTTGAACAGGGCCGCGACATTCAGCCCTCGCCGGACGCGCTGCAACGGATCTCCAAAGTCCTCAAGCTTGATCGTGTGGAGTCTGCGCATCTGTATGCGCTGTCCTCACTGGAGGTGCCGGCTGCTGCGACCGGGGGCGGGGTAACGGCCGGCCTGGAAATGCTGGTGCAGGCGATCAACCCCATTCCAGCGTATGTGCGCAACGCCCGGCTCGACATTCTGGCGTGGAACGACGCCATCGCCGAGCTGTTTGTCGACTACGGTTCGTTGCAGCCCCATGAGCGCAACACGCTGCGTCTGCTTTTTCTGTACATCCCGTACCGAACCATCATTCTGGATTGGGAGCAGATGGCGCGCGGCATGATCAGTGCGTTTCGGGCATCGCGCGCGCTGGCCCAGGACAAGGCACCGTTCGACAGCCTGATCGAAGAACTTTCGGGCCTGAGCCCCGAATTCAAAGAGTGGTGGCAGGACACCGAGGTCAAAGGTTTTGAAGAGGGTCGCAAGCGTCTGCTGCATCCTATCAGCGGCCATATCGATTTCACCTATGTCGCGCTGACGCCTGAAGGACGGCCGGATCTCTCGCTGGTGACTTACATTCCTCGCCACACTGCCTATGACTCACGGTCATAGGATAACAAGACGCCTTACTGGCTTTTTCGGGCTTGCCTAGAGTGACGGTCATCGCAGCGCACATGTGCTGCACCGACCGCCAACGAGGTAATCACGATGTCTGACCTGAGCCCGATCTCCCCCGCAAACGTCGCTACATCACGCAACCCGGCCACCGGTGAGCTGATTGCCACTTACCCCTTCCAGACGCAAACCGACGTCGAGCAATTGCTGGATGTGAATGCTGCGGCCTTTCGTTTGTGGCGTGCCACGCCGATGCGCGAGCGCGTGGCGGCCTATCGCCGTCTGGCGGACACCCTGCGTGAGCGCTCGGAATCCTTCGCTGCGCTCATCACCGCTGAAATGGGCAAGACCCTGGCGGCGGCCCGTGGAGAAGTGGAGAAGTGCGCGGCCACCATTGAGTGGATTGCCGACAACGGCCCGGGGATTCTTGCCGATGAGCCCGTCAATGTAGGCAGCGACGACGAGGTCCACGTGTCTTTCTTGCCGATCGGCACCGTGCTGGCGGTGATGCCGTGGAATTTCCCGCTGTGGCAGGTGATTCGTGCGTCCGGGCCGATCATGCTGTCGGGCAATGGCTTCATGCTCAAGCACGCGCCGAACGTCATGGGCTCGGCTTATGCGCTGCAAGAAGCGTATGAAGCAGCGGGCTTTCCGAAAGGGCTGTTCACCAACCTCATCGCTGACAACGACACCGTGGCCCGCACCATCGAAGACCCGCGCATCGCCGCCGTTACCCTGACGGGCAGCATGCGCGCAGGTTCTGCCGTGGCAGCCACGGCGGGCAAGGCGCTCAAGAAGAGCCTGCTGGAGCTGGGCGGTTCGGACGCCTTTATTGTGCTGGCTGACGCCAATATCGACCTTGCGGTGAAGGCCGCCGTCGAGGCGCGTTTCCAGAACGCCGGCCAGGTCTGTCTGGCGGCCAAGCGCTTCATTCTGGAGGCGCCGATCGCCGAGCAATTCACGCGTCAATTCGTGACAGCGGTCGGGCAGCTGAAAATTGGCGACCCGCTGGACAGCGCAATCAACGTTGGCCCGATGGCCCGCGCTGATCTGCGCGATGAGCTGGATGGTCAGGTTCAACGCACGATTGCAGCCGGCGCGACGTTGCTGCTGGGCGGGAAGAAGATCGACGGCCCCGGCAACTTCTACGCGCCCACCGTGCTGGCTGATGTGAAGCCAGGCATGGCCGCATTCGACGAAGAAACCTTCGGCCCGGTCGCCGCGATCACCATTGCCGCCAACGCCGAAGAGGCGATCGTGCTGGCGAACACCAGTGATTACGGATTGGGCGGCAGCCTGTGGACCCAGGACATCCCGCGCGCGCAACGCATCGCCCGGCGTCTTGAGACCGGCGGCGTGTTCATCAATGGTTTCCCGGCCACCAACGCGCGGATCCCGGTGGGCGGCGTCAAAAAGAGTGGTTACGGTCGCGAGCTGTCCCACTTCGGGCTGCGCGAGTTCACCAACGCCCAAGCGGTATGGGCCAAAAGCGTTGACTGAGATTCAGTGAGCGATACCAGCATGGGGAGAACCTTTGTCAGCGCCCCATGCTGCAAAAAAGCCGTCGCACCCGCGACGGCTTTTTCATGCCTGCCATATGGAAGGGCGTTTCCGGGTTCAGCCGATCGGATGCAGGTCGGCGGGGGCCAGACCCACAAGCTCGATGTGCGCAGCGTTCGGGTCGGCCACGATCAGGTTATCGGCGCTGAAATCCTTGGCGACGTTCTTGACGATACTGATCTCGAATCGGTTACCGTCAGCGTCCGCTTCGTAATCCTTGAGATAGGTGCGGTTCAGGGCGGTGTCGTAGATCACCTTGAGCGTGCCATCGGTGCCATCGCCAAGCCCTGTGTAACCCAGCGCTGAAACATCGATGCGATCCTGAGTGGCGTCGAAGTTTTTGATGAAGTCCGAATTGCCCCGGAAGCTGTCGCTCTTCTCCACGTATCGGAAGGTGTCGACCCCGGTGTTGCCCACCAACAGATCATCATCACCGCCTCCGACGAGGATGCCGCCTGCGGTCGAATTGGTGAACGTGTCACGGTGGTTATCGCCGGTCAGCGTCTGGCTGGCGCGATCTGCTGCACTGTCTCCGGCAAAGGTGAAGCGATCCATGTCCTGCAGACCGGTGAGCGGATCCCGGTCGTATTGTGTCAGGTGCACGGCGAATCGGTTGCCATCTTCATCGGCTTCAAAGGATTGGGCAATCGCGTAACCAGCTTCATTGTCGTAGCTGTAATTGAGCGTGCCGTTGTAGCCATTACCAAGGCCGGTGAACCCCAGTGCCGAAACGTCCAGCAGATCACCGTCACCGAGTCTGAAATTGTGGATGAGGTCAACGCTGGATTGGCCTGTGCCGTCGTTCACGAAGCTATCGGTGAGATGCTCGAAGACAAACGTGTTACGGGAACCGCCGCCAGACATGTCGTCCGCGCCACCTCCACCGGTCACGATGTTGCCGGAGCGGGGAACGACCAGAAAGTCGTCGCCATCGGTCCCGGTGATGACGTATTGCTTGTTGCTTAGCCCATGCTCGCGGCCATTGCTTTCTGCAGTCAGGTCGTAACGCAGGGCGAAATTTTGCGTGCCAAGCTCAGCCGCGTGATCGCCTTCCAGTCGTACTTCGAATGCCTGGCCCTGGACGTTTTTATCCAGCGAGCGAACATAGGTAATGTCCTCGTCGGCGTTGTAGGTCACTGCCAGATCGCCGTTGTGGCCATTGCCAACGCGCTCCAGCCCGAGGGCCGTCAGGTCAAGTACGTCAGTGGATTGGAAGTTTTTGATCAAGTCCGAATGGGAACCCTGTTTGTCGAAGTAGCTGTCCGTCACCGAGGTGTAGACGAACGTGTTCCCGTAGACATAGGCGGAGTGGCTGGTGATCGTATCGACGCCTGCGCCGCCGTTGTAGCGATCCTGTGCGTTGCTGAACGGATCGGGATCCCCTCCCTGACCGATGAGGATGTCGTCGCCACCGCCGCCAAAGATGAAGTCCCGCTTTGTGGTACCCGTGATGGTGTCGTTATGGGCTGTGCCGGTGTAGCTGTCATAGGTGCCATGGGGGGTCATGACAACCGCCGCATCCGCTTCACTTTGCAGTGCTGTTTTCTTTGCCTGAGCCATTATTTTTCTCGCGATAGAGGGTTTGGCACTGCCACCGCCGTCAACGGCAGATCCAGTTGCATCGGGCATCGTGAGCGTTCATCAATGCCCGTCACTGGCGTGGTAGACCCGTCGAAGCCGTGTTTGTTTGATTATTCGCCTCCCTCCAGAAACGACAAAAGCCCGACATAAAGTCGGGCCTGGGGTCGGGTTGAATCCGTTCATTACCAGTTCATGGCGGTTATCTCGGTGCAAAGGTGAAAAGCGGGGAGGGGTGCGAACACCCCTCGCGCCGGGCGGCGATCAGGCCGATTTGTTTTGCAGTGCCTTGATCAGCACGTCTGCCACAGGGCCGGAGGAAGCAGGGTTCTGGCCGGTGATCAGCAGACCATCGGTGAGGACGTACGAAGCCCAATCCGGACCTTTGGAGTAGACGCCGCCCAGTGATTTCAGCTCGTCTTCCACCAGGAAAGGCACCACATTGGTCAGGCCTACGGCTTCCTCTTCGCTGTTGGCAAAGCCGGTGACCTTTTTGCCCTTAACCAGCGGCGTGCCGTCGGCGTTCTGCACGTGGCGCAGCACGCCAGGGGCATGACATACGACGGCGACAGGCTTGTTGGCGGCGATGAACGATTCAATAAGCTGGACGGAATTTTTGTCTTCAGCCAGATCCCACAGAGGACCATGGCCGCCTGGGTAGAACACAGCGTCGAAATCTGCCTGGGACACGCTGTCCAGGCGAACGGTGTTGGCGAGCAGGGCTTTGGCGGTTTCGTCTTTCTCGAAACGACGGGTCAGGTCGGTCTGGAAGTCAGGCTCGTTGCTCTTCGGGTCCAGCGGAGGTTGCCCGCCCTGTGGCGAAGCCAGAACGATTTCGGCGTTGATGTCGCTGAACGCATAGTAGGGCGCTGCCAGCTCTTCCAGCCAGAAGCCGGTAGGGCGGCCGGTGTTGCCGAGGGTGTCATGGGAAGTCAGAACCATAAGAACTTTCATCGGTTATTTCCTTTTCGATTTAGGTATGCGACTGCCGAGCAGCAGCCAAAAGGTAAAGCATCATTCACTTGGATTAATAGACTAGTCGTCTAGTTCAACGGTAATTCGAAATCACTTGGCAGCTTTTATGATCAAGTCAGCCACGGCCTTGGGATAGGCCAGCATCGCAACGTGGCTTGAAGGGACCTCGATGGAGTCGGCGTGCAGGCGCTTCACCTGATCGCGCTGCAATTGTGGCGAGATGATCTGGTCGTTTGTGGCGACCACCGCAAAGGAGGGCACCTTGTGCCAGGCAGCGTGGGGGATGGGCTGGCTCAGCGCTTTGATGTTCAGCGCACCTTGGGTGGCGGCGACAAGTTTCTGTTCGGCGCGGGGCAGATCAGGGGCGAAGAATTTGGCGACGCCTTCGTCGCTGACTTTCACGTAGCCATCTGCGTCTTTCACGAAGGAGGCCTGGCCGGGCATGTCGGGATAGCCTTTCACGGCATCGAACACTGACTGGCCATCATCCGGGGCGTAAGCGGCGACGTACACCAGCGAGCGGACTTTGTCGTTGACGCCAGCGTCGGTGATGACTGCGCCTGCCCAGGAATGGCCCACGAGAACCACCGGACCCTGCGCAGCGGCAATGGCGCGCTTGGTGACAGCGACATCGCCGTCCAGGGAGTCCAACGGGTTCTGCACCGCCACCACATTCAGACCGGCTTTTTCCAGCAGCGGAATCACTTTGTTCCAGGAAGAGCCGTCGGCGAAAGCGCCGTGTACCAGCACTACTGTCTTGGCGGTCAGCGGAGTGGCAGGGCGATCTTGGGCTGACGCGAATCCAGCGGCTGCAAGCAGTGTCACGGCAGTGGCGAGAGCGGTGATCGTTGTTCTGGTTTTCATCACGTCAGTCCTTGTGGCGGCGGGTTAATGTGGGTACACCTTAACTCTGAGTAGACCAGTCGTCTATAGTTATTTTCAAATTATTTCAGAGGGCCTTTTTTTCGAGGTGCTCAGTCGTGGGGGGGCGTCGACGATACAAAGCCGGTCAGGAGAGACCGGCGGGCGCTATGCAGATTTGAAACGAAGCCAAAGAGAACGGCGGGACACTGGGGGGCTGATCAGTTAAGGCGCAGGATCGTGCGCGTGGTGGCCATGGCCGTCTCGAAGGGCGCGAGGCTTCTTTCGATCTTGACCATCACGCTGGCACCGACCCACAGCTGGTACAGGCTTTGCGCAACAGCGTAAGGGTTGTCGCAGGCGGGCAGCGAGCCGTCGGCAACGCCAGCCTCGATCGCGCTGCCAAGGCGGTCAGTAATCCCGGACGTTCCGCGCTTGAGGACGGCACGCATGGTCTCCGACAGATCGGCCACTTCAACGCCAAGCTTCACGGCCAGGCATTTGCCCTGGCATTCCTGGAACGACTGCGTGTCTTGCCAGACCCGCCAGTAATTCATCAGGCGCTCGCCCATGGGCAGCCCGGGCTCGCCGAGGATGCGATCGATATCAGCGAGGTAGTCGTCGAAATAGTGTTCGAGCAACGCCTCGCCGAAGGCATCCTTGGAGCCGAAGTAATGATAGAAGGAGCCTTTCGGCACGCCCGCGGCGGCAAGAATTTCGTTCAGGCCTACGCCGGAATACCCCTTTGCGGCCATGATGCGTTGGCCGACGTCGAGGATTCCTTGACGGACATCAGATGAACCACGTGTTTGAGGAGTATTCATGGCTCGGAGAATACATCCTAGTAAGTCGGTCTACTAGCTGATTCTGATGAGCGATGATGTTCTGTGTCGGCGGGGGCGACCTCCAACGACGGCGTTGCCCGAGAGCCGTCGTTGGACGCAGTTCTATCGCGAGCGTGCCCGCTATACCTGATCCACCGCTTCTGGCACGCCCTGATCTTCCCCCAGAAACCCGCCGCTCTGGTGATGCCACAGCCGCGCGTATGTGCCGTTCTTGTTGAGCAGTTCAGCGTGGGTGCCCTGTTCGATGATGCGCCCGTCGTCCATCACGATGAGCCGGTCCATGGCCGCAATGGTCGACAGCCGGTGAGCAATGGCGATCACGGTCTTGCCCTTCATCATTTCGTCGAGGCTTTCCTGAATGGCCACTTCGACTTCCGAATCCAGCGCGCTGGTGGCTTCGTCCAGCAACAGGATCGGCGCGTTCTTCAGCATCACGCGCGCAATGGCAACCCGTTGGCGCTGGCCGCCCGACAGCTTGATGCCGCGCTCACCGACCAGCGTGTCGTAGCCGCTGTGACCATGCTTGTCGCTGAGCTGGGCGATGAAGCCATCTGCTTGAGCGTTAGCCGCAGCGGTGTGGATTTCCTCATCGGTGGCATCAGGTCGGCCATACGCGATGTTGTCGCGAATGGACCGATGCAGCAGCGACGTATCTTGCGTGACCATGCCGATGGCGCTGCGCAGGCTGTCCTGCGTGACCTGCCTGATGTTCTGCCCATCAATGCGAATCTCGCCGCTGTCCACGTCATAGAAGCGCAACAGCAGATTGATCAGCGTGGATTTGCCGGCACCTGAGCGGCCGACCAGCCCGATCTTCTCGCCCGGCCGGATCGCCAGGTTCAAACCGTCCAGCACCTGACGCTCGCCGTTGTAATTGAAGCTGACGTTGTCGAAGGTTACCGCGCCGCCGTTGCTCTTCAACACCGCTGCATCTGGCGCGTCCTGCACTTTGGGGCCCTGAGTCAGCGTCGCCATGCCGTCCTGCACCGTGCCGATGTTCTCGAACAACGACGTCATCTGCCACATGATCCAGTGGGACATGCCGTTGATCCGCAGCGCCATGGCGGTAATTGCCGCCACCGCGCCGGTGCCCACATCGCCCTGATGCCACAGCCACAGGGCATAACCGCCCGCGCCCAGAATCAACGCCACCACCAGCGCCTGATTGACGATCTCGAACTGGCTCACCAGACGCATCTGGCGAAAGCCGGTCTGCTTGAAGTCCTCCATCGCCGCGCGGGCAAACTGCGCTTCGCGTTTGGAGTGGGAGAACAGCTTCACCGTGGTGATGTTGGTGTAGGCATCGGAAATTCGCCCGGTCATCGACGACCGCGCGTTGGCCTGCTCCTGACCGACTTTGCCCAGGCGCGGCACGAAATACAGCATGGCCAGGCCGAACAACACGATCCAGGCAAGGAACGGTAGCATCAGCTTCAAGGCGAATCCGCCGGCCAGCGCGATGATGGCGATGAAATAAACGCCGATGCCAGGCGCGATTTCAATCAGGGTGAACAGCACGTCCCGCACCGCCAGCGCGGTCTGCATGACCTTGGTGGTGACTCGGCCGGAAAATTCATCGGAAAAGAACGACAGGCTTTGCCGCAGCATCAGGCGGTGAAAGTCCCAGCGCAGTCGCAGCGGCAGGTTGATCGCCAGCACCTGGTGCTGAACCATCGTGCGCAAGGCCACCAGCCCGACGCTGATCACCAGCACAATGCCGATGCCCCACAGCGCCCTACTTTCCTCACCCGCAGTGGCGCCGCCGTCCTTCCAGGTCGACAGCAGATCGACCACTTGGCCGAGGAACGAAAAAAGCCAGGCTTCGTAGAGCGACACACAGGCGCTGAGCACTGCAAGGGCGAGAATGTAACCACGCGCTCCCCGGGTGCAGGCCCACAGAAACCGAACCAGCCCCACAGGCGGCGGGGGTGCTTCGTCGGGTGGGAAGGGGTCGAGTCGTCGTTCAAATACGCTCAGCATGAGGGGCTCCAAAACTGTCCATTGACGCAGATTCTGCCATTGAATGGCGGGCTTGAGGGTTTCGGTGCTTTTTTGGGTGACTCGTTCCAACCATTACGTGCGCTTTTTCGCGTTGTCCCAGGGTTGAGGTATTGGCGCCTGCGTTAATTCAGTGGGACCGCCGGTAAGTGATCGCTCAACAGATCCCGTGCTAACTTCCCGGCCGTTTTCTTATCATGCTGACTCTCCGTCCGCGCATTCAGGTCTATCGACATGACACACATTTCTGAACGCCTCCTGGTCCAAGCGCACCTGGACGCCAAACAGCCCAAAATCCTGAGTGCGGACGAGGAAGCGGAGTACCGCCGCTTGATCGCCGCCGAGCTTAAGGCTCAGGACGCTGTGCTGGTGGCGCACTACTACTGCGATCCGGTGATTCAGGCGCTGGCGGAAGAAACCGGCGGTTGCGTCTCGGACTCTCTAGAGATGGCGCGTTTCGGCAAAAACCATCCGGCGAAAACCGTGCTGGTCGCCGGGGTGCGTTTCATGGGCGAAACCGCAAAAATTCTGACCCCCGAAAAACGCATCCTGATGCCGACCCTCGAAGCGACCTGCTCACTGGACCTCGGTTGCCCGGTCGATGAGTTTGCTACGTTCTGCGATCAGCATCCCGAGCGCACCGTGGTGGTTTACGCCAACACCTCCGCCGCCGTAAAAGCCCGTGCCGACTGGGTGGTGACGTCCAGTTGCGCGCTGGAGATCGTCGAGAGCCTGATGGACAACGGCGAGAAGATCATCTGGGCGCCCGACAAGCATCTGGGCCGTTACATCCAGCGCGAAACCGGCGCCGACATGCTGTTGTGGGACGGCGCCTGCATCGTGCACGAGGAGTTTAAATCCCGGCAGTTGGAGGACATGAAGGCCTTGTACCCGGATGCGGCCATTCTGGTGCACCCGGAATCGCCCGAGTCGGTCATTGATCTGGCGGACGCGGTGGGCTCGACTAGCCAGCTGATCAAGGCGGCGCAGACGCTGCCGAACACCACCTTCATCGTCGCTACCGATCGCGGCATCTTCTACAAGATGCAGCAGCTGTGCCCGGACAAGGTCTTCATCGAAGCGCCCACGGCCGGCAATGGCGCCGCCTGCCGCAGTTGTGCCCATTGCCCGTGGATGGCGATGAACACCCTGGCGCGCACGCTTCAGTGTTTGCGCGAAGGCATCAATGAGATCTTCGTCGACCCGGCTGTCATTCCTCACGCCGTTCGGCCGTTGCAGCGCATGCTCGACTTTACCCAGGCGGCACGCATGAAAAGCTCGGGTAATGCTTGAGTAACAGCCGCAAGCTTCAAGCTTCAAGCTTCAAGCTTCAAGCTTCAAGCTTCAAGCGAAAAGCGAAAAGCGAAAAGCGAAAAGCGAAAAGCGAAAAGCGAAAAGCGAAAAGCGAAAAGCGAAAAGCGAAAAGCGAAAAGCGAAAAGCGAAAAGCGAAAAGCGAAAAGCCAACTCGCCGCATTTCAGCTTGCAGCTTATAGCTTGCCGCTCGTAGCTCGCTTCAGTTCATCATGTCCTTCACCGCCCGTTCCTGGGCGATGATCTCCTGCTGCCGCGCGTCGATGCGTGAGGCCAGCTGGAAGTTGTTGTTCGCCCGGCGCTTGGCGAATTCAAGCTGCTGAATCGCCTGCTTGAAATCGCCCATCAGCGCGAAGTATTCCGCACGGGCCTGGTGCAGGCCGATGGTGTTGCCCGACAGACCGCGGGTGTCAGCCACCTGGTTCCATATGTCCGGATCGTCCGGGCGGCTCTTCAGCAAAATTTCCAGAGACTTCAGCGCCTCGGGCGCCTTGGACTGCTTGAGCAAGACATCGACTTTCGCCTGATTGAGCGGGTAGTTGTCGGGGTACAGGTTCAGCATTCGGTCCACCCGCTGCTGAGCATCGGGCAGGCGGTTGTTGGAGATGTCCAGATTCACGGCAGCGAGGTTATAGGCAATGTTGTCCGGCGCCTTGTCGAGCAAAGGCTTCAGCGTCTCGCGCCCTTCATTCAGTTGCCCCGCTTTGGTCTGGGCCAGTGCCAGGCCGTAGCGAGCCGCGTCGTTTTTCGGGTTCTCGGCCAGTTGCGCGCGGAAACGCTTGGCGGCCATGCCGGGGGTTTCTTCGTAAATCAGCACAGTGCGCGCGCGCATCAGCTGATACGTGGGGCTGTCTTCCTTGCCGCCGGGTTTGGCTTGCTCGGCGCGGTTGCGGGTATCGGCGATACGGGACTCGGTCACCGGGTGGCTCATCAGGAATTCCGGCGGCTTGGCGTCGTAGCGATATTGGCGCGCCAAACGCTCGAACATGGTCGGCATATTGCGCGGGTCGTAGCCGGCCTTTTCCAGATTGAGGATGCCGATGCGGTCTGCTTCTGCTTCGTTTTGCCGGGAGAATCGGGCCTGCTCCTGAATTGCAGCGGCCTGGGTGCTGGCAATGGCGGCGATTCCCGCATCGCCTGCACCCGCTGCCGCCATGACAATACCGGCGAGCATCGCCGCCATCACCGGCACTTGCATGCGCTGTTGCGCCTGCACGCCCCTGGCGAAGTGCCGTTGCGACAAGTGAGCCAGTTCGTGGGCGAGGACCGCGGCGTATTCGCCTTCAGTCTCCGCGTGGAGGAACAGCCCGCCGTTGACCCCGATGATCCCGCCGGGCGCTGCGAAGGCGTTGATCTCTGGCGTGTTGATCAGGATGAATTCGAGCCTGCGGTCCTGCACCTGGCTGGTTTCGGCGAGCCGATAAACTGAAGACTCGACGTAGTCCTTGAGCAGTGGGTCGGACAGCTGCGCCACTTCAGAACGCAACAGCCCGAGCCAGGCGCGCCCCAGGTCGTGTTCTTGCTGGGGAGAAACGATGGATGAACTCGCGTCGCCGAGGGAGGGCAGGTCATCTTCTGCAAAGCTCGGCGCTGCCAGCAGGCAGGCGAGGGTCAGCAGCGTGGGGCGCAAAAAATTCATGCACGAAACTCTGGGGCAGAAAGGCGTCACTGTAGCTGGCTCAATGGCTTGCTGACCAGAGTGGGGTATTCTGGAAAACTTGTGAGAATGTTCTTCCGCCCGTTTGCTTTTGTGCGAGGGCGGATGTGTCTATCCGGAGAGAAACGATGTCTGACGCTGTAGGACACCCCGCTACCTGCGATGCAGAGCTCGACGCCAGCGGTCTCAACTGCCCGCTTCCCTTGCTCAAGGCCAAGATGGAACTCAACCGTCTGGCCAGCGGCGCGGTCCTCAAAGTGACGGCCACCGATGCCGGTTCGCAGCGCGACTTCCGTACATTCGCAAAACTGGCCGGGCATGTGCTGCTGCATGAAGAAGACGCTGACGGCATTTATCGGTATTGGCTGCGCAAGGCCTGAGCGTTTCTGACCCCTCGCAACCCCTTTAGGATTCTTGATGTTCAAAGTGCTTCGCGACTGGATACAGCGCTACTTTTCCGATGAGGAAGCGGTGGTGCTGGCAGTGCTGTTGGTTCTCGGATTTACCGTTGTGCTCACCCTCGGCGGCATGCTCGCGCCGGTGTTGGCCGGGTTGGTGCTCGCTTTTCTGATGCAGGGGCTGGTCAATCTGCTTGAACGCCTGCGGGTGCCGGAAGGTGGCGCAGTGGGGCTGGTCTTCGCTTTATCCATGGGGGCGCTGGCGCTGTTTCTGCTGGTGCTCGTGCCTTTGCTGTGGCGCCAGCTCATTACCTTGTTCAACGAATTGCCTGGGATGCTCGCCAAATGGCAGTCGTTGCTGTTGCTGCTGCCGGAGCGCTACCCGCATCTGGTGTCGGACGAGCAGGTCTTGCAGGCAATAGAAGTGGCTCGCGGTGAGGTCGGAAAGTTCGGGCAATGGGCACTGACGTTTTCCCTGTCCAGCTTGCCGCTGTTGGTCAACATGATGATCTACCTGGTGCTGGTGCCGATCCTGGTGTTCTTCTTCCTCAAGGACCGTCGGATGATCAGCCGCTGGGCGAGGGGCTATCTGCCCCGCGAACGCACGCTGATTACCCATGTGGCCGAGGAAATGAACCGGCAGATCGCCAACTACATTCGCGGCAAGGTCATCGAGATCTTCATCTGTGGCGGGGTGACCTACATCGCCTTCGTGACCATGGGCCTGAATTATTCGGCGTTGCTGGCGATGCTGGTGGGGATTTCAGTGGTAGTACCCTATGTGGGCGCTGTGGTGGTGACGGTGCCGGTGGCGTTCATCGCGCTGTTCCAGTGGGGCTGGAGCGATCAGTTCATCTATCTGATGGCGGTCTACGGCATCATCCAGACCCTGGACGGCAATGTGCTGGTGCCGCTGCTGTTCTCCCAGACCGTGAGCCTGCACCCGGTGGCGATCATCTGCGCCGTGCTGTTGTTCGGCGGGCTGTGGGGTTTCTGGGGGATTTTCTTTGCGATCCCGCTGGCGACCCTGTTCAAGGCCGTGCTGGATGCGTGGCCACGGAATGAGCCGACGGTGGCGCCGTTGTTATAGGCGTTACCTTGCTTTAGCAGGAGTGAGCTTGCTCGCGATCGGCGTGGTTCTGGTCAACATACGAGCCTAAAAGAACCCGATCGCGAGCAAGCTCACTCCTACATCATGGCGGTCAAGCCTTGTTCAACGCCTGAGCCGCTTCCAATACTGCCGCCACATGCCCCGGCACTTTCACGCCGCGCCACTCTTTACGCAGTACGCCGTCCTTGTCGATCAGGAAGGTGCTGCGGTCGACGCCCAAGTATTCCTTGCCGTACAGCTTTTTCAGCTTGATCACATCGAACAGCTGGCACAGCGATTCATCCTTGTCCGAAATCAGCTCGAACGGGAATTCCTGCTTGGCCTTGAAGTTCTCGTGGGATTTCAGGCTGTCACGCGAAACACCGAACACTGCTGTGTTGGCGGCCTTGAAGTCGGCGTGATGATCGCGGAAGCCCTGGCCCTGGGTGGTGCAGCCAGGGGTGCTGTCCTTCGGGTAGAAATAAAGCACGACGTGCTGACCTTTCAGCGCCGACAGGCTGACCGCCTGTTCGCTCGTGGCCTGCACTTGGAAGTCGGCAACGGGTTGGTCGAGTTCTACAGCCATTCGGGACTCCTTACATCGGTGCTTGAGGGCGCCATGGTTCGATCAGCGCATCAAGGTTGAGGGCGTCGGCGAAGTCCAGGAACTGGTCACGCAGCCAGCTGATCTGGGTGCCGGCCGGCAATGTCACGGTGAACGTCGCGTTGAGCATGGTGCCGCCGGTCTGCGGTGCCTGATAGGTGTCGCAAATCAGGTTTTCCAGCTCGACGTTGTGGTCGATGAAGAACTGGCACAGCTCGTTGATGATGTCCGGGCGATACGCCGAACTGACGTAGGCCACGTAGGGCAGGGCTTCCGGGCGGTTTTCCAGCGAAGCGCTGCGCACCACATTGACGGTGAAGGCGTGTTTCTTGGCCAGATTGGGCAGACCCGTTTCCAGACGCGCCAGCGCGTCCCAACTGCCGGAGATCTGCAGGATCAGGGCGCTGCACTCACCGTGGCGGGTGAGGCGTGAGCTGACGACCGAGCAACGGCTTTCGTTACTGGCGCGGCACAGGACGTTGGTCAGCTCCATTGGGTTGGCGCCAAGGGCACTGATGACAAGGAATTGTTCGCGAACTGTGGGGATGGATGACATGCAGCATTCCTAAACGATGAGCGGTCGGTACGCAGCAGGCCTGTGCCGGCGGGTTCGACGGACGAAGGCATCGTGACGTCGCCCCGACCCACAGCCGTCAATCGCGTCCATGAGCCTGTCATGGCGCGCGATAACGACGCAGGGCGGGGTAAGTGACGACAAAATCGAGCAGTCGAACGAGCCGGGCAGATGACCCGTACCGATCAAAGACCGAAGGGTAGCGAAAACCGGCGCCGAGGGGAATGCTCGCCTTGTGCAAGGATCATGGCGCCAGTACCATTACCGCTCTCTTTTTCCGGCAGGAGCGGTTTGCATGATTGCGGGCAGTATGGTGGCACTGGTCACACCCATGGATGCACAAGGTCGTCTCGACTGGGACAGCCTGAGCAAACTGGTGGACTTTCACCTGCAAGAGGGCACCAACGCCATTGTTGCCGTCGGCACCACCGGTGAATCCGCGACGCTGGACGTCAACGAGCACATCGAAGTCATCCGCCGCGTGGTTCAGCAGGTCGCTGGCCGCATTCCGGTCATCGCCGGCACGGGCGCCAACTCCACCCGCGAGGCGGTCGAACTGACCACCAACGCAAAGAACGCCGGTGCCGATGCCTGCCTGCTGGTCACCCCGTACTACAACAAGCCGACCCAGGAAGGCTTGTACCAGCACTTCAAGCACATCGCCGAAGCCGTCGACATCCCGCAGATTCTATATAACGTGCCAGGCCGTACCGCTTGCGACATGTCAGCCGAGACCGTTATCCGCCTGTCGAAAGTCAAAAACATCATCGCCATCAAGGAAGCCACCGGAGACCTGCAGCGCGCCAAGGATATTCTTGCCGGCGTGAGCAGCGACTTCCTGGTGTATTCCGGCGACGATGCGACCGCAGTCGAGCTGATGCTGCTCGGCGGCAAAGGCAATATTTCGGTCACTGCCAACGTTGCCCCGCGCGCCATGGCTGACCTGTGCAAGGCCGCGATGGATGGTGACGCCGACACCGCCCGCGCCATCCACGAAAAACTGATGCCGCTGAACAAGACCCTGTTCATCGAATCGAACCCTATTCCCGTGAAATGGGCCCTGCATGAGATGGGTTTGATGCCAGACGGTATTCGTCTGCCGCTCACCTGGCTCAGCGAGTCCTGCCACGAGCCGCTGCGTCAGGCCCTGCGCCAGTCCGGTGTATTGGTCTAATGAGGAAGCATTACGCAATGAAGCGACTGGCCGGACTTTCCGCACTAGCCTTGATTATCTCCAGCACCAGCGGTTGCAGCTGGCTTTTTGGCCAGGACGGTTATTTCCGCGATCGCAGCAGCGATTACCTGGAAGCGACCCAGAAGCCGCCGATGCAATTGCCCGAGGGCGTTCAGGAAGTCAAACGCCTGGACCCGTTGCTGCCGATCCCGCGCAACGTTGCCGACGACACCCAGAAGGGTGAGTTCAATGTGCCGCGTCCGCAGCCGCTGACCACTGCTCAGGACTCCGGCGACTACACCCTGCAGAAGAGCGGCGACAACCGCTGGATTCTCGCCCAGCGCGCACCGGCTGAAGTCTGGCCTGTGGCGCATCAGTACTTCGAAGACAACGGCTTCCGCATCGCCGAAGATCGTCCGCAAACCGGTGAATTCAACACCACCTGGCAACGCATGGACGAGTTGTCCGCATCGGTTGCCAAGCGTATGGGTTCGAGTGGCGATGCTGCCAACACCGAAACCCGTGTCCGCGTTCGCATCGAGCCGGGCGTGCAGCGCAACACCAGTGAAATATACGTCGTCAGCGTGCAACGCCCGGCGGGCAGCAACGATGATCCTGCGTTCCCGTCGCGCAGCACTAACGTCGGCCTCGACTCTGTGCTGACCGACGACATGCTCGCAAGCCTCACCCGCACTGCCGAGAAGGGCGGTTCTGTCTCCCTGCTGGCGGCGCGTGATTTCGACACCCCGAGCCGCGTTTCCCTCAGCGAAGACGGCAGCGGCAACCCGGTGCTGAACCTGGGCGCGGACCTGGATCGCGCCTGGTCGAGCGTCGGTCGTGCGCTTAACCAGGGCGACTGGCGCGTTGAAGACATCAACCGCAGCCTGGGCCTGTACTACATCAACGTGGCGGAAAAGCCCGACAAGCCTGAAAACAAGCCTGGCTTCCTCAGCCGCGTGTTCGGCAGTGAAGAGTCCAAGGAAGAGAAAGAAGCCCGCGCCGAGCGTTATCAGGTTCGCCTGAGCAAGGTCGGCGAGAACGTTCAGGTCACGGTCGAGAAGAACATCAACACCGTGGCGCCGACGGAAGTCGCTCGTCGCGTGTTGAGCGTCATTCAGGACAACCTGGGTTAAGTGCGCTTCGCGGTTCTGGGCAGCGGCAGTCGCGGCAATGCCACGCTGGTTGCGAGCAACGACACGTACGTGCTGGTCGATTGCGGTTTCTCCCTGCGGGAAACCGAACGGCGGCTCGACAGGCTGGGCGTCAGCGGTAAACAACTGAGCGCCATTCTGGTAACCCACGAGCATGCCGATCATGTGCATGGCGTGGGTTTGCTGTCTCGGCGCTACGATGTGCCGGTGTACCTCAGCGACGGCACGCTGCGCGGCATGCGCAAACCGGTCGAAGCGGGTTTTCGGCTGGTGGGCGGGCAGGGTCTGCGCATTGGCGGTCTGGGCATCGACGTGGTGTCGGTGGCTCATGATGCGCTGGAGCCCACGCAGTTCGTGTTCAACGACGGGCGCCGGCGCTTCGGCTTGTTGACCGACCTTGGTTCGTACTGCCCGATGGTGCTCGACAGCTACCGCGGGCTCGACGCGCTCATGGTCGAGTCCAACCACTGCCGCGATCTGCTTGCGCGGGGTCAGTACCCGTACTTTCTCAAGCAGCGGGTGGGCGGCGATCACGGTCATTTGAACAATCATCAGGCTGCCAGTCTGGTGAACGAGTTGGGATGGCAGGATCTGCAGCACCTGGTGCTGGCCCATCTGAGCAGCAAGAACAACCTGCCGCATCTGGCCCGGCAATGTTTCGTCGACACCCTTGGGTGCGACGAGGACTGGCTACAATTGGCCGATCAGGATTCAGGGCTCGACTGGCGCGAAATCGCCTAGCGTCCCAAACGGGCGACTTGCCCCCCCACTATTCAGCCAGATTCAGCAAGCGGAGCCCATCATGGAAAAACGTGAAGAACTCTACCGCGGCAAAGCCAAGTCGGTTTACAAGACCGACGACGCTGACCGCTTGATCCTTGTGTTCCGCAACGACACTTCGGCGTTCGACGGCAAGCGCATCGAACAGCTCGACCGCAAGGGCATGGTGAACAACAAGTTCAACGCCTTCATCATGCAGAAGCTGGAAGCCGCAGGCGTTCCGACCCAATTCGACAAACTGCTGGGCGACAACGAAGTGCTGGTCAAGAAGCTCGACATGATCCCGGTCGAATGCGTCGTGCGTAACTATGCCGCAGGCAGCCTGGTCAAGCGCCTGGGCGTGGAAGAGGGCATGAAGCTCAACCCTTACACGTTCGAGCTGTTTCTGAAGGACGACGCCAAGGGCGACCCGTTCATCAACGACTCCCACGTTGTCGCGTTCGGTTGGGGCACCGCCGAGCAACTGGTTCGCATGAAAGAACTGTCGCTGAAGGTCAATGAAGTCCTGACCAAGCTGTTCGACGACGCCGGCCTGCTGCTGGTCGACTTCAAGCTGGAATTCGGCGTGTTCAGCGACGGCTCGATCGTCCTGGGTGACGAGTTCAGCCCGGACGGCTGCCGCCTGTGGGACAAAGAGACCCGGAAGAAAATGGACAAGGACCGCTTCCGTCAGGGCCTGGGCGATGTCATCGAAGCCTACGAAGAAGTCGCCCAGCGTCTCGGCGTACCGCTCTGATCCAACGAATCAAGCGGAAAGCGCTGCAAGCATCTGAAAGAACGCGAAAAAATCCTTAAAAAGGGTTCGCGTTCTTTGAACGAACTGTTATGATGCGCGCCGTTGGAGAGATGCCGGAGTGGCCGAACGGGACGGATTCGAAATCCGTTGTACTGGCGACAGTACCTAGGGTTCAAATCCCTATCTCTCCGCCATTATTTGAAAAGCCCCAGAAGTTATGCTTCTGGGGCTTTTTCGTTTCTGGCGTTTACGTGCACGGCCTATCTTTCGATGAATCCGCACAACGCGGATCGGACGTGCTTCGAGATCACGCCCATTCCCCCCAGCGCACGTCCGTCAAACCATATCGCCGCCCATGGGCGATCAGCGCCGTTAGCTCTTCCCGGGTCTTGGACAGGTTGTGCAGTACGCCGATACCTGCGTGCAGGCAGGCGTAGTACCAGGCATCAACTTCGTTCAGCGCCGAATCGGGTTGGAGAAAGACACGTTGCTCGCCCAGAAAGCGGTAGTGGATACGAAAGATGCGCTGGCCTGACATTAATATCTCCGGATTGATATCAATGTGACTGCAATGGCGTATCGCCAGTTCAATGTGTAATGCAGTTCGTCCCTTGATCCAGGGTGACCATGATCGAAAGCCCTTTTCTTAAAACGGGCAACTCGCCATACCGGCGTTTTTACTGTGACCCAGTGCGCGATTTTTGTTCCCAATGCAGGGGTGTTTCCTGACCCTGTGGACGACTGGGCGCCACCATTTCGCAATCGACGGGCGACAAAATGTCGCAATCGTTTTCAGGCGAGTAAGATAGGCACCCTGTTTTTACCCCCCTATTTTTTCGGACGGATCCTGCGTTGAGCGTCGTATACATCGACCTCCGGGGCATCGTGTCGACGACGTATTGATAGAGCAAACAGAGAAAAGGCGATCACTGCAAATGACCAAGACCTCGCGACCTTTATATATTTCCTATGCCGGCCCTTCGTTGCTGGAGATGCCGCTGCTCAACAAGGGCAGTGCGTTCACACCGCAAGAGCGCATCGATTTCAACCTGGTCGGCCTGCTGCCGCAGAACGTCGAAACCATCGAAGAGCAGGTCACTCGCGTTTACAACCAGTACCAGCAATGCGCGAGCGATCTGGATAAACACATTTATCTGCGCTCGATCCAGGACAACAACGAAACCCTGTTCTTCCGCCTGCTGGATTCGCACCTCGACGAGATGCTGCCGATCATCTACACCCCGACCGTGGGTCAGGCGTGCCAGGAATTTTCGAAGATCTACCGTACCCACCGCGGGCTGTTCATCTCTTACCCCGAGCGCGATCGCATCGACGATATCCTGCGCAGCGCAACGAAAGATCGCATCAAAATCATCGTGGTAACGGACAGCGAGCGCATCCTCGGCCTGGGCGATCAGGGCATCGGCGGCATGGGCATTCCGATTGGCAAGCTGTCGCTGTACACCGCGTGCGGCGGTATTAGCCCGGCCTACACCTTGCCGATCGTGCTCGATGTTGGCACCAATAACAAAGAGCTGCTGGACGACCCGATGTACATGGGCTGGCGCCATGGGCGCGTCACCGGCAAGGAATACGAGGACTTCATTGCGCTGTTCATCGAGGCCGTTCAGCGCCGCTGGCCGGACGTGCTGCTGCAGTTCGAAGACTTCGCCCAGACCAACGCCATGCCGTTGCTGGAGAAGTATCGCGATGAGCTGTGCTGCTTCAACGATGACATTCAGGGCACCGCTTCGGTTGCCGTGGGCACCTTGCTGGCGGCGTGCAAGGCCAAGCACGAAACCCTGGGCCAGCAGCGGGTAGTGTTCCTGGGCGCAGGTTCGGCAGGTTGCGGGATTGCAGAGCACATCATTGCGGCCATGGTCATCGAAGGCTTGAGCGAAGCCGAAGCGCGCAAACGCGTGATGATGGTCGACCGCTTCGGGCTGCTGACTGACAGCATGGACAACCTGCTGGACTTCCAGAAGAACCTCGCACAGAAGTCTGTCGACGTGTCGGGCTGGTCGAGCGGAGAGGGCTCGCCCGAGTTGCTGGACGTGGTCGCCAATGGCAAGCCGACGGTGCTGATCGGCGTGTCCGGCCAGCGCGGGCTGTTCACCGAGCAGGTTATCCGCGAGATGCACAAGCACTGCGCCAAGCCGCTGGTCATGCCTTTGTCTAACCCGACCTCGAAGGTCGAAGTCACGCCGCAGGAAGTGCTGACCTGGACCAACGGCGACGCGCTGGTCGCGACCGGCAGTCCGTTTGCCCCGGTCACCGTAGGCGATCGTACGTTCCACATCGCGCAGTGCAACAACTCCTACATATTCCCCGGCATCGGCCTGGGTGTTGTGGCGTCGAAAGCCACGCGCATCACCGACAAAATGCTGATGGCCGCGTCCAATGCGCTGGCGGAGTGCTCGCCAATGGTGACGGGCAAGGGTGATGCGGTCCTGCCGCCGTTGAAAGAGATTCAGCAGGTGAGCAAGAAGATTGCCCTGGCCGTGGCCAAGCAGGCTCAGGCTGAAGGCATGGCCCTGGAGACCACCGAAGAAATGCTCGTCGAAGCCATCGAGCATAACTTCTGGATGCCGAACTACCGCAGCTACCGCCGCAGCGCGGTGTAAACATCCCCGCCACTGACGGCAAACGCTTCACCCCGGACTGCCCCATGGAAACATGCGGCGGTCTTTTGTTTTGTGGCGAATAACTTCAGGATGGGCTCTGCATAAAAACAAAAAATATCAGCGAGGGACGCATGCAAACGGACGTCGGTCTCCATGACTACATCATCGTCGGCGCAGGCCCGGCGGGCTGCCTGCTGGCCAATCGGCTGTCGCAGAATCCTGCCCACCGGGTCCTGTTGCTCGAAGCCGGCGGCCAAGACAATTACGCCTGGATTCATGTGCCGGTGGGCTACCTCTACTGCATCGGCAATCCGCGCACCGACTGGTGTTTCAAAACCGAAGCGGAGCCCGGCCTCGGTGGGCGCGCGCTCAACTATCCTCGCGGCAAAGTACTGGGAGGATGTTCGTCCATCAACGGCATGATCTACATGCGTGGCCAGGCCAGGGACTACGACGGGTGGGCGGCGCAGGGCAATATGGGCTGGGGCTGGAAAGACGTCTTGCCGATCTTCAAGCGCTCGGAAAACCACTACGCCGGCGACTCGGACCTTCACAGCGCGAAAGGTGAGTGGCGCGTCGAGCAGCAGCGCCTCTCATGGACGTTGCTGGATGCGTTCCGTGAGGCGGCGGCGCAAACCGGCATCCCGTCGATCCCCGACTTCAATGGCGGCGACAACGAAGGGTGCAGTTATTTTCAGGTCAATCAGCGGCGCGGTGTGCGCTGGAACGCGTCCAAGGCATTTCTCAGACCGGCGTTAAAACGCCCCAATCTGACGGTGATCACGGGTGCAGAAGTGTCGCGCGTGTTTTTTGAAAACAACCGCGCCAGCGGAGTGATTGTTCGCGTCAACGGGCAGGAACAGACGCTTCGCGCCCGGCGGGAGATCATCCTCTGCTGCGGCGCCATCGGGTCGCCCATGGTGTTGCAGCGCTCAGGCATCGGGCCGCGTCCACTGCTGGAAAAGCTCGGCATCGGCGTTCGGCATGCGCTGCCCGGCGTTGGCGCGAAGCTGCAGGATCACCTGCAGTTGCGCCTGATCTACAAGGTCAGCAACGGCCAGACGCTGAACCAGATGGCCGGCAGCCTGTGGGGCAAGATGAACATGGGTCTGCGCTATGCCTTCAATCGTAGCGGTCCGTTGGCGATGGCGCCGAGTCAGTTGGGCGCGTTTGCACGCTCGGGGCCGGAGCAGGCAAGCGCCAATCTTGAATACCACGTGCAGCCCTTGTCCCTTGAGCGCTTCGGCGAGCCGCTTCACGGCTTCCCCGCGTTCACTGCGTCCGTGTGCGATCTGCGCCCGCAGAGCCGTGGCACGGTGGAGATCCGTTCGGCGCTGGCCGATGCCGCGCCGGTCATTCGGCCGAATTATTTAAGTCACGAGACCGATCTCAAAGTCGCTGCCGACGCCATTCGCCTGACCCGTCGCATCGCCGCGGCACCCGCCCTCGCTCCCTTCGAACCGGTCGAGTACCTGCCCGGCGCGAGCCTGCAAACCGAGGAAGAATTGCGCGAGGCGGCCAGCGTTGTCGGCACGACGATCTTTCACCCGGTCGGCACCTGCAAGATGGGGCAGGGCCGCGACGCCGTGGTAGACGAACGTCTGCGCGTGCACGGCATCGCCGGCCTGCGCGTGGTGGACGCGTCGATCATGCCGAACATCACCTCCGGCAACACCTGCTCGCCGACCGTGATGATCGCCGAGAAGGCGGCGCAGATGATTATTGAGGATCAATTGAGGAACGGAATGCCAGAAATAACGAGCCTGACCACCTCTCTTGAAACCGAGGTTGATTTGGGCGAGCGCTGAACTCTATTGCTCTACAAGCAAACGCCTAAACCGCGCTCAGGCGGTCAACCATGTCAGGGAATTTTTCGACCAGTTTGATCAGCAAAGCAGCCTGTGCATTGGGTTTGGACTTCTCCTGCTCCCAGTTGCGCAGGGTGCTCGTGCTGGTCCGGATCCGCCGCGCAAAAACGTTCTGAGACATGTGCAGCCTTTGCCTCAAGGCCACTATTTCCTGAGCAGAAATCTCAGGCGCAGGCCTGTCTTCAAAGGTATCGCCGCGAAGGGTGAGCTTCCCTTCTCGGTGTGCAGACATTTCCTCAACGCCCTCCATCATTTCTGCGAACAGGTCGCGCTTCTTGCTCATCGTTTGCCTCTCTTGCGCAGCTCTGCGTCGATAGCGGCCTTCAATTGACGCTGCTGATCAGCGGTCAAGTTCGAGACCTCATCCTTGTCATAGATCGAAAACATCCAGATCTGGCGATCATTGATCAGCCAATAATAGATAACCCGCAGGCCGCCACGCTTGCCTTTGCCTCGACGGTCATCGTGCCAGCGCGCCTGTGTCGATTCAATCCGACACAACAAACCCACCCCACCAATCGTTCTCATCCTTTTCACAAAAAATTGATGGCCAGATGCCTAAAGTTCGCGGCATCGGCGGGGTTCCTCCCGCGTAGATATTCTCATTTCCAGCCAAGCAGACTTTTATGCTGAACGTAAAAGCAGTTCGTCCCGAGTTTGTGACACTGCTTGCCAGTGCCTTTTTATTGATCGGGTTTAACCTGACCCTCTGGCAGCATCTATTTGCAATTACCGACTCGGACGGTAAGGGCCTGTTGCTGCGTTGTGCTTTCGCATTGATGGTGTTCTGTGCGTTTAATATTTTCTTTACGCTGTTAGCGTTCAAACGCGTATTGAAACCGGTGTTGGTTGTTATCTTTTTCGTCAGCGCCGGCGTGGCTTATTTCATGAGCCAGTACGGCGTGATGATTGACGCGGGGATGTTCAGGAACTTCGCTGAAACCAATGTCACAGAAGTGCGCGACCTTCTTTCTGTGAAGTTACTCGGTTATTTGCTTTTTCTGGGCGTTGTGCCGTCGTTGATTCTTTTAAAAACACCGATTGCCTATCGTCGCTGGCCCCGTGAGTTGCTCAGCAAGGCGCTGGTGTCGGTTGTGTGCGCAGTCGCCATTGGCGGTGTGGCGCTGATGAACTACCAGGGGCTGTCGTCGCTGTTTCGCAATCATCACGAGTTGCGCCTGATGGTCGTGCCGAGCAACTACCTGGCGGCGTCCGTGGGTTATTTGAGCGAGCAGATCAAGTCGGCGCAGCGGCCGTTCGTGAACATCGGTCAGGACGCCAAACTGGCCAGCGACTGGCAGCAGCACAAGCGCAAGTCGCTGACTGTGCTGGTAGTGGGTGAAAGTGCGCGGGCCGAGAACTTCGGCATCCTCGGCTACAACCGCGATACCACGCCGCAGTTGAGCAAGGAGCAGGGCCTGCTCACGTTTACGGATGTGCATTCCTGTGGCACGGAGACGGCGGTGTCGGTGCCGTGCATGTTCTCCAACATGGGCCGCAAGGATTACAACGCAACCACCGCCCGCAATGAAGAAGGCATGCTTGATGTGTTGAAACGCGCTGGGCTGGATGTGATCTGGCGCGACAACCAGTCGGGCTGCAAAGGCACTTGCGACCGGGTGACGTTGCAGGATGTCAGCAATCTCAAGGACCCGGCGCTGTGCGCCAACAACGAGTGCCGCGATGAAATCCTGTTGCAGGGCCTGCAGCACTTCATCGACACACTGGACAAAGACACCGTGCTGGTACTTCACCAGATGGGCAGTCATGGCCCTGAGTACTTCAAGCGTTATCCACAAGAATTCGAGAAGTTTACGCCGGTGTGCGAAAGCAATGCGCTCAACAATTGCTCCCGGGAAAGTATCGTCAACGGTTACGACAATACATTGCTGTACACCGACCATGTACTCGCAACGTTGATCGACATCCTGCGCAACAATCAGGGCAAAGCAGACACGGCCATGGTTTATCTTTCCGACCACGGCGAGTCGTTGGGTGAATACAACCTGTTCCTGCATGGCACGCCTTATATGCTGGCGCCCGATCAACAGAAACATGTCCCGATGATTGCCTGGTTCTCCGAGAACTATCAGCAGTCATTTGCCGTGGATACCCATTGCCTGCAAAAAGAGCGGAATGCGCCGCTTAGTCAGGACAATCTTTTCCATTCGATGCTGGGCCTGCTGCAAGTGCGCACAAGCGTCTATAACCCGGCGCTGGACATGTTCGCGGGTTGTCGGGGGATTTATACGGACGGGGTACTGGCCAATGAATAAGCCCCTCGGCAAAGAGGCAAACGTCGAGGAGTACGTGCGTCGGCATGAACACACCCTCAGCCGACGTCTGAGTCTCTGGCGCGATGCGCAACTGGCGCGCAGGGCCTTGCGCGATGCGGGCGAGCCCGGGCTGGTGCTGGACTTGCCGTCGGGCTCCGGCCGTTTCTGGCCGGTACTGGCAGAACACGCCAATCGGGTCATCCTTGCGGCCGATCCTTCCACCGACATGCTCGCGTTCGCCGAGGCGCAATCGTCCAACGAGGTCCGCAAGCGCATCCGCACCTTTCAGAGCTCCGCGTTCTCCATCGGCCTGTCCGCCAACGCCGTGGACTGCATTTTCTGCATGCGGTTGTTCCATCACCTGGCCGACAGCGAAAAACGCGGCGCGATTCTCGACGAGTTTCACCGGGTGACCCGCGACACGGCCATCGTCGCGCTGTGGGTGGACGGCAACGTGAAGTCGTGGCGCCGCAAACGTCAGCAAGGTCGACTGGACGTTGAAGTATCCGCGCCACGCAATCGGTATGTGGTGTGCCGCAGCGACATCGAATCCGAGTTCGCGCAGGCGGGCTTCAGGATCATCGATCACCACGACTTTCTTCCCGGCTACGACATGTGGCGGGTGTACGTGCTGCGCAAGGCGGGCCGGTGAGCAGTGAGCAGTGATCGGATGGACGGTCGTCGCCACGGCGGCTATCTGCGCGCTTGGAAGATGAAGTTGATCGAGACTTGCAGGACGGATGCCCGGTAACCGCTTGTAGCGATATATACTGCGCGCCATTCTTCGAGGGAGAGCCGTGTGGCCATCGATATTCACTGGATTCGCGACGACCATAGCCTCGCCGAACATTGCGCACAGTGGCAGACACTGCCCTACGTCGCGCTCGACACCGAATTCATGCGGGTCGACACCTTCTATCCCATCGCCGCGTTGTTGCAGATCGGCGATGGTTCACGCGCATACCTGATCGACCCGTTGCTGATAAGCGACTGGAAACCTCTGGCCGCGCTGCTGGAAAACCCTGACGTCATCAAAGTCGTTCACGCCTGCAGCGAGGACCTTGAGGTGCTGTTGCGCCTGACCGGCAGCCTGCCTGCGCCGCTGTTCGACACCCAACTGGCCGCGGCCTATCTGAACCTCGGGTTCTCGATGGGCTATTCGCGTCTGGTTCAGGAAGTGCTGAACATCGATCTGCCGAAAGGCGAGACGCGTTCGGACTGGCTGCAACGCCCCCTCTCGGAAACCCAGATCAGCTACGCCGCCGAAGACGCCGTGCACCTGGCCGAGGTGTACAACCTGCTGCGCCCGCGTCTGTCCGATGAAAAGTACGCATGGGTGCTGGAGGATGGTGCCGAACTGGTCGCCAACCTGCGCCGCGAAACCGATCCCTATGACGCTTACCGCGACGCCAAGCTGGCGTGGAAGCTGTCCCGGGCGCAACTCGCCGTGCTGCGTGAGCTCTGCGCCTGGCGCGAGCAACAGGCGCGCCTGCGTAATCAGCCACGCAATCGCATCCTGCGCGAACATTCGCTGTGGCCGCTGGCCAAATCCCAGCCCGACAACCTCGCTGCGCTGGCGAAAATCGACGACATGCACCCCAAGACCGTGCGTCAGGACGGCGAGTTTCTGCTCGACCTGATCAAGAAAGCCGGCAGCGTGTCGCCGGATCTGTGGCCGCCCGCACTGCCGGAGCCGCTGCCGATCGAGGCCTCCAATGTGCTCAAGAGTTTGCGCGCCATTGGCCAGCAGCAAGCCGAGCGCCTCGACATGGCGCCGGAATTGATGCTGCGCAAAAAGACCCTCGAAGCCCTGCTCAAGACCGGTTACCCAGACGGTCCCTATAAACTGCCCGATTCGCTGCGTGGCTGGCGCCGCGAATTGATGGGTCAGATGCTGCTCGACAGCCTGGCCAACGCCGGAGAACAGCCTTGAAACGTATTTGCTCCATCTACCGCAGCCCGCGCAGGAACGAAATGTACCTGTATGTCCTCAAGAGCGACGCCCTGGAGCGTGTGCCCGAGGAATTGCTGACCGCGTTCGGCAAGCCGCAGCACGCCTTCAATCTGGTCCTGTCGCCGGAGCGCGCCCTGGCCCGCGAAGACATTCACGCGGTGCTCGCCAATCTGGACAAGCAGGGTTACCACCTGCAGATGCCACCGGCCGAAGACGATTACATCGAGCACTTGCCCGAAGAGCTGCTGCGCCGCAACGATCCGATGTGATCGATTTCTGACCCTGCAATCCATCGCAGGGGTACACCGGACCGTCGCATGCGTCAGACCTGACCGGCTCAACCGAGCGCGGTCCGGAACGCTGCGCGGTCGCATGCCCCGTTTATTCGAGTTTTGAATCCATGCGCGTTCTGATCGCCGAACACGATTACCCCGTTTACACCGAACTGCTCCGCCAGACAGCCCCCGAGATCGAAGTGTTGAGCAGCGGTAACTCCGCCGAACTGTCGAAAATGGCCGCCGAGGCGCCGATCTGGCTTGGCCAGCCTGACCTGTTGGCGAATCTGCTGCGCCAGGGCCACAAACCGAAATGGCTGCAATCGACCTGGGCTGGCATCACGCCGCTGCTGGCTGACGGCCTGTACCGCGACTATCAACTCACCCGCGCGGTTGGCATCTTCGGTCAGGTGATGGCCGAGTTCGTGCTGACCTACATGCTGGTGCATGAACGTGAAGTGCTGGCGCGGTTGGTCAGTCAGGTCGAGCGCAAGTGGGACAACCGCATGGGCCGCAGCCTGTCCGGGCGCAAGGCGTTGATCGTCGGGACGGGCGACATTGGCCGGTGCGTGGCGCAGTTCCTCGTGCCGTTCGGCGTCGAGCTGTATGGCATTGCGTCGAGCGCGCGGACTGAAGCGCCGTTCGTTGAAGTGGCTGCGCTGGAGGACCTGCCGCGTCTTGTGGCCGAGGTTGATTTCGTCATCAACCTGCTGCCCAACACGCCGCAGACCCAGGATCTCTACAACGCCAAACTGTTTGCCTGCTTCAAGCCTTCGGCGTTGTTCATCAACGTCGGTCGGGGTACGGCGGTGGTGGATGCGGATCTGGTAGAGGCGCTGAAAGAAGGGCATCTGGCCGGGGCGGTCATCGACGTCTGCCGTCAGGAACCGCTGCCTCAGCGTCACCCGTTCTGGACGGCGTGGGGCCTGTTGCTCACCGGTCACAGCTCGGCGCCGACGTCGCCGCCGGCGATGACCCAGCTGTTCGTGGACAACCTCAAGGCCTATACCGCCGGCGAGGCGTTGCGCGGCGAAGTGGACTTCGCCAAGGGGTATTGAGCACTTCCCGGCTGAAACCGGTTCTACTGACACGACGCGCACTGAGTGGGACCGGCTTCAGCCGGGAAGAGGCCGGTTTTTACGCCATCCATTTTGCGGCGTGGCTGCAGACGTCTTCCCGGCTAAAGCCGGTCCCACTAAAACGCAGCGTCCCGTTCTTACAAACTGAAATCCCCCTCGGCCGCCAATTCAGCCAGCGGCCGACGCGGGCTCGGCATTTCCCGAGCCTGAAGGTATTCGGCCAGCGTCAATTTATCCCCCAGCTTGCCGATCGCCACGGCCGCATGCACCGCATAACCCTCCGGAATCTTCAGCGCCTGGCGAGTCAGTTCCTGGTCAAAACCCGCCATGCCGTGGGTGTGCCAACCGCTGAGACTTGCTTGCAGCGCCAGGTATCCCCACGCCGAACCGGCGTCGAAGGTGTGCCACAGCGCCGGCGTTTCTTCCGTCGCGCCGGGGGCGGTGAAGGTGGTTTTGGAAATAATGATCACCAGCGCCGAGGCATGCTGTGCCCAGCCCCGATTGAATTCATTCAGCAGGCCGAGGAAACGCTCCCAGTTGGGCGTGTCACGGCGCGCGTAGAGAAAGCGCCATGGCTGTGAGTTGTAAGCCGAAGGTGCCCAGCGCGCGGCTTCGAAAAAGCTCAGCAGGGTTTCCTGCGGGATGCTCTCGCCGCTGAACGCGCGCGGCGACCAGCGTTCGATGAATTGCGGGTCGATGGCGTATTCGGCAACACGTGGATTGGCGCTCATGGATTCGATCCTGAAAGAGAGATAAACCGCTCGCCTGCAGCAGGCGGCGGGATCATTCAGATGGGCCGTTGACGGCAGGCATCGTCGCAAAGGGGGGGTGGGGCAGCGCGGGCAATGGCAGACCTGCCCGCGAGGGCCTAAAGCTACTGCGCCGCTTCGCTGCTGACAAGCCTGCGCATTTCGGAGTTATAGCCGCTTCCATCTGCCGCGCCCGTCGACCGACAGTCGCCCGTGCTTGGCCCAACGGGCCTGTACCTCTAGACTGGCGGCCTTTCATTGCCCACAGCTGTATGCGCGAGAACCATGGCCGCTATCGTAGAACCCTTCTGGATACGCAAAACCCTCGAGCAGCTCGATGCCGTCGAGTGGGAATCGCTGTGTGACGGCTGCGGTTTGTGCTGCCTGCAAAAGCTCGAGGACGAGGACGACGGCAGCGTTTATTACACGCGCATCGCCTGCAAGCTGCTGGACCTGAAGACCTGCGCCTGCACTGACTACCCGAATCGCCGCGCCCAGGTCCCGGACTGCATTCAGCTGACGCCCGGTAAGGCTGACGAATTCAAATGGCTGCCGCCCACCTGCGGCTATCGGCTGGTCAGCGAGGGCAAGGACCTGCCGCTCTGGCACCATCTGGTGTGCGGGGACCGGGAACAGGTGCATAAACAGCGTATTTCTCAGTCAGGACGCATGCTCAGCGAAGGCAGCGTGGCTGAGGACGACTGGGAGGATTACCTGATTTTTCGTGCGGGCTAACGCAAAAAGCTCGTGAGGCTGTCGGTTCAGCCGTCACGAGCTTGCTTGCGATGCAGCGTCGATCAGACGCCTTTCGGACCTTTCAACGCGTCGACGCCGGTGTCGACAGCATCTTCTACAGCCACTTCAGCCTTGGTTTTCAGCTTGCTCAGTTCTGCGCCGGCTTCTTCGATGCGCGAACGGGCCACGTCCATCTCGCTGCGACTTTTGTCGATCAGCGCTTTGGCCGAGCAGTGGCCGGTGATGCCACGGGCCAGAACGGCGCCGCCGATTGCCAGTTGCACCAGACCGAAGATCCCGCCGCGGCGCAGGCCTTTGCCCATCATCAGGACACCACCTGCCAGCGAGCCGATGCGCTCCCAGCCTTGTACGTTCTGCTCCGGGTAATCGTGCAAAGGTCGTTCGATGCGTTCAATGATCGGGGTGTCGCTCATGATGCGTTCTCCGTGAAAGGTTGGGGTCCTTAAAGCTGACTGTCAGCAGCGCAAACTGTTCAATGCGTTTTGTCAGCGCGCGGACGTCAGGTGCGATCGGTTTCCCGTCCGAACTGCGGGCCAGAGCGGGTATTGATGCCTTTGGCCATCCGGTCGTAAAGCACGACGTTGACGGTCGCGGCGAGGTTCATGCAGCCCGTCGTGGGGATGTACACCACGTCTTCGCACCAATCGCGGATCTCTTTATCCAGCGAACCGTCTTCCGGCCCGAAGATATAGATCGCCCGGTCCGGGTGGGTGTACTCGGGCAGCGCACGTGCGCCCTCGACCAATTCCACGGCCACCGGCACGCAGCCCAGCGGGATGATCTTGCGCAGGTCATCAATGCCGATCAGCGGAATGTCCTGGTGGATCTTCTTGGTGTCGGTAACGAAATCACGCGCACGCTCGTAGCGCTTGCCGGTGTAGAACACCGACGCCACGCCATAGCAGCCCGCTGCGCGCATCACCGAACCGACGTTTTCCGGGGATTTGGGATTGAACAAGCCGATGCAGGCATAGCGTTTGTTGGCCACGGGGGAGGGTGCTCATCAGAGAAAGCGCGGGAGTATAGGGGAAAGAGGCAGCTTTAAGCTTTAAGCCACAAGCCACAAGCCACAAGCCACAAGCCACAAGCCACAAGCCACAAGCCACAAGCCACAAGCTGCAAGAGGCGGTGACCGGTGGCCCGACAAACGCCGCTGTGCTTTTACTTGCCGCTTGCCGCTCAAAACTTGCAGCTCGTCTTCTAGTCCTTCTTCATCAACCCGGCCAGCGCGGCGAACGGGTTGTGGGTCGCCTTGGCGGTTTTCGGGCTGCTGGTCGAGCTTTCCGAGAAGTATTGCTGATCGGTGTAACGCGAGTGTTCGTTGTCGTGGCAGTACAGGCACAGCAGCTCCCAGTTGGAGCCGTCCTGGGGATTGTTGTCGTGGTTGTGGTCGCGGTGGTGCACGGTCAGCTCGCTGAGGCGTTTGCCAGCAAATTCCCGGGCGCAGCGGCCGCAGACGTGCGGGTACATGCGCAGGGCTTTGTCGCGGTAACCCATTTCTCGGTCACGCTGGTTGTCGGCGAGGATGCGGTCCAGTTTGGAAGTGTTGGTTGGCGTGTTGGCCGAACTCATGGCGTCACCTGATTCATGTTCTGTTGGCGATGGAGAGCAATGCAGGCAAGTCTAGCGCTTTGCCCGTCGATCAGCCCTTCAGTTTTTCGGCGATCCAGATGGTATGCCGTGTGCCCTTGTTGCCATGGGCGTAGACCTTGACCTCTTCGGCCTTGAAGCCGGCCTTGCGCAGCTTGTCGCTGAAAGCGGCGTCGGCGCTGGCGGACCATACGGCCAGCACGCCTTTGGGGCGCAGCGCGCTGGCACAGGCCGCAAGACCGCCGGCCGAATACAGCCAGCTGTTGGATTTTTGCGTCAGGCCTTCAGGACCGTTGTCAACGTCGAGCATGATCGCGTCAAAGCCTTGTGGTTCTGCCTTGAGAACCTGAGCGACGTCCTGCACCACCACCTTGGCGCGTGGGTCCTGCAGCGGATTGCCCGATTTTTCGCCCAGGGCACCGCGATTCCACTCCACCACGCCGGGCACCAGCTCGGCGACCACCACTTCGCCGTTCTTGCCCAGGTGCTTGAGCGCTGACGCCAGGGTAAAGCCCATGCCCAGCCCGCCGATCAGCACCCGAGGGTTGAGGCGCGCCGCGACCTTCTTGCAGGGAATTTCCGCCAGGGCGTCTTCGGAACCATGCATGCGCGTGTTCATCAACTGGCCGCCGTCGCCACCCTGGATCTTGATGACAAAATCCTCGCCGTACTCGAACAGGCACAAGGCGCCGCCGTTATCGGGGATCGGAGTGGTGTCGAGCAGAACAAAACGTTTCATGGATAACTCGTCAAAAGGGTTGGGCCGCATACAGCGCAATTTGTCAGAGCGCGATGGGTTGCGCAGGAGTAGCCTGAGCGATAAGCGAAAGATTGGCAGGGGAGGCCAACGATGAAGTGCTCCATTCTACTGACGATTGTCATCACTGTGCTCGGCGTGTCGCAAGCGTCTGCCGAGAGCCTGCAACCTGTTCTGAATACGCCCGAGCCCATCGCGGCGTCGGCCGGTTCGCCCGGTACCGCAACGCCCACACCCTATCCGCAAGTGGCACCGCCGGGCATTCCCCATGCAGGCGGACAGGGCAACCCGCCGCTGCTGCCGAAGATCCCCCAGCCAGGACCGCCGAAGGAAGATGAGCCATTGCCGGGCTTGCAGCCTTCGGCCAAGCCGACTCCCTGAAGGCCGTTCTGCTTAATCCTGCTGCGCCACGACCTGACCGTCCATCATGCGCAGCCGTTTGGACATCGCCACCGCGATCGCTCGGATGATCTTCGCTGCCACTTTCGGCGCGTCGTTGAGCATCTTGTCCAGCGAGTCCTTGCCCAGGTTCAGCAAATAGCACGATGAAGCGGCGATGCACGTGGCCGAGCGACGTTCGCCATCCAGCACCGCCATTTCGCCGAACGCTCTGCCGCTGCGCAGGATGGCGGTCTCCACCGGATGGCCGTCACCGTTGAGCTTCTGCACCGACACCGTGCCCGAGTGCAGGATGCACATGAACGTGCCCGCGTCGCCTTCGTTGAAGATCGCTTCGCCCTTTTCAATGCTGCTGATGCTGAAGTACCCCGCAGCGGCGGCAAATTCAGCCGGCGTCAGGGCGAGGAACAGACCGCAGTCCATCAGCTTGTCGCGGATTTCCTTATTGAGTGACGAAGAGTTGAGCAATGTAGACATGGCGAGTTCTTGTTGAGTGTTCTAGAGGGTTGCGTTAAGCACGGGCTGCCGTGAAAGCAGCCCGGACTTTACAGGGTCCGGGCTTGTCATGTGACACACCGCCCGCGCAGATGTCGTCAGGCCATTTTCAGCACTTTCAGAATAAACCCGTATTCGAGGGCTACGTCACGCAATCCCTGATAACGCCCGCTCATGCCGCCGTGGCCTGCGCCCAGTTCGGTCTTGAGCAACAGCAGGTTATCGTCGGTTTTGCGATCACGCAGTTTCGCCACCCACTTGGCCGCTTCCCAATACTGCACTCGGCTGTCGTTATAGCCCGCAATGACCAGCATGGCCGGGTAATGCTGCGCTGCGACGTTTTCATAAGGCGCGTACGCCTTGATCCGCGCGTGGACGTCTGGCTCTTGCGGATTGCCCCATTCGTCATATTCAGTGACGGTCAGCGGCAGATCGGGGTCGAGCATGGTGTTCAGTACATCGACGAACGGTACTTCAGCGATGGCAGCCTTGAACAGCTGCGGACGCTGGTTCACCACCGCGCCAATCAACAGGCCGCCGGCGCTGCCGCCACTGATCACCAGTTGTTCGGCCGTGGTGATGTTTTCCGCGATCAAGTGTTCGGCACAGGCGATGAAGTCGCTGAAGGTGTTCTGCTTGTGCTCCTGCTTGCCGTTCCGGTACCAGGCCTCGCCCAGCTCACCGCCGCCGCGCACGTGAGCGATCGCGAAAGCGATGCCGCGATCAAGCAAACTCAGCCGCGCGTGGGAAAACCACGGGTCCAGGCTTTCGCCGTACGCACCATAGCCGTACAGATACAGCGGAACGGTCTGACCGGCCAACTCGCGTTTGACCACCAGGCTGATGGGCACTTGCGTACCGTCGGCGGCTGTCGCCCACAACCGCTGGCTGACGTAGGCATCGGCGTCGAACACACCCAGTACGGGCGTTTCCTTGAGTACGATTTGTTCCCCGGTGGCCAGCGACAATTGCCAGACCTGCGGCGGACGGTTCAGCGATTGATAGCGCAGGCGAATGTTGTCGCTCTCGAACTCAAGGGTGTCCTGCACATACAGGTTGTACGCCGCATCCGGCAGTTGCACGCGATACGCCGGGAGACCTTGGGGATGCACTTCGACGATCGGCAGGCCGCCTTCCCGCAGGCTCAAGGTCAGGCCTTTGGCGTTGAGGCTGAAGCCGTCGAGCATCACCGTCTTGCTGTGGGCAATCAGGTTCTGCCAGTCGCTCCGTTCCGGGACGCCCTCGGGTTTTTCAGGCGCGTGGTACAGCGCAAAGTTGATGCCGTCCTGATTGCTGCGGATGACCCAGCTCCACTTGCCCTCAATCAGGCCGTGATCCACTGAGTATTCGTGCCCCTCGCTGCGCGGCGCCATGCACACGAACTTCTGCTGGGGTGTGTCGGCGTCCAGCACCCAGGCCTCGCTGGTGGTTTTGCTGTCCAGCCCCACAATTAACTGCCGCTCCGAGCTGCTGCGGTAGCAATGCAGGAAGAAGCGCCCGTCGGGCTCGGTGAACACCAGCTCGGCGGATGCTTCGCCCAGTTTATGGCGGTACAGCTTGTGCGGACGATGGGTATCGTCCAGCTCGCCGAAGAACAGCGTCTGGCTGTCGTTCGCCCAGGTCATGCTGCCGTCGCAGTCTTCGAATGGCAGGCTGCTGACCACGCCGCTGCTCAGCTCCTTGACGTAGAGCTGATAAACCTCTTCGCCGCTGGTGTCGAGGCTGTAGGCCAGGCGTTGATGGTCGGGGCTGATGCTGAACGCACCGAGGGAGAAGAAGCCACCGCCGGCCAGTTCGTTGGGGTCGAGCAGCAACTCTTCAGCGCTTTCGTCGAGGGTCTGGGAGTCATCGGCCGGACGCGGGCAGCGGTAGTGACGGGCGTATTCGTCGCCCTCGGTGGTGCGGGTGTAGTAAAGATACGGGCCCCAGGGGGAGGGCAGTGACAGGTCGGTTTCGAGGATGCGGCCCTTGATCTCCTGAAACAGGGTTTCGCGCAACGGCTGCAGGTCCGCGAGCTGCTGTTCCTGCCAGGCATTTTCGGCCTTGAGGTAATCGAGCACTTCATCGGTGTCGCGGTTTTGCAGCCAGACGTACGGGTCGGCGCCGTCAGCCTTGCGGGCGACGGGGGCGCTGGAAGTGTGTGGGGCGGAAGGCATGCTGGGCTCTCTCACGTGGGCTCATTTAAAAGGGATCGGTCGTGCTGCCCGGTGCCGGACATACCGCAGACCGATAACTGAAGCCGGGGAAGCCGGGCTGGTGAAAAGCCGTTATCATAAGCGCCTCTTTACCTGCCTTACCACGGACGTCATGACCGACAACGACTATCTGATTGCCTGGGGCCTTTACGCGTTCGCCGCGTTGGGCTGTCTGTTGGTGTGGTTCAAGCTGACCGGCTGGATGTGGCGCTACCTGCGCGAACCCTTGCGCGTGATCGGCGCCGTGCTGTTGTTCTGCCCGACGATCGTTGATCCCGCCAAAGACCAATACGCCCCGGCGCTGGCGATCAGCGTGCTGGACCTGGCGCTCAAGGTCGGCAACAACGTCTGGCGCGCCGTGCTCGACCTCGCCACCTACGGCGCCATCGCCCTGGGGCTCTACGTCATCTTCGCTTTGATCCGCTTGCCGTTCCTGCGCAAGAAAAAAGCCCGTCTGGCCCACGCCGAAGCCGCCGCTGCCCAAGCTGCCGCCGAGCAGAAGGAACACGACGAGCCTTATGCAGACCCAGACGCAGGGCGCTTCGCCAGCCAGTCTCCCGCTTCAACGCCGGCGCCTGCACCCAGCGGCCGCTATCGCGTCGAACCCAAACTGTGATGGTGACCGGCATTCTCCCAGACGCGTGCTTCAACGCACCGAGACCTGAGCATGTGTGAACTCCTGGGCATGAGTGCCAACGTACCGACGGACATCGTGTTCAGCTTCACCGGGCTGATGCAGCGCGGTGGTCGCACCGGTCCGCACCGCGACGGGTGGGGCATCGGTTTCTACGAAGGCCGGGGCCTGCGTCTGTTTCAGGACCCTGCCGCGAGCAGCGAGTCGGAAGTCGCGCAACTGGTGCAGCGTTACCCGATCAAGAGCGAGGTGGTCATCGGCCACATTCGTCAGGCCAACGTAGGCAAGGTCTGCCTGTCCAACACCCATCCTTTCGTGCGCGAACTGTGGGGGCGCAACTGGTGTTTCGCCCATAACGGTCAGCTCGCGGATTTCTATCCCGGCGCTACGTTCTATCGGCCGGTGGGCGATACCGACAGCGAAGCGGCATTCTGCGATCTGCTCAACCGGGTGCGCGAAGCATTTCCCGAGCCGGTCGAGATCGAGCAGTTGCTGCCGACACTGGTGGAGGCCTGCAGCGAATACCGCAGCAAAGGCGTGTTCAATGCACTGCTCAGTGATGGCGACTGGCTGTTTTGCTACTGTTCGACCAAGCTGGTGCACATCACCCGCCGCGCCCCGTTCGGGCCGGCGCGCCTCAAAGACGTCGACGTTATCGTCGATTTCCAGGCGGAGACCACGCCCAACGATGTGGTGACGGTGATCGCCACCGAGCCACTGACCGAAAACGAGACCTGGAACCGCTACGAGCCAGGTCACTGGAGTCTTTGGCGCCGCGGCGAATGCGTCGTCGAAGGTTCGGCCTGAAAGAGAGGGATCTATGCTGCGCAGCTATATACGACTGGTGTTGTTCACTGCAGGCCTGTTGATAGGCGTGCAGATTCCGGGGTTTATCAGCGACTACACCAAGCGCGTCGAAGCGCACATGCTGGAAGCTCAGCAGAGCCTGCGCGGCTACAACGAGACTGCCCTGCGGTTCTTCAATGGCGACGTGCAAGCGCTGATCCAGCATTACCGCACCAGCGATGACCCGGTGTTCCGCACCGACGCCGACAACATCAGTAACCTGCTCACCCGCAATCAGACACTCGACCGCGAATGGCTGGCCCTGCAAGGCCCGTGGTATGCCCGCGCCTGGCATGTGCTGACCGCTGCCGATACCAATATCCGCACTGAGACCTGGAATGGCTACACCTGGCAGGTGTTGTTGTCGCCGGAAGTCATCGGCTGGGGCCTGCTGTGCGCGCTGCTATTCTCGCTGGTCATCGAAAGCATTGTGGTGTTCATTGATTGGGTGTTTGTGGGTCGGCATCACGTGCGACCGGTGGGTCGCGACTGGCGCTGAGGCGAGTTGCCGGCATTTGCTTGATTGAGCAGTGGTCTCGCTGACGCCTTCCCGGCTAAAGCCGGTCCCACTAAAGACCGCGCGTGCCCATTGGGACTTCCCGACACGCCGCGTGCCAAGTGGGACCGGCTTTAGCCGGGAAGGGGCCGTCCCGGTCAGCAAAGATCCCCCGCACCGTTCACTTTTTCTTATCCTCCCACCGCGCTTTTATTAGTTGGACGCTTCGGCCATCCGCGCCGAAGAATGCTCCCATCCGCACAGCCCTGTGTTCCCGCGCTGCCAACCTGACAACCCCGCGCGTACACTCGAGCTTCTCCCCGTTTCGTTCGCACAGGAGTCACGCCATTGAGCCGCCTGTTATTGAATTGTGATATCGGCGAAAGCTACGGCGCCTGGACCATGGGTCTGGACGCCGAGGTCATGCCCTACATCGATTGCGCCAACATCGCCTGCGGCTTTCATGCCGGTGACCCGAGCGTCATGCGCAAGACCGTCGCGCTGGCGTTGGCCAACAATGTCACCATTGGCGCGCACCCGGCTTATCAGGATCTGGTGGGTTTCGGCCGTCGCTCGATGGCCTGTTCTGCGCAAGAGATTCAAGACCTGCTGCATTACCAGATCGGCGCACTCGACGGCGTTTGCCGCGCCCAGGGCAGTCACGTCAGCTACGTCAAACCCCACGGCGCGATGTACAACGACATGATGGCCAACCCGACCCAACTGCGCGCGGTCATCGAAGCCATCGCCCGTTACAACCCGGAACTGCCGCTGATGCTGCTGGCCATGCGCGACAACTCGGCGGCGCAGGTCATTGCCGATGAATTCGGCGTCACGCTGTGGTTCGAAGCCTTCGCCGATCGCGCGTACGACAGCGTAGGGCGTCTGGTCTCCCGCAATCTGCCGGGAGCTGTGCATCACGATGCAGAAGTCATCATCGCCCAGGCCATGACCTTGTCCCGAGGCGAAGCGTTGATTGCCAGCGATGGCAGCGAGCTGCGACTCACGCCCCACACCCTGTGCGTGCACGGCGACAACGCCAGCTCCATCGACGCGGTCCAGCGCATTCGTCAGGCGTTGAACAGCGCTGACACCGGACCGTCCGCCCTGTGAACCTGCGCATCGAAGTCGTCGCCATTGATTGCCTGATGGTCCGCCTGTTCGACGCCATCGACGAGGCCAACATGCCCTGGATGCTCGCCGCGACGTTGCGTCTGCGCGAGGGTTTCGCTGCGCATTTGATTGATCTGGTGCCGTCCTACACCACGCTGATGGTGCATTACGATCTGTTGGCGCTGAGTCCAACACAGGCTCGGGCAATCATTACCGAGGCGCTGACTGATCTCACACCCGACGCAACCCAAAACGGTCGGCAGCATGTGTTGCCGGTCTGGTACGACTTAAGCGTCGGGCCCGAGTTAAGCCTGTTGTCCGGGCGAAGCGGGTTGTCGGTGGACGAGGTGATTCGCCGCCACAGCCAGCGCGAGTATCAAGTCTTCGCGCTGGGTTTCGCACCGGGGTTCGCGTTCATGGGGCTGGTGGAAGAAGTCCTCGCCGCGCCGCGCATCAAGACCCCCCGCAAGCGCGTGGCGGCGGGAAGCGTCGGCATCGCCGAGCGGCAAACCGCGGCCTATCCGCTGGAGTCGCCCGGCGGCTGGAACATCCTCGGGCGCACCCCAGCCAAACTCTTTGATCGCGAAATCGACGGCTACAGCTTGATGCAGCCCGGCGATACCGTGCGGTTTGCCGCCGTTGATCACGCCGAGTTCATACGTCTCGGCGGCGACGACACGCCGCTGGAGGGCCTGGCATGAGCGCGTTGACGGTCAAAAGCAGCACGCCGCTGTGCCTGTTGCAGGACTTTGGACGGTTCGGCGTAAGGCACCTCGGCGTGACACAGGGCGGGGCGCTGGATTGGGTGTCGATGTCGTGGGCCAACAGGTTGCTGAATAACCCACTGAACGCTGCCGTTATCGAAGTGACCTTGGGCGGTCTGACGCTGCTGGCCCAATCCGACTGCTGCCTGGCGCTGGCCGGTGCGGATCTGAACGCCGTGCTCGACGACCGACCGATTGCGCCGGGGCGCAGCTTCTTCGTTCGCAAAGGCCAGCAGCTGCGTTTTACCCGGCCCATCACCGGTGCGCGGGCGTATCTCGCTGCGCCCGGCGGCTTCGCGGCGGTCGATGTGCTCGGCAGCTGTGCCACCGTCGCACGAGAAGGGCTGGGTGGGCTCGAAGGAAGCGGCAAAGCTTTGGTTGAAGGCGATCAACTGACTTATTCAGGGGCGTCGTTTCAGCTTCACGCGCTGCCCGATCATCTTATTCCCGACGTTTCCGATCAGCGTCCGCTGGACGTGGTGCTGGGTGCACAGATCGGCCAGTTCAGCGGCTTGAGCTTATTCGATGCGTTCAACAGCGACTGGACCCTCGACAGCCGCGCCGACCGCATGGGCATGCGCCTGCTGGGGCCGGAGCTGGTTTACCAGGGCAAGCCGATGATCTCGGAAGGCATCCCGCTCGGCGCGATTCAGGTCCCGCCGGATGGCCAGCCGATCATCCTGCTTAACGACCGCCAGACCATCGGCGGCTACCCAAGACTCGGCGCACTGACGCCGATGTCACTGGCCCGGCTGGCGCAAAAGCTGCCGGGGAGTGTGGTGCGGATGAGGGCAGTGGTGCAGGACGTGGCGCATCGGGAGCAGGTGGGGTGTTTGAAGACGCTACACAGGTAGGCGCGGACATCACTCTGTAGGAGCCGGCTTGCTGGCGAACCCGCTGTGACAGCAAACCTAGATGTAGCTGCCCCGACGCGTTCGCCAGCAAGCCGGCTCCTACGGCTATTCGTGGAAAGGCCAGCAGCCGCTATTTCGCCAAATACCGCATCCCTTCCTCCAGCCCGCGCAACGTCAGCGGGTACATCTGATCTTCGATCAAGTCGCGCACGATGTTGGTGGAGGTGGTGTAGGCCCAGGCGTCTTTGGGGTACGGGTTGATCCAGATGATTTTCTTGAACTTGGCCATGAACCGCTGCATCCAGACGTAGCCCGCTTCTTCGTTCCAGTGCTCGACGCTGCCGCCCGGTTGGGTGATTTCGTAGGGCGCCATGGCGGCGTCGCCGATGAAGATCACTTTGTAGTCGGCGCCGTATTTATGCAGCAGGTCCTGGGTGGCGGTGCGCTCGGAGGTGCGGCGCTGGTTGTTCTTCCACACCGATTCGTAGACGAAGTTATGGAAGTAGAAGTACTCCATGTGCTTGAACTCCGTCTTGCAGGCTGAAAAGAGTTCTTCGCAGATCTTCACGTGGGCGTCCATCGAGCCGCCGATGTCGAACAGCAGCAACAGCTTGATGGTGTTGCGACGTTCCGGGCGCATCTGGATGTTCAGCAGGCCGGCGTCACGGGCGGTGTGATCGATGGTGCCGTCGATGTCCAGCTCGTCCGCCGCACCCTGGCGCGCGAACTTGCGCAGGCGCCGCAGGGCCACTTTGATGTTGCGCGTGCCCAGTTCAACCCCGTCGTCGAGGTTCTTGTACTCGCGCTGGTCCCAGACCTTCGCCGCCTTGCCCTGACGCTGGCCGGCGTCGCCCACTCGAATCCCTTCGGGGTTATAACCGCCTGAGCCGAACGGGCTGGTGCCGCCGGTGCCGATCCATTTGTTGCCACCGGCGTGGCGCTCCTTTTGCTCTTCCAGACGCTTCTTGAATTCTTCGATCAGCTTGTCCAGGCCACCCAGGGACTGGATCTGCGCGCGCTCTTCAGCGGTCAGCGAGCGCTCGAACTCCTTGCGCAGCCAGTCTTCGGGGATCAGTGCCTGCAGGTGATCGTCGAGCTTTTCCAGGCCATTGAAGTAAGCGCCGAACGCCCGGTCAAACTTGTCGAAATGGCGCTCGTCCTTCACCAGAATCGTGCGCGACAGGTAATAGAACTCGTCCATGTCAGCGAACGTCACGCGCTGCTTCAGCGCGTTGATGAGGTCGAGCAGTTCACGCAACGAAACCGGCACTTTGGCCGCACGCATTTCGTTGAACAGGTTGAGCAACATAGTCGGCGTCCCGCGCTTGATCTAATTGAGCTTGACCAAAAAGGCTCAGCGATTGCCGCGACGGCTCATGAACGCCAAGCGCTCAAGCAGGTGCACGTCCTGCTCGTTCTTGACCAGCGCACCGGCCAGCGGCGGGATGGCTTTAGTAGGGTCGCGCTCGCGCAGTACCGCTTCGCCGATGTTGTCGGCCATCAGCAATTTGAGCCAGTCCACCAGCTCGGAAGTCGATGGTTTTTTCTTCAGGCCCGGGACTTTGCGCACGTCGAAGAACACGTCCAGCGCCTCGCTGACCAGGTCCTTTTTGATGTCCGGGTAATGCACGTCGACGATCTTCTGCAGGGTGCTGCGATCGGGAAACGCGATGTAGTGAAAGAAGCAGCGGCGCAGAAAAGCATCCGGCAGCTCTTTTTCGTTGTTGGAGGTAATGATGATGATCGGGCGCTTTTTCGCCTTGATCGTCTCGTCGATCTCGTAAACGTAGAACTCCATTTTGTCGAGTTCTTGCAGCAAGTCGTTGGGGAATTCGATGTCTGCTTTGTCGATCTCGTCGATCAACAGAATGACCCGCTCTTCGGATTCAAAGGCTTCCCAGAGCTTGCCCTTCTTCAGGTAATTGCGCACGTCGTGGACTTTGTCGACGCCCAGTTGCGAGTCGCGCAGGCGGCTGACCGCGTCGTACTCGTAGAGGCCTTGGTGCGCCTTGGTGGTCGATTTGATGTGCCAGGTGATCAGCCGCGCGCCGAAGGACTCGGCCAGTTGCTCGGCGAGCATGGTCTTGCCGGTGCCGGGCTCGCCCTTGACCAGCAGCGGGCGCTCCAGGGTGATGGCGGCATTGACCGCAAGCTTCAGATCGTCGGTGGCGACGTAGGCGTGGGTGCCTTCGAATTTCATCGGGAAAATCCTCGAACAAAACGGACAGACCGGAGGCCTGCACCGCGCAAGATGGGGCGCAAAGAATGCAGCGACTATACCGCGCACCCCGCGCCACTGTGAACGCAGACGCTTTATTCAGTATCTGAATGGAGCGTCACGGTCTGACCGGGCCAAAATTTGTAACTCCCATTGAGGTATCGCCAAAATAGCGATACCTTGCTGCGCATGTCGACCAAATACAGATTCAGGGACAAGTACAGGATTCAACTGCGGGAAAAGGATCACCTGCCGCCCCACGTGCACCTCACCGGTGGCGGGCTGGATGTGTTGATCTGTCTGCAGTTGGTTGAACCCATGCTCGGCCACGCCCCGGCCGCCGTACTCAGGGAGGCGCTTGAATGGGTAAGGGCCCACCAAACAGAATTACTGGAGGAATGGAAACGATGGCATCCATGAAACGTCCACGCCTCAAGACCGTAGAGGCGTTGGCTCACCAAAAATTGGCGCTGACATTTATCAACGACGTGAAATATGTCCTCGACCTGAGCGGCGACATCGCTGCATTTCCGGGGCTGCAACCGCTCAAGGATCCGAGCGTGTTCAAGCAGGCTCAGATCGGCGACGACGGCTGGACCGTCGAGTGGGCGGGGCCCGACATCCAGATCGGCGCCGACACCCTTTACCTGGACGCCAAGGCGCAGGCTGCCACCGACGAAAACACGCGGATCTTCATCGGCTGGCGCGCGCGCACCGGGCTGCCGCTGGCCTTGGCGGCCGAGGCACTGGGGGTCAGCACGCGCAGCATCACCCGCTACACCAACGGCAGCGAGGCAGCACCGCGCACGTTGGCGCTGGCGTGCCTGGGATGGGATGCGTTGCAGAATCAGGCAGAAAACGGCGTGTTGCTGGCGGAAAAGCGTGCGGCTTATGGCGTTGATAAACCGAGCGGGGAAGGTGAGGCGTGAGCCAGGCAAGCAATGGCGTTATTTCAGCCATTACGTATCGCTGAAATAACGCTTCGCAAGCAAGCTCGCTCCCACATTGACCGCGCGTGTCGCGTCACAACCCGGCATCGACAAGACGGGTAGCCTCTCAAACACGACTTACCGAGCGACAGGCTTACTTCGCCTCGCTCTTGCCACTGTCATAGCGCGTGTTGAACGCCTTCACGAAGGCATTGCGCAGGATCTGCAAAAACGCCTCGAACGCATTGATGTCCTGCTTGTGAACACTGCCGCTAAGTTCGACGCGGGTCGCGAACTGGTTCTTGCCTTGATTCTTGAGGACCGTTTCGCCGCCGCCGACCACGGCTTCCCAGATCGAGCGGAAGAAGCCTTTGTTCTGATTCTCGACATCCTGTTGCCAGTCGAATACATCGACGTTACGCAGCAGGGGCTTTATGTAGCCGCTGAGCTGGCCATTGGTGGCCTGCGCTTCGACGACCACATCGCCGTCGCCCGCGTTGAAGTCGAATTTACCGTACGCCGAGGCGAAGTCGTTCAGGCGCTTGAGCTGGATACCGGTCGCGCGCAGCTTGAAGTCAAAGTCCTCCAGGCTGAACGGGTCGAAGGTTGCAGTGCTTTCCAGCGGCGCGTGCCCCAGCAGCATGGCCTTGCCCTCGAAACGGGCATCACGCTTGCCGGCCTTGTCTTCGACGTTGGTCAGGTTATAGATGCTGGCGTTGATGTTATCGGCATCGATTTTCACTTTCGGCGTCGAGTTGAAATTGCTGAAGGTAATCTTGCCGTCCTGAATGCGCAGCTCGTTGAGGGTGATCGGCAGCAGCTTGTCCAGCTGAGCGCGCCAGTCAGTGCCCGCACCGGTCTGGGACTGGCGCTTGTCCGGGCCACCGTCGACGAAGTTGAGTTCGGGGCTGACGAACGCGACCTCGGCGACCACGGCATGGTCGTACCAGAGCGAATGCCAGCTGACAGCGAGGTCGATGACCGGGGCATCCAGCAGCGGCACCGGGACCTTGCCGTCGACCTTGACGATTTTCAGACCGTTGATCCGGTACGCCCCGCGCCACAGGGCCAGGTCCACATCGGTGAGCTGACCGCGGTAGTCGCCCATGTCTGCCAGCTTGTCATTGAGATAATTGCGCACCACGTACGGCAGCGCGATATGCACCGCGATGAGCAGCACCACCAGGCCAACAATTGTCCATAACGGCCAGCTGTAACGACGTTTCATGTTTCCACCCTCCAGTCACGTAGTTTTGTTGACTGCTGGCGATGTGATCGGTTCGCTTCGACTGGACGTTGCACCGGCTCAAGGCATAGGCTTTAAGCTTTTCCAAACCTGCACAAGGACCCGGTCATGAGCCGTATTTACGCAGATAACGCCCATTCCATCGGCAACACGCCACTGGTGCAGATCAATCGAATCGCGCCGCGCGGGGTCACCATCCTGGCCAAGATCGAGGGGCGTAATCCCGGGTATTCCGTCAAATGCCGGATCGGCGCGAACATGATCTGGGACGCCGAAAGCAGCGGCAGACTCAAACCCGGCATGACCATCGTTGAACCGACGTCCGGCAATACCGGCATCGGCCTGGCATTTGTCGCCGCTGCCCGTGGTTACAAGCTGACCCTGACCATGCCGGCCTCCATGAGTATAGAGCGGCGCAAGGTGCTCAAGGCCCTTGGCGCCGAACTGGTCCTGACCGAGCCAGCGCTGGGGATGAAAGGCTCCATCGCCAAAGCCGAGGAGCTGCTTGCCAGTGATCCCGACACGTACTTCATGCCGGCGCAGTTCGAGAACCCGGCCAACCCGGCCATTCACGAGAAGACCACCGGGCCGGAAATCTGGAACGACACCGACGGCGCCATCGACGTGCTGGTCGCGGGCGTCGGCACTGGCGGCACGATCACCGGCGTCTCGCGCTACATCAAGCACGCCATGGGCAAGCCGATCATTTCGGTAGCGGTCGAGCCTATGGGCTCGCCGATCATCACCCAGGCAATGGCCGGCGAAGAGATAAAACCCAGCCCCCACAAGATTCAGGGCATTGGCGCGGGTTTCATCCCGAAAAACCTCGATCTCTCGATTGTCGACCGCGTCGAACTGGTCAGTGATGAAGAGGCCAAGGCCATGGCCCTGCGTCTGATGCAGGAGGAGGGGATTCTCTGCGGTATTTCTTGCGGCGCGGCCATGCACGCAGCGGTGCGCCTGGCCGAGAAGCCGGAAATGCAGGGCAAGACCATCGTAGTGGTGCTGCCGGATTCGGGTGAACGTTACCTGTCGAGCATGCTCTTCAGCGACCTGTTTACTGAACGCGAGCTGACCCAATAGTCGTGTCCGCGGCCGCTTCGGCTTTTTACCCGGCGGACTAAAGCTTATGATGGCCGCCATTCGAAACCCGCCGGAAGATTGTCCCAGGTCATCCGGCAGCGGTTTCAGCAGCGTAAGCTTCGGGCCGCGCCGTTCGGCCCTGTTCCAAGGAGAGTTTCATGACCCTTTCTTTTGCTGTCAAAGCGGCGATTCTGCTGCTGTTTGTCGGCAGCACGCTGTACGTGCATCTGCGCGGCAAGGCGCGTTTGCCGGTATTGCGCCAGTTCGTGAATCACTCCGCGCTGTTCGCCCCCTACAACGCCTTGATGTACCTGTTCTCCAGCGTGCCGTCCAAGCCGTACCTGGACCGCAGCAAGTTTCCCGAGCTCGATGTGCTGCGCGACAACTGGGAAACCATTCGTGACGAAGCCATGCACCTGTTCGACGAAGGCTATATCCGTGCCGCCGCCAAGGACAACGACGCGGGTTTCGGGTCGTTCTTCAAGAAAGGCTGGAAGCGTTTTTACCTGAAGTGGTATGACAAACCGCTGCCATCGGCCGAGGCGTTGTGCCCCAAGACCGTCGAACTGGTCAGCCGTATTCCCAATGTCAAAGGCGCGATGTTCGCCCTGTTGCCCGGCGGCAGCCACCTGAATCCGCACCGCGACCCGTTCGCCGGCTCGCTGCGTTATCACCTGGGCTTGTCGACGCCGAACTCCGACGATTGCCGCATCTTCGTTGACGGTCAGGTGTACGCCTGGCGCGACGGTGACGACGTGATGTTCGACGAAACCTACGTGCACTGGGTCAAGAACGAAACCGACGTCACCCGCGTGATTCTGTTCTGCGACATCGAGCGGCCGCTGAGCAATCGCTTCATGACCGCCGTCAACCGTCGCGTCAGCGCATTTCTCGGTCGCGCCACCGCGCCGCAGAACACCGATGACGAGCGCGTCGGCGGGATCAATCAGGCTTATGCCTTCAGCAAGCGGTTCAGCAACAGCTTCAGCGGCAAGGTCAAGCAGTTCAAACGCGCCAACCCCAAGGCCTATCGCATCTTGCGTCCGGTGCTGGCAGTGCTCGTGCTGACGCTGCTGGGCTACTGGCTGTTCGGCTGAACGAACGGCTTTATCAAGCGCCGTTGCACCCTGTGCAGCGGCGCTTTTTTTATGCCTGGCACCAAGGCATAACCGGCAAATAGCACGTCTATTCAATCCTCTTCGGGCCAGTCGGCGGACCCTGCGTCCAGCCCTTTTACCCGGAGACGTTGTTCATGCGCGCCAGATTCCTGATGCTTTCCGCCACGCTGTTCGGCCTGGCCGGTCCGATGGCGGCCGTGGTTGCACCCACCGTTGCCTTTGCCCAGTCCGCCGCCGTGGCCGTTGCGCCGCAATACGACACCACCCATGTGTACGTGGCCCCAGCAGACGTGGACCGCTTCGTTCAGAGTTTTACCGCCACGTTTGGCGGACAGAGCACGCCGCAGGTGGTGGTCAACGTGTTGCCGGTGCCGAGCAGCACCACGTCCCAACTGATTCAGACCCCGGTCGGCACGGTTTCGCTGTTCGGTTTCAAGACCCCGATCCCGCGTCCATTTGGCGATGAGCGCAACGGCTATCTGGTCCAGGACATGGACCTGGCGATCAAAGAAGCGCGTCAGGCCGGCGCCGACGTCATCGTTTCGGACTTCCCGGACCCCATCGGTCGCGACGCCGTCGTGCAGTGGCCGGGTGGCGTGAACATGCAGCTTTACTGGCACACCAAAGTGCCGAGTTACGCGCCGTTCCAGACCATTCCCGAGAATCGCGTCTACGTGTCCAACGACCGGGCTGCCGCGTTCGTAAAAGCGTTTATCGCGTTCTCCCACGGCAAAGTTGTCAGCGACGAGAAGAAAGCGCCGGGCATCGAGATCGGTCGCGCCGATGCCACTTTCCACCGCATTCGCATCGAGTCCCCGTTCGGCAAGATGGTCGTGCTGGCCACCGACGGCCATCTGCCGTACCCGTTCGGCCACGAGAACACCGGCTATGAGGTTGGCAATCTGCAGGATACGTTGAGCAAAGCCAAGGCGGCTGGCGTGAACGTGCTCGTCGAGCCCTTTACCAGCGCAGGACGTACGGCGGCAGTTGTTGAGTTTCCGGGTGGCTACGTCGCTGAAATTCATCAGACCGCTGCGGCCGGTTGACCGATGGCGAGTGCTCGATTCGCCTCAGGTTTGAGTGGTGTATGCCTGGCCGTGGCGTTGCCGATGGTGAGTGCCCAAGTCAATGCCGATACGACTGAGTCAAGGCCGGCGATCAAGACCAATCGCTGGCAGGAGGATTGGTCGGTGCTCGCCAATCCGACCCTCAGGACGGCGCCGCTGGACAGCCTGAAGTACATCTCGCTGTCTTCGGACAACCCCCAGACGTACCTGTCGTTGGGCAGCACCCTGCGTGAACGTTTCGAGATGAACGACGCCAGCGCGTTCGGCACCCGCAATGTGGCCCGCGACAGGTATCTGCTGCAGCGCTTTCAGGTCCACGCCGATCTGCACTTCAACGAGAACTGGCGCGTGTTCACCCAGCTGGAGGACGTGCGCGCGTACGACAAAACCACGATTGGCGGCGCTGATCAGAACCGTACCGACCTGCGCCTGGCGTTTCTGGAATACACCAAAAAGCTGGGGGACAACACGTTCAAGGCGCGGGTCGGGCGGCAGGATTTCGCCTTCGATTTGCAGCGTTTTATTTCTTCCCGCGACGGGCCGAACGTGCGCCAGTCGTTCGATGCGTTGTGGGCGGACTGGGAGACCGGCTTGTGGCGCTTCATCGCGATTGCCAGTCGACCGGTGCAGTATCAGGACGAGCGCCACTTCGACGATCGCTCCAACCACGAGTTTCGCTTTCACATGCTGCGCGCCGAGCGGTTGGTGGGCGGCAGTAACGAGCTGTCGGCTTACGTCGGGCTGTATGAACGCGACGACGCCAGTTACCTCGATGCCAGCGGCGCTGAGCACCGGAATATCTTTGACGCACGGCTCGGCGGCGCGGCCGATGGCTACGACTGGGACCTGGAGGCGATGGGGCAGACCGGCTCGGTCGGCGCCAAAAGCATTCGTGCCTGGGCAGCGGGCAGTCGCGTGGGCTACACGTTTGCCGACATCAGTTGGACGCCGCGGTTGGGCCTGCAACTGGACGCGGCCTCGGGCGACCGTAACAACGGTGATGGCACGCTGGGCACCTTCAATCCGCTGTTCCCCAACGGCTATTACTTTTCGCTGGGCGGCTACACCGGCTACGCCAACATCCTGCACGTCAAACCGTCGATTACCATCAAGCCCATCGCCAAGCTGAGCATTCAGACGGCGCTCGGCCTGCAATGGCGGGAAACGACTGAAGATGCCGTTTACGTGCAACCCAACATAGCAGTGGCCGGAACCGCGGGGCAGGGCAGTCGCTGGACCGGCGCCTATGGGCAGGTGCGCACGGACTACGCGTTCACCGGCAATCTGAGCGGCGCGATCGAAGCGGTGCACTACGACGTCGGCCAGTCAGTGCGCGATGCCGGCGGGCACGACAGCAACTACCTCGGCGTTGAGCTGAAGCTGTCCTGGTAGGGCTCTTTTGGTAGTAGCGCATCAGGGTCATTCACGACGTCGCGCTATGGCATTGCACGAGGCACCGATCGCTGGTTATAGTCGGCCTCGTTGCCGTAACACCTGGCAACACCGAGTCACTCCTTCCAGAAGATGAGCACGATGCCTGCATTCAGCAAACGGTTCGCTTTTTCCGCCACGGCTTACGCTGTTGCGGAACCGTGCAGCTGCATGCAAGTCGCCGTCATCACGCACTACCCGCCACCCCCACCTGTGAACAGTCCTGTCGTGTGCGCCGTTGCACCGCCAAGGGTCGTTGTGCTCGGCTGATCGACTGCCTCAACGCTGTCGGTCCAGGCCTGCAAACGCCCGCAAAAAATCCGTGAATCCGGTTCGTGCCGGGTCCGATTTTGTCTGAATCACAGGTGACTCATGTTCGCTAACAAAGCTTTGGCCTCGATGGCCACAACGACGCTGTTTGTCCTGCTCTGGAGCAGCGGCGCGATCGTTTCCAAGTGGGGCCTGACCCACGCTTCACCCTTTGCGTTTCTGCTGTTTCGTTTCCTGCTGGCGCTTGTTGCGCTGGCGATCCTGATCCCTGCGTTGGGTTACAAGCTTCCCGCCACCCGCGCCTCGATGGGCTTCGCGTTGCTGACGGGCGCTGTGCTGCTGGGGGCGTATCAGATCTGCTACCTGTTGGCGCTGGACATGAAGGTCGCGCCCGGCGTCATGGCCACGATCATGGGCGTGCAACCGATTCTCACGGCCGTGCTGGTCGAACGCAGCCGCTCGGGGTCACGCCTGTTTGGCCTGAGTATGGGGCTGGTCGGCCTGGTGCTGGTGGTCTGGCAAGGCATCGGCGACGGCGGATCGCTGGCCGGCATGGCATTCGGCGTACTGGGCATGTTGAGCATGACCGGCGGCTCGATCATGCAGAAACGCATCACCGACAACCCCCTCGGCACGTTGCCGGTGCAGTACCTGGCGGGAACGGTAGTGTGCGCCGTCTTCGTGCCGTTTCAGCCTTTTCATTTCGAGCACAGCATCGGCTTCTACCTGCCGGTGCTGTATATGGGGCTGGTGGTGTCCGTGCTGGCGACGTTTCTGCTGTATCGCCTGATCGCCCAGGGCAATCTGGTCAACGTCACCAGCCTGTTTTACCTGGTGCCCGGCGTCACCGCGATCATGGATTACCTGATCTACGGCAACCGCCTCGCGCTGATGAGTTTGCTGGGGATGGTGCTGATCGTGGTGGGGTTGATGTTTGTGTTCAGGAAAGCTGAGTAGAGCCGTCCACTCCTGCGGCGAATGCTTCGGGCAATGCGGAAGAAAACTGTAGGAGTGAGCTTGCTCGCGATCTGGCGCGAAGCGGCAGCAGATTGGTGAATGCGGTGTGTCAGGCATTACCGGGGTGTCGGGTTAGACGACTGCTGCGCAGCCGATCGCGAGCAAGCTCACGCCTACATTGATCGTCGTCTGGCGCGGAATCTGCGCACGGTCAGGCACGATTTGTGGTCTGGGGCGAATTCTTTGGACGCTGCAAAAACTGTAAGAGTGAGCTTGCTCGCGATCTGGCGTGCAGCGGCAGCAGACCGGTGCACGCGGTGTGTCAGGCAGTACCGGGGTGTCAGGTTTGACGACTGCTGCGCAGCCGATCGCGAGCAAGCTCACTCCTACATTGATCGTCGTCTGGCGCGGAATCTGCGCACGGTCAGGCACGATTTGTGGTCTGGGGCGAATTCTTTGGACGCTGCAAAAACTGTAAGAGTGAGCTTGCTCGCGATCTGGCGTGCAGCGGCAGCAAACCGGTGCACGCGGTGTGTCAGGCAGTACCGGGGTGTCAGGTTTGACGACTGCTGCGCAGCCGATCGCGAGCAAACTCACTCCTACATTGATCGTCGTCTGACGCGGAATCTGCGCACGGTCAGGCACGATCTGTGGCCTGGGGCGAATTCTTTGGACGCTGCAAAAACTGTAAGAGTGAGCTTGCTCGCGATCTGGCGCGCAGCGGCAGCAAACCGGTGCATGCGGTGTGGCAGGCAGTACCGGGGTGTCAGGTTTGACGACTGCTGCGCAGCCGATCGCGAGCAAGCTCACGCCTACAGTGGGTCATCGTTCCCATCTTGACGACACCAGCCAGCCTCAACCCAGCCGCACATGCCGACTCAACAACGCTCGCAGGGCTGCGGGCTTCACCGGTTTGGCCAGGTATTCCAGGCCCGCGGCATGCACTTGGGCGATTAGCTCCGGGCGGCCGTCGGCGCTGATGACCACCCCGGGGACGGGCTCACCCAGCTGCGTACGCAGCCAAGCCATCAGTTCGGTGCCGATTTCGCCGTGGTCCAGGTGGTAATCCACCAACGCCAGGTGCGGGCGAATGCCGTCGTTGAGCAGGGCCTGGCATTCCTCGCGATTGCGCGCGGTCCAGACCTGACAACCCCAGCGGCTGAGCAGGCTATTCATGCCGATCAGAATGCTGTCTTCATTGTCGACGCACAGAATCTGCGTGCCGTTCAGCACGGCCCGCAAAGGCTCGCTCGGCGCAGCGGCCGGCATCGGCAATGCGGGCGCCAGCGGTACCGTAACGCTGAACACGCTGCCCCGGCCCGGCCATGAACGCACTTCCAGCGAATGACCGAGCACACGGCACAGACCATCGGCGATCGCCAGGCCCAATCCCAGCCCTTTCTCGGCGCGGGTCTGATGGCTGTCCAGCCGTTTGAATTCCTCGAAAATCACCTGCCGCTTGTCCTCGGGAATGCCCGGCCCACGGTCCCAGACCTCCAGGCTCAGCTGCCCGTTCCGGCGCCGCACCCCCAGCAGAATCGGCCCCTTGGCGTAACGAAACGCGTTGGTCAGGAAGTTCTGCAGCACCCGCCGCAGCAGTTTGGCATCGCTGGCCACGCGCAACGTGCTGCCGCGCACGCGGAAGTCCAGACCCTGCTCCTGGGCAAGGGCCTTGAATTCAGCGCCGAGGGTTTCAAACAGGTTATTCAGGGCGAACGGCGTGATGGTCGGCGTGAACTTGCCGCTCTCCAGGCGCGAAATATCCAGCAAGTCGCTGATCAGGTCTTCGGCCGAACGCAGGGAGCTGTCCAGGTGCTGGATCAGCTGCTTCGCTTCCGCCGGCACGTTGTCGTCGTTGTGCAACAAGGCGGCGGAGAACAAACGCGCCGCGTTCATGGGCTGCATCAGGTCGTGGCTGACGGCGGCGAGAAAGCGCGTTTTCGACTGATTGGCGGCTTCCGCATGGGCCTTGGCTTCGCTCAGCGCCGTGTTCAGCTGCGACAGCTCCCGCGTCCGTTCAGCCACGCGCTGTTCGAGGCTTTCATTGGCGCCCTTGAGAGCATGCTCGGCCTCGCGGAAGGCGGTGATGTCAGTGAAGCTCATCACGAAGCCTCCGCCGGGCATCGGGTTGCCGATCAGCTCAATCACCTGCCCATTGGGAAACAATCGCTCGGAGGTATGCGCGCGGCCCTGACGCATCCAGTGCAGCCGTCGGGCAACGTGCACCTCGGCCTCGCCGGGCCCGAGCAGGCCGCGCTCGGCGTTGTAGCGGATGATGTCGGCGATGGGCCGGCCCACGCTGATCAAGCCTTCCGGGTAGCTGAACAGCTCCAGATAGCGTGCGTTCCAGGCCACCAGCCGCAGGGACTGGTCCACCACACTGATGCCCTGGGTGATGTTCTCGATGGCGCCTTGCAACAGGGCGCGATTGAACTGCAGCACTTCGGAGGCTTCGTCGGCGATGCGCACCACATCTTCGAGCTGCATGTCGCGGCCTTCGATCGCCGCCTTGACCACCGCCCGTGTCGACGACGTGCCCAGCACCCCCGCCAGCAAGCGTTCGGTGTGGGCGATCCATTCGCCGGTGGCGTTCTGGTTGGGATTGAAGCCTTTGCCCTGTCGGTAGGCGAAGCGGATGAAGCTTTGTTGCGCTCGCTCTTCTCCGACAAAACGCGCCGAGAGCTTGAGCAAGTCTTCGATCTGCACTGCCAGCAGCGAGCGATTGTTAGGCCGCGCCTGCAATTCCTGACCGATGAAACGCCCCGCCTGCCAGTGTTCGGACACCCGCGTTCGCGACAGCAGCGAGACCCACACAAACAGCGCCAGGTTGCCCAGCATCGACAGGACCACACCCTGGGTCAGCGGGCTGATCGGTAGATTGAAGGGATTGCTGTGCAGCCACGCCAGCAGCGGAAAACTGCTCAGCGACCAGCCCATGCTGTGGGCAATGATCGGCAGCACCAGGGTGTAAAACCAGATGAACACCCCGGCCGCAAGCCCGGCAAACACCCCGCGCCGATTGGCCGGCTTCCAGTACAGCGCGCCAATCATCGCCGGCATCAACTGCGTGATGGCGGCGAAGGCGATCTGGCCGATGGTCGCCAGGCTCGCGGTCGATCCCAGCAACCGGTAGCTGACGTAGGCGAGCAACAGAATGACGACGATGCTGACCCGGCGCACCGAGAGCATCCAGTGGCGGAACACCTCAAACGGGCGCTCGGCGGTTTTGCGCCGCAGCAGCCATGGCAGCAGCATGTCGTTGGAGACCATGGTCGACAGCGCGACGCTGGCGACGATCACCATGCCGGTGGCCGCCGAGGCGCCCCCGATGAACGCCAGCATCGCCAGCGTCGGGTGGGCGTGGGCCAACGGCACGCTGATCACGAACGAGTCAGGCAGCACCGAGGCCGGCAGCAGCATCTGCCCGGCCAGCGCAATCGGCACCACGAACACCGCCGCCAGCACCAAGTATGCCGGGAACACCCATTTGGCCAGGCGCAGATCCTGAGGCTCGATGTTCTCCACCACGGTGACGTGAAATTGCCGGGGCAGGCAGATGATCGCCATCATGGCGACGCCGGTCTGCACCACCATCGACGGCCAGTTGACCGTTTCCTTCCAGTATTCCTCCAGGCGCGGCGCGAGCATGGCCTGGTTGAACAGGTCATCCACGCCGTCGTACAGGCCAAAGGTCACGAACGCCCCGACGGCCATGAAGGCGAACAGCTTGACCAGCGACTCGAACGCAATCGCCAGGACCATGCCGCGGTGGTGCTCGGTGGCGTCGAGGTTGCGGGTGCCGAAGACGATGGTGAACAGCGCCAGCACCAGCGAGACGATCAGCGCGGTGTCCTGGGCGCGGGTCCCGGTGGCGTCGGCGCCGGCACCAATCAAGATGTTTACTCCCAGCACGATGCCTTTGAGCTGCAGCGCGATGTAGGGCAGCACGCCGATCAGGCAGATCAGCGCGACCACGACGGCGAGGGTTTGCGACTTGCCGTAGCGGGCGGCGATGAAGTCGGCGATGGACGTGATGTTTTCCTGTTTGCTGATCAGCACCATTTTCTGCAGCACCCAGGGCGCCAGAAGCAACAGCAGGATCGGCCCGAGGTAGATCGGCAGAAACGACCACAGTTGCTCGGCAGCCTGGCCGACAGAGCCGAAAAACGTCCAACTGGTGCAGTACACCGCCAGCGACAGGCTGTACACCCAGGCGCGCAGGCGCGGCGGCAGCGGTTTGCTGCGACGGTCACCGTAAAAGGCGATGGCGAACATGATGGCCATATAGGCCAGGGCGACCGCAGCGATCAACCCGCTGGACAGCGACATGGGAACTCCAGAGACAAGCGGCGAGCGGTTTCGGTGGCGATCCCTCGCCGGCCGGACAGTCTCGCACGCCGCGTGGGGTTCGTCTGTTTCGACCATGGTCTGAGCGGCGCGGTGTCGCAGGGCCGCGATGAATCCCATGATCGGTGCATATCGGGTAAATCTATGACCCATAGCTAAATTACCCGCTTAGTCGATATCAACTGCCGTCCTACTATGGGTACCACCTCACACGAGGACAGGAGCCCGCCATGACCCACGCCATGTTCTTCCCGCAAAGACCCTTCAGCCAACTGAGCCACCCTCGGGAAGTGATCCGCCAATTCACCCCCAACTGGTTCGCCGCGACCATGGGCACCGGCATTCTTTCGGCGGTGCTGGTGCAGCTTCCGGTGGCCGTGTCCGGTCTGTTCCAGCTCGCCGAAGCCTTGTGGCTGCTCAACATCGTGTTGTTCCTGACCTTCAGCGCCCTCTATATCGCTCGCTGGGTGATGTTTTTCGACGAGGCGCGGCGGGTGTTCGGGCATTCCACGGTGTCGATGTTTTTCGGCACGATTCCCATGGGCCTGGCGACGCTCATTAACGGGTTGCTGACTTTCGGCCTGCCACGCTGGGGCGACGCCGTGTTGCCGCTTGCCGAACTGTTGTGGTGGCTGGACGTGGCGATGTCCCTGGCCTGCGGCGTGCTCATCCCGTTTTTGATGTTCACCCGCCAGGAACACCGCATCGACCAGATGACCGCCGTCTGGCTCTTGCCGCTGGTGGCCTGCGAAGTGGCAGCGGTGAGCGGCGGACTGCTGGCGCCGCATCTGGCTGACAGCCACAGCCAAATCGGCGTGCTCATCACCAGTTACGTGCTGTGGGCGATGTCGGTGCCGGTGGCCTTCAGCATTCTGACCATCCTGTTGCTGCGCATGGCCCTGCACAAATTGCCCCACGAAAGCATGGCTGCTTCGAGCTGGCTGGCCCTCGGACCGATCAGCTCCGGGGCATTCGGCCTGATCGTGCTGGGCGCAGACTCTCCGCTGATCTTTAACGCCAACGGCCTGCCCGGCGTCGGCGAAATCGCCTCGGGCCTTGGCCTGATCGGCGGCGTGATTTTATGGGGTGTCGGCGTGTGGTGGTGCCTGATGGCGCTGCTGATTACTGCGCGTTACCTGCGTAACGGCATCCCGTTCAATCTGGGCTGGTGGGGTTTTACCTTTCCGCTGGGCGTGTTCGCGCTGACCACCCTGAAGCTGGGCGCGCTGCTTCATCTCGGGTTCTTCGCGGTGCTCGGCAGCGTGCTGGTCGCCGCACTGACTGTCCTGTGGCTGGTGATCATGAAGCGCACCGTGAGCGGGGCCTATAAGGGCGACCTGTTCGTTTCGCCGTGCATCGCGGGCCTACGCTAGATAACGCTCGCTCGCTCTAACGGGCTATGCGTTCGAGCGGGTGCTCGACTTTGCCGCCGGTGTCGTCTTCAATGTGGCCCGGAACCGCCATTCGGCGTTCCCATCCGAAAGCCGGCACCGGCGCCACTCAGGACCAGGGAAGATGAGTCAGTCGCAGTTCAGTTTGTTGGGTAAGCGGCGTTTTCTGCCGTTTTTCGTGACCCAGTCCCTCGGGGCGTTCAACGACAACATCTTCAAGCAGTCGCTGATCCTCGCCATTCTCTACAAGCTGAGCATCGACGGGGACCGGTCCATCTACGTCAACCTCTGCGCCTTGCTGTTCATCCTGCCGTTCTTTCTGTTCTCGGCGCTGGCCGGGCAGTTCGGCGAGAAGTACCCCAAGGACAAACTGATCCGCATGATCAAGGTCCTGGAGATCGTGATCATGGTCGTGGGAGCAATCGGATTTCTCTTCAATCACCTGTCGCTGATGCTGGCCGCGCTGTTCGCCATGGGCACCCACTCGGCGTTGTTCGGGCCGGTGAAGTACTCGATCCTGCCGCAGCACCTGCATGAGAACGAACTGGTGGGCGGTAACGGTCTGGTGGAAATGGGCACGTTTCTGGCGATCCTGGCCGGCACCATAGGCGCCGGGGTGATGATGTCGGCGACCCACTACGCGCCCATCGTGGCGGCAGCGATGGTTTCGGTGGCGTGCCTGGGTTATCTCGCCAGCCGGGGCATTCCGCCGGCAGCCGCCGCTTCGCCGGACATGCGCCTGAACTGGAACATCTTCAGCGAATCCTGGGCCACCCTGAAACTCGGCCTGGGGCAGACCAAAGCGGTGTCGCGTTCCATCGTCGGCAACTCGTGGTTCTGGTTCGTCGGCGCGATTTACCTGACGCAGATTCCGGCCTACGCCAAGGACTTTCTGTACGGCGATGAAACCGTCGTCACCCTGATTCTGACCGTATTCTCCATCGGCATTGCCGCCGGCTCCATGCTCTGCGAACGACTGTCCGGGCGCAAAGTGGAAATTGGCCTGGTGCCGTTCGGCTCCATGGGTCTGACAGTTTTCGGCTTGTTGCTCTGGTGGCATTCCGGTGATTTCCCACAGGACGTGCAGGCCAACAACTGGCTGGCGATTCTGGGTTACGGGCAGGCGTGGTGGGTGTTGCTGGACATCCTTGGCATCGGCGTCTTTGGCGGCTTTTACATCGTGCCGCTGTACGCGCTGATCCAGTCGCGAACACCGGAGAAAGAGCGCTCGCGGGTCATTGCGTCCAACAACATCCTCAACGCGTTGTTCATGGTGGTCTCGGCGATTGTCTCGATCGTGCTGTTGAGCGTGGTGAAGCTGTCGATCCCGCAGCTGTTCCTTGTGGTGTCGCTGATGAACATCGCGGTCAACACCTACATCTTCAAGATCGTGCCCGAGTTCACCATGCGCTTCATGATCTGGCTGCTCAGCCATTCCATGTACCGCGTTGAGCATCGTGACCTCGACCTGATCCCCGATGAAGGCGCGGCGTTGCTGGTCTGCAACCATGTCTCGTTCGTCGATGCGCTGTTGATTGCAGGTTCTGTGCGCCGGCCGATCCGCTTCGTCATGTACTACAAGATCTTCAATCTGCCGGTGCTGAATTTTGTGTTCCGCACGGCCGGTGCGATCCCGATCGCCGGTATCAAGGAGGACAAGGCGGTGTTCGACAGAGCGTTTGAACGCATCGCTCATTACCTCAAGGAAGGCGAGCTGGTGTGCATCTTCCCGGAAGGAAAACTGACCACCGACGGCGAGATCGACACCTTTAAAAGCGGCATGACCCGGGTCTTGCAGGAGACTGACGTGCCGGTGATTCCGCTGGCATTACAGGGGTTGTGGGGAAGCTTTTTCAGCCGCGACCCGAATAAGGGTGTGTTCCGCAGACTGTGGTCCCGAGTGACCCTGGTGGCCGGGCCAGCGTTGACGGGTGAGCAATCGCAACCGGCGCGGGTGCGTGAGCGGGTGGCGGAGTTGCGGGGGGCGGTGCGTTAGCCGGAAGCCGGATGTTTCGAGCTATCGGAATACCTTGTGGGAGACTGCTGGTTGAGCTGCGACAGAGGACCTGTGGGAGTGAGCTTGCTCACGAAGAGGTTGGTACTTCCGCTAAACCTTCAGCGGTAGGAATATCGTCTTCGCGAGCAAGCTCGCTCCCACAGGGGCCGCATTTGCTGAACGACTCGTGGGCGACCGGGAATCTCCCACAAAGAGCAAGCCAGCTGCACGACTGATCAACCCACCACTGGCTTCTCTTCCGCAACCACCGCATCCGGCGTCATCTTCCGGAAGTACGTCGAAAGCAGCGCGCCGGAGATGTTGTGCCACACACTGAACAGCGCGCTTGGCACCGCCGCCAGTGGCGAAAAGTGCGCGGCGGCCAGGGCGGCGCCGAGGCCTGAGTTCTGCATGCCGACTTCCAGAGACAGCGATTTGCGCTGGGCCAGCGGCAGTTTGAACAGCTTGCCGGTGAAGTAACCCAGCAGAAAGCCGAAGCTGTTGTGCAGGATCACCACGGCCATGATCAACAGGCCCGATTCGGCGATCTTCGCCTGACTCGCCGCCACCACCGCACAGACGATCATCACGATACTCACCACCGACACCAGCGGCAGCACGTCGACGGCAAAACTCACCTTGGCGCCCAGCAGGCGCTGAGCGATGACGCCGAGCACGATCGGCAGCATCACTAGCTGCAGGATCGACCAGAACATTTCCATGAAGGACACCGGCAACCACGCCGACGCCAGCAGCCAGATCAGCGCCGGGGTCAGCAGCGGGGCGAGAAGGGTGGTGACGGCGGCGATGGCCACCGACAGCGCCAGATCGCCTTTCGCCAGCCAGGTCATGACATTGGACGAGGTGCCGCTCGGGCAGCAGCCCACCAGAATCACCCCCACGGCGATTTCTGGCGGCAGGTGAAACAGCTGGCAAAGCAGCCAGGCCACGCCGGGCATGATCACGAAGTGCGCGACCACACCCAGAGCCACGCGCCAGGGATGGCGCACGACTTCAGAAAAATCATCGAGCTTGAGGGTCAGGCCCATGCCGAACATCACCAGTCCGAGCAACGGCACGATGTACGACTTGAGGCCGATGAACCAGGACGGGAACAGGAACGCCAGCACGGCGAACAGCAGCACCCAGTACGCGAAGGTATTACCGACAAAACGACTCAACGCAGCCAGGGCGCGCATAGCCTGCTCCTTTTTATTTGTATGAAGTGGACGCGGAAACTGTAGGAGCCGGGTTGCTGGCGAACGCGGTGTATCAGCAACATTTAAGTGATCTGACGTGATGCGTTCGCCAGCAAGCCTTTTTCCTACAGAGAAAGGTGAAATCAGATCCCCTGTGGAATCTCTTCGCCGCCCAGTGCCTCCATCAATTGCGGCAGGAACTCGCCGAACGTCAGCATCATCAGGGTGAAGCTGGCGTCCTGCTGACCCAGCGCATCGTCGCCGCCGTTCTGCTCGGCTTCATCCTGCAGCAGGTCTTCGAACTTCAGGCGTTTGATGCCGAGCTTGTCGTCCAGCACGAACGACAGCTTGTCCTGCCACGCCAGCGACAGCTGAGTGACGACTTTGCCGGTGCTCAGGTGCAGCTGGATTTCGTCGCTGGTCAGGTCCTGACGTTTGCACTTCACAACGCCGCCGTCTTCGTGGGTGTCGCGCAGTTCGCATTCGTCCAGCACAAAGAAGTGCTCGGCGGTTTCGCCGGTCTTGACCCATTCGGTCATCACGGCGGTTGGCGCTGTTTTGACGGTGACGGGGCGGACGGGCAGCGAGCCCACCACTTCACGCAGGGTCGACAGCAGGTCTTCGGCGCGCTTCGGGCTGGAAGCGTTGACCAGAATCACGCCTTGCTTGGGGGCGATGGCAGCGAAGGTCGCCGAGCGACGGATAAAGGCGCGGGGCAGGAAGGCCTGGATGATTTCATCCTTGAGCTGGTCGCGTTCCTTCTTGTAGACCTTGCGCATCTGCTCGGTCTCGATCTCTTCGACTTTCTCTTTCAATGCATCGTTGACCACGCTGCCGGGCAGGATGCGTTCCTCCTTGCGCGCCGAGATCAGCATGAAATCACCGCTGACGTGCACCAGTGGCGCGTCTTCGCCCTTGCCGAACGGGGCGATGAAACCGTAAGTGGTCAACTCCTGGCTGGCACAGGCACGTGCAGGCTTGGTCGCCAACGCGGTTTCCAGCGCCTCGGCGTCAAATGGCAGGTCCTGGGTCAGGCGATAGACAAGCAGGTTTTTGAACCACATGGGGTACATCTCTCCTTTATACAAAGGGGGGCATTATTCGCTGCTGCGACCCTGCGGCCAACCCTGATGTAAGCCTTTGGAAGGATTATAAAATTTATTTCAAAAAGTGCTTGCCAGCTTTTTGATCGCTCCGTAGAATGCGCGCCACACCGAAGCGAAGGGTGATTAGCTCAGCTGGGAGAGCGTCTGCCTTACAAGCAGAATGTCGGCGGTTCGATCCCGTCATCACCCACCATTCGTTTCAAGTGTTACGCGCAGCGGTAGTTCAGTCGGTTAGAATACCGGCCTGTCACGCCGGGGGTCGCGGGTTCGAGTCCCGTCCGCTGCGCCATATTGAGTTACGAGGCCCTTGAACTCCTCGTAACGACAAAGAGAGCGACCTTCGGGTCGCTTTTTTTGTGCCCGGGATTTGGTGAGTGCCCGCAGGACGCAGAGCGTCCGGGCTGCGTTACCACGCGGAGCGTGGGAACGATCAGGTTCACCCCGAGAATCTGGAATCGCTCACACCGACCTCTTCCCGGCTAAAGCCGGTCCCACTAAAAGCGGCGCGTGCATCCAGCAGAAGTGGCGTCGATCCCGGCTGTAGGACCGGCTTCAGCCGGGAAGCTGTTGATCTGCTTGTGATCTGCTTTTGATCTTCCTACACAAAAGGCTCAGTCACCGCCAATCGCGACTTGGGTGCAGGCTGAACGCAGGTCTCGCGCAGTGGGCCGAGCCGCATGGATGCGGCGAGAGCGCCGTCAGGACATGGATGTCCGTTCGGCGCGGGCCCACGGAGCGAGGCCGGAGTGAAGGAACCCGACGAAGTCGGGCCCAACCGAGAGCAGGCACCCTTGGTTACTTGGGGTGCTTTTCCAAGTAACTCGCCGAAGGCGAAACAGTCTGCCGTTAGGCAGACGCCCTGGATCTTTCTAAGCCACGCCGCGGATCCAGACTCCAGCGAACTTATCCGACATTTACCTCGACCACATCGCCCACCAGCCGCACCGGCCAAGTCCGCAGCCGCAACGCCGCATCCTCCAGACACGTACCGTCCTTGAGTCGGTAATGCTGCTTATATAAAGGCGAAGCGATCACAAGATCCCCGCCCAAACTGCCGATCAACCCCCGACCAATCACATTCACCCCCGTGACCGGATCACGATTGTCCATCGCAAACACCTGCGGCGCGCCACCAATGGACGCCACATAAAACAACGCCACCTGCGCAGTGCCCACCAACGCAACCACGCCGGAATTCAGCACCAGATCCTCACGCGCACACACCGCGCGCCACACCTGAGTCTTCGGCATCTCCATTACTGCAGCATTGGCCTGGCTCATCGTGCAACCTCCACAGCGGCAATCAGATTCAGCTCTTCAGCGCGAGCCGGACGACGCTGGCTGCGCTCCTTGACGAAATGAATGTCCGGGTCAGCGGCCTTGTCATTGACGAACGTGCGGAAGCGCTTGAGTTTCTCCGGGCTCTTCAGCGCGTTCGCCCACTCGCATTCATAACGGTCGACCACCAACTGCATCTGCGCCTCCAGTTCGGCAGCGAGCCCAAGGCTGTCCTCGACCACCACCGCTTTCAAAAAATCCAGCCCGCCTTCAAGGGACTCGCGCCAGACCGACGTCCGCTGCAACTTGTCAGCGGTGCGGATGTAAAACATCAGCACCCGGTCGATGTAGCGAATCAGCGTCTCGTCGTCCAGATCGGTGGCGAACAGCTCGGCGTGGCGCGGGCGCATGCCACCGTTGCCGCACACGTACAGATTCCAGCCGTTCTCCGTGGCGATCACGCCGATGTCCTTGCTCTGGGCTTCGGCGCATTCGCGGGTGCAGCCGGACACCGCGAACTTCAGCTTGTGCGGCGAGCGCAGGCCTTTGTAGCGGTCCTCGATGTTGAGCGCCATTTGTACACTGTCCTGAACGCCGTAACGGCACCAGGTGCTGCCGACACAGGACTTCACCGTCCGTGTCGATTTGCCGTAGGCATGGCCGGTCTCGAATCCGGCAGCGATCAGCTCGGCCCAGATGTCCGGCAGCTCGTGCAACTGCGCGCCGAACAGGTCAATGCGCTGGCCGCCGGTGATCTTGGTGTACAGGTCGTATTTCTTCGCGACCGCGCCGATAGCGATCAAGCCGTCCGCGGTGATTTCACCCGCCGGGATGCGCGGCACCACGGAGTACGTGCCGTTCTTCTGCATGTTGGCCATGAAGGTGTCGTTGGTGTCCTGCAGCGGCACCAGCGACGGGTCCATGATCGGCCGGTTCCAGCACGAGGCGAGGATCGAGCCGACGGTGGGTTTGCAGATGTCGCAACCCAGATGACCTTTGCCGTGGCGGGCAAGCATCTCGTCAAAGCTTTCAATGTTTTCAACGCGGGCGAAGGCGTACAGCTCCTGACGCGTGAACGCGAAGTGCTCGCACAGGCTTTTATCGACGGTGACGCCGCGGGCAATCAGTTCGTGCTCGAACACGCTTTTCAGCAGCGCTGCACAACCGCCGCAACCGGTGGCCGCCTTGGTGCAGGCCTTGAGCCCGGCGAGGTCCGTGCAGCCGCCGTCGATGGCCGAACAGATCGACGCCTTGCTCACGTTGTGGCATGAGCAAACGGTTGCCGTGGCGGGCAGGGCGTCAGCGCCAAGGGTCGGCGCGCCGTCGCTGTGGGGCAGGATCAGGCTCGAAGGATCGGCGGGCAGCTTGATGCCGTTCTGTGCGTATTGCAGCAAGGTGTCGTAATAACTGTTGTCGCCCACCAGCACGGCGCCGAGCACTTTTTTGCCATCGGCGGACACCACCAGGCGGCGATAACTGCCGGTGGCCTCATCGATATACCGGTAACTGCGCGCGCCCGTCAGCGCGCCATGGGCATCGCCAATGGAACCGACGTCGACGCCGAGCAGTTTGAGTTTGGTCGACATGTCCGCCCCGAAGAACGGCTCGGCGTCCAGATCGCACAATTGCGCCGCGACGTTGCGGGCCATTTGATAACCCGGCGCGACGAGGCCGAAAACGCTGCCGTTCCAGGCCGCGCACTCGCCGATGGCGAAAATGTCGGCGTCACTGGTGCGGCAATGTTCGTCGATGGCGATGCCGCCGCGCGGGCCCAGCGCCAGCTCACACTGACGGGCGAGGGCGTCTTGCGGACGAATGCCGGCGGAGAAAACGATCAGGTCGGTTTCGAGGAATTCATCGCCGGCAAAATTCATCCGGTAGCGGTATTCCGCACCCGCGCTGATGGATTGCGTCGCGCGAGACAGATGCACGCCAACCCCCAGCGCTTCGATGCGCGCCTTCAGGGCGGCGCCGCCGTGATCGTCCAGCTGAACCGGCATCAGGCGCGGCGCGAATTCCACCACGTGGGCTTCCAGTCCCAGTGACTTCAGCGCGTTGGCCGCTTCCAGTCCCAGCAGCCCGCCGCCGACCACCACACCGCGTTTCGCCTGACTGGCCGCGGCGCGAATGGTGTCGAGGTCATCCAGCGTGCGGTAGACCAGTCGCGAATGGCCTTCAGCGCCTTCGATGGGCGGCACGAAAGGGTAGGAACCCGTCGCCAGCACCAGTTTGTCGTAACTGAAGTGGCCCTTGGCGGTCACCACTTCGCGCCGCGCCCGGTCGATTTCCAGCACCGGCACACCCAGGTGCAGCGCAAGCCCGGTCTGCTCATATAAAGAAGCAGCGCTCATCGCCAGTGACTCGGCGTCGCGACCGCCAAAGTATTCGGACAGATGCACGCGGTCGTAGGCGCGCTGGCCTTCCTCACCGAACACATGAATGCGGTAGCGCTCAAGGGCGCCGGCGGCGATCAGCTGCTCGACGCAGTGGTGACCCACCATGCCGTTGCCGATGACGATCAGGGTTTGGACGTCGTTGAGTGGGGCGACTGTGGTGTTCATATCGAGTCCCGGCCAAGGCCAATCAGGTTTTTCGAGAGCAAAAAAAAAGGCGCCCGGAACCTCTCGGTTCCAGGCGCCTTTGCCTGTTCTTTTAAGGGTTGCCGCCCGACCACAGTGTCGACGCCAACCTGGTGAGCCCGATGCCGCGAACGGCTGGCGGTCCGCGTTGACCGGCCAGGGCTGCCAACCGTGTGTTCAGGCTGGACTTGATAAGACGTAGCAATGGCTGTGCCAGTGGAGAATGTCCAGGTGTCGGACGCCTTTCGTCCCCGCCAGACGCGAAGGTTTGACGGGCCATAAGCGTGATCGTCATTCGATCTCATCGCCCTTGATAGCGAACGGTGCCGGCTCGAAAAGGGTGCGATTTACCCTGGTGCGCCCCACTGTGAAGCTCAGCGTCCAGTCATCACATCAGTGAAATCCACTGAAAACCTCCGCTGCACGTCTTCCAGCCAGGCTGGCCTGTCGTTTGCAACACCGTGTCCACAGGCAATCAACGCCGATTGCCATATTCACGACAAAGGCGCCGTGTGCTCTCCGTTTTTCAACGGATGAGAACAGGGCGTCTTTTTTTGCTTTCAGGAAACGGAATATGGCGAGCAGCAGCGTAAAGAGCGTGTGTCCTTATTGTGGCGTCGGTTGCGGCATCGTCCTGCAGGTCGAGGACAACCGAGTCATCAAGGTGGTCGGCGACAAGACTCACCCGAGCAATTTCGGCCGTCTGTGCACCAAAGGCATCACCTGCGGCCAGGCGATTGCCGAGTCGGGACGGATGGAGTTCGCGTACATCCGCCGTCAGCGCAGCCACGAGCCGGTGCGCGCTGCCATGGACGCAGTGATCAGCGAAAGCGCCCGGCGCCTGCGCGGGATTCTGGATCGCGACGGCCCGGGCGCATTGGCGTTCTACGTCTCGGGGCAGATGTCCCTGGAGGCGCAATACCTGGCCAACAAACTCGCCAAAGGTTTTGTGCGCACCGCCAATATCGAGTCCAACTCGCGGCTGTGCATGGCCAGCGCGGGCAGCGGCTACAAGCTCTCGTTGGGCGCGGACGGCCCGCCCGGGTCCTACGATGATTTCGACAAAGCCGATCTGTTTTTCGTGGTCGGCGCGAATATGGCTGACTGTCATCCGATCCTGTTCCTGCGCATGATGGACCGGGTCAAGGCCGGGGCGAAGCTGATCGTCGTCGACCCCCGGCGCAGTGCCACTGCCGACAAGGCCGGCCTGTTCCTGCAAATCAAACCGGGTACTGACCTCGCGCTGCTCAATGGCCTGTTGCACTTGCTGGTGGAGAACGGCGACACCGACGCCGATTTCATCGCCTCGTTCACCCAGGGCTGGGACGTCATGCCCGGCTTCCTCGCCGCGTACACGCCCGCGTACGTCGCACAGATCACCGGCCTGGGCGAAGCAGAAATCCGTCAGGCCGCGCAGATGATCGGCGCGGCGCAGGAGTGGATGAGTTGCTGGACCATGGGCCTGAACCAGAGTACCCACGGCACCTGGAACACCAATGCGTTGTGCAACTTGCACCTGGCGACCGGGGCGATCTGTCGGTCCGGCAGCGGTCCGTTTTCCCTGACCGGCCAACCGAATGCCATGGGCGGAAGGGAAATGGGCTACATGGGCCCAGGACTTCCCGGACAGCGCTCGGTGTTAGTGGACGCCGACCGCCGCTTCATCGAAGACCTCTGGCGCATCCCCGAGGGCAGCATTCCGCACCAGCCCGGCGGCGGCACCATCGACCTGTTTGAGCAGATGCGCGACGGCGTGATCAAGGCCTGCTGGATCATCTGCACCAACCCGGTGGCCAGTGTCGCCAACCGCACCACGGTCATCGACGCCCTGAAAACCGCCGAGCTGGTCATTACTCAGGACGCCTTCCTCGACACCGAAACCAATCGCTACGCCGACATCTTGTTGCCGGGCGCGCTCTGGGCGGAAGGGGAAGGGGTGATGATCAACTCCGAGCGCACCCTTAACCTGACACAGAAAGCCGTCGATGCGCCGGGGCAGGCCTTGCCCGACTGGCAGATCATCGCCAGCGTCGCCTGTGAAATGGGCTTCGCCGACGCCTTCAGTTACGCCTCGGTAGAGGAGGTGTTCGAAGAAATCAAACAGGCCTGGAACCCCGCCACGGGCTACGACATTCGCGGCGCAAGTTATGGGCGGCTGCGGGATCAGTCTTTGCAGTGGCCGTGCGCGCCAGATGACGAGACCGTGCGCAGTCCGATTCGCTACCTCAGCGATAGCGGTGCGGGCCCAGTCAAGGAAGGCGTCACGCCACGGCGGCCGATTATATTTCCCACCGCAAACGGCAAGGCGGTATTTTTCCCACGTCCGCACATGCCGCCGGCTGAACTGCCTAACGATGCATTTCCCATGGTGCTCAACACCGGCCGCCTGCAGCACCAATGGCACACCCTGACCAAGACCGGGAAAGTGCCGACGCTGAACGCGCTGAATGCACGCCCGTTCGTCGAACTGCACCCTGACGATGCCCTTGCGCTGGGCATCCGCGAAGGCGATGGCGTGGAAATCCGTTCCGCACGGGGGCTGGCGGTGTTGCCTGCGGTGATCAGCAACCGTGTCCTGCCGGGCAACTGCTTCGCGCCCTTTCACTGGAATGACGTGTACGGCGAAAAGCTGGCGATCAACGCCGTGACCAACGACGCCGTCGACCCGATCTCCCGGCAGCCCGAATTCAAGTGCTGCGCGGTCGCCTTGCGCAAGGTCGAGCTGATCGGGCATCGCTTCCTCGATTTGCCCCAAGCGGCGGCCGAGACGCAGACGGCACCCAATCATGCGCCGCTGTTGACGCTGCTTTGGGCATCCCAGACCGGGAATGCCGAAGCGTTGGCCCGGCAGTTCGGCGACCGGTTGAAGACTGCCGGTGTGCCGGTTCAGGTGGCGGCGATGGACAGTTTTTCTTCCGAGCGTCTGGACCAGCTGCAGAACGTCGCGCTGATCAGTAGCACGTTTGGCGATGGCGAATCTCCCGACAATGGGCAACGATTCTGGCAAATACTGGCTGCCCGGAACGAGCGTCTGGAGTCGCTGCGCTACGCCGTTCTGGCGCTCGGTGATTCGAGTTACGACCGCTTTTGCCAGCACGGCAAGAACCTCGACCAGCGCCTGCAACAGCTGGGCGCTTCACGGCTGATCGCCAGAGTCGAGTGCGACGGCGAATACCAGGCCCACGCAGACAGCTGGTTCACCGGGTTGCAGCAGGCGCTGTCGCTGAATCTTCCTACCCCGTCGATCAGCGATGAAGCGCAGCTTTGTGGGAACCAGCCTTCAAGAACACAGCCCCATCTCGCGCGTTTGTCGCTCAATCGGCGACTGAATGGGCACGGTGCCGCCAAGGACACGCGGCAACTGGGGCTGAGCCTTGAGGACTCGGGGATGACCTATGAAGCGGGCGATGCCTTGGGGGTCTGGCCGCGCAATTGCCCTGAGCTGGTGAACGAACTGCTCGAACTCACGGGGCTGAACGCCGACCAACCGGTGCGCGGCATAAAGGCTGGCGACGTGCCGCTGGGTCAGGCGTTGGCCGAGCAATTCGAAATCGCGCGACCTGGCGCAGACACCTTGGCGTTCATCGCCGAGCGTAACGGCAGCAATGACCTGAAAACACTCCTGACCGAGCCGTTCAAAAGCGAGCTGAAGGACTGGTTGTGGGGCCGACAGTTGACCGACGTGTTGCGCGAGTTCCCCATCGCCTGCTCTGCGGAGGAATGGCTTGACCATCTCAAACCGCTGCAGCCCCGGCTTTATTCGATCTCGTCGAGCGCCAAGGCGCATCCCGATGAAGTCCACCTGACGGTTTCCGCCGTGCGCTTCGGTCTGCGCAAAGGCGTTTCATCGACCTTCCTGGCGGATCGTGCGGGCAATTGCAAGGTGCCAATTTTCCTGCAACCTACGCGGCATTTTCGCCCTCCGCTGGATGGAGATGTGCCGATGATCATGATCGGCCCAGGCACCGGGGTGGCGCCGTTCCGGGCGTTTCTACAGGAGCGGCGCGCCCGCGGCGACCGGGGCCGTAACTGGCTGTTCTTCGGCGAGCAGCATCAGGCCACCGACTTTTACTACCGCGACGAACTGCAAGGCCTGCAGCAGGACGGCCTGCTGACCCGGCTGAGCCTGGCGTTTTCGCGGGATCAGGCGGAGAAGATCTACGTTCAGCAGCGCATACAGGAGCAGGGCGCTGAACTCTGGCGGTGGCTGGAGGAGGGTGCGCACCTGTACATCTGCGGTGATGCTTCGCGGATGGCGCGGGATGTCGATCAGGCGCTGCGTCGCGTGATCAGCGAACAGGGCGGCGTCAGCCTGGAAAAAGCGGCCGAACAGTTGCGCTGTCTGACCGAGCAAAAGCGCTACCTGCGGGACGTGTATTAGCCCCGTTCACTCACCCTGCGGTTGGCGGCTGAACCGTAACTGAACGGATTTCTCGATCAAACAAGAAAACCTTTGGATACCTGAACTTATCTGCCTTTTCTCCCTCTCATGCCGGTAGCCATTGATCGCGGCAGCCTGATAAGCTCGCGGCTTTACTCGTTTGCCCTATTGGCGCATGAACAAGGAAACAGAATGAAACAGCATCGGTTGGCAGCGGCGATTGCCCTGGTCGGTCTGGTACTCGCGGGCTGTGACAAGCAAGCCAGCACCGTTGAGCTGAAAACCCCGGCCCAGAAAGCCTCTTACGGCATCGGCCTGAACATGGGCAAAAGCCTGGCTCAGGAAGGCATGGACGATCTGGATTCCAAAGCGGTAGCGCTGGGTATCGAAGACGCCGTTGGCAAGAAAGAGCAGAAGCTCAAAGACGAAGAGTTGGTTGCAGCGTTTGGCGACCTGCAAAAGCGCGCTGAAGAGCGCATGGCCAAGATGAGCGAAGAGTCGGCAGCCGCCGGCAAGAAGTTCCTCGAAGAAAACGGCAAGCGTAAGGAAGTCACCACCACCGCTTCCGGTCTGCAGTACGAAATCATCAAGAAAGCCGACGGTCCAGTACCGAAGCCGACTGATGTCGTGACCGTTCACTACGAAGGCAAGCTGACTGATGGCAAAGTGTTCGACAGCTCTGTTGAACGCGGCAGCCCGATCGATCTGCCAGTGAGCGGCGTGATCCCGGGTTGGGTCGAAGGTCTGCAGCTGATGCACGTTGGCGAGAAGGTCAAACTCTACATCCCTAGCGAATTGGCCTACGGCGCACAAAGCCCTAGCCCAACCATCCCGGCAAACTCGGTTCTGGTCTTCGACCTGGAACTGCTGGGCATCAAGGACCCTGCTGCTGCAGGCGCCAATGATGCTGCTGGCGCTGATGAAGAAGAAGAGGCTGCCCCGGCCGCCGAACCGGCCAAGCCAGCCGCCAAGAAGTAATCATTCGACCGCCTGATTACCGCTTGAAAGAAATGCCCCGTCTCGACGGGGCATTTTCATTTCCGGGCCTATTTGATCGAACCGGCTTGAAAGAGCAGAGTCCCATGTCGGTCAGTAACGGTGTGTTAAGCCGGGATTTGTCGGAGGCTGAGAGGCATTTATTGAGCCGTAGCTAGCCTCACAGACCGAATGAGTCAACGGTTTTTGCGGGTTTTTATGTGTGTAAAAAACGCGCGATCTAAGCCCAGGCCCGGTAGAACGGGCGTTCCGGGCTCGAAAAGCAGGTCTGTTCACAAGGTTATCCACAATTTGTGTGGATAACCTTTGGGCGCAGAATCGGCTGCCGGGTCGGTAGGCTTCAACACCATACACGTGAGACAGCAGGTCGATTTTTATCGGTAATTGTGGAGTGGATATGAAAGCACCCTGGAATCTCATTCGTTATCTGCCCATGGCCAAGCGCTTGATGGCGGCAGGTCGTTTGCCCGCATTGCTGTTTGCCGTGGCAGGCAAAACGGCCAGTGAAGGCGGTCGACTGGGGAAGATAAAAGACGATCTGAAACTGCTTCAAGCGTTGTGCCTGGCTTACTGGCGCGGGGAATATCGCGCCATCAGCGGTAAGGCGATTCTCTCGATCGTGGCCGGCCTGATGTATTTCATCAGCCCTCTGGATGCAATTCCTGACTGGATTCCGGGTCTGGGGATGCTGGACGACATCGCCGTGCTGGCGTGGGTGATGAAGCACCTCGAAGCCGAACTCAGCGCGTTTCGTGCCTGGCGCGCGTTGCAGAACCCGGAAAAGCTCGCGGTGGTTGAGCGTTTGCCGGCAACGCCTGTCTTGCTGGAGCATGAGAAGAAGATTTGAAGACGGCCTTGCGTCGCTGATCAGTGGCGGCGGCAGCACTCATTGATTCCGCACACGCCAGTCGTCGCTGACCGCTGTTAAGATGCCGCCCATACTTAGAAAAATACTACGTGAAGCGCGTTTTTGTCCTACAGGGGTGTTGGTATGGATCTTCAGGTTATTTCGCGCGATGGAGAGCCGGAATATGCGGTGCTGCCATGGGCGCAGTATCAGGCCCTGTTGCGCGCGGCGGGTGTTGCGCATGGCCCGGAGTCCGAGTCTGCCACTCACGCTGAGGGCCATCGCGAACAGCCTGCTGCCGCAGTTGACCTTCCTTCTTTCGATCAGCTAGGTGCCCTGCGCGAGGCCAAGGGCCTGGAAGTGGCGCAGCTGGCCCGCGCAGTTGGCATCAGCCCGTCTTATCTGAACCTGATTGAAAGCGGCGCCCGTGAGCCGGACGCGGCCATTCGCCGGAGTCTGGCGTGGGAACTGGGTGTTGCGGGCTGGCGGGGTGAGGCATGAGCGTGCGCATCAGTCGCCAGCATTGGGACGGGTTGCTCGCCGAACTGGACCTTGCCCGTCGCCAGCGTCATCTGGTGACCTATCGCGCATTGCTTGAGCGGTTACAGTTGCCCACTCCCGCCATGCAAACCCTGACCGCCGCCCTTGAACACCTCGCCGCCCTCGACGCCCGCGCCGAGCAGCCATTGCGCAGCGCGTTGGTCATCAGCCAGGGCGCCAGCCGCCTGCCACGCACGGGTTTCTTTGAATGCGTCGAACGTCTTGGCCGTTTCTCCGGCCCCTCTGACGGCATCGCTGCTGCCTCCTGGCACGCCTCGGAAGTGGCCCGAGTCTTCGAATTTGAGTACCCGCAACCGGTGAAGCCTGAATAGAGCAGGTTCTGGTTTGAGACTTGCCGGACTATCGCCTTCGCGAGCAAGCTCGCTCCCACATGATCTGGGCTGTACTCAGGATTCCGGTCTGATCTCGGATCCCTGGAAGTGATCAAGGCTGACTTAGGGTCAAGGTTTGATCTCGGACCTGTGGGAGTGAGCTTGCTCACGAAGAGGCCATCACACTCGCTGGAAATTTAGCGGCTGAAAGAACGCCTTCGCGAGCGAGCTCACTCCTGCAGGGTCAGTGTCGCACTCGGGATTTCGAGATTGACTCCCACCCTCAACCCGATTTCGTAATACCGGCAACTCACCCCAAAACCGCCTGATTCAACGTCGCCATCACCTCCGCCTCTCGCGTATTGATCACATGCACACTCGCACCCATCACCTCCTTGGCGTGGTGCTTGGCCTGTGAGGCCAGTTCGGCGAGTTGGCTGGCGTCGAGCGTCGTGCAGACTTCCGGATACAGATGCACGACGCCGATGGACAGCGACAGCAGCGGGAATTCCTGGCGCTGGCCCTGGCGGTTGAGTGCCACGAAGCAACCGGCCTCCAGATGTTCGGCACGGTAGAAGCGTCGGCACTGGTTCTGAAAGTCTTCCAGCAGCATGTACAAACGTTTGCGCCAGTCGTCCGAGCCCAGCACCATCAGGAAATCATCGCCGCCGATGTGGCCGACAAAGTCGCGACTCTGGTCGATCCGGTCGTTCAGGCATTGCGCCAGGCACAGCAACACCTCGTCGCCGCGCCCGTAGCCATAGATGTCGTTGAAAGGCTTGAAGCTGTCGATGTCCACGTAGCAGATCATTGATTCGCGGCCCTGCTGCAATAGACGGGTCAGGCATTGCTGAATCGGCACGTTGCCCGGCAGCAGGGTCAGCGGATTGGCGTAGCGCGCCTGTTGAATCTTCACCTCGGTGATCAACTTGAGCACATCGATGACTCGGCCCAGCCCGAGGTAGGCGCCGTTCTGCATGATGATGAAATCTTCTTCGATGCGTTGCCGCGCCCGACTGGTGATCAGTCGGCTGACCTGTTGCAGCGACTGACTCAACTCGACGGCAAGAAAATCATCGCTCATTAACCGGCTGATCGGCTTGCGCGCGTACAGCTCGGTGGCGAACGGCTGCAGCAGCACGTCGGACAGCGAGTGGCGGTGGACGATGCCGATCGGCTGATGCTGCTCATCCAGTACCGCCAGCGAGTTGAGATTGGCCTGCTTTCGAAACGCTTCCAGCACTGTGGCCGTGGGCGTGGTCTGCACCACCGCCGGCTGCTCGTTGAGCAGGGCGCTGAGGTCACTGGTTTCCTCGGTCAGGGTCGCGGCGGAAGGGTCGATTTTCGGCAGCAGCGCACGGGCGTCCCGGGGCGGAAACTCTTGGGGTCGGCAGAGCAAATAGCCCTGAACCAGCTCGACGCCCATGTCGATCAACACGGCGAGTTCTTCCTGCAACTCGATGCCTTCGGCGATCACCAGCGCCCGCGAGGCCTTGGCCATCTGCAACATGGAACCGACAAACTCGCGCTTGACCGCGTCCTGATGAATGCCATCGATGAAATGCCGGTCGATCTTCACGTAATCCGGGCGCAACTCGGACCACAGCCGCAGGCTCGAATAGCCTGCGCCCAAGTCATCGAGGGCAATGGAAAAGCCCATGTCCCGATAGTGATACAGCGCGTTGTAGAGCAGACCGAAGTCATCGGTTGGTGTTTGCTCGGTCAGTTCGATGACCACGCGGCTGGGCGGGATCCCGTATCGCTGCAACAGCTGCAAGGTGCGCCCCGGCGGGTGCGAGGCTTCCAGCAGCGACTCCGGCGAGATGTTGAGAAACAGCTTGCCCTCCAGCTTCTGTTGGCTGAAGCGACGACAGGCCGACTCGCGGCAGGCGAGTTCCAGTTCGCTCAGGCGCCCGGCCTGACGGGCCACGGCGAACAGGTTCAGAGGGGAATGCAGCGCGCTGTTGGAAGGGCCGCGAGTCAGGGCTTCGTAGCCGAGAATGCGCCGATCCGATAGCGACACAATCGGTTGGAACAGGCTGTGCAAGTCGCCGTGAGTCAGGATCGAACTCAAAGCGCCCAGCTGTTCAGTCACGGTCATGGCAATCTCGGGGCAAGAAAAAGGGGCTGGACGCCTGTGGCGCCGAGCCCCGCTATTTCACGACAGATTCATGACTATTTGATGACGATTTGCCATCATTTAGTCATGTTTAATGCTGTTTACTTCTTTGCCACTGAACCGCTCAAGCCCAGATAGTCGAGCAAGATACGCCCGGTTTCGGCCAGGTAGGCGTCATCCTCGGGTTTAGTCTTGTCGTCGTCTGAAGGCAGCGCGTCTTCGTCTTCCTTCTTCAGCTCTTTCAGCGGCTCTTCGCCCTTGGCTTTGCGACGCACGTTCTCCATCGCCAACTGCTGGCTCTCGATATCAGCGTGTTGCTTGCGGCGTTCGGCTTCATTGAGGCTAACGGTTTTTTCGCTCATCAGCTTCTTCGCCAGCGCGAGTTTTTCTTCGATGAAAACAAACTCGGCGTCCTTGGCCGAACGCACGTCGTGACGCGATTGCAGCTGGGCGAGGAACGGTTTGAACGGATCCACCGCGGGCTTGATCGCCGGCTTGATGGTGTCGTAGGTCATCGCCTCAGGCAGCGCGCTTTCGCCGATTTCCTTGGTGTCGATGATCGATGGATAACCAATGTCCGGCAGCACGCCCTGATGCTGGGTGCTCTGGCCGGAAACCCGGTAGAACTTGGCCAGCGTGAGTTTCAGTTCGCCATGGTTCAGCGGCTGAATGGTCTGCACGGTGCCTTTGCCGAAGGTCTGGCCGCCGATGATCAGCGCGCGGTGATAGTCCTGCATGGCGCCGGCGAAAATCTCCGAAGCCGAGGCCGAGAGGCGGTTGACCAGCAACGCCATCGGGCCTTTGTAGAACGCACCGCTGTTCTCGTCTTCCAGCACATCGACCTTGCCGTCGGCGTTACGCACCAGAACGGTCGGGCCTTTGTCGATGAACAGACTGGTCAGCTCAGTGGCTTCCTGCAGCGAACCACCGCCGTTGTTACGCAGGTCGATGACTACGCCGTCGACTTTCTCGGACTGCAATTCGGTCAGCAGTTTCTTGACGTCGCGGGTCGTGCTCTTGTACTCGGGATCGCCAGCGCGGTAGGCCTTGAAGTCCAGGTAGAAAGCAGGAATCTCGATGACGCCCAGTTTGTAATCCTTGCCGTCCTGATTCAGGTGCAGGATGGACTTCTTCGCCGCTTGCTCCTCGAGCTTCACCGCTTCGCGGGTGATCGAGACGATTTTGGTGGTCTGGTCGCTTGGCGCATTGCTGGCCGGGACGATTTCCAGACGCACGACCGAGCCTTTCGGACCGCGGATCAGTTTGACCACTTCATCCAGACGCCAGCCGATCACGTCGACCATCTCTTTGTCGCCCTGGGCAACGCCGATGATCTTGTCGGCGGTCGCCACTTGCTTGGTCTTGGCGGCAGGGCCGGCCGGCACCAGGCGGACGATTTTGACGTTGTCGTTGTCGCTCTGCAGGACAGCGCCGATCCCTTCAAGGGAAAGGCTCATGTTGATGTCGAAGTTTTCCGCACTGTCCGGTGAAAGGTAGTTGGTGTGCGGGTCGTAGGACATCGCGAAGGTATTCAGGTACGCCTGGAACACGTCCTCGCTACGGGTCTGGCCCAGACGGGCGAGTTGGTTCTTGTAGCGCTTGGTCAGGGTTTCCTGGATCTTCGCCGGGTCTTTGCCGGCGATCTTCAGACGCAGAACCTCATCCTTGACGCGCTTGCGCCAGAGGTCGTCGAGTTCGGCTTCGTTCTTGGCCCATGGCGCGTCCTTGCGATCAACCAGCAAGGTTTCCTGGGTGTTCAGGTCGATCTTGTCGACACCCTTGTTCAGCTGCGCCAGGGCGAAATCCAGACGCGACTTGATGCGGTCCAGATAACGCTTATAGATAGTGAAACCTGGGGCCAGGTCGCCGCTTTTGAGGAAGTCGTCGAACTGGAAACGCCACTTGTCGAACTCGGCGATGTCACTGGCGAGGAAGTAGCTGCGCGCAGGATCGAGAAGTTTGAGGTAGCTCTGATAGATGATTTCCGAGCGCTTGTCGTCCAGCGGCGGCTTGCTGTAGTGGTGGCGCTTGAGCAGTTCCACGACATTCAGACTGGCGATGACTTCATCGCGATCAGGTTGAAGATTATCCCAGCTGTTGGCGGCGAACGAACTGGCCGACATTGGCAGGACAGTCAGGCCAACGAGTAATGCAAGGGTGGTGCTGGGTAAGAAATGCTTCATGCTGATTCGACGCGGGGACAATTGATAACGCATATTAGGCCGTCTTTGGAGGTCGCCGGTTCGGTCAGAACACGGTCGCATAATGCAAAAAGCCCAATGGCCGTGAGGCACATCGGGCTCAGTCAAGACTCACTATGGAGGCACCGTGAAAGCATTGCAAGGCGTGGAAGGTCGTGTGGAATGGGTTGATGAGCCATCGCCGACGCTGGATGTAGGACAAGTCCGCATCAAGGTGGCAGCCGCCGGACTTAATCGTGCCGATTTGCTGCAACGCTCGGGGCATTACCCGCCACCGCCGGGTGTGACGGAAATCCTCGGCATGGAATGTTCAGGTGTGATTGCCGAGGTTGGCCCGGGCTGCGCCTGGGAAGTCGGCGACCGCGTGTGCGCGCTGGTTGCGGGCGGTGCAATGGCCGAAGAAGTCGTGGTCGACGCCCGGCATGTGCTGCCGGTGCCCGAGGGGATTTCGCTGCACGAAGCGGCGGGGATTCCCGAGGTGTACGCCACCGCCTGGCTGAATCTGTTCCAGCTGGCCGGTCTCCAGCCCGGCGAAAAAGTGTTGCTGCACGCCGGAGCAAGTGGCGTTGGTTCAGCTGCCATTCAGCTGTGCAAGGCGTTCGGCAACCCGGTCTGGGTCACCGTGGGCTCGGCGGAGCGGCTGGCGTATTGCGAATCCCTCGGCGCCCAGGGCGGTGTGCTGCGCAATGAGAACCTCGACGCGTTGAACGACTTTGCGCCGTTCAACGTCATCCTTGACCCGGTGGGCGCCAATTACGCGGCGCTGAACCTCAAGGTGCTTGGCGTTGACGGTCGTCTGGTACTCATCGGGCTGATGGGCGGAAGCAAGTCCGAGCTGGATTTCGCAAAGGTGCTGGGCAAGCGCATCCATATCCTCGGCTCGACCCTGCGCAGCCGCGACGACCAGTTCAAGGCCGACCTGCTCAGCGATCTGGGCCAGCACGTCATGCCGCTGTTCACCGAAGGCCGCTTGAAGCCGCAACTGGCGCGCAGCTTTCCGATCAGCGAAGCCGAAGCGGCCTACGCAGAGCTCGCCACCAATCAGGTGTCGGGCAAGGTCGTGCTGGTGATCGACGACCGTTTGATGTGACCCTGCTTTTGCCGTTTCCGTTCTGTATGGCAGTACCTCGTCTACCGACCGGTGGTGACCCGTACTGTCATTCCTGACAGTAGTCAGTTTGGCCCATTCGGTTCTCAATAAAGCCTTGTTGCGTTGCTTGGTCGGCGGGTGCCGGCTGAGAACGTTCATCGGACGAGGTGAGGACAGGATGGCCAGGGATCGGAAAGCGCAGTCGCTAACACGACGAACAGGGGATGGATCAAAAGCACTGCTGGCAATGCCTGAAGTGCCGGCAATCATTGATCCAAACGATCCTGAAGGCTTGGTTTCCACCGGTACCCAGGTCAATGATCTAGAGGTGCTGGTGCCGCTTTGGCCGTTTCCGGCCGGACCGGGGGATATCGACCGACTGGACCTGTTCTGGAGCGGTGTGACCAGTGATACACCCGTGGCCACTGCGAATTTTCCTGGACCGGTCGATCCCGCAACCTTTCCTTTCTCCTTGAAAGCCGACAAAAACATTCTGCAACCGGACGGCCAGTACCAGCTCTGGTACACGGTCACTACTGACGCGAATGACACTGCACCTTCCGAGCGTCGTACCGTCACCATCGACACCCGCCCGCCCAGCTATAACCAGCAGTTGATGCCCTTGTTGTTACCTGATGATCTGGTGGGCGGGGTGATCAACGAAGCGTACCTGGCCAGTCATGGCGATCAGGTAGAGCTGCGCCTGCCGAGCCCTGTGTATCTCGACGCGAAAGAAGGCGATGTCGTTGACCTTTACTGGTCACAGGACAACCCGCCAACGACATCGGTTGTGGCCAGCGTGACGGTGACCCAGGCGCAGATCGAGGCAGACGATATCCGCATCAGCCTGCCCGGCGACGCCGTGCGCGCACCGGACCGGGATGGCAATTTCTACGCCACTTACAAAGTACGAGACCGTGCCGGCAACGAGACCGACTCGTTCTCCCGTGAAACGCCCGCTGCCGTTGCGCTGAAGCCGCTGCCGGGGGGCGATCTCCCCGAGCCCGATTTTCCGGAAGCGGATATCTACGGCTACATCAACTGCAATAACGAGCCCTGGAATGGCATTACGGTACGGGTCACCTTCGTTCGTAACCTGTTCGAGTACCAGGACCAGATCACACTGTATTGGCAGGGCTATCACACGTTGAACGGCCACGATCCGATCGCGGGCACCGAGGGCGTATTTGCCAGAACGGTCAGCGTGAAGAACGTGACAGACGGTTATCTGGACATTTTGGTCGAGCCTTTCATTCCCCACATCGAACCCATCCTTGAAGGATCGGCGCTGGCCAGTTACCGGTTGACGAAAGTCGGCGGGCACTCGGGCGCGTCCTACGAGGGGCTAGTGAAGATCAATCGCACGTTGCCCAGCGGCGAGATCTGCGGCCCCGTGATGCAGGCTGTTCAGTCTGGCTCGCGCAGGGAGGGCGGGTGCAAGGCCTGTCGTCTGTTCACTCGATTCATCGCCCGCGTGTTGCAGACGCTCGGGCGTGGCGGCAAAGGGCAGTAACGCTGGAAACCCAAGACGCGCCAGGCGGGATAGGCGCGAGTCAACTCAAGGAGAAAAGACATGAGCAACTTATCAAGCAAGCAGACCCGTGTGCTGGCCAGTGCACTGGCGCGTGCCGTCAACCAGCAGGACCAGGCCAGTAAGAAACGCCTGTCTACACTAGCGAACCTGAGTGCGCCGATTGCGCCGGTCTGGTGGGGCGGCGACCCTGCCTTCGCAGGCCTGGTGCCTCGGGATGAGCAGGAAAAGGACATGCCGATCAACATCCCCCAGTGGCCTAACGGCGCAGGCCAGGGTGAGAACGACTACCTTCAGTTCGAGTGGAAACTGTCAACCTCGGGGACGTGGCAGAGTGCCCAGGGCGTGATCCCGATTGCAGGTCCATTGCAACCCGGTGACTTCCCCATGGAGCTGCAGTTGAGCAAATCCAACTTTGCTGTTCAAGGCACCTTCGACTTGCGCTACACCGTCACGAACGAGGCGGGCAATACCGCAGAATCGGATATTACCCAATTCATCATTGACAAGACTGCACCCAACTATGGTCAGGCGCCGGATGCGGCGACGTTTGTAGACCCTGTCGTCATCAGCGACGGCATCACACAGGATTACCTGGATGCCCATGGCGGGCTGGAGCTGGTCATCCCGGCCTATCAAGACGAACAGCCGGGCGATAACCTGGAGGTTTATGTTCATGAGGTCGGCACAAGCCCGACTAAGCCAGTGTTTACCGGGGTGATTGATTCGAGCCGGCAGATCATGGTACCGGCTGATGCCTTTTCCGGTTTGCTGGATGGCCTCATCTATGTGTCCTACCGACTGGTCGACAAGGTGGGTAACAAAGGCGCTCCCGCGGATAACGCGACAGCCGGCCTCTTTCTCAATCCGCTTCCGATTGCTCCACTGGCCGCACCCAGCGTGCCCAAAATCGTGGATGACAGCGTTCTGCAACTTGCCGACATTGATCTGGTAAATGTCGCCTTGGTTGAAATTGATCCGTACCCGAACGCGCTTGAAAACGACCTTCTCGTTCTCACTTGGGGCAGTGCGGCACTCAAGGTGACTCACAGGATCACGGACCCTTTTGCGACGATCTTCCTCAATGTTCCCTACGAAACCATACTGAAGCCTGCCTATGGCACGGCGACCACGGTGCTGCCGACCCCGGTGAGCTACGTCGTCGAGCGTGGCGACAAAACGTTCGCCTCGGACACCGCCACCATCAATGTGGATTTCTTCGTCCCTGGACCCGTGAACCCGGATCGGCCGGATCCAGTAAACCCCGACCTGCCAAGAGTCACGGTAAAGGGCGCGGTTTCTACAGTCCCTAACGTGCTGACGGATGTCGACGTCGGCGGCGACGTTACGGTAACGCTCAAGCTGTACGACCCTATCGGGACCGGCGAGGAGATGGTCCTGTTTTGGGGTGATTCCACGAAAGAGGTCGCCAGGCTCAGCCCTGTAGTGGGGACGGCGGGTGATGACTACGATTTCGTTCTGGATTGGGACGCGATCAAGGACCTGCCCAGCAGCACGGCAGTGCCGGTGTTCTATACCGTTGGGCGTATTACTCCCCCCGGCAATATCGAGGCCTGCGTGCCGACTTTGGTAGATGTCAGCGCAGCGCTGCCGATCAAGCTCGCCAATCCCGAGTTTCCCCTCGCGGCCCGGGCGCCGGACGGAACACCCATTCTCAACTGCAGTACGCACTTCGGCCCTGAACAGTTGGTTCGTGTGCGCATCCCTGCAAATCCAAACCTGCAGGGTGGTGAAACGCTTGACTTCACTTGGCAGTGCTACACCGACAGAGCAGGGACACAACCGGCGGGCGCCGCGTCGACATTCTCGAAGACCATCACTGCGGAGCAGGTCGCTGACGGTTTTACATTCGATCAAGGGCCGTTTGATGAGTACGTCCTGCCAACCGGCTTGAACGGGTCGATCAGAGTGACGTATGTGTCTGTTACCACGCCGCCGATGCAGGGGGAGACGCTGATCAGAGCATCGGGTCTGAACGCAGCGGGCCAATGTCCGCCTAATACCCTTCGTGCATTTGGGGCGGGTGGATGCGGCTGTTAAGTGAGTGAGCTCAACTTGAGATCGAATGTACAGATTCTTTAGTTGGGGTGATAAAAGACAAGGCCGCGCTAAACGGCCTTGTCGTTTTCTCAGGCTTGTTTCCGCATTTTTACGATGAGCGGTAGTTAATGCTAATTGTAGGAAACTACGCTCAATAGGTTAGGAAACGTCCTACACGAATAACAATTTGAAGAATGTAGTCTTCGCGCCTTTGTCCTGCGGAGCTTCTCTCTACTCCGTGGGAATGGCGATATTCCCAAGGAGCTAGGCATGGCTGCGTCGCGTTTCACACACTCTCGTTATTTCAACCCCTCAACCTTTATTTCCCTCGCGCTGTGCATAAGCACCGCCGCCCAGGGCCGCACACTGTCGCCTGACGAATCTGCGGTGGTTAACCAGGGCGACACGCCCGAAGCCTGGACGTTGGCGCCCGGTTCCTCGCTGACGGTGAGCAGCGGCGCCCAAGCCCTGACGATTTTCGGCGGTGGCGCAGGTGCCGTGGTCAATTTCAATGAGGGCAGTTCAACCACAGGCATCAATCTCAGCGCAGCGGGCGCCGTGGCGAACGTCAACGGTGCCAGCGTTAATGCCGCCGGCAATTCGACCGCCTTGATGCTCGGCGACAGCCAGGCGGTCCTGACGAACGCTACCATTACCAGCGGCACCGGCCTCGGTCTCAGTGGTGCACAGTTTCAAGGCGGCACTGGCAGCGCGTTCCAGATCAATGGGGGCACCATCAGCGGTGGCGCGGGGGGCGCGACGCTTTCCTCCCGCAGTACGCTGGACGCAACGGGCGCCGTGATCACCGGCACCGGCGCAAACAGCTACGGGGTCCGCGGTTTCGGCTCGGACATTTCCCTGCGCGGCAGTACCGTCACCGGCGGCTTGAACGGCCTCGTCTATCGGGTGGATACGGCCAATGTGCGCCAGGGTACGGTCAATATCGAAGGCTCACATATAGAAGGTACCAACGGTGCCGCGATTCTGGTCAATGGCCAGGGCGGGGGGCTGGTCGCCAACTTCAATCTGCTCAATGGCACAACCCTTACCGGTGGCAACGGCAACGTTTTGGAAGTTACCAATACGGCGACGGCGAATGTGCTGCTGCAAAACAGTGAAGTGACCGGTAATTTCGGCCTCTCCAACGGCAGCATTGCCAACCTGACCTTCGATCAGGGCCGGTTGATCGGTAACGTTTCGGCGGATGCCACCAGCAGCGGCACCCTGGCCCTGAACAATAACTCGGCGCTCACGGGCGATGTCACCGGTATTGATACGGTTAGTCTGAATGCGAGTTCCATTACCGGAAACGTGACCTCGGCCAGCAACGCCGGCGTGGTTTCGCTGGCTAACGGGTCAGTGCTGGAAGGCAACGTCAACAGCGACAACGTCAGCCTGGATGCCAGTCAGATGAAGGGCGACATCACGTCGATGAGCAGTGCCGGCGTCGTATCGCTCGTCGGCAGTTCAGTGCTGGAAGGCAACGTCAACGGCGACAACATCAGCCTGGATGCCAGTCAGATGATTGGCGACATCACGTCGACGAGCAGCGCAGGCGTAGTGTCCCTGGTAGCAGGCTCCGTACTGGAGGGTAATGTCAGCAGCGATAACGTCAGCCTGAACGCCAGTTCAATGAAGGGTGACATCACGTCGACCAGCAACACCGGCGTTGTATCGCTCATCGCAGGGTCCACTGTAGAAGGTCAGGTTATCGGTGACAACGTCAGTCTTGACGCCAGCTCGGTTGTCGGCGATGTCACTTCGGCCAGCGGAGCAGGTGCCGTCAAGCTGGTTCGCCGCTCTCTGGTGAGAGGCAACGTAAACAGCAACAACGTCAGTCTCGACGCCAGTTCAATAACGGGCAATGTCACGTCGACGGGCAATGCAGGCGTGGTGTCCCTGGTGGCAGGCTCCGTGCTGGAGGGTAATGTCGGCAGCGACAACGTCAGTCTCGACGCCAGTTCGATCGTCGGCAATGTCACGTCGACCGGCGGTGGAGGTGTGCTGAGGTTGCTGGGCGGCTCAACGCTGAAAGGCGATGTCAGCAGCAGTAATGTCAGCCTGGATGCCAGTTCGATGTTCGGCGATATCACCTCAGGTGGCGGGGTTGTTTCGCTGGCCAACAACTCGGTGTTCACCGGCAACTTGATCAATGTCGACAGCGCCACCCTCGCTGGTTCCTCCACCTGGGATATGGTGGGTTCCAATACCCTCAACTCCCTTGCGATGAATGACAGCACGGTGAGGTTTGGCGCAACCAACGCGTTCTACCAGCTCACCGTCGGCGCGCTGTCCGGCAACGGCACCTTTGTCATGGACGCCGATTACCTCACCAACGAGCACGACCTGCTCAATGTGACCGGCTCTGCAACGGGCAGCCATACCTTGCTGATCGCAGGTTCCGGCGTCGACCCGACGTCACCACAGCCCTTGACCGTTGTTCAAACTGCAGGCGGTAACGCGACCTTTGCGCTGGCGGGCGACGGTGCGGTTGACGTGGGGACCTATTCCTATCAACTGACGTCGGCCAGCAATGGCGCAGGCGGAACCGACTGGTTTCTGGACCCGAATACCGCGACGATCAGCCCCGGCACACGCTCGGTGCTGGCGTTGTTCAACACGGCGCCGACGGTTTGGTACGGCGAGCTGACGTCGTTGCGCAGCCGCATGGGCGAACTGCGCTTCAACGGCGGCAAGTCCGGTGGCTGGGTGCGCACTTACGGGAACAAATACAACGTCGACGAAGCGTCGGGTGCGGGGTATCAGCAGACGCAGCAGGGCCTGTCCCTCGGCGCCGATGCTCCGTTGCCAGTCGGCGACGGGCAGTGGCTGGTGGGTGTACTGGCCGGGCACAGCAAGTCCGATCTTGATCTCAGTCGCGGTACGTCGGGCACGGTGAAGAGCTATTACGCCGGGGTGTATACCACCTGGCTGGATCAGGCCAGCGGTTACTATTTTGACGGCGTCCTCAAGTACAACCGCTTCCGTAACGACTCGAAAGTCAGCATGAGCGACGGCACGCGTTCCAAGGGCGACTATGACAACGCCGGCGTGGGCGGTTCGGTGGAATTTGGCCGGCACATCAAGCTCGATAACGGCTACTTCGTCGAACCCTTCACGCAACTGTCCGCGGTCGTCATCGGCGGCAAGGACTACGATCTGGACAACGGCATGCAGGCCGAGGGCGACCGGACACGCTCGTTGCTGGGCAAAGTGGGTGTGACGGCCGGGCGCAACTTCACCCTGGACAGCGGCAGTGTCGTGCAGCCCTATGTGCGAGTGGCCGGTGCCCATGAGTTCGCCAAAAACAACGAAGTGCAGGTCAACAACAACGTCTTCAACAACGACCTGTCCGGCTCGCGAGGTGAGTTGGGGGCGGGTGTAGCGGTGGCGTTCTCCGACAGCCTGCAGGTGCATGCTGATTTCGATTACTCCAACGGTGAGAGCATTGAACAGCCGTTCGGGGCGAATGTGGGGTTGCGGTATAGCTGGTGATGTCCGAGGCACCTTGTATCACCGCGCTGTCCGATACAAGGTGCCTCAACCTCAAAACAGCTTACATCGCGTGTGTGTGCGCATAGCTACCGAAATTTTCAAACTTGATGTCGAACGCAAGCTCATCCGACGTCACCAGATTTTTTACCCAGTTTTTGTAAAGCCCAGCTCCATCAGTGGACCACGAGTAAAATCTGGCTTCGCCTTGCGGCCACCGATTACCGTATTGAGCATGGATTTCACGCAGCTCGCCAAGGCTTGGAATCCGCTTTCCATTTGCAGCCGCCAGTTTCAGCCCTGCCTTATAAGTAGTGTTGCCCAGCAAATGTACAAGGATCACTCCGGAAACACTGACTGGATAGCTACCGGACCGACCCTGGCTGTCGCGAACGGTAATGGTTGCGTTGCCGTTGCTCTGGGAATAGATCGTGCCGTCTCCCGCAACCTTGACGATCGCTGAATTGCTCGAAGTGTAGGTGTACGGTGGAGCACCACTGCTGGGGGTTCTTCGTGAGGTCGAGTTGGCGGGCCAGCTCACCGGATCAACCGACAGATCTGCGGTTGGCCGATAAAGTTTGCTGCTCAGTGCAACGGTAGACGGGTCGATGACCAAAGGCGGCACCGGCGATTCCACCGTAAACGTCCGGACGTTGGACTCCGGCTCATCCCCGTACCGCGCAACGGCCTTGATGCTGTGCCCGCCCAACGCCAGCCCGCTGACAGACTGGGTCCATTCACCCGCGCCTGTGACCGATACCTTGCCCTTGGAGGTGGAATTGTCGAACACTTCAACCTGCTGATTCGCGGCCGCATTGCCCTTGACCGTCACCGCTGTCTCGGTGGTTTTGCCTCCATTGGAAATCTCCTTCTGGGAATCCCGCACGCTCGTCACGGTAGGCACGGTTGCGGCAAGCACATTAACCGTCCAGGGCGATGAAACCGGGTTGCTGGCATAGAGCGCCTTGGCCGTGAGGCTGTGGCTGCCACTGCCCAAGCCACTGACCTGCCGCGACCAGTCGCCGTTCGCGTTCACGTCGGCAGTGCCTTTGGAGGTCGCTCCATCATATATTTCCACCGACTGATTGATCGACGCCTTGCCCGACAGGGTCAGGGTATTGGCGAACGTCGAGCCATTGTTGGCCACCGGCGTGCCGTTGGGTTCCACCACCTGAGTGATGGTCGGGCTTACGACAGCCGTGACCGTGAACGTACGCACCGGTGATTCCGGGTTATTTGCGTAATTGGCGCGGGCTTTCATGGCATGCGCCGCCACGCTCAGACCGGTCAGGCTGAGGGTCCATTGTCCGCCCGCGTTGGCCCTGACGGTGCCTCGCGATGTTGTGCCATCGAAAATTTCCACCTCCAGATTCGCGTTGGCACTGCCCGTCAGTACCACGTTGGTGTCCACGGTGAACCCGTTGGGCGGGATTTCGACGTTTTTCGAGTCCTTGATGGAGGTGATCGTTGGGGTGACAGCGGCAATGATGGTGAAACTGCGTACCGCCGATTCGGCGCCCGCGCCGTACATGGCCTTGGCCTTCATGGCATGGGGCGCCACGCTCAAGCCAGTCAACAGCAATGACCAGTTTCCGTTGGCGTCCGCCGTGGCCGTGCCCTTGACGGTCGCGCCGTCAAGGACCTGGACATTCAGACCCATACTCGCCCTACCGGTCAGAGTAACTTGAGTATCAGCGGTTGAGCCGTTGTCAGGAATTTCCTGGCCTTGAGAATCCTTGATGCTGGTGATCGTTGGTGCAACCGAGGCTGTGACGGTAAAAGTCCTTACCAGCGATTCTTGTCCGCTGCCATACAGTGCTTTGGCCTTCACGGCATGCGCCGCCACGCTCAGACCGGTCAGGCTGAGCGTCCATTCTCCGGCTGCGTTGGCCCTGACTTTGCCTTGCGATAGTGCGCCATCGAAAATTTCCACCTCCAGATTTTCGCTGGCACTGCCTGTCAGCACTACGTCGGTTTCCACAGTGAACCCGTTGGGTGGGATCTCGACGTTATTCGAGTCCTTGATGCTGGTGATCGTTGGGGCGACGGAGGCAATGATGGTGAAACTACGTACCGCCGATTCGGCGCCCGCGCCGTACACGGCTTTGGCTTTCATGGCATGGGACGCCACGCTCAAGCCAGTCAACAGCAATGACCACGTTCCGTTGGCGTCCGCCGTGGCCGTGCCCTTGACGGTCGCGCCGTCAAGGACCTGGATATTCAGACCCCTACTCGCCGCACCGGTCAGGGTGACTTGAGTATCAGCGGTTGCTCCTTTGTCAGGAATTTCCTGGCCTTGAGAATCCTTGATGCTGGTGATCGTTGGTGCAACCGAGGCTGTGACGGTAAAAGTCCGTACCAGCGATTCTTGTCCGCTGCCATACAGTGCTTTGGCCTTCACGGCATGCGCCGCCACGCTCAGACCGGTCAGGCTGAGTGTCCATTGGCCACCGGCGTCAGCCTTTGCCGTGCCTATGACAGTAGCGCCATCGAGTATCTGCACGTCGAAGTTCGCCGAAGCGGCGCCCCTCAGCGTAACACTGGTATCAACGGTGTAACCACGATCCGGTATATCTGCGTTATTTGAATCCTCCACGCTAGTAATGGTGGGTATGACGTTTTGTGCCACTGTAACTGTCCACACGATGGATTCAGGCTGAGAGCCATACAGCGCTTTGGCCTTGAAGGGATGCGAGGCCACTGTCAGTCCCGAAACGGTCAACGACCAGGTGCCCGCGCTGTTGGTGCGCGCCGTGCCTTTGGAGGCGTTGCCGTCAAACAGTTCGATCTGCTGATCGGGACTGCCCTGGCCGGTGATCGTGACACTGGTTTCGACGGTGGTGCCGCCGTTGCTGACAGGTCCGCTGGAGTCAACCACCTGAGTGATGGTCGGTGTCAGGTTGGCTAGCACTTCAAACCGGCGGGGCTGTGAAACCAGGCCGCTGCCGTCCAGGGCATGGGCAGTCACGCTGTAGTTTTTTATCTGCAATCCCGACAGGTTGGTGTTCCAGGCGCCGCTGCCATTTGCGCGGGCAGTGGTCAGGCGTGTGCTGCCATCGAGGATTTCAAGCTCAGCCTCCAGAGTGGACGTACCGGTTAGCGCGAGCTGGGTGTCGAAGGTGATCCCGCCCTCGGCGACTTCGCCTTTACTGTCCTTGACACTGACGATCTGCGGGCTGACCCAGTCGTGATGAAGCTTGAAGGTGTAGACCGTTCGCGGAAGCGGCACGGCAGCACTCTCGCTGGCGACGCCGTCGAAGGCCACGTTGCAGATCACCGTCACGCGGGTGTCTTGCCCCAGCCGCTCCAGTTCAGTGCGCAAAACGCTTTGCGACAGGCCGGCAGTCGCCTGGGCACTGGTCAGCTCCACACCGTCGAGCAGCGTGATCGTGTGCAAACCGCCACTGCTCGTTTCCCCTTCGAGCCTGAACCACACGCGCTGCCCTGCAGCAATGAACGGCCATTTCGTAACGGTCGCAGTGCCATTGCCGGTGAAGGTTGCCAGATTGAGCGTCAGGGTCTGGCTATCGGCTTGGGTGATGACGGGGTGGGGCAGGTCTTTGTCGGGCTCACCGAACGGCAGCACCGGCAGGCGCAATATGTCCGACTGCTTCTCGGCCATGTAACGCTTGACCCGATAGCTGACACTGACGTCTCGGCCAATGTTGGCGCCGATCACTGGCGCGGGCACGGTGTATTCGACTTGCCCGCTGCTGCTGCCCGGTTTTTCCTGATCGGCGGGGGATCCTGTTCCCGGGGTACCCAACCACATGAGGGTCGCCAGATCCGCGTCCTCCATGCTGGCGTAGCTCACGCGTACGGTGACGCCATTCAATGCATCCATCGGATCGAGCACGCCATTGCTGGCCTGCAGCACGGTGGGGGCGGGAAGGTCGCCAATCAGTTTGCCAATGATCAGATTCAGCGTCGCCGAGTACTGGTAGGAGGCTGGCGAGCCGCGCCTTAGCGTGTACAGCACCCTCACTTCGTTGTTGATGTTGGGCTCGACGATTGCGCGCGGGAGCGTGAAATCCACCGGTTTGCCGGCGATGGTGGTGGTGATGGGGATTGAGTCACTGCCACTGCCCTCCAGAGGAAGACCAAGCCAGTACCAGGTCAGGATGTCGCCGGCCAGCGTGCCGGTATAGCTGACCCGTAACGTGATGTCTCCCGGGTGCAGTTCGGGATCGAGTACGCCGGCCTCGGCTTCCAGGATGGAGGGGGCGGGCAGGGACGCCGAATGTTGCCCGACTCGCACGTGCAGGTGCTCCGAAACGCGGACATCCAGCACCTGCCAGGCGTCATTGGAAACCCGATAACTGACATCCAGCGTGCCGTTCTCCAGCGGGGCAATGTGCTCGCCCATCACCGGGATGTAGACCACATTTCCTGCCTCGTTGGCGGTGACGATGTGCTGGGCTTCGTACAGGTAAGGCGTGCCATCCACCCGGGTTCCCAGCCAGATAAGATCGATCAGGTCGCCGTTGGCCATGTACTCGTACACCGGAATTTCCACATGGGCACGTTCCTCCAGAGGGCTGAGCACATCGCCGATCAGCTCCAGAATGCTCGGAATTTTCAACGGTAGGGTGCCAGTGATGCGAGCTGGCGCGCGCTTGGAGGACTGCGGTGGATCACCGTTGGCTTTGGTCAGCACATAAGAGGCCTCGGCTTTCCCGTCGAGGAGCGCGCGCACCCGTGCATTGGGCACGGTGGTGTCGTAGACGGACGGAATATTGCCCAGTACGACCGACTCGGTATACGTCAGTTCCTCACCTTGCGCCGTGGTCCCCAGCCAAGTCATGGTCAGCGTGTCACCGCGTTCGAAAGGGGCCCCGGATACGGGGATCTGTACCGTGACATCGGCGCTGGCGAGGGTGCCCAGATCAATAACGCCATTCAAGGCTTGCGCGATGATAGGTGCGTCCAGTTTCCAGGCGCCGGCCTCCACGGGCACCTTGGTTTGCAGGGACCAGTCGGTGGAAAAATTCCAGACCTCGTCGTACACCTGATAGTGCACCAGCAGGCTCTCGGCATCGCCGGCCGCCAGCACCGTGGCCTGATCGACGATGATCTCAATCGGGTCACTGCCCGCTGCTTCGTCTTCGCTGATTTGTCGCCGCAGCGATACCGATCCCCATCGCAGTTCGAGCGTGTCGCGCGCGGCGCGTCCGGGGTAGGTGGCAATGGTGACCGGAATGCCTTCAGCGGCCGACTCGGCGTCCACGCCGTTTTCGATCACATCCTGTGGCAGTTGCGGCGCCGCCAGTTCTGAGTGACCAGGCAGGTGCGGGTCGCGGTCAATGCCCGCCGGCCGGTCGAGCTTGACCCTCAGGCGCAACGGCACCGAGTCTTCCGTCGAGGTGGCGCCAGCACGGGTCAGGCGATACATGACAGCTTCGGCCCACCCCGCAACGGCGGCACTGCCAGGCAGAAAGAAAATGATGCGCTTGTCCAGATCGGCAGCGACGACGTCGTGATCTGCGATCATTACACCGTCCCAGTACACCTCGATTCGATCCCCCTCCTGCATGCGCAGCCAGGGATCAACGGCGCTCAACATGCCGCTGGGATTGTCCTCCACGATGGCAATGTTGATCCCGCCGTCACCGTGTTCAACGGGCGTCACCATCCCGCTGATCCATAACGGCCGTAGCGCCATGACAGAGTAGTCACGTTCCAGCGGGGGAAAGAGGGTGCGTGAGTTGCGTTTCATGGTGAGCGTCCTTGTTCATTTCTGAAAGTTAGCGTGTCAATCGTCGAAGGCGCGGCGGATCGTGATCGGGTGATGATTGCTGCGTGGGTTAACCCCGCTTGGACGATCCATACACAGCCGGCGGGGCTGACGAATAATCAACCTGAATAGAAGGTTGGTTTCCACTAGCTTCGCAGTCGTCTTGGGCCCATGCCTGACGGGTGCGACTGCGAAGCCTTTGTAAGCAAAATGCTAAGTGCTCTGCTTCTGTCCGACGCGCTATATAAAAAGTCTGAATTGTCTTAGCACCGAGTGGGAGCCCCCACTTCTAAGCTGCACGAAATACTCCCCCGTCACTGAAAGCGTCGGCGTGACTGACCATGCGCCACTGGCGCCGACTATGACGGTAGCAAGCTGTTGCTGTACACCGTTCACGAGCGCAATAAGAACGCCCGTCTGATTAACGAATGAGACACCGGATATGGTCAGTATGGGATCGCGGGTTAAAGTGTTTTCAGGAATTTCTACCCCATTAGAGTCCCTGATGCTGATGATCGTCGGGAACGCATCAAAGACGCTAAAGCTACGTACTGCCGACTCGCCGCCGTTGCCGTATTGCGCCTTGGCTTTGATCGCATGAGCCCCATCCGCCAGACCGGTGATTGCGAAGGTCCATTGTCCGTTGGTGTTGGCCATGGCTTTGCCTTTAGAAGCACTGCCATCGAAGACTTCCACTTCGAGCCCGGCGCTTGCAGCACCCGTCACCGTCACACTCGTTTCGACCGTTATCCCACCGGCCGGAATTTCAGCGCCGCTGGCGGCTTTGATACTGGAGATAGTGGGTGCGACGACGGCGGCCACAGTAAACCCACGCACTGCCGACTCAACGCCACCGCCATATAAAGCCTTGGCTTTGATCGCATGAGCCGCAACCGCCAGACCGGTAATTGCGAAGGTCCATTGTCCGTTGGTGTTGGCCGTGGCTTTGCCTTTAGAAGCAATGCCATCGAAGACTTCCACTTCGAGCCCGGCGCTTGCAGCACCCGTCACCGTCACACTCGTTTCGACCGTTATCCCACCGGCCGGAATTTCAGCGCCGCTGGCGGCTTTGATACTGGAGATAGTGGGTGCGACGACGGCGGCCACGGTAAACCCACGCACCACCGACTCCGCGCCATCGCCGTAAAGCGCTTTGGCTTTCAAGGCATGCGAGCCTACCGCCAGATCAGTGAGTTCCTTAGTCAACGTTCCGTCAGCGCCGGCCGTCGCCTGGCCTTTTGACTGCGCACCATCAAAGAGCTCCACCGCCTGACTGGCTGGGGCAGTGCCGCTGAGGGTCACGCGGGTATCGGCGGTGACACCACCGTCGGGAATATCCTGCCCGTTGGAGTCCTTGATGCCAGTAATCGCTGGCGGGTCCAGCACAATCGGCTTGCCGACATTAAAGTGGTTGATGTCTGAATAGCTGCTCCTCCCACCGAAGCGTTCTACCCAGTAGGACGCGTCAACGGTGCCGCCGTCGTTGCTGGAAATGTCTTCGGGGTAAAGGCTGAAGACCACCGGTTTGTTCACTGTGGCCGACGTGAGCGTGATGAAGTCCTGGACCTCGCCGCCCAGGCTGCCTTTCCACAGGTACACGACCTTGTCGAGCGCCGCCATCTCCGGGTAAACCGGCACGGTCAGGGTGGTTCCCGGCAAGGCCGGATCGAGCACGCCGTTCACTACGTCCTTGACCTCGGGTGCTGGCAGTTCGGCACGCGCTTCGCCTACGGTGAGCGTTGCCGACAGGGCGGACTTGCGTTCGATAATCGTGCCGTTGTCGTCGTGGGTCAGAAGGAAGTGCAACACCAGCGTCCCACCGTCAATTGGTGTCAGGTGCGTACCGGGAACCGTGAAATTGAGCGCGTATTTATTGGTGGCCTCTCGATTGCTGATGACATGAGCGGGCAATTCCGGATCGTAGATCGTCAAGTCAGGGCGCGTGCCGATCCATTTCAAGGTGATCACATCGCCCGCCGCCATGCTGTCATCCCACGGGATTTGTACGGTGGTCTGCGGCAGGTCGGGATCGAGTGCGCCTTGCTGGGCATCCAGCGCGACGGGCGCCGCCATGCGCACGGTTTCCCCGATGACGTTGATGAATGCACCTTTGGAGGCGGCTTTCAACGTGTCTGTGGTGTCCTTCAAGTCGTAGGTAAACACAGCCTGGGTCTTGGCCAGTCGCCGGATCTGCGCATTGGGCACCAGTATCTCGAAGATATGCCCCACGCGGTCGATCGTGATCGGTTCCGCTTCGTACAGATGGGGTTCGCCGTCTGCGGTGGTCCCGGTTAATTTTAAGAAGATCTTGTCACCCACCGCGAAGTCGGCTCTGAGGGGGGCAAGGCTTTTTAAAGCACCCTTGCCCAGAGAGGCTTCCAGCTGTGCCGTCAGCTTTTTGCCCAGCAAGGCAGTGAATTGAGCGAAAAATTGGAAGCGACCCATCGCCACAACCTGGAGAGTCACCGGGTTGTTGCCTAGCGTGTCGAGGTCCAGCACGTTGTTGATAGCTTCATCAACAAAGGGGGCCTCCAACCGTGAGTTGCCGGTATCCACTACGATGCGCTTTTCAGCCGCCCAGTCCTCGGAGCGGTTCTTGACCACGTCATACACCTCGTAGGTCACCGCCAGGCCATCCGCGCCGGAGTCTCCTGCCGCCAGAATGACCGACTCCTCGACCATTATTTCTATGGGGTTGTTGACCTCGGGTTCTGTGACTGTATGTTCCACAAACCAGCCACCCCAGGAAAGCCTGACATTGTCCTTCTCGCTCATGTCCGGGTACGGTTCGATCGTGACGGGTACGCCCGCCGCGGCGGCGTCTGCATCCACGCCGTTATTGATGACGTCCTCAGTCAACGTCAGTTGCAACGCCGAGTGCCCAGGGGTGTCGCCGTCCTGATCCTGGCCGCCGGGGCGGGTGAGCTTGACCCATATCCGGGATTCGCTGGACGTCTCCGGAGACTGGCCGACTCGGGTCACGACGTATTTCACGGTGTGTGCGCCGGGGGCAAGGCGGGCGGCGTTGATAAAGGTAGTGACCCGTTGCCCGACCTCCGCTGCTGCGATGAACTCGGTCGCAACGGGCACGTCATCGAGCAACACCTTGACGCTGTCGCCTTCGGACATTACGGACCAGACCGGTAGATAGAGCTGCAAACCTTGCTCTGGAAAGTTATCCATCGCAGCGCCATGGTTGATCCCCAGGAGCCTTTCCCCGGACTGCGCCGGCGGGACCGGCAGCGGACCTGTGTTGCCGGGGATCTCCAGATCGATGAGCGCGTCGGGATGGGAGGTGTTCGGATTCAGGTCTTGCGACGATGTGGCCATGGCGGGTATGACTCCTGTCGGTGGATGCCAGGAGTCATTGAGCGCCGGATCAGGGAAGTTGGCTACTGTCAGAAATGACAGGTTTTGCTGCCTCCGGTCGGTTTGGGCGGCGGCGGAGGCGGCTGAGACAGCTACTTCCAGTGATGAATCGGCCAGCCGGCCTTTTCGGCGTGTTCACGCAGCGTCGCGTCGGGGTTCACCGCGTGGGGGAAATCCACTTTCAGCAGCAGGGGCAAATCGTTGCGCGAATCTGAATAGAAACTAGCGCCTTCGAGGTTCTCGCCTTCCTGATCCAGCCATGCCATCAAGCGGGTGATTTTGCCTTCGCGGTAGGTGAGCACGCCGGTGGTCTGGCCGGTGTACACACCATGGGCGAGCTCCAGATCGATGGCCAGCACCTCATCAACGCCGATGCGCTCGGCAATGGGCTTGACCAGGTGCACGCCCGACGCGGAGATGATCAGAATGCGGTCACCGGCGGCGCGGTGTTCGGCGATGGCCTTGGTAGCGTCGCTGAAAATGATCGGTTCGATGTAATCCTCGACCCACGGCCCCACCAGAAAATCCACTTCCTCCGGCGTGCGCCCGATCATCGGGTCCAGGCTGAACGCCATGTAATCTTCCATGGCCAGCTCGCCCTTGCCGTAGGCTTCCATCAGTTCGTGGTCCTTCTTCATGAACCACTCCGGATCGACCCAGCCCAGCCGGCCCATCTGCTCGCTCCACAGGCTGGAGCAGTCACCGTGGATCAGGGTTTCGTCCAGATCGAAAATTGCTAAAGACACGCGCGCGCTCCATTAATCAGTGTGGATTCGGTCGGCGTCTGGCGCGCAGCTACAAGTTTCAAGCGGCAAGCTGCAAGAGGGAGCGGCGGTGATCCAGCTTTTTCTTGCAGCTTGTCGCTTGAAGCTTGCCGCTTCAAACAGCACATAACGCCGACGCTTCGATGTGCAGGGTGACGCGCTGGCCGTTCGGGTGCAAGTCGCTGGCCGAGCGGTTGAGCACGTCGACCACCAGATCCACGCCTCTAGCCTCGACGCGATAGCGAATCACGTTGCCCAGCAGGCTGTGGCTGCGCACCTCGCCCTCCAGCGAGCCGGTGAGGCTCAATTGAATGGCTTCCGGGCGAATCGCTACGCGGCTGTTGATCGGGCGTTGCATCAAGCGGCTGGCGGCGTCGGCTTCCAGCAGATTGTAGTTACCGATGAAGCCTGCGGCGAAGGCGTCGACCGGGGCGGTGTACAGGGTTTCGGCGTCGCCGCTCTGCACGATCCGGCCCTGATTCATCAGGAAAATCCGGTCGGACATGGTCAGCGCTTCTTCCTGATCGTGGGTCACGAAGATCGTCGTCAGGCCCAGCTCCTGCTGAATGGCGCGGATCTGCTCGCGCAGGTGCTTGCGGATGCGCGCATCGAGGGCCGACAGCGGCTCATCGAGCAGCAGCAGGCGAGGACGGGTCACCAGTGAACGCGCCAATGCCACACGCTGACATTGCCCGCCCGACAGCTGATGCGGATAGCGCGCGGCGAACTCGTTCAGCTCCACCAGCTTCAGCACCTCGCCCACCCGCTGCTTCATTTCGTCGGTACTGACTTTCTGCATGCGCAGGCCGAAGGCGACGTTCTGCTCCACGTTCATGTTGGGAAACAGCGCGTAGCTCTGGAACACCATGCCGATGCCGCGTTTCTGCGGTGACACCGGCACCAGGTCTTTGCCGTCGAGGAAGATCCTGCCGCTGGTCACCGACGTCAGCCCCGCGATGCAGCGCAGCAGGGTGGACTTGCCGCAGCCGGACGGGCCGAGCAGGGTGACGAATTCGCCTTTGTGGATGTCGCAATTGATGTCGCTGAAGACCGCTGTGCTGCCGTAATTCTTCTGCAGGTTTTCGACACTGACGAAGCTCATATCAGTCTTTGTCCTTGTTCAGTCGGTTGGCCGCCCACGTCAGCAGCAGTACGAAAAAGAAGTAGGAAATCACCAGCGCGCTGTTGAAGTGACCGCTGCTGTTGCGCATGTTGTTGAGGTACACCTGCAGGGTCTCGTAGCGGGTGCCAACCAAAAGATTGGCGAACACGAATTCGCCGAACAGGAACGAGAACGACAGCAGCAGGGCAATCATCAGGCCCTTGCGCAGGTTCGGCAGCACCACCAGAAACGCCGCCTGAAAGGTATTGGCGCCGAGCAACTGGGCCGCGTCCATCAGGTCAACCAGGTTGATCGCTTGCAAGTTGTTGGTGATCGCCCGGTACATGAACGGCAGTGCCACCGTGAAGTAGCAGCCGATCAGAATCCACGGCGTGCCGACCATCGCCAGTGGCCCCGAACCGTAGAGCTGCAACAGACCCACCGAGGACACCACCGGCGGCACCGCGAAAGGCAGCAGGATGAGGATGTTCATCAGCGCGTCGAGTTTGGGGAAGTGGTAATGCACGACGAACAGCAGCGGCAGAATCAGCACCACCGAGAGCACCAGCGCGCCGACGCACACCAGCAGCGACTGGCCGAACGCGCGGAGAAAACGCGGATCGCTCCACAGCGCGACGTACCATTTGTAGGTCAGCCCGTCGGGCAGAATGGTCGCCGACCAACTGGTGGCGATCGAATACACAAAGGTGCCCAGCAGCGGCGCGAGCAGAATCAGAAACAGCAGGTAGACCACGACGCGGTGGTAAAGCCCCGGCGGGCGGCGTTCAGCGCGAGACATGGTAGCTCCTCTTCAACAGCCACTGATGCACGACCGTCACCAGCGTCATCATCCCCACGAGAATCATCGCCAGGGCGCTGGCCATGTTCGGGTCCAGCGTGATGTCGCCCGCGACCATCGCCGCGATGCGGATCGGCAGCACGTTGAAATTGCCGGTGGTCAGCGCGTAGACCGTGGCGTAGGCGCCCAGCGCGTTGGCCAGCAGGATCACGAAGGTGCCGAGCAGCGCGGGTGTCAGCACCGGAATCCCGATGTGGCGCCAGAAATCCCAGCCGCTGGCACCCAACAAGGAGGCCGACTCACGCCAGTCTTCCCGCAGCGCGTCGAAGGCCGGGTAGAGCAGCAGGACGCCCAGGGGGATCTGGAAGTAGGTATAGAGAATGATCAGGCCGGTTTTCGAGTACAGATTGAAGTCATCGATGATCCCGGCCTGCTTGAGAATCAGCGTCAGCGCGCCGTTGAAACCGAGCAGGATGATGAAGGCAAACGCCAGCGGCACGCCGGAAAAGTTGCTGGTCATGTTGGCGAAGGCGCTGACGAAGTCCCTCAGCCTCGACGGGACCTTGCGCAGTGAATAACTGCCGAGGATCGCGATGACGATGCCGATCAGGCTCGACCAGAAGCTCACCTCCAGGCTGTATTGCATGGCCTGGCGGTAGAAGCGGGAATTGAACGCTTTGACAAAGTTGTCGATGCCCCAGCCGGCGTCCGATTGCAGGCTGTTGATCGCCACCCAGGCCAGCGGCGCGATCTGAAACGCGATGAAGAACACCGCAAACGGCACGAGGCACAACAGCGCCAGCCATTTGCCGCGGCTTTGTGAATTCACTTGAGCACCTCTTTGCACACAGGTTTGTCGTGGGGCACACCGAGCAGCTCGCAGACGGTGCCGCAGATCTCGGTCTGTTTCGGTTGCGCGTCGGGGTCGAGGCTGAAGGCGTCACCGAGCACGAACAGCGGGACTTCGCGTTCTTCCGGCAGCACGCCGTTATGTGAACGGTCGTTGTTCATGCCGTGGTCGGCGGTCACCAGCACTTGATAGCCCGCATCGAGCCAGCGCTGCAGGTACTCGGCGAGAAGGATGTCGGCGGAGCGCGCGCTGTTGCGGTACTGCGGGGTGTCGAGGCCGTGCTTGTGGCCGGCGTCATCGATGTTCATCGGGTGGACGAACAAGAAGTGCGGCGCGTGGGCGGTTCGAAGATGTTCGGCGTCGTCGAACAGGTGGGAATCGGGGTAGTGATCGACGTAGTAGAAATGCCCGTGCTGAATCGGCAAGTCGACGTCGTCAGTGTGGCGGTCGCGCGCGGCAATAAACGGGCTGCGGTTGTACAGCTCACTGACCCAGTGATACGCCGCGGCGGCGGTGGTCAGTCCGGCGTCGGTGGCGTAATGAAACACGCTGCGCTGGCTGGACAGCCGTGAAACCTGGTTGTGCACGATGCCGCTGTCGATGGGCGCCACGCCGGTCAGGATGCACTCATACAGCGGGCGTGACAGCGACGGCAGTTCGCATTCGAGCTTGTACAACGCCGCACGGCCTGCGTTTCGGTAGGCCAGCAAATGCCCCATCGCATGGTGCGCCACGCTGTAACTCAAGCCGTCCAGCAGGATGAGGATGACGTTGTGTTTCATGTGCCGCTCCGGAGGGTAAATCGCCAAACATTACTGTAGGAGTGAGCTTGCTCGCGATCGCGGTATGCCTGCGACAGACAGGTTGACTGACACACCGAAATCGCGAGCAAGCTCACTCCTGCAAGGGGCCTGCATCAGCAGTAAAGGATCACTGCATCTCGACGATGACTTGCTCGTTCCACAGTTGTGGCAGGGCTTTCGAGGTTTGTTCCCAGGCTGCCGCGTCTTTGATCGGCGTCACGTTCTTGTACTGCTCGTTAGGCAGCAGCTTGGCTTGCACGTCTGGCGGCAGGGTCAGGTGTTCGGCGCGGATCGGGCGCGCGTTGCCTTTGGCCAGGTTGATCTGGCCAGCGTCGCTGAAGATGTACTCACGGGCCAGCTTGGCAGCGTTCGGGTGCTTGGCGTATTTGTTGATGATCGTGGTGTAGCCCGAGATCACCGAACCGTCGGACGGGATCAGCACAACGTAGTCGTCAGGATTGGACATCTTGGCCTTGTAGCTCAGGCCGTTGAAGTCCCAGACCACGCCCACTTCCACTTCGCCTTTTTCCATCGACTGAATCGACGGGTTGTTGATGCCCAGGCGCTTCTGTTTGGCCAGTTCGGTGAATAACTGCAGGCCCGGCGCGAGGTTGGTTTCATCGCCTTTCATGGAGATCGCAGCGGCCAATACGCCGTTTGCAGCCTGGGCCGCAGTGCTGACATCACCGATGGTGACTTTGTATTTACCGTTCTTCAGGTCAGCCCATTTGGTAGGTACGTCCGAGCCGTGCAACAGCTTTTTGTTGACGATGAAAGCGATGGTGCCGGTGTAGGCCAGCGCCCAGTGACCGTCTTTGTCCTTGGCCCACTCCGGCACTTGCGCCCAAGTGCTCGGCTTGTAAGGTTGGGTCACGCCCTTCGCCACAGCGATCGGGCCGAACGCTGCACCCACGTCGCCGATGTCGGCGCTGGCGTTGTCCTTTTCCGCATCGAACTTGGCCACTTCCTGAGCCGAGCTCATGTCGGTGTCCATGTGCACCAGACCGTACTTGGCGGTCAGGTCGGTCCAGGTGCCTTTCCAGTTCGCCCAGTCATCGGGCATGCCCACGCTGTTGACCGCGCCTTCAGCCTTGGCGGCGGCTTCGAGTGTTTTGAGGTCGGTGTCGGCGGCCATGGCCGACGTGCTCAGCGCGATGGCCGAACCCAGGAGTGATGCCAGCAAAAGGTGTTTCATTCGAAGCTCCTTTGTGCACTTCTCGACGGACTCATAGAAGTGTTCGTTGCGGATGGTTGGTCTAGGTCAGCAATACCTGAGCCAAGTTAGGCGAGTTACATGACGCTTTCGTGTCTGGACCGACTCTTGCTGGGGCAAGACACAGCCCGGGCGGGTGTTGTGGAATGAGCGTAGACCATGCTCAACCGCTTGATCTGAAAGGCTCTGATGTATCCACGGGTGCTGGCGTTGCAGTCGTTCCTGGCTGGAATGTCACGCAATGGTCATCTAGGCTGCCTAGGCTCTGGAGCACCGAAACGGGCCAGTCAACGAGCAACTTCGCCCTTTAATAGCGCTGGTCTAGTCCAGATAGGTAACGCAATGCGCGATGAAATACCCCGAGCGGTGACGACCATTTGCAACGCGCTGCAAGAACAGATCGAACATGGTCTGTTGCCGCCGGGCAGCAAGTTGCCGGCTGAGCGCAAGCTGAGCGAGGTCTTCGACACCACACGCATCACCTTGCGCGAAGCGTTGGTGCAACTCGAAGCTCGGGGTTTGATCTACCGCGAGGAGCGGCGTGGCTGGTTCATTTCGCCGCCGCGACTGGCCTATGACCTGATGCGCCGCAGCCACTTTCACGCGATGGTTCAGGCTCAGGGCCGAGTGCCTGCGACCCAAGTGATTTCCGCACGGCTGCAACCGGCTTCGGCCGTGATTTGCGGGCTGCTGCAATTGCCGGCGTTGTCCAGCGTGATCCAGATCTGCCGCGCCCGTCGCATCGATGAACGGCTGGTGCTCTACGTCGAGCACTACCTCAACCCCGATTACTTCCCGCAGATCCTCGATCTCGACCTGAGCCAGTCGCTCACCGAGCTCTACGCCAGCCATTACGACATTCGCTATGGCCAGGTGCGTTTCGAAATGGTACCCACGGCGTTACCCGTGGAAGCGGCAGGGGCGCTGAAAGTCTCCATTGGCAGCCCGGGCCTGCGCATTGTTCGGGTCAACCACGACCAGCGCGGGCGGCTGATCGATTGCGATCTGGAATACTGGCGCCATGACGCGATTCACGTAAGCGCGGTGGTGGCGGATATCTAGGCCGGCTTACACCGACGCATCGTCCTTCTTCTCACGTACCTTATTCACACGCCCGCCACTGGTGCTGACCTGCACGTTCAGGCGCGGCGTCGCCAGGTCCATGCCGGCCTCATCCAGATAACGCTTGAGCGACAGGTTGAATGCCCGCGACACTTCCCACTGCTTGATCGGCGCGGTCTTGAAGCGTGCGCGCAGAATGGCGTTGCCCGAGTCGAAACTCTCTACCCCCTGAATCTCCAGCGGCGACCAGATGTTGCGTCGTTGCAGCGGGTCGGTGCGCATCTTCTGGCCGACGTCGCGGATCATCTTCAGAGCGTCGTCGATGTTCATGCTCGCCGGAATCGCGATGCGGAAAATCGCGTACCCGAACTCCCGCGAGTAGTTCTGAATGCTTTTGATCTCGCTGAACGGGATGGTGTGGACGATGCCGTCGATGTCGCGCAGGCGCACGGTGCGGATCGTCAGCCCTTCCACAGTGCCCAAGTGACCGCCGACGTCCACGTAATCGTCGATGGCCAGCGAGTCTTCGATGATGATGAACAGCCCGGTGATCAAATCCGCCACCAGCGACTGCGCGCCGAAACCGATGGCCAGACCGATCACACCCGCACCGGCCAGCAACGGCGTTACGTTCATGCCCATGTTCGCCAAGGCGACGATCAGCGCGATGATGAAAATGGTTACGAACAGCACGTTGCGGATCAGCGGCATCATGGTTTGCGCGCGGGTATTCGCCAGGCCTTTACGCGAGCGGGTGAGGGCGTGGTGAATGGCTGTGTCGGCGAGAATCCAGATCAGCCAGGCGAACATCAGCGTGGCCGCCAGGCCAATGAGCCTGACGCTGATGTCGTGGCCGTCGCCCTCGGCGAAGCGGATCAACGACAAGCCCCATACCCGCAGGCCCAGTTCGATGAACACCAGCCAGATGAGCAAATGCGCGACCGTATAGAAGAAGTTCTTCAGGCGGTCCGAATACAGCGCGTGGCGCTTGTGAGCGTGGCTTGGCTTGAGCGAATGACGCCGTACCAGGCCGTTGATCACCATGCACATCACCAGCAGCACGGTGCAGATCAGGGCCTGACGCAATGCGGTGCTGGTGTCGCCCGCAGAGAAAAACGTGGCGAACAGCGAAACGCCCACCAGCACCAGCGCTGGCAGGTACCAGAACGTGCCGAGAACCTCGATGCTGTCACTCAGGGCGCGGCGTTTGAGGCGACGCTCAAGTGCCTGGTTTCGGATCAAATGGGCGATCGGGCGACGGAAGCGGATGATGAACAGGCCGGTAGAAAGCGCGGCCATGACATTGGCCAGGGTCGCGGCGGTGTGCGCCAGGTGCACGCCGAGGCTGGCGACCAGACGCGGGTCGCTCAACGCCTCGCCGAACGCGGCAAAGCTGCCAATCCACCACAACGGCCGAAATGCCTGATGCCGCAGGATATAAAGCGCCCGGTGCCGGTGCGGGCCGTCCAGCAGAGAAAACGCGATGACACACACCGCCGAGAACAGCGTGCCGACCACCAGCGCGTAGGCGAGCACCATCGCCAGATCCCGGCCCAGGGACGGCGGCAGCGAGTAACTCAGGTAGATCGTGATCACCAGCGCCACCAGCCACGGGCCCAGCTTGCGCAACGCGAAACGCAGCATGTCCGACAGGCGCGGGTGCTGCGGAAGCTCGGCAGACAGGCCGAAGCGCAAACGAACCTTGTGGCCTAGCCAGATCAGCGCTGCCGCCAGCAGCCCCCAGATCGCCAGGACCACGGCAAAGCCCCAGATGATCGGCCACCACTGGTTGGCCGGCAGCATCAGCGCCATCAGCTCGTCCTCCGCCATACCCGCCTCGTCCGCCCAGCGGCTGAGCGGGCTGTCTGCGCCGGTGAACTGTTTTTCCAGCTCGGCAAGCGAGCTGCCGATGAGGCCCAGCACGCCTTGCTCCACCGTCGGCTGCGCTTTCTTGGTGGCGTCCCGCAGTTTCTTCAGGTCATCGAGCAACTTGCTGCGCTGTTGATCGTTTTCCAGCGACGTAATGACCTCGTCCAGCGACTGTCCCAACGGTTCCTGGGCCTGAGGCTGCGTTTTGTCACCGCCACTCAGCAGACTCGGCAAGCCAGCGGCGTGGGTCAACGCAAACGGGAACAGCGCCAGCAGGCAAAGCAGGAAGAGGCGGGGCAGAAGGGAAAGGCGGGTGGGAGCGATCACCTGGAAACAAACCTCGAATAGACAGGCGCTTGGAGTAGCGCGGTATGGGAGCCGTGCAGGGTCAAGCAGAGGCGGATGAGTTTACGAGGGGATGGGGGGTGTGGCGAGGGGGAATTGTGAAGTCCGGGACAGCGCGATGTGCAGGCCGTTTCCATGACCTGTGAAGGACATGGATCGGCCCGCTCTTAATTGTGGCTTGAGATCAAGGCAACTCGGCACTCGCGTAGAACGCCGACAGCACCTTCACCAGATGCGCCAGGTCCTGGCTGCCCGCCAGTTCGCGGATCGAGTGCATGGCGAAGGTCGGCAGGCCGATGTCGACGGTGCGCACGCCAAGGTGGCCGGCAGTGATCGGGCCGATGGTCGAGCCGCAGGCCATGTCGCTGCGCACGACGAAGCTTTGCACCGGGACTTCTTCGGCCATGCACAGGTGACGGAAGAAACCGGCGGTTTCGCTGTTGGTGGCGTAGCGCTGGTTGCTGTTGACCTTGATCACCGGGCCGGCGTTGAGTTTCGGGCCGTGGTTGGCGTCGTGCTTCTCAGCGTAATTCGGGTGCACGCCGTGGGCGTTGTCGGCGGAGATCAGGAGGGACTTCTGAATCGTGCGCACGTAGTCGTCGCCTTCCGGCAGCAGCCGTTGCAGCACTTGCTCGAGCATCGGGCCGTCGGCGCCGCACGCGGACGTCGAGCCGACTTCTTCGTGGTCGGTGCAGATCAGCAGGCAGGTTTCGTCGCCGTCGGCATTGAGCAGCGCTTGCAGCCCGGCGAAGCAGGACAGCAAGTTGTCCAGGCGGGCGCCGGCGATGAAGTCACCGTTGAGGCCGATGACCGCGGCACTCTGAGTGTCGTAGAAGCTTAGTTCGTAATCGAGGACGACGTCAGCGTTCAGGCCGTGTTCGCGAGCCAGTTGATCAGTCAGCAGGGCGCGGAAGTCGGGGCGCTCGTCACCGGCGACCTGGGCCAGGATCGGTGGCAGTTCGGTCTGCGGGTTGATTGCCCAGCCTTCGTTGGCAGTGCGATTGAGGTGGATCGCGAGGTTGGGGATGATCGCGATCGGCAGCTTGAAGTCGATCAGCTGGCTTTCGACTTTGCCGTCGCGGCGGAAGGTGACACGGCCGGCGAGGGAGAGGTCGCGGTCGAACCACGGCGCAAGCAGGGCGCCGCCGTAGACTTCGACGCCTAGTTGCCAGAAGCCCTGACGTTGCAGTTCGGGTTGTGGTTTGACGCGCAGGCACGGGCTGTCGGTGTGGGCACCTACGAGGCGAATGCCGCCGGTGAGGGGCGACAGGCGACCGAGTTTGAAGGCGACGATGGAGGAGTCGTTGCGGGTGACGTAGTAGCGGCCGCCGGCTTCGGTGTACCAGGGCTCGCGTTCGTCGAGGCGCTGGTAGCCGGCGCCTTCGAGGCGTTGGACGAGGCTGGCGGTGGCATGAAAGGGGGTGGGGGAGGCCTTCAGGAAATCGATAAGGCCCTGATTCAACTCTTCGCGCATAGGTTACTCCAGGCAGCAATGGGCGGGAGTTTACAGGCCAATTTCAGTACGGGCGAGCGCCTGAGATCAAGATCAACGTCAAGAGCGTCTGCCTGGGGGCAGACTGTTTCGCCTTCGGCGAGTTACTTGATAAAGCCCCAAGTAACCAAGGGCTTGTGCTCCTGGTTGGGCTCCTCCTTCGTCGGAGTGCCTTCACTCCGGTCTCGCTCCGTGGGCCCGCGCCGAACGGACATCCATGTCCTGACGGCGCTCTCGCCGCATCCATGCGGCTCGGCCCACTGCGCGAGACCTGCGTTCAGCCTGCACCCAAGTCGCGATTGATGTCGTCTGGGATTCTTGTGGTTGAAGATCAAGATCAAGATCAAAAGCTTCCCGGCTGAAGCCGGTCCTACAGTCGGCGCCAATCCCACAGTCGGCGCCAATCCCACAGTCGAGGCCAATCCCACAGTCGAGGCCAATCCCATTGATGCATGCGATTTCCTGGTAGGACCGGCTTTAGCCGGGAAGAGGCCAGTATGTGCGCTGGTAGTTTTGCAGACCGCCCCTTTCCGTGTGGGAGCGAGCTTGCTCGCGAATGCTGTTGCTGTTGCTGTGCTTTTGATCTTCCTACACAAAAAGTCCAGACACCGCAAAACGCGACTTTGGTGCAGGCTGAACGGAGCGGGACCGGAGTGAAGGGACCCCGAGGAACGAGGGGACAAACCGAGAGCAGGCACCCTTGGTTACTTGGGGTGCTTTTCCAAGTAACTCGCCGAAGGCGAAATGATCCGCCGTTAGGCAGATGCTCTTGATCTTAAGTCTGTACTGACTAACAACGATCAAAACGGCGCCGGGCACTCGAACCGAACACGCTCGCCCGTCCCCGGATGGGTAAACGCCAGCATGCTTGCATGCAGACACAGCCGCGGATACGCCGCCAGCGCCTCCGGATGCGCATACAAGCCATCGCCCAGCAACGGATGCCCGATCGACAACATGTGCACCCGCAACTGATGCGACCGCCCTGTAATCGGCGTCAGCTCAACCCGACAATGCGAGTCATACCGCTCCAGCACCTTCCAGAACGTCAACGCATGCTTGCCCAATTCATGATCCACCACATGACGCGGCTTGGTCGGCGGATCGTAGCGCAACGGCAAATCGATACTGCCACTGTCCAGTGCCGGCTGACCCCAGGCCAGTGCCGTGTAGGCCTTCTCCGTCTCGCGGTCATGAAACTGCCGAGACAACTCACGGTGGGTGTCCGCGTCACGGGCCAGCAAAATGATCCCGGACGTTTCCCAGTCCAGCCGGTGGACGATTCTCGCCTCGGGGTAGCCGTTTTCCTGCAGGCGGGTAATCAGACAGTCCTTGTTATCGTCAGCGCGACCGGGGACCGAAAGCAGCAGGGTAGGCTTGTTCACCACCAGGACAGCGTCGTCCTGATGGAGGATATGAACGTTGGACAGCGGCATTGAAAGCCTCATCACTCAAACAGGCGCAGCACGATCGAAACAGCCATCGCGGCGCAGAAAACAGGTCTTCAGGAACGCCAACGGCGGCGCGCTCACCTGATCCCGCAAAGGGCTTCAGGCAACCGGGCCGCCGTGGCGACTGCCTTCTCGATCAACGATCAGGCAGGGTGATATTCAGTTCCAGAATCGAGCAGCTGCCGTCGTTTTCAAGGGCGACATGCACGTCATCGTTACCGATATTGACGTACTTGCGGATCACCTCGACCAGCTCCTTCTGCAAGGCGGGCAGGTAATCCGGGGTGCTGCGTTGGCCGCGTTCATGCGCCACGATGATCTGTAGACGCTCTTTCGCTACCGACGCGGTGCTGGGCTTTTTGTTGGCACGAAAGAAGTCAAAAATGCTCATCAGTTACCCCCGAACAGGCGTTCGAAAAATCCTTTTTTCTGTACGTCCAGGAAGCGGTGCTCACGGTCCTTGCCCAACAGACGGTCAACGGCATCGCTGTACGCCTGGCCGGCGTCGCTCTGGTCATCAAGGATGACCGGCACGCCTTGGTTGGACGCCTTGAGTACGGCCTGGGACTCTGGAATCACGCCCAGCAGGGTCACCGCGAGGATTTCCTTGACGTCTTCAACGCCCAGCATCTCGCCTTTGCTCACGCGCTCAGGGTTGTAACGGGTCAGGAGCAAGTGCTCCTTGATCGGATCTTCACCACGCTCGGCGCGGCGGGACTTGCTGGCCAGCAGGCCCAGCATGCGGTCCGAGTCACGAACCGAGGACACTTCCGGGTTGGTCACGACGATGGCTTCGTCGGCGAAATACATCGCCAGGTGAGCGCCCGTTTCGATACCGGCAGGGGAGTCGCAGACCACGTACTCGAAGGTTTCCTTGAGTTCCATCAGTACTTTTTCAACGCCTTCCTTGGTCAGCGCGTCTTTGTCACGGGTCTGGCTGGCCGCGAGGACGTAAAGACCTTCGATCTTCTTGTCCTTGATCAGCGCTTGCTGCAGGTTGGCTTCGCCGTTCACTACGTTGACGAAGTCATAAACGACGCGACGCTCGCAACCCATGATCAGGTCGAGGTTACGCAGGCCGACGTCGAAGTCGACGATTACTGTCTTGTGGCCGCGCAGTGCGAGACCGGTACCGATGGCGGCGCTGGTGGTGGTCTTGCCCACACCACCCTTGCCGGATGTAACCACGAGAATCTTGGCCAAGGTGTATCACCCCTAGAGGAAAAGGACGTTGAAGTCCCTGAAGAGCCCCTCGTGACGGCGCAACCAAAGCGGGCGAGGGCGGTGATCGGAACCCGTGACGGAATTCCTGTTCGGGAGAACAAAAAAATAGCCCGAACGTCTCGGTGCCTTCGCGTCGTTTTCGCGACGAATCAGAGTGGCTTAAAAATGGCGCAGTATCCGTTAAAGACGGGTGATGTTCAACACGTCGCCGGAGAGACTGATCTGCACACCGGCGCCCCACAGCGGATCCCGGCGCAGGTCTTCGGACACCTTGTACTGGCCGGCGATGGAGATCAGTTCGGCGACCATCTGCTGGCAGAAAATCCGTGCCTTGGTATCGCCTTTGATCCCCGCCAGCGCGCGGCCGCGCATCGGGCCGTATACGTGAATGTTGCCGTCCGCGAGCAGTTCGGCGCCGGGGCTGACCGAGGAAATTACCACCAGATCCGAGCCCTGGGCGTAGATCTGCTGACCACCGCGCACGGGGGCGGTGATGATCTTGGTGGGCTTGATCAGCGGCTCGGGCGGCTTTTCAATAATTTCCGGCTTCTTCTTGATTTCGCCTTCCGTCGGATCGAGCGGTCGCTCGCGCGCACCCGACGGCGGCAGCACCGGCAGGTCGATGGAAATGGCGGCGGCAATGTCTTCAATCCGGTTGGCGCGAATGGCCAGAGTGCGCAACCCGTGCTGGCGGCAGATGCGCATCATTGCCGGCAGATCGATCGCGCCTTCATCCGGCGGCAACTTGTCGAGCGCCAGCACCAGCGGTGTATTGCTGAAGAAGTTCGGCGCCTGGGCGACTTTTGCCGCCAGTTGACGATCCAGCGCTTCGAGGTTGTTGCGGGCCAGTTCCAGCACAGTGATGGCCAGCATGCTGCCCTTTAGCTGGAACACGGGTTCCTTGTCTTGCAATTCGATTTGGCTCATGTCGGCATACAGCGGCTTGTCGCTAAAAGTGCCGAGACTTATAACGATAACGCCCGCCAGCCGCAAGGGAGGCGCAACCGACGGCGGCACGATCCGCGCGAACCGATGTAGAATGCCCGCCTTTGTCCTGACGGAAGCTGTAATGGATCGCCCGCGTTTTCGAGCTCACTTTCTTCATCCCCGCTTCTGGCTGCTGTGGCTGGGGCTGGGCTTGCTCTGGCTGATCGTGCAGTTGCCGTTTCGCGTGTTGCTGGTGATCGGTCGTGCTTTGGGCTGGGTCATGTATTACCAGGCGACCGATCGACGGGTGATCGCCGCGCGTAACCTCGAACTGTGTTTCCCACAGTATTCGAAAGCCGAGCGCAAACGCCTGCTCAAGAAAAATTTCGCCTCCACCGGCATCGCTTTTTTCGAGATGGCCATGAGCTGGTGGTGGAGCAAGCCCCGTCTCGCGCGGCTGGCGCACATCGAAGGCCTGCATCATTTAAAGCAGGCGCAGCTGGACGGCCATGGCGTCATCCTCATGGCGCTGCACTTCACGACACTGGAAATCGGCGCCGCCCTGCTCGGGCAGCAGCACACCATCGACGGCATGTACCGCCAGCACAAGAATGCGCTGTTCGATTACGTGCAGCGCCGCGGCCGCGAGCGCCACAACATGGATTCCATCGCGGTCGAGCGCGAAGACGTGCGCGGCATGATCAAGCAACTGCGCAAGGGCCGGGCGATCTGGTACGCGCCAGATCAGGACTACGGCGCCAAGCAAAGCATCTTCGTGCCGCTGTTCGGCATTCAGGCCGCCACCGTGCCGGCCACCAGCAAATTCGCCAAGCTCGGCCACGCCCTGGTGGTGCCGTTTACTCAGGAGCGCCTGGCCGATGGCAGTGGTTACAAGCTGGTGATCCATCCGCCCCTGAGCGACTTTCCGGGGGAGAGCGACGAGGCAGACTGCATCCGCATCAATCAATGGGTCGAGCGCGCGGTCACCGAATGCCCCGAGCAATACCTGTGGGCGCACCGGCGTTTCAAGAGTCGACCGCCGGGTGAGCCGAAGCTGTACAAGAAGCGTGGCTGAAACCAAGAGCTCAATCCCCATGACGACAAGCGCCACAGAACAACAAGCGGTGCGCCACGGCTCAGCCCTAGCCCCCGGCGTCGAGCCTGTCACCGGGCTGATTCTGTCCGGTGGCGGTGCCCGCGCGGCCTATCAGGTGGGCGTACTGGCCGGCATCGCTGACCTGCTGCCTGTCGGCGCCAAGAATCCTTTTCCGGTCATCGTCGGCACCTCCGCCGGCGCGATCAATGCCGTGAAGCTGGCCAGCGGCGCCGCGCAGTTTCGTACGGCAATCCACGAACTCACTGACTTCTGGCAGGGCTTTCGCAGCCATCAAGTGTTGCGCAGCGACTGGCTCGGCGTCGTCCGGCAGGCCGCGCGATTCTTCGGTCGCAGCCTGTTGGGCATCGGTCGCCAACAGGTCCCGGTGGCGCTGCTCAACAGTTCGCCGCTCAAGGACCTGCTGACCGCGCGGCTCAACCTCGACGGCATCGACGAAGCCATTGAAGCCAGGCATCTGCGCGCGGTGGCGATCACCGCATTCGGTTACGAGTCGGGGCAGGCGGTCACGTTTTATCAGGGCAAGGGCACGATCGATTCCTGGCTGCGGCATCGCCGGATCGGCCTGCCTACGCGCTTGACCATTGACCATCTGCTGGCCAGTTCCGCGATTCCGTTGCTGTTCGCGCCGGTGAAGCTGGGACAGGAATATTTTGGTGACGGCGCGGTGCGGCAATCGGCGCCGATCAGTCCGGCGCTGCACCTGGGCGCCAACCGCGTGCTGGTGGTGGGCGTCAGCGGCAACCCCCGTGGCCCTGGCGCAAACCCGCCCGTGCCGCGCGCGGTCCGTGGCGTGCAACCGAGTCTCGCGCAGATCGGTGGGCACATGCTCAACAGCACATTTATTGACAGCCTCGAAAGCGATATCGAACTGCTGGAGCGGCTGAACATCGTCAGCCGCATGCTGCCCGGGCCCGACGTGCCAAAGCCGCAGTCCTCAGACTCGACGCCCATTCAATCCCTGGCGCCGGTTGAGGTGCTGGTGATTTCGCCCAGCCAGCCCATCGACGAAATCGCCGCTCGCCATCGCCGCGAATTGCCGCCGGCGCTGCGCACGTTTCTGCGCGGGCCCGGTGCGACGAAGACCAGTGGGGCAGGGGTATTGAGTTATCTGTTGTTCGAATCGGGTTATTGCAGTGAGCTCATCGAACTGGGCCGCCGCGACGCGATGGCCCAGAAGGATGAGTTGATGCGGTTCCTGCAGTTGGAGTAGTTGCTCTGCCGAATGCCGGGTCCAGGGCGATCACGCCGTAAGCTTGTCATCCCGAAAATCCCGCAGGGCCTGTTCGATTTCTTCCCGACTGTTCATCACGAACGGGCCGTATTGCACGATCGGTTCGCCCAGCGGCTTGCCAGCGATCAGCAACACGCGTGCGCCCGCCTGGGTATTTAGCTGAATCTCACCGCTTTCCGACAATCGCGCGAGACGGCTCGTACCCAGTTTCTGTGGCTGTCCTGCGATCTCGACTTCACCTTCGTACACGTACAACAGCACGCGATGGCCCTCGGCGACGCGCGGGCTGATGAGGCTGCCGGCAGGCATGTGGAAATCGAAATACTGCGGCTCGGTGTCCGGACGCTGCACGGCGCCTGCCTGGGACGTGTGACCGTCGTCGAACTGTCCGGCGATGACCACGACCTCGACGCCGTTCTGCGTGGTGATGCGCGGAATGCGCTCGGGCTGAATGTCGTCGTAACCGGCGTCGCCCATCTTCGATTTGGCCGGCAGGTTGAGCCACAGCTGGAAGCCGCGCATGGCGCCTTTCTCCTGCTCGGGCATTTCGCTGTGAATCACGCCGCGCGCAGCGGTCATCCACTGCACGCCGCCGCCTTGCAGCAAGCCGACGTTGCCCATGTGGTCTTCATGGCGCATGCGACCTTCGAGCATGTAGGTCACGGTTTCAAAGCCGCGATGGGGATGGGGCGGAAAGCCGGCGATGTACTCGTCGGGGTTCTCGGAGCCGAACTCGTCGAGCATCAGGAACGGGTCGAAGGCTTCGATGCCGGGCCCGCCGAACACACGGGTCAGCTTAACGCCGGCACCGTCGGACGTCGGTTGGCCGGCCTGGATCGACAGCACTTTACGAAATGGGGGCATGGGGCTCACTCCGGCAAAAGGGGAATGGCGCCTATGGTAGGCCTGTTGAGGCGATGGATGGGTGACGTTTTTGCGGGGGAATGATCGGGTTTGGCGATGGATCTGGGGCTTGTTCCGGATACTGTCGGGGAGCCCCTTCATCCGAGCGCCGTAAGGTCGAGCAGCAAACATTGTCCATGTGGGAGCGAGCTTGCTCGCGAAGAGGTGTGAGCGGCCGCTAGATCTCCAGCGGCCGGACCACGCACTTGTAGGACTGGCTTTAGCCGGGAAAACGCCGGCATTAACACCACGAATGTGATGGCGTGCCGACGGGCCTCTTCCCGGCTGAAGCCAGTCCCACAGGTTCTGCTGCCGGCAGTGCCGGCAGCTTTCAGATCACGTTACTCGGACACCTGCAGCTTGCGGGCTTCGGTGTACACGTAACGGACTTTCTCGTACTCGAACGGCGAATCCATCTGACCGTAGCGGAAGCTGGTGGTGTAGCGACGGTCGATGGCGCGCAGCAGGTACAGCTCAGGGTGGTCTTCGCTGACCTGGGCAACGTTGAGGAAGTTGATCTGCGATTCAGCGGTGAAGTCGAAGACCAGGCCGCCGGTGTCACGCAGGTTCGATGGACCGAGGATCGGCAGCACCAGGTACGGGCCGGCCGGTACGCCATAGAAACCCAGGGTCTGACCGAAGTCTTCGCTTTGTTTCTTCAGGCCCATCAGGGTCGCCGGGTCCCACAGCCCGGCAATGCCCAGCGTGGTGTTGACGATCAGGCGGCCGGTGGTTTCCATCGAACGCTTGCCCTTGAACTGCAGCAGGCTGTTCAGCAGGTTCGGGACATCGCCCAGGTTGCCGAAGAAGTTGCTGACGCCGGTGCGCACGAAGCTCGGTGTTACGTATTTGTAGCCGTTGACCACCGGCAGGAACACCCACTCATCGAAGCGATAGTTGAAGTGGTAGACCCGGCGGTTCCAGGATTCCAGCGGGTCATAGACGTTCAGCGCGTTGAGGGACGAGCGCTCGAACTCCTGAGCATCCAGACCCGGGTTGAATTTCAGCGACTTCAACGGCTCGGTGAACCCGTCCGGGTTATCGATGCGTTGGACCGGGGCTGCCTGGGAAATGATCGGCGCGTCGGCCGCGTGGACGGCGCCAGCGCAGAGGAGGGCGGCGATAAGCAATAGACGTTTAGCCACGGAAAAACTCCAGCATGGCGTCGCTGTTGACGCGATAGTTCATGTTGCCGCAGTGACCGCCGTAAGGGTAAACGGTCAGGCGATCGCCAAAAGTCTTGCGCAGGAAACCGAGGTCGCCCGGGCCGAGGATCACGTCGTCGGCGTTGTGCATCACGGCGATCTTCTTGCTGCTCGCCAGGTAATCCTTCAGCGCGTACAGGCTGACCTGATCAACCAGTTGCAGCAGGCTGCCGCCGTCGGTACGGGCACGCCACATCGGGATAACCTGCTCGGTCACGTAGCAGTCGAAATCGCATTGCAGCGCGCGCTTGAGGAACGGCGTCAGGCTGGTGCCTTCGCTGATCGGGGTCTTCGGCGGGGTAATCAGGCCGCGACGGTTGATCAGGTCGGAGGTGAAGGCGATGTCGGCTGCAGAGAACCGGAACGAGGTGCCGATCAGCATGGCCATCTGTTCATTGGACAGGTGCTGCTTGGACTGCTGAAAGTCATACAGCAGCGCATCGTTCAGGTCGATGTAGCCTTTTTCACGGAAGTAACGGGTCAGCTTCTGCAGCACCAGTTCATAGAAGGTGGTGCTGTTGGTGATGCCTTTGACGTCGGTCTGCACCATCTTGTCGAGGTTGGTGATCGACGTGTAGAGGTTCACCGGTGGGTTGATCAGCAGCACTTTCTTGAAGTTGAAGCTGCGGCGGGTTTCGTCGAGTTTGCTGACGAACGCCGCATCCAGTGCGCCGAGGCTATAACCGGTCAGGTAATACTCGGTGACCTGCAGCTTGGACTGCTGGGCGCGAACGGCCTGCATGACGCGGTACAAGTCTTCGGCGTCTTCCTTGGTCACGCCCGGGGTGGCGAAACGTGAGGCGGCGCTCATGAAGTCGTAGCTGGTTGGCGACGAAAGCTGCACGACGTTGTAACCGGCGCCGTAGTACAGCTTCTTCAGGTATTCATTAAGGGTGCTGTTATAAGGCGCGCCGGTGCCGGCGATCAGGAAGATCAGGGGCGCAGGGTGGTCTTGTTTGGCGAGGCGGTAACGCAGTTTTTTCACGGCCCAGAAGTTATCCGGCAGTGTGAACTCGCGCTCCGGACGCATGGTGAGGCTGTAATCGTCCTGATCGATGTCGGCGTCTTCAGGCACCTTGGCACGCAAATCCGGTGGGGTCGTGGCGATGGTCGCTTCGAACGGATTGGTCAAGGGGAAGCCATAGCTGGACGGATCGATATCGACCGCCATCACGGACGCACTCAAAAACAGGCCGCCTGATAAGGCGGCGAGGCGCAGAAAACGAAGCATGACTGAATCCCTTGGGAATGATGTGCTGTTGAAATACGCAGGCTATGACACGGGTGTAGTGCCAAAGTGCCGTGACGGCAAGCGACTCTCGCATGACCCTCTTCGACGATACAGGTTATGGCACTTCTGACCTGTCCGCTCGTGCTTTTTATTGCCCGGATGGTTTTGTCCCGGCCGCTGCGGCTATGCTGCGCGCCGTTGGTTATTTTCTGGAGTGTGTCGTGTCCCGTCGTCTGCCGTTGGTGGTGCTGTTTTTCGTTCTGGCGCTGTGGCTCGCCGTCAGTTACGGCTTGCGTTACGGGCTGATGGAAGACGTGCAGTGGGTAGGAATCTGCGCGGACGAGGCGTCGAAATGGCAGTGCCAGTTGCGCTCGAACCTGGGCCTGTGGATTCACTTCGGTGTGTTCGGATGGGGCGCGCTGATCACATCGCTGATCGCGTTCTTTATTCCGCGTCAGGTCGGCCGAGCGCTCGCAGTCCTTGGCTTGCTGCTGGGGATATTGGCGCTGGTGCTTTACACGGCCAGTCTGGCGGTGTTCGCGGTGGTGATTGCCGGGTTGCGGCTGGTGCGCGCTCAGCAGGCTTGATTATGAAAACCGAGAACTGAACGCTAAATCTCAGGCAGCATAAAGGGGAGCCGAGGCTCCCCTTTAAATCGTTGCACGTGCTCTTTCTTATTGTTGTAGGGCGGTCTGTTGTTGTTATTGGCAACCGGTCCCTCTACAGCGTCTTCGGTGATCCCCATACGGGATACAAGAGCAAACGTATTTTTTTGAGCGCTGACCTGCTTTGATTCCTCTTCTGCGAGAGGTGATCCAACCCGTTCTGGCCGCTACCTGAGGGTAGTTTTATTATTCTCGGTCGGGCTGCGAGGCCGGGGCCTCGGTAAAGCGTTTCTACTCCAAAAAAATCTGTTGGCTGCGTCTCTGTGCCGTTGTTCTTGTTATGTCAGAGCCGATTCATCTTATTTTTATTGGGTTTTCACATTTTGTTCTTGTTATGCAGGAGATATAGCAGGGTGCGTGCCAACTTTTGCAATACGTTATAAATCAATGCCTTGCAGATTCCGATCAACTGGTACCCCTCCTGAGTAACGGATTTTTGTTTCCGTGTTACCCGCCTTCGAGCCTTTCAGTCCCTCGGCGGTAACACAATGTATCCGTCCCAACGCACACTCGGTTACACAGCATTGGCTACACAGCGTCAACAGTGCTCTGCTGCGCAGTGCTCCGCGCGTTTACAGGTGCGCCAATGCGCACGCTGCGCCACAGTGCCAGCGCCATCAGCACACTCACGGCCGCCCACGCCCAGGCCTGGGGATTGCTCAAGCCTTCGCGAAACAGCTGCGGCACGATGCCGGCGCCGACGATGAACATCAGCAGACCGATCTCTCGGCGTGGTGCCGCCACCGGGCGGATCAGGTAGACCAGCGCCGGCAGCCACAACGTTGCCGTCGCGAAGCTGCGGTAGCGCGGGTCAAAGACCATCGCCAGCATCATCACCGCCGCGGCGAACCCGCTGGCGTACAACCACCACCCGGCCCGAGCCTCCAGCCACACGAACACGCGCTCGCGCCAGCCTGCGCGGGCTGATAACGCCAGCGCGGCGTGGGCGAGCACCAGCAGATTCAGCGCCACCAGCGCCACTGCCCACAGGTATTCACCGGCGAAGCGGCTGGTCACCCGGGCCAGTTCACCCCAGGTGCCGATGCAGCAACCGGCGAACGCTGCCAGCAACGGCAGCATCAGCGCGCTGCGTGCGTGACTGACACGACCCGCCCACGCCAGCGCCATCAGGGCGATCGCGCCACTGACCGTCAGCCAGGATGGCCACAGCGGCAGGTTCGACACCGGTCCGGCCAGCACGCCTTTGTCCTGGCGATCCGCATCGAACAGGCCCCAATAACCGCCTACCGCGCCTTCGGACTGGCGCTTCCACGGCTGGTCGAACGCCTCGATCAGGTTGTAATGCCAACCGTGCTGCTCGGCCATCGCGACGAAACTGCGAATGAACTTGGCCTCGTTGACCCGGCTGGGCAGCGCGGTTTCACGCTGACGGCCTTCGCTGGGCCAGCCGGTCTCGCCAATGAGAATGTCCTTGGGCGCGAATTGCTTGCCGAACGTTTCACGGATCTGCGCGACGTGGGCCAGGGCCTTGTCGATGCCGGTGGGGTCGTCTTCCCAGTACGGCAGCAGATGGATCGTCAGGAAATCCACAACCGGCGCGACTTCCGGGTATTGCAGCCAGTATTCCCAGACGTCTGCATAAGTGACCGGCTGTTTGACCTGCGCCTTCACCTGACGAATCAGCGTGGCCAGTTGAGCGCCGGTGACTTCCTTGCGCAACAGGCTCTCGTTACCGACGATCACCGCCGTCACCACATCCGGGTGGGTATTCGCGGCCGTCACCAGTGCCTTGATTTCCTTGGCGGTGTCGACCGGGTTGCCGTTGACCCAGGCACCGAGCATCAGCTTGAGGCCGTACTTGCGAGCGATGTCGGGAATCGCCTCCATGCCGGTCATTGAATAGGTGCGCACGCAGTCGAAGCGCGTCGCGAGGAGCGCCAGGTCAGCATCCATCCGCGCGGGGCGCAGGGTGAAGGGCTGGTCGAACGGGGACTGGTCTTTGTCGAACGGCGTGTAGGACGCGCATTGCAGTTTGTGGGTCGGCGTGGCGGCGTCCGGCAGCATCACCGGCTTGCCCAGCCAGTACCAATAGCCGCACAGGCCAAGCAGGGCAATCACACAGGAGAAAAGATAAAGAACGACAGGCGAGCGGGAGGGTGCGGACATGATGGGGCCGAATTGGGGCAAAGGTCGGCATAGTAGCAAGATGACGCAGTTACACACCTCATCCTCTCGGCGCTTTTGCACACCATGCAATTTTCGGACGGTTTCATAGCCTCTTTACGACCTGGCTGTCGTTGATGGCGCGGTGATGTCGTTTACTGGGTGGCTGGGTGTCGCTGGCAGGAAAGGCACGAGGTGTATGGGGGTTGATGATCAATCGTCCACGCAGCGATTGCGTCTGCGCAGGCACGTGGTGGAAGCGTGAAACGCGTGGCTTGCCCCGAACCAGGGCGCAAGTGCGACGTTATAAGAACGTTAACGACGCCCGACCGCTGTCGGGCTCTGGACTACCGGGGAAGTTAAAATGACGATGCGAAAAATCCTGGGTGTCGGTGCCGCGCTGGCACTGGCCATCAGTTCCACGCTGGCCCATGCCGACGCCAAACCCGAGCTGAGCATCGGTTACGTCGATGGCTGGTCCGACAGTGTTGCCACCACCAACGTCGCCGCCGAGGTGATCAAGCAGAAACTGGGTTATCCGGTGAAGTTGCAGGCCGTTGCCGCCGGCATCATGTGGCAGGGCGTCGCGACCGGAAAGCTGGACATGATCCTGTCTGCCTGGCTGCCCGTCACCCACGGCGAGTACTGGACCAAGAACAAGGACAAGGTCACCGACTACGGCCCAAACTTCAAAGACGCGAAAATCGGCCTGATCGTGCCCGAGTACGTGAAAGCCAACTCGGTGGCGGACCTCAAGACCGACGAATCCTTCAAGAAGAAAATCGTCGGCATCGATGCCGGTTCAGGCGTGATGATCAAGACCGATCAGGCGATCAAGGATTACGGCCTCGACGGTTACAAGCTGCAGGCCAGCTCCGGCGCCGGCATGATCGCCGAGCTGACCCGCGCTGAGAACAAGAAAGAATCCATTGCCGTGACCGGCTGGGTACCGCACTGGATGTTCGCGAAATGGAAGCTCAAATTCCTGGAAGACCCGAAGGGCGTTTATGGTGCGGCTGAAACCGTCGACAACATCGGTAGCCTGGATCTGGCGAAAAAGGCCCCTGACGTTGCGGATTTCCTGAAGAAATTCCAGTGGGCCAACAAGGATGAAATCGGCGAAGTCATGCTCGCCATCCAGGACGGCGCCAAGCCTGAAGCGGCGGCCAAGGACTGGGTCGCGAAGCACCCGGATCGCGTGAAAGAGTGGACCGGTAAGTAATCCGTCACAAAGATTTAACGTCTTATCAAACCGCCTGGCGAGTCATCGCCCGGCGGTTTTTTATTGCCGCTACCTGTAGGCGCACTCAACCGCGGCTAAAAGAGGCAATCCCTCGAACATCAACTAATGTCGTTCTAATACTAAGGTCGTCTGGAGTGCAACGCAGAGCGGACTAAAGTGCAAACCGTGACATCCATCTGTGCTGCGAGGACAAAAACAATGAACGACAGCATTTACCTCTCGATTCAGAACAGCCCGCGCTTCAAGGAGCTGGTCTCGAAAAGGGAACGATTCGCCTGGATTCTCTCGGCAATCATGCTTGGGCTCTATGCCGCATTCATCCTTCTGATTGCGTATGGGCCTCAGATTCTCGGCGCCAAAATCAGCGCCACATCAACCATCACCTGGGGAATGCCGATCGGCGTCGGGCTGATTGTGTCCGCGTTCGTTCTGACCGCCATCTATGTTCGCCGCGCAAACGGTGAATTCGATGACCTGAACAACGCCATCCTGAAGGAGGCGCAGCAATGATCCGGCGCTTGCTTGCGGCCTTCGGCCTTGCCGCTTTCGCACCGACACTCTGGGCAGCCGACGCGCTGACCGGTGCGGTACAGAAGCAACCGTTGAACGTGTCGGCCATCGTCATGTTTGTGGTCTTCGTCGGGTTCACGCTTTACATCACGTACTGGGCGTCGAAAAAGAACAAGACAGCGTCGGACTATTACTCGGCAGGCGGCAAGATCACCGGTTTCCAGAACGGTCTGGCCATTGCCGGTGATTACATGTCGGCGGCGTCTTTCCTGGGGATTTCCGCGCTGGTCTACACCTCCGGCTACGACGGTCTGATCTACTCCATCGGCTTCCTCGTGGGCTGGCCGATCATCCTGTTCCTGATCGCCGAGCGCCTGCGTAACCTGGGCAAGTACACCTTCGCTGACGTGGCGTCCTATCGCCTCAAGCAGAAGGAAATCCGTACCTTGTCGGCCTGCGGTTCGCTGGTGGTCGTGGCGTTCTACCTGATCGCGCAGATGGTCGGCGCCGGCAAGCTGATCCAGCTGCTGTTCGGCCTGGACTATGCGGTGGCGGTGGTGCTCGTCGGTATTCTGATGTGCCTATACGTGCTGTTCGGCGGCATGCTGGCGACCACATGGGTACAGATCATCAAGGCGGTGATGCTGCTCTCCGGCGCGTCGTTCATGGCGTTGATGGTGATGAAGCACGTCAACTTCGACTTCAACGTGCTGTTCTCCGAGGCTGTGAAGGTTCACCCGAAAGGTGAGGCGATCATGAGCCCGGGCGGTCTGGTGAAGGATCCGATCTCGGCGTTTTCCCTGGGTCTGGCGCTGATGTTCGGCACCGCGGGCCTGCCACACATCCTGATGCGCTTCTTCACCGTGAGTGATGCGAAGGAAGCCCGTAAGTCGGTACTCTACGCGACCGGTTTCATCGGCTACTTCTACATCCTGACCTTCATCATCGGTTTTGGCGCGATCCTCTTGGTCAGCACCAATCCGGCGTTCAAGGACGCGGCGGGCGCGTTGCTCGGCGGCAATAACATGGCGGCGGTTCACCTGGCCGATGCGGTCGGTGGCAGCCTGTTCCTGGGCTTTATCTCGGCGGTGGCGTTCGCGACCATCCTGGCGGTGGTGGCAGGTCTGACCCTGGCCGGTGCATCGGCGGTGTCCCACGACTTGTATGCCAGTGTGATCAAGGCGGGCAAGGCCAACGAAAAAGACGAGATCCGCGTGTCGAAGTACACCACGGTGGCGTTGGCGGTCGTGGCGATCCTGTTGGGTATTGCGTTCGAAAGTCAGAACATTGCGTTCATGGTGGGCCTGGCGTTCTCGATTGCCGCGAGCTGTAACTTCCCGGTGTTGTTGCTTTCGATGTACTGGAAGAACCTGACCACTCGCGGCGCGATGATTGGCGGCTGGATGGGCTTGATCAGTGCGGTGGTGTTGATGATTCTGGGCCCAACGATTTGGGTGCAGATTCTGCATCATGAGAAGGCGATTTTCCCGTACGAGTATCCGGCGTTGTTTTCGATTGCGATTGCGTTTGTCGGGATCTGGTTTTTCTCGATTACGGATAAGTCGAAGGCGGCGGAGGGTGAGCGTGCGTTGTTCTTCCCGCAGTTTGTGCGTTCGCAGACGGGCCTGGGGGCCAGTGGTGCCGTGTCGCATTGATTTGAGGTAGTGCTGTGCGAAAACGCCCCGGTCTTCGGGGCGTTTTTGTTTTAAAAGCGCTTAAGATCAAGATCAAGGGCGTCTGCCTGGGGGCAGACGTTTCGCCTTCGGCGAGTTACTTGGAAAAGTCGAAAGTCGCACCATCCCCAACTAACCAAGGGTGCTTGCTCCTGGTTGGGCCCCTCCTGCGTCGGGGTTCCTTCACTCCGGTCTCGCTCCGTGGGCCCGCGCCGAACGGACATCCATGTCCGCAACGGCGCTCTCGCGGCATCCATGCCGCTCGGCCCACTGCGCAAGACCTGCGTTCAGCCTGCACCCAAGTCGCGATTGGTGTCGTCTGAACTTTCTGCGTAGGAAGATGAAGATCACAAGCGCGTCCGGTGTAGGACCGGCTTTAGCCGGGAAGGGGCCAGTTCACGCGTGGTTGAATCTGAGGCAGATATCATTTTTGCGTTCGGTGCTTAAAAAGATTGAACCGCTTTCAAGCCGCTTCGCCTAATGATCAGCGTGTGGATATTCCCACAGGCCTTGTGCTAATACCGGCACTCTTTGAGAGGTGGTTAACGTGGCTAAAGACGACAAGAAAACCAAAGGCGAAGCTTCGAAAGCCAGCAAGGACTTGAAAGACAAAAAGTCCTCACCAGAAAAGAAATCAGCGGCGGCATCGGCTCTTTCGAAGTCTTCCGAAAAGAAAGACACCAAGAAAGACACCAAAAAAGCAGCTGAGCCAAAGAAAGCTGCAAAGAAAGCTGATAGCAAGCCAGAGAAAGCCAAGAAATCAGACAAGGCAGAAAAGGCTGACAAGCCTGCAAAAAAGAAAAAGTGATGCCCGCTATCTGCTAGGGCGTTACGCCCTAGCTTCTTCAGAACGTCCTGTTCGGTTGCTGTAAATCCTCCCTCCCGCTGATCTCCTCAACGCGCAGTCGCAGTCGCAGCCGCTGATGGGTGAACGCACGTTTAGAAATTACGGTGTTCAAACCGGCCCCTTCCCGGCTAAAGCCGGTCCTACTCACAAACACCGCAAACACCGCATACGCCGGGTACACCGGGTACACCGGATACCGCCTATACCCGTAGACCGGCTTTAGCCGGGAAGCTCTTGATCTGCTTTTGATCTTCAAACGCAAAAAGCCCAGTCACCGCCAATCGCGACTTTGGTGCAGGCTGAACGCAGGTCTCGCGCAGTGGGCCGAGCCGCAGGGATGCGGTGAGAGCGCCGTTAAGACATGGATGTCCGTTCGGCGCGGGCCCACGGAGCGGGACCGGAGTGAAGGAACCCTGACGAAGGAAGGGCCCAACCGAGAGCAGGCACTTTTGGTTACTTTTAGTGCTTTTTGTATAGACCGGATACATCGTTTACGCCTGTGCGGGCACATCGTTTACACATCATCAGTCATAGTCCGGTTGGTTGATGTTGATCGTCCGCAGCAGGTGATGGCAGAAGTAGATCTTGAACAGCTCTTCGCTCTGCGGGTCGGGTCGTATTGCGATCAGTTGCCCAACAAGGCCTTTAGCGATGCTGAAGTAATGCTTTCGAAAGCGAAATCGGCTGTGATAGACCTTGGCTACTACGTCATCCGGCCCGTATTCAAACTCAGACAGTTGCTCGGGGAAGGCCCAAGGACTGGCCCGATATCGACTCATAGGGGCTTTGAGGCCTAGCGCTTCATGAGGTCGTTGGTGGTTATAGATCTCACGCCACCGGTCAAAGGCCGCTTGGGCGTCGGCAAGTGTGCAGTAGTGGCGTCCATTGAGAACCTCGGCTTTGAGTGAACGGTGGAAACGCTCCAGCTTGCCATTGGTTTGCGGATGGCGAGGACGGCTGAAGCTCACCCGAATGCCCAGGCGGACCAACCAGATGCTCAGTTCCGAGAGCTCTCCGGGATTTCTCGGCGAGCCCCAAGGCGCTCCGTTGTCCAGATTGAGCCTTGCAGGCAGGCCAAAATGGCGGAATATTTGGGTCAGTTTTTGCTGCACCGTGCCCTTTTGTTGATTGGCACAGGCCTCGATCGCCAAGTTGAAACGAGAGTGATCATCCAGCAATGTCAGTGGCTGGCAACGACCCTGCTGAATCGCAAAATGCCCTTTGAAGTCCATTTGCCAAAGATCGTTCGGCGCCTCGTGTTCGAAGCGTTTGCCTGACGCCTGCAGCAAATTCTCCGACGGCAAAATCAGTCCGTGCCGATGCAAAACGTTGGTAACCGTGCTGGGAGCAATGCGTTTATCCAGCAAATTACTAATCTTGCGTCCACCCCATGCTGGTTGATCCCTCCGAAGTTTTACAACCTCCGCTTCCAAATCAGCCTGGGTCAATTTTGGGTTGGAAAGCGGGCGCCGTGACTGCGCCTGCAAGCCTTGAACCCCATCCAGTTCAAAGCGTTTTAGCCACTTGTATGCCGTAGGAGGGCTGATACCGAAGCGTCGGCACAGCTCTCTTTTATTGCTGCCAGGTTGCAAAGCCAGTGCAACAAACTCAGTTTTCAGGCTCATGGCGTCTCTCGTATTCCAAGGCATGATGGCTTTCCGGCGAAGTGGGTACGCCAGAAAGTGTTAACCATGTCCCCGTACACGTGTAAACGATGTGTCCGGTCCGTACAGTGCTTTTTAAAAGTAACTCGCCGAAGGCGAAACAGTTCTGCACCAGCAGAACCACTTCCATAAAAAAACCGCGCCTAAGCGCGGTTCTTTTTTATGGCAGCTTTAGCAGTTAAATCCTGCCCAGCAACACCAATATCAGCAGGATCACCAGAATCGTACCGATAATGCCCGATGGACCGTAGCCCCAGCTCCGGGAGTGCGGAAATACCGGGAGCCCACCGATCAACAGCAGGATAAGGATGATGATCAGAATTGTGCCGATGCCCATGACGAGTTCCTTCTAGTGTTCTTGGAAGATGGCTATGCAGTTCAAGAGGTCGCCACTACGGCTAATCATTGTGCTGCTTGATGAATCCGACTGTCGCACTAATCAAAAGGTTCTGGACTTCAGAAATAAAAATTAACACCTCCAGAAAATACCATGGGAATCAAACGGTTGAGCGTTAAGAGTACGTCGTGATCTTTTCAAGCCCTGACTACAAAACGTGCGAAAAGTACCTCGCTTAGTGTGGAACCAAGCAGTAAGTAACGGGTCGCCGGATTCGATATTAGAGTTCGTCCTGCAAATACTAATCAGCTAAATGCACCCAAAAGAGTGATTAGCACTCAAAGCATTCGGTTTGCCTCTCATATTCAGCGATCTGATGAAGGGTTTGTCGGACAATCCTCCTGTTTACACTCTAGCCACTTCTTCGTAATCGACAAGGCGTCTGCTATGCACAATCGCATCATGATTACCGGCGCAGGGTCCGGGCTGGGACGTGAGATCGCGCTGCGCTGGGCGCGCGAAGGTTGGCAGCTGGCGCTGTCGGACATCAGCGACAGCGGCCTTCAGGAAACACTGGGGCTGGTGCGCGAAGCGGGTGGGGACGGTTTCGTTCAGCGCTGTGATGTTCGGGACTACAGCCAGCTCACCGCTTTCGCCCAGGCCTGCGAACAGAAATTCGGTGGCATCGATGTGATCGTCAACAACGCCGGCGTTGCCTCAGGTGGATTCTTTGGCGAACTGTCCCTGGAAGATTGGGACTGGCAGATCGCGATCAACCTGATGGGCGTCGTCAAAGGCTGCAAGGCGTTTTTGCCGCTGCTGGAACAGAGCAAAGGCAAGATCATCAACATCGCCTCCATGGCGGCGTTGATGCAGGGGCCGGCGATGAGCAATTACAACGTCGCCAAAGCCGGCGTGGTGGCGTTGTCTGAGAGCCTGCTGATCGAGCTGCGCCAGCAGGAAATCGGTGTGCATGTGGTGTGTCCATCGTTCTTCCAGACCAACCTGCTGGATTCCTTTCGTGGCCCCACGCCGGCGATGAAAGCCCAGGTCGGCAAGCTGCTGGAGAGTTCGCCCATCAGCGCGAAGGACATCGCCGACTACATCTACCAGCAAGTTGCCAGCGGTGAATTCATGATCCTGCCCCATGAGCAAGGTCGAATGGCCTGGCAGCTCAAACAGAAAAATCCGCAGTTGCTGTACGACGAGATGGCAAACATGGCGGAGAAGATGCGTGCCAAAGCGAAGGCCTGAAGCGGAGCCAGACATTCCCCAGGCTCTTTTCTGATAGGGTTGCCGGCATTTTCCGGCTGCCCTGGACGAGGCTCATCGTGCTCAATTACCTCTGGTTTTTTCTTGCCGCGCTGTTCGAAATAGCCGGTTGTTACGCCTTCTGGATGTGGCTGCGTCAAGGCAAGAGCGCGCTGTGGGCCCTTCCGGCGCTGATCAGCTTGACGCTGTTCGCCCTGCTGTTGACTCGAATTGAAGCCACGTACGCCGGGCGCGCCTATGCGGCATACGGCGGCATCTACATCATTGCCTCCATTACCTGGCTAGGCGTTATCGAGCGTGTGCGACCGCTCATGTCGGACTGGATCGGCGTTGGCTTATGCGTGATGGGCGCAACCATCATTCTGTTCGGGCCGCGCTGGTCAGCCGCCTGATCTTCCCGGCCGGAATGAAAAAACTGACGTCTGCCGGACCTTTCTCTGAGGTGCCGGCCGGAAAGGGTCGGGCGCGTAGGAAGCGTCCGTCAGTCGTGGTCTTGAAGGATTGAAGGACGTTACTGATTTTGCTCTGGCGCATTGAAGCGTCGGGGTGTGAGCGTCAACCTGCTCCCTCGGTCACAGCCAAGGAGTAGGACGTATGCTGGTATTGACGCGGGAAATCGGAGAGACCTTCAACATTGGCGATGACATTACCGTGAAGGTGCTGGGCATCACCGGCAATCAGGTCCGGCTGGGAATCGATGCGCCGCAGCATGTAAGGATTCACCGCGCAGAGGTATTCCGAAGAATCGCCTCACGGCTGCAACAACTCGCCAACCGCTCGCCGGGAACGTGATTCCCTTTATTCCTCGAAATATTCCTTCGGCACTTCGCGCTTGAGCATCAGCTGGCATTGCTGGCTGTCCATGTCGAAGAAAATCACCGCCTGACCTTTGCTTAGCGCATGACGTACCCGTAACACGCGGGTTTCAAGGGGAGTGTCATCACCGTTGTCAGTACCATCGCGGGTCACGAAGTCCTCGATCAGGCGCGTCAGGGTGTCGGCTTCGAGTTGGTCGTAAGGGATCAGCATAGGTTTCTCGGCCATCACAAAATATACACGGGGCGGCGATGCTATCGCGCCCCGTGCGGGCAGGCTACCGCTGCCCCACCAATGTATCCACCGACGGTACGCGGGTGTCGCTCTCCATCTGCGCGTCGTGCTCCAGCTGATGGCTGAAATTCTCCAGAGACGCATTGGACGGATGCGCATCGCTGGCGAACACCGGCGGGCTCATGATGTAGGCGGTGAGCAGACGGCTCAGCGTGTTCAAGCTGTCGATGTGTGTGCGTTCATAGCCATGGGTCGCGTCGCAACCGAAAGCCAGAAGGGCCGTGCGCGTGTCGTAACCGGCAGTGATCGCCGAGTGCGCGTCGCTGTAGTAATAGCGGAACAGGTCGCGGCGCACGGACAGATCGTTTTGCTCACCCAGGCGCAACAGATGTCGCGACAGATGATAGTCATACGGGCCGCCGGAATCCTGCATCGCCACGCTGACCGCGTGTTCGCTCGAGTGCTGGCCGGGCGCGACAGGCGCGATGTCGATCCCCACGAACTCGCTGACGTCCCACGGCAGACTTCCCGCAGCGCCGCTGCCGGTTTCTTCGGTAATGGTGAACAGCGGGTGGCAATCGATCAGGGGCTCGACGCCGCTGTCGACGATGGCTTTGAGGGCTGCGAGCAGAGCGGCGACGCCGGCCTTGTCGTCCAGATGGCGAGCGCTGATGTGGCCGCTGTCGGTGAATTCGGGCAACGGGTCAAACGCCACGAAATCGCCAATGTTGATGCCCACCGATTCGCAGTCCGCGCGAGTGGCGCTGTAGGCGTCCAGACGCACCTCAACGTGGTCCCAGCTGATGGGCATGGTGTCGACGGCGGTATTGAACGCATGCCCCGACGCCATCAATGGCAGCACGCTGCCGCGGATCACGCCGGTGTCGGTGAACACGCTGACGCGGCTGCCTTCGGCAAAGCGACTGGACCAGCAACCCACCGGGGCCAGGCCCAGTCGGCCGTTGTCTTTCACTTCACGAACGCTGGCACCGATGGTGTCCAAGTGCGCGGAAACGGCACGATCGGGGCTGTTCTGTTTGCCTTTCAACGTGGCGCGGATGGTGCCGCGACGGGTCAGTTCGAACGGAATGCCCAGTTCTTCAAGCCGCTCGGCGACGTAGCGCACGATGGTGTCGGTAAAACCGGTGGGGCTCGGGATCGCGAGCATTTCCAGCAGGACTTTCTGCAGGTAATTCAGATCCGGTTCAAGGATGTTTGCAGTCGTCATAGGGACCTCAATGTGTGGCGCAGATTAAGCTGAGAGCGGACTCGCTCGCGGGACGGGTCTGGTGTCGACGAATTCGTCGCCCGACCAGACCTGTCGCGGGCAGGCTCAGGGCTACAGCGGTTGCGCCTTAGCCATGGGCAGGCTGGCTGTGGGGAAACAACAGATCGACGAAACGCTCGGCCGTCGGTTGTGGCTCGTGATTGGCCAGGCCGCAGCGCTCGTTCGCTTCGATAAACACATACTCCGGCTGATCGGCGGCGGGCACCATCAGGTCCAGACCCACCACCGGGATGTCGAGGGCGCGGGCGGCACGCACGGCGGCGTCCTGCAGCACCGGGTGAAGAATCGCGGTGACGTCTTCCAGACAGCCGCCGGTGTGCAGGTTCGCGGTGCGGCGCACGGCCAGACGCTGATCGGCCGGTAACACGCTGTCGAAGCTGAAACCCGCGTCCTCTACGGTGCGGTGGGTTTCATCGTCCACCGGAATCTTGCTCTCGCCGCCCGTGGCTGCAGAACGACGTCGACTTTGCGCCTCGATCAGCTGACCCACGGTGTGACGGCCATCGCCGATGATTTCGGCAGGACGGCGGATGGCCGCAGCGACGACCTCAAAACCAATCACGACGATGCGCAGGTCAAGCCCTTGGTGGAAGCTTTCTAGCAGCACACGGCTGTCGAACTGGCGAGCACGCTCGACCGCCGCCTGGACATCTTCGATCGTACGAAGGTCCACGGCCACGCCCTGACCCTGTTCGCCATCGACCGGCTTGACCACGACGCGCTGGTGTTCCTCGAGAAACGCCAGGTTGTCGTCGCCGTTTCCCGCCAGTTGCTGCACCGGCACTTCCAGCCCCGCCGCCTTCAGCGTCTTCAGGGTCATGCGCTTGTCCTGGCACAGCGTCATGCTGACGGCGGTGGTCAGGTCGCTCAACGACTCGCGGCAGCGCACCCGGCGGCTGCCATGAATCAGCGTGAACAGTCCGGCCTCGGCGTCGTCCACCTGCACCTCAATACCGCGACGATGGGCTTCTTCGACGATGATCCGCGCGTACGGGTTGAAGTCTGCTTGGGGGCCTGGGCCGAGAAACAGCTTCTCGTTGATGCCGTTTTTTCGCTTGATGGCGAAGGTTGGCAGATTGCGGAAGCCCAGCTTGCCGTACAGGCTTTTTGCTTGTTCGTTGTCGTGCAGCACCGACAGATCCAGGTACGCCAGACCCCGGCTCTGGAAGTGCTCGACCAGATGACGCACCAGCACTTCGCCGACGCCAGGCCGTGTGCATTGCGGGTCAACCGCCAGGCACCACAGGCTGCTGCCGTTTTCGGGATCGTTGAACGCCTTTTGGTGATTCAGGCCCATGACGCTACCGATCACGGCGTTGGTAGTCTCGTCTTCAGCAATCCAGTAGACCGGGCCGCCTTGGTGCCGAGGCGTCAGCAGGGCAGGGTCGATGGGCAACATGCCACGGGCGATGTACAAATTGTTGATCGAGTTCCAGTCGCCCTCGCTTTGTGCCCGACGAATCCTGAAACCTCGAAACACCCGCTGGGCCGGGCGGTAATCGCTGAACCACAGGCGCAGCGTGTCTGACGGATCGAGAAACAACTGTTGCGGCGATTGCGCCAGCACCTGTTGCGGTGCGGCGACATACAGGGCGATGTCGCGCTCACCCTGTTTTTCGTTGAGCAACTCGTGAGCGAGGGACGCCGGGTCGGGGTAGGTATGGCCAATCAACAGCCGCCCCCAGCCGCAATGCAGAGCCAGCGGTTCTGTCTCAGGCGTGCTGCCGTCTTCGGCAAGGCGAGCCTGCAAGCGCTCGTACGACGGCGCCTGGCCGCGCAACAAACGCTGGTTATGAATCGAAGCGTTGGCTTTCATCGGTCAGAGTCCTTGTTCGCTGAGCCACAGGTTCAGCGCTGCGAGCTGCCACAGCTTGGAGCCGCGCAGGGGCGTCAGTTGACCCTGTGGATCGGTGAGCAGTTTGTCGAGCATGACCGGGTTGAACAGGCCACGGTCCTGGCTTGGATCGAGCAGCAGATCGCGGACCCAGTTCAGCGTATCGCCTTCCAGATGCTTGAGGCCCGGCACCGGGAAATAACCTTTCTTGCGATCAATGACTTCGGACGGAATCACCAGTCGCGCCGCTTCCTTGAGCACCTGCTTGCCGCCGTCCGGCAACTTGAAGCGGCCCGGAACCCGAGCCGACAGCTCGACCAGTCGATAATCGAGGAATGGGGTGCGCGCTTCGAGGCCCCAGGCCATGGTCATGTTGTCGACGCGTTTGACCGGGTCATCCACCAGCATGACCGTGCTGTCCAGTCGCAGGGCTTTGTCCACGGCCGCATCAGCGCCCGGCATCGCGAAATGCTCGCGCACGAAATCGCCGGCGGCGTCATTCGCCGTCAGCCACTTCGGCGTAACGGTGTCGGCGTATTCGGCGTAACTGCGGTCGAAAAACGCATCGCGATAGGCGGCGTAGGGGTCGCTGGCGCCGTCCACTTGCGGGTACCAGTGATAACCGGCGAACAACTCGTCCGCGCCCTGACCGCTCTGAACCACCTTGCAGTGCTTGGCCACTTCGCGAGACAGCAGGTAGAAGGCGATGCAGTCATGGCTGACCATCGGCTCGCTCATTGCCCGAAATGCGGCGGGCAGTTGCTCGATGATTTCGCTTTCCTTGATGCGCAGCTGATGGTGGTTGGTGCCGTAGTGTTTGGCGATCAGGTCCGAATACTGGAATTCGTCACCGCGTTCGCCGCCCGCATCCTGGAAACCGATGGAGAAGGTCGACAGATCCTTAACGCCCACTTCGCGCAGCAGGCCGACGAGCATGCTTGAGTCAACGCCGCCGGACAGCAGCACGCCGACGTCCACCGCAGCGCGTTGACGGATGGCAACGGCTTCGCGGGTGCTGTCGAGCACGCGGTCGCGCCAGTCTTCGAGGGTCAGATTGGCTTCGTCGGCGTGCGGGCCATAAGGCAGCGTCCACCAGACCTTCTGCTCGACCTTGCCTTCGGCACTCACGCGCATCCAGGACGCCGGCGGCAGTTTCTCGATGCCGGCCACCAACGTGCGTGGCGCAGGCACAACGGCATGGAAATTGAGGTAGTGATTGAGTGCGACCGGGTCGAGCATCGGGCTGATGTCGCCACCTTTCAGCAAGGCGGGCAGGGCGGAAGCGAAACGCAGGCGCTTGTCGGTGCGCGACAGGTACAGCGGCTTGACGCCAAGACGGTCGCGGGCGATGAACAGGCTTCTGTTGTCGCGTTCCCAGATGGCGAACGCGAACATGCCGTTCAGCTTGGGCAGCATGTCAGGGCCCCAGGCGTGGTAGCCCTTGAGCAGCACTTCGGTGTCGCCGCCGGAGTGGAACTGGTAGCCAAGGCTTTCAAGCTCGGCACGCAGCTCCGGGAAGTTGTAGATAGCGCCGTTGAAGGCCAGGGACAAACCCAAGTGGCTGTCGATCATCGGCTGAGCCGAACCGTCCGACAGGTCCATGATTTTCAAACGACGGTGGCCCAGGGCAATCGGCCCCTGGCTATGAAACCCCCACGCATCCGGGCCGCGGGCCGCGAGATGATGGGTGATACGTTCTACTGCGGCGAGATCCGCAGGTTGATTGTCAAAGCGTAGTTCGCCAGCTAATCCGCACATCAGTCCTAAACCCTTTATGTTTCGGCGTGTTTGGCGTTACCGGGATTGCGCGGCGGTGAATGCCGGGTTCATTCCGGACATCAGGCGCATGGTTGCGTACGTGTGGCGCGTGGCGTACATCCTGCGCTGTCTAATCCCGAGCTCGCGCAATGCACTCAGCCAGTAACGTTTCGGCCCTGTTTCGGCGCGGATAAGACCCTGACGTGAACCCGCTTCCTTAAAAGGCGGATACATAATCAGGGCGCGCTGCCGTCAGCGGCCTAGCTTTATCGAGTGCAGGCAGGCGTGGATCGTTCAATAAAAAACATTGCAGGCGAGGGAGGTGTGGCCGGGTGTTTAGTCACCGACGACGTTTTTCGTGGGGTGTCGACTTGCTCACAGGTTCAAGAAGCGCTGCCCACGTGATGTCTGGGAAGCGCATATCTCGCCCGACTCAACGCGAGCGGTTGGCGATCCGTAAAGCCGCGGTTTTGATGTACCTCACCGAGTTGGCAAGGTTGCCGGCGTGACTTTCGAGGAGCATGAGGTCCTCTTGTCGACACACGACTTTCTGAGCCTTCAGGTAGATGGCATGACCTTCGAGAAATTGCGACAGAGAGTCAAAGTAAGCCGCCGAATCTTCGAGATCCAGCTGCATATCTTTCAAGCTTAATGTAGACATCGAGGCTCCAGACGCTATTGAAGCAGGCGTCCTGGCCTGACGGGGTTGGGATATCGGGTTCACTGTCCGATTCCTTGTTTATCGGCAGCCGTCAGGAAACTTTAGATGATTCTCAGGGTCGGTCGCGGCGGCGTGTCAGTAGCCCGTCATCTCCAGATACCCCACACCCTCATGGCTACCGTTCAGGGTGACCGGCCCTTCCCAATAGGGGATCTGCAAGTTCATCCATGCCTGCGGGTTGAGCGCTTCGACGGTAATGTCCACGGCCTTCGACGGGATTTTCACCGACCAGCGTGTGGGGATGTCGCGGCCTTCAACGTCAGTGGTGTCTTCCGGTACCAGTTCTATGTCCTTCGCCGCCAGTTGTTCGGTGCTGCCATCGGCGTTGATCCATGTCCCGGTCAGGTACGGTTCACCGTCCCTTTGCCGCATGCGATACAGCATGACTTCGGTGCCATCACCCAGATGCAGCGAGAACCAGTCCCAGCCTGTCTGATTGTCCGTGAGCGGCTGGCTGCTCCACTCCCGGTCCAGCCATGCAGGCCCGGACACCTGATAGGTTTTGCCGTCAATCTCGATGCTGCCGTCCGCCTGAAAAAAAGGCTGGCTGTAGTAGTACGACGCCTGGCCTTGCTCGGACTTCTGACTGAAGCCCTGTGTGCCCTGCAGCACCAATGGCTTCGTGGCTTTCAGGTGCAGGCGATAGTTGAACTGCGGACCGCTGGCCTGCAACTGCATGTCCGCCAGCGGGTCATTGTTGGCAGACTGGCTGGTAAAGGACCAGTCATCGATCCAGGCCGCTAACGGCGCCAGTGTCACGCCGGCCTGCTGCACGCCGCCACGGGCGTAGCGTTCCGCTGCGAAGTGGTCGTCCCGGGACGTCACTGCCGCGTGGCCCATCCACAGGTTGCGATTGCTCCAGCCAGAGCCGTCGCCTTGCAGCCCTTTCGCGCGGGGGAGGGCATTGCGAAACAGGGTCCATTGCACGCCAAACGACTGGCCTTCGGCATCCTTGAGATTGGCGGTGACGTACCACCACTCGATGCGGAAGTCATCGTGGGGGCCGTGGTCGTCGGGAAACAAGAAGTGCCTGTCCAGCGTAACCTGTGCGTAGCTTGAAGCGTCGTCGGCAAGGCCGGCGAAGCCTTTCTCTTCCTCGGGTTTGTCATCGCAGCCGCTCAGCAGCGTGATGAGCAGTAGCCCAGCGAAGAGGATCAGGGCCTTAACCTTCATTGGCGAAAGTCCTCAGCAAATCGGCGGGGCGGGTGCGGTACAAACGGTAGAGCGGCCACGCCGAGGCCAGCAGTGTGGCGAGCATCGCCAACAGCGTCAGGCGCAGTAGCTGCATGGGGAACACCTGCAGCGGCAGGCGCCAGCCGAAGGCTTGCACGTTGATCACAGCATCCAGGCACCACGCCAGCAACAGCCCCAGCGGAATCGCCAGCACCAGCGTCAGCACCGCCAGCAACCATGTTTGCGCCAGATTGAGCAGCATCAATTGCCGTCGCGTCACACCCAGCGCCCATAACGGCGCCAGTTGCGCGAGGCGGCTTTGGCTCTGGGTCAGCAAGCTGATGAAGAGGGCGACACCAGCGACCATCAACGTCAGGCTGTTCAACGCGGCGGTGGCGGCGAAGGTGCGTTCGAAAACCTGCTGCGACCAGGCCTTGAGCTGGATCTGATCGACGATGCGGTTGTCATCGATGGTGAATTTGTTGTGCAGCACCCGCAGCAGCTGCGGGATGGCTTTGGGATCGATGCGCAGATTGAAGCGGTTGGGCGTCAGTTGCGGCCAGTGTTTAAGCAGGTGGTCGGCGTTCACCAACATGTGGCCCTTGGGGTTGCCGTAGTCGGCGTAAATACCGACAACGCGTAGCGGCCACGGCCCGTCCGGCGCGGGCAGTCTGACTTCATCGCCAACGCTGACGTCCAGACGGCGCGCCAGCTGTTCGCTAAGCATCAGCGTGTCTTCCTGCGCCAGTTGCTTCCACGCATCCCCTCTCGCCGATTCCAGCAGCGGCCAGTGCTGGCGATAGTGCGGATGGTCGATCACGCCATACAGCTCGGCTGGCCAGCCATGCAGTTGCACTGAAACCTGCCAGTTGGGCAGCACCGCTGACGTCAGCGGTTGCTGACTCAGCCACTGCTGCAAAGGTGCGGCCTGGGCCGGATTCTGCGGATTGATATACAGCTCTGCGCTGAGGCGTTGTTCCAGCCAGTGAGTGAATGTCTGGCGGAACCCCGACGTCATGCTGCCTGCGCCGATGTTCGCGGCCATGGCCAGTAACAGTGCCATCAGCGCCAGACTCAGGGCCGGCAGTTGCTGGCGGCAGTCAGCGAGAAACCACTGCCCCAGCACCGAGCGGCTCCTGCCCAACAGTGCGTTGAGCAGCAGATTGAGCAGCACTGGCAGACCCAGTGCCGCGCTCAGCAGGAGACTCGCCATCAACACGAAGCCCAGCGCCAGGCTATCGCCAAACAGTCCGGCTAATACCGCAATCAGCGCTGAAATCCCGGCGACCCAGCCTTGCCGTCGCAGCCATTTGGCGTGGGTTTCATGCCACGCCTGGGCATTGGCCAGCGCCAGCAAAGGCAGGCGTGCGGCACGCAGCAGGCTGCTGGCGCCTGCGAGAAACGCGCCGAGCAGACTGACGCCCAGACCACTCAACCACCACCAGATGTTGAGGTTCAGATGCCCGGCGACTTCAGCCCCGTACAGCCCGCGCAGACTCGCCGCGACATCGGGCAACAGCGCGCTCGCCAGCCAGTAACCACTGATGACGCCGGCGATGCCACCGAGCAGGGCCAGCACGCCGAGCTCGACCACCAGACTCGCCATCAACCCACGCGCGCTAACCCCGCACGCGCGCAGGTTGCGCAGCAGCCCGCGACGCTGTTCAAGTGCCAGACCAATCGCCGCATGCACGATGAACAGACCGACCACGAACGACAGGAAACCCAACGCGTCGAGGTTCAGGTGGAAGCTTTCGGTCAGCCTGCCCAGATCGTTGTCTTCGCCACTTTTGCGCAGCACCAGCTCGCCATTCAGCTCGGCCGGCAACGCAGGGGCGTTATCGGCAACATCCTTGGGCAGCACCAGCCGCGAGATCTGATTCGGCTGATTGAGCAGTTGCTGGGCGAAACCGATGTCCATGAGCAGCACGCCCGGCGCCATGTCGGTTTTCGCACGCATCGGCGGCAGCACCTTGCCGGAGTCGATGACCGGCTGCTGGCCTTCATGCAGGCCGAGGGCCGCGAGGGTCTGCGGTGAAATCCACGTGGTGCCGGGAGGGGTGAAGAAGTCGACGATCTGCTCGGTGTCCAGCGACTGCCCGGCCAGCGCTGTGTTCACCGGCAGCGAGACCGGCTCTATGCCGAGCACCGTCAAACGCTGCTCCGGCGCTTGCTTCAGGGTGACCCGACCGCGCAATGCTGGGGAGACCGGCCAGCCGGCGCGGCGCAGAGTCACGAACAGGTCCTGGGAAAAGTTGGCGCCGTTGGGCGAGACCAGAATTTTTTGCGGCTCGCCGCCGATCATCTGGCTGGCCTTGGCGTAACTTTCACGGGCCTGGCTGTTCAGCGCCTGCACGCCGGTGAGCAGGCTGGTTGCCAGCCACAGGCCCGTGAGCACGCTGAAAAACTGCACGGGATGGCGCCGCCAGTGGCTTAGCAACGCTTTTAACGTCCAGTAGAAGACCGACATCTCAGCGTTCGCCTTCGCTGACCAGCCTACCCAGGTGCAGCACGGCCTGACGCTGCAATCGCGCCGCCACTCTCGGGCTGTGAGTCACCATCAGCAGGCTGGTGGTGCTGTCGGCCAGGAGGTCAAGCAGCAACTGCAGCACTTCATCGCTGGTGGCTTCGTCAAGGTTGCCGGTGGGTTCATCAGCGAGCAGCATGGCTGGGCGCGAGGCGAGTGCCCGGCCAATCGCAACGCGCTGCTGCTGACCGCCGGACAGCTGTTCGGGGTAGCGCTTGAGCAGCGCGCCCAGGCCCAGCCGCTCAGTGAGTTCAGCCTGCCATTCAGGCTGATAACGCCCCGCCAGACGCGCCTGAAATGCCAGGTTGTCTTCGACCTTCAGACTGCCGATGAGGTTGAACTGCTGGAAAACCAGACCGATTTCCGTGCGTCGCCAGTTGGCCAGCTGCGCTTCGTTCATCTGGTCGAGACGCTGCCCGGCGATCTCGATGCTGCCCTTGTCCACGTGGTCCAGACCGGCCACCAGATGCAGCAAGGTGCTTTTGCCACTGCCGGACTCACCCATCAGCGCCAGACTGCCGCCCTTATCAAGCTGCAAATCCGCCCCACGCAAAACGGCCAATGGGCCCTGGGCCGTGGCATAGCTCTTGTACACACCCTGGACTTGCAGCATTGACACTCACCTGATTGGAGGGACGGGTTGCAGGATAACGATATTGATCGGAGCCGATGTAGCTGGCGAGACAGTGGATCTTCCGCAGGACGAAGAAGTTGCGTTGGATCGCGGCGCCGAGCGCTGGGCGCCCGCTATCGCAGGTTTATCTATTTCCCTCGAATCAGCCCGCGCAGCGCGAATCGGTTGGGGTGACAGGCTTCGGCCACGCTTCGCGGCAGTGGCAGCGGTTCGTCATTCAGCCAGGCGGCGATCAGTTCGCCTGACAGCGGAGCAGTGATCAGGCCGCGAGAGCCGTGACCGCTGTTTACATATAAACCGTCGAGCCATGGGCATTCGGTATCCGGCGTCCGGCGCGCGTCCTTGCGCAGCACGGCGTACGTTTCAAGGAATGCTGCGCGGTCCGCGAGCGGCCCGATGATGGGCAGGTAATCCGGGCTGGTGCAGCGAAACGCGGCGCGACCTTGCAGCTCCTCGGTGGGCAGCGCGTCGGCATTCAGCCGCTCGGTCAGGTCCTCGGAGATTTCCCGCAGCAATTCGAGATTGCCGAGATGCTCAGCCGTGCTCGGCGTCAGGTCATCGCTGTTGAAGGCGAAGCTTGCGCCCAGCGTATGTTCGCCATCGCGCGCGGGCGCCACGTAACCCTCGGCGCACACGACAGTCGTCAACGCCTGGCTTTCCGGGGTTGCAGTCAGTCGAGTGATCTGCCCGCGAATCCGCTTGAGTGGCAGGTCGGCGCTGGGCGGGAAGCGTTTGATCTCGGCTGCCCCCGCCAGCACGACGACGGGAGCGCAAGCCAACAGTCGCTCGCCATCCCACGCTTGCCACAGCACGCCGTCGCGCCGCAGCTCGACCACCTCGCTGTGGCTTAGCAGCTCAATGTTGCTTGCGCTGGCCTGATCGCGACACAACGCCGGCGGATGGACCCAGCCACCTTGCGGGTAAAACAAGCCGCCGCTTTTTAACACCACACCGGCCCGCGCCTCAGCGTCGGCCCGGTCCAGGACATGCAGCAGGTCGTCGGGAAAGGCCGCGGCGAGTTGCGCCTGACGCTTACGCTCTTTCTCATCGAAGGCCAACTGCAGCACGCCGCAATCGTCCCAGTCGATGCCCCGTTGCAGCCGCTCCAGCAAACGTCGGGTGTGACCAAATCCGCTCAAGATCAGCTGCGACAGCGCGGTGCCGTGGGCCGACAGCTTCAGGTAGAGCACGCCTTGTGGATTGCCCGATGCTTCTTGCGCCAGATCCCCGTGACGTTCCAACAGACTGACGCGCCAACCGCGCGCGGCCAGACTCGACGCGGTGGCGCAGCCTGCCAGGCCTGCGCCGATGACCAATGCGGTGCGAGGGGTGTCCGGTGAACGGGGCATTGAACGAGGTCGGGCAAACCAGGGCTTGTCACGTGGGGGCGTTGCCACGTCTGCGGGCCAACCGATAAAGCGGCCTTTAAGCACCTCCCACTTATGCCCGATCCCCGGCACGCGCTTCATTTTGAAACCGGCTGCGTTCAATGCCCTGCGCACCCAGCCGGTGCTGGTAAAGGTGCCGATGGTCGAGCCCGGTGCCGCCAGCCGCGCCAACTCGGCAAACAGTTCGGGCGTCCACATTTCAGGGTTTTTCGCGGGCGCGAAACCGTCGAGAAACCACGCGTCGATCTGCCCGTCGAGTTGCGGCAGCATGTCCAGCGCGTCGCCGATCAGCAAGGTCAGCGTGACGCGGCCACCATCGAAGGCCAGCCGCTGGAAGCCCTGATGGACTGCCACGTATTGGCCCAGCAGCTGGTCCGCCTGCTCCTTTAGCTCGGGCCACAAACTCAGCGCGCGCTGCAGATCAGCCCGGCTCAAAGGGTATTTTTCGACGCTGACGAAATGCAGGCGGGCGTCTGCGACTGCGCTGGCGTTGAACAGCTGCCAGGCACACAGGAAATTCAGCCCGGTACCAAACCCGGTTTCGCCGATGACCAGCCGCTCGCCCGCCGGCAAAGCGGCAAAGCGCTCGGGCAGCTCGTTCTGGGTCAGGAACACATGGCGGGTTTCATCCAGACCTGATTCGGTCGAGAAATAGACGTCGGAGAACACCCGCGAATGCGGATTGCCGTGTTCGTCCCAGTCGATCTGCGCGGGGCCGTGGACAATCCCGGCGATCTGGGTGGGGTCAATGGTAGTCATGTTCGGCTCGGGACGGGCGAGGTGGCGATGTTACTCCAGCGTCCGGGGGCCCGTGCACTACATATGTATGCCACTTTGCGGGTGCGTTCCTGTTTATCTATGCGCCTTTGATCACACGCAGAAACAAGGACGTAAGATGAACACCGCCAGTCAGGCTCTCACGACTTCATTTATTCAGAACACTCTACCGCAATGGTTCATCCAGGCGACCCCGGCGATGCGCGATGCCCTGCGTCAGGACATGACCCTCGCACAGGCCGCCCGCGAAGACCTCAATCAGGTGCTCCAGCGCATTCAGGACCTGCCGTCATTTGCGCGGCCGTTGCTGACCCAGGCCCTTGACGCCGAATTCGGTCCGGGTCTCGATGTCGACCGCGACCGCTTCTTCCACGCCAGATTCCAGCGCGACTGGCTGACAGGTCGTGCTTCGCCTCAGGGTTCCAGCACGCGTTCGCTGCTGGCCGCCGCCCTGCAAAACTTTGAAGCGGTCGAAGCGACGGACGCCGATCGCGAAAGCAACTCGGCCATCCTTGGCGGCACGCCGGATAGATCTGCGGGGCCAGAAAGCGTTCATTCATTGAACGTAAGCCCCGGTCGCTTCATCGAACTGTGTCGCCGGCTTGACCTCGGCGGCCAGTATCAGCGGCACCTGCATCATGTACTGCATCCGGTCGCTAGGCCGGACGTTCCCGGTAGCCTGGGCAGCGATGACATCAAGGCGCGCATTATCGAGCACACCCGTCTGGCCTTGCGGGTGGACTCCCACATCGCACGCCTCAAGGGCGGCATTAACGAGGCGGAGTACCAGATGCTGCTGCGGGTTGACGCATCCGGCCCCGCGGATCATGTGTCCACCCTGCAACTGTTGGGCTGCAGGCTGCGCGGGCCGCTGGTATTTAAAGCCGCCGAGCAGACGCGTTGCGTGGTGTACCTGCCTGGTGGAGCCGATAGCGCTATCCAGTCCTATGCCTCGCTGGAACATTTCATACAGGCGTTGCGGACCAAACTGCGCTGCGAGGCGTATCAACGCTACTTCGACCGCTTCGTTCCCGAGCGCAGCAAAGGGGCTTTCTTCAAACGTCTGCACGAGCGCCTTGCGCCCCATGTCCTGCACAGCGTTGCCCGTGGCAAAGGTTTTCACCGACAGCTGATCAGCGTTTCCGAGGTGGATCAGAATGCTTTTCTCGATCTGGAAACCATCGAGGTCGGAGGTGCGCTGGGTGATGTTTTCTATCTTCATCAACTGCTGCGAATGAAAGACGACGCTCGCGTGCTGGCGGTCCCCACTGACGACGAGGACCAGAAAACCCGCGACCAGCGCCTCGCTGACTGGCTGGACTACGGCATGGACGCGCTCAATATCGCCGCGCTGTTCGTTCCCGGTCTTGGCGAAGTCATGATGGTTGTTGCGGGCGCGCAATTGCTGGACGAGACCTTCGAAGGCATTGACGCGTGGCGCCATGGCGAGATGGATGAAGCACTGGATCACTTGGGCAATGTCGCGCAAAACCTCGCATTCATGGGGGCGCTGGGTGTCGCAGGTACGGTCACGGGCGCAATGGCTGCGGAAGCTGCCGATCCCCAGCCACCGTCGTTCATCAAACGTACTATTCCGGCCCGGGATGCAGCGGGTCGTCTACGCCTGACCAACGTGAGCGTGGCCCTGCGTCGCCTCCATCCGGAACTTGCGGACATCGACGACAAAGCCGTCGGCCGGATAATGGCAGTCAGCGGGGTAGACGAAGAAGAGCTCGCGGCATTGCACATCGGCAATCAACCTGCGCCGGCAGCGCTGCTCGATACCGCCAAGCGTTTTCGCCTGAGTCAGCAGGCGGCAGACTCCGCCGATGCTTTCAACGCGGCCTACCTCGCCACCGAGCAGTCAAGCGACCCGCTGATTACCCTGCTCAGACGGGATTTTCCCTCCCTTACGCTGGCAGCAGGCCGAGAGCTGATCGCGGAGACCTCGGGCGAACAAAGGGTTGCCATGCTGGACACTCGGCGCATCCCGCTGGAAATGGCAGGAAAGGTTCGTGGGCATTTGCGTCAGACCCGCATGAGCCGCGCGCTGGAAGGCTTTTTCCTGACGCCCAGTACGGCCAATGATGATCTTCAGCGCCTGACGTTGCGCAGCCTTGAAACATTCCCGGGATGGCCGGCTGACCTTCGCATCGAACTGAGGGACGGCAGCGCCACCGGGTCCTTGCTGGACAGCATTGGTGCGAAAGACGCCGCCCGACGCCGCGTATTGATCAAGGGCGACAAAGGCTTTCAGGTAGAGGGTACCGAGGCGCCCGAAAAAAAAGTCAGCTTGTTTGCCGCGCTCTTGCGTGCGCTGCCCGAAAGCAGTCGCCAGGCGATGGGGTTCAACGATCTGGAAACGGCGGCAAAGGTGTTCAAGCGCCGCATTTTCAATTGGGTCCGGTCGCAACCGAAATGGGCGGCCGAGCAATTGGGGCAATGGACCTTACCGACCGAGTTCAGGCCCCCGCAGCGCTTGCTTGACGGGCGCATCGGTTATCCACTCAGCGGGCGCGGGTTGCCTATGGCTGAAAGTGCGATTCAACAGCAATTGATCCAGGCAATGACGCACCTCTACCCGGAAAGTGTCGAACTGGCGGCCCAGGTGCAGGCTATGGCGCGACGGGGGCGATCACTGGAACACCTGCTGAGCGCGACGCGTGCACGCGCTGTCGCCTACGGCCAATTGCACATGAGCCTGGTCGCCTGGGCTGAGGCCGACGATATCAGCGTGTTGCTCAATGACGGTGAACGTCTGGCGCGGCGCCGGGTGGCCAATGCGCTGGGTCGGGCCTGGCGCTACAGCCATGATGACGCACCCCGGGGTACCCATTGGCTGACGCTCGAATACCTGACAATGCCGGACTTACCGCCGTTGCATAGCTTCTACGCCGACATCACACAGATCGAGCTCAATAACGTGCAGTTTGATACGGGCGCTGCCAATGCTTTTCTGGCCAATTTCCCGAACATGACCCATTTGAACGTTCGCGGCAGCTTCACCGCGCTTCCGGACGTCTTGCCGCAGTTTCAGTCTTTGCATCATCTGACGCTGGAAAATATGTCGTGGACGCTGGACCAGCCCGCCATGAATACGTTGATGGATATGCCTGCGCTGAACTCCCTGAGTCTGGCCGGCAGCCAGTTGGGTGAATTCACCGACACCAGCCGCTTTAACCTATCGACCCTCTGGATCAATAACACAGGCCTCACGCAGTGGCCGGAGTGGACCCATACGCTGGGGCTTGGCGAGCTGGACATCAGTGACAACCAGATCACCGACATCCCGCCCGAAGTCATCGAAAACCCCATGGACGACAGCCGGCACACGGTGATCTACGCCTACAACAATCCGTTCACTCACCAGGCGCTTGAGGATTACTGGCGCAACGACACCGGCTACGGTCACCGCTATCAGCTTGATTACGACTTTCCCGAAGACATCCGCGAGATCCATGTCGAAGGCGCGCCGATGGACACAGACTCCGAGGCATCGGACGACGAATCCGAATCCCATGGCCACCGCGCGGGTCCGAGCGCGAGGGCTGGCAGACCCTCCGCGCAGGCGTGGTTGCGCCCGGGTGAGGATGTGCTGAATCAGCGGTTGCTCGCGGCCTGGGCGCAGGTTGAACAAGCCGCCGATGCGCCTCATCTTTTGATGCTGTTGCAACGCCTGAGGGAAACCCCGGACTTCCGCCAGTTCCACGCCGAGCTTGCCAGTGAGGTGCTCACGGTCCTGGAAACGGCCGGGCAGGATGCCGTGTTGCGGGGGCAGATCGAGGTCATGGCCAACGACCGCTTATTTGGAGCCAACCAGACCTGTCAGGACGGTGCGCGTCTGATTTTCAGTGATATTCAGGTCGCGGTTTACAGCCATGGATCGATGCAGGGCGTTGCAGAAAGCCAACGCACGGATGCGTTGCTGGGTGTTCTTCGTCAGCTTTTTCGCCTAAACGAGGTGCAGGCAATTGCGGATGTGGAAATCGCACGGCGCGAAGCCCTGGGCATGGCGCTGGATCATGCCGAGGTGCGACTGGCCTACCGCGTCGGGCTCGCGGATGAGCTCGGGCTGCCCGGCCAGCCTTACCGCATGGTCTGGGCGCGACTGGCGGCAGTTGATCGTGGGGCACTGCTGGATGCCAGTCGCCAGGTGCTGGAGGCGGAGCGCGGCCCGGCTTTCCTGCAGTTTGCCGTCGGTGACCGGCAGTGGAACGCGCGTTTGCGCTCCGAGCATGCGCCGGCACTGGCTGCGGCCACTGCGTCAGTGCACACTCGCATGGCGGCGCTCGAAGATCATCCACCGGTTGATCCCGACGAGTACCACAGACAGGGCCTGGCGCTGATCGCCGAGCGCGAAGCGGCCGAAACGCTGCTGCTCACCCAATTGACGGATCTGTACCGAGCGGGCTGGTAACGCGCGCATCGAGGTGGCCGCGTGATGCCGCCGCCTCGGTGCTACTGCAACCGAATGTTTCTCGATGCAGTGATCCATCGCAGCGATTGGCGGTCATAACCTGCATCGACGCCGCCTGTCGCCTGCTAGTCTTGAGCGATCCTGAAGGGAGCCCTGCATGTTCGAATCCGCTGAAATCGGCCACACCATCGACGACGAAACCTACAGCGCTGAAGTCCCGGCCCTGCGCGAAGCGCTACTGGAGGCTCAGTACGAGCTGCATGAGCAAGGCAAGCGCCAGATCATCGTGTTGATCAACGGCATCGAAGGCGCCGGCAAGGGCGAAACCGTCAAATTGCTCAATGAATGGATGGATCCGCGTTACATCGAAGTGCGCACCTTCGATCAGCAAACCGATGAGGAGCTGGCCCATCCGCCGGTCTGGCGTTACTGGCGCCAGTTGCCGCCGAAGGGCCGCATTGGCGTGTTTTTCGGGAACTGGTACAGCCAGATGATTCAGGGGCGGGTGCACAAGCGGTTCAAGGACCCGGTCCTGGATCAGGCCATCAACGGCGCCGAGCGTCTGGAGAAGATGCTGGTTGACGAAGGCGCGGTGATCTTCAAGTTCTGGTTTCACCTGTCCAAGCGGCAGATGAAGCTGCGCCTCAAAACCCTCAAGGATGATCCGTTGCACAGCTGGCGGATCAGCCCGCTGGACTGGCAGCAATCGAAGACCTACGACCGCTTTGTGCGTTTTGGCGAGCGCGTGCTGCGTCGCACCAGTCGCGACTACGCGCCCTGGCACGTCATCGAAGGCGTCGACCCGAACTACCGGAGTCTGACCGTCGGCCGCTTGCTGCTCGAAGGTTTGCAAAACGCCCTGAAGACGCCTGAAGGGGCGACCCATCTTGTCGGACTCGGCCCTTTGCCCAACAACAGCAAGGAGCTGAGCCTGCTCGACAACCTCGACATGACCCTGGCGCTGGAGAAGGACGACTACGACGAGCAACTCATCACCGAACAGGCGCGGCTTTCCGGGCTCATGCGCGACAAGCGCATGCGCCGTCACTCGTTGGTGGCGGTGTTCGAAGGTAATGATGCAGCGGGCAAGGGCGGCGCGATCAAACGGGTAGCCGGCGCCCTCGATCCGAGGCAGTACCACATCGTGCCAATTGCCGCGCCCAGCCAGGACGAACTGGCCCAGCCGTATCTGTGGCGCTTTTGGCGGCAGATCCCGGCGCGCGGGAAATTCACCGTGTTCGATCGGTCATGGTATGGGCGTGTGCTGGTTGAGCGGGTTGAAGGTTTCTGTTCCGAGGCGGACTGGCTGAGGGCTTACAGCGAGATCAACGACTTCGAAGAACAGCTCACCGACTTCGGCGTCGTGGTGGTGAAGTTCTGGCTCGCGATTGACGACAAGACCCAGCTGGAGCGTTTTCAGGCGCGGGAGAAGGTGCCGTTCAAGCGCCACAAAATCACTGAAGATGACTGGCGCAACCGCAGCAAGTGGCCGCTGTATCGCGAGGCAGTGAGTGACATGGTGGATCGCACCAGCACTGAAATTGCCCCGTGGACGCTGGTCGAGGCCAACGACAAACGCTGGGCGCGGGTGAAGGTACTGCGCACGATCAACGAAGCGATCGAAGCGGCATTCAGGAAGAGTGACAAGAAGCACAAGTAGCGAGGGAAGGGAGTGTGCGGGCCGATGTCGGCACGCACACAGTCGTCATCGCCTCACCGCGAGGCTTAGTGATGGCGGGGCTTGAGGATCGCCGGCTTTTCATCCGGGGCTTGCAGCAGCAGATACAGGGCGGTCAGCGCTTCCGGGATCTGCACGATCATGTCGTCCATCAGGTTGGCGTCGGCAGCGATGTCGGCGAACTCTGGCTGTTCGTCGAACAGACCGGAACCGACCATGATCGGCAGCAGCATCTCGCTGACTTCCTCTTCGTCGTTTTCGAACCAGGCTGACTCGCGCAGGAACACGCCTTCCATGAAGCCGATGCACCAGCCGCGCAGCTCGGAGTCGTCGGGGTCATCGCCCAGGTCCAGGTCGCACGGCAGTTCGAACTCTTCGTCCGACGCCAGTTGGCGAGCGATGTGCGCTTTGAGCTGGATCAGCGTGGCTTCGATTTCCTGATGCTGCGCGTCGTCGGCGTAATGCGGCGGCTCGGCGAACAGTGCGTCGATCCACTCACGGTCCGGCACGGTTTCGGCGCAAATGGACAGCGCGGTCAAATAGCCATGGGCGGCTACATAGTCCAGCGCTTCGTCATGCAGCTCATCGGCATCGAGGAAGGCTTGCAGGCGGTGTAATTGCTCAGCGAAGGACATTGACAGACTACCTTGGGAATAAACGATGCTGAATTCTAGGCCCTGAGGCCGCCCGGCGCCAGCGGCGAGGCCACTGGAATCACTATTCCGGTTAATTTCGACCGCCGGTGTCGCCGCAGTCCAATCTGTCGGAGCGCTCCGGTATACTGCCGCGCTTTGCGATTTTCACAGCGATTCTCGACCGCTGTTGCGGCACCATCCGGGGTATTTATGCTCGACCAGGCTCAACGCGTACTTAAAGACATCTTCGGCTACGACAGCTTCCGTGGTCGCCAGGGTGCCATTATCGAGCGCGTTGCCAGTGGCGGTGATGCATTGGTGCTGATGCCCACCGGCGGCGGCAAGTCCCTGTGCTTCCAGGTGCCCGGTCTGTTGCGCGATGGCCTCGCGGTGGTGGTTTCGCCGCTCATCGCGTTGATGGACGATCAGGTCGCAACGCTGGAAGAACTCGGTGTCTCAGCCGCAGCGCTCAACTCCACGCTCAGCGCCGAGCAGCAGCGCGACCTCGCCAATCGCATTCGTCTGGGCGAAATCAAGATGCTGTACCTGGCGCCGGAACGTCTGGTCCAGCCGCGCATGCTGTCGTTTTTGCAGAACCTCAAAATTGCCCTGTTCGCCATCGACGAAGCCCACTGCGTGTCGCAATGGGGTCATGATTTCCGTCCGGAATACCTGCAACTGGGGCAACTGGCCGAGCTGTTTCCGGATGTGCCGCGCATTGCCCTGACTGCTACGGCCGACAAGCGCACCCGTGAAGAGATCGTCGAGCGTCTGCACTTGCAGAACGCTGAGCGATTTTTGTCGAGCTTCGACCGCCCGAATATTTTTTACCGCATCGTGCCCAAGGAACAGCCGCGCAAGCAGCTGCTGGCGTTCCTGTCCGAGCGGCGTAGCGACGCCGGCATCGTCTATTGCCTGTCGCGAAAGAAGGTCGAAGAGACCGCAGCGTTCCTCAGCGACAACGGCTACCCGGCGCTGCCGTACCACGCCGGTTTGCCCATCGAAACCCGCTCCGGCAATCAACGGCGCTTCCTCAATGAGGAAGGGCTGATCATGGTGGCGACGATCGCGTTCGGCATGGGCATCGATAAACCCAACGTGCGGTTCGTGGCGCACATGGATCTGCCCAAATCGCTGGAAGCCTATTATCAGGAGACCGGCCGGGCAGGGCGGGACGGTCTGCCGGCCGATGCGTGGATGGCGTACGGTCTGCAAGATGTATTGATGCTCAAGCAGATGCTGCAGAACTCCGAAGGCGACGAGCGCCACAAGCGCGTCGAGCAGCACAAACTCGACGCAATGCTGGCGCTGTGTGAAGAAACCCGCTGCCGACGTCAGTCGCTGCTGGCCTACTTCGACGAAATCATGCCCAACCCCTGTGGGCATTGTGACAACTGCGTCGACGGCGTGCAGACCTGGGACGCCACTGAGCCTGCGAGACAGGCGCTTTCAGCGATCTATCGGACTGGCCAGCGCTACGGCGTGGGGCATCTGGTCGACGTCTTGCTGGGCAAGGAAAACGACAAGGTGCAGAGCTTCGGTCACCAGAAGCTGGCGGTGTTCGGTGTCGGCAAGAGCCGCAGCGAAGGCGAATGGCGTTCATTGTTCCGTCAACTGGTGGCCCGTGGTCTGGCCGACATCGATCTGGAAGGCTACGGCGGCTTGCGCCTGAGCGACACGTGTCGGCCGCTGTTGCGTGGCGAAGTCACTTTGCAGCTGCGTCGTGACCTGAAACCGCAGACCACCGCGAAAGCCTCCGGCAGCCCGGCGAGCCAACTGGTGCGCGGTGAAGAGCGCGAACAGTGGGAAGCGCTGCGTGCCTTGCGGCGCAAGCTGGCGGAAGAACATGGCGTGCCGCCTTACGTCATCTTCCCGGATTCAACCCTGCTCGAAATGCTGCGCAGCCAGCCGGGCACGATGGCCGAAATGGGCCGGGTCAGCGGGGTAGGCGCTCGCAAGCTGGAGCGTTACGGTGAGGCATTTCTTGAAGTGCTCGGCGGTGCTGCACCGGCGCCGCGTGTGGTTGCCGATGTGCGGCATGAGCTTATCAGCCTCGCCCGCGCCGGCATGACGCCGATGCAGATCGCCGGTCAACTGCAATGCTCGGAGAAAAACGTCTACACGATGCTCGCCGAAGCCATTGGCAAACAGCAGCTTTCTCTGGATCAGGCGCTGGACCTGCCCGAAGACCTGATGACCGAGATCCAGGACGCATTCCTCGACGGCGAAGGCGAACTGCCCCCTGTCACCGCCATTGCCGAACTGTTCAGCGGCCGCGTTCCCGAAGGCGTGCTGTATTGCGTGCGCGCGGCGCTGCAGTCGGAGTTTGAAGTTTAACCCGCCGCCATCGCGGCGTACTGCGCGCCTGCATTCAAGCAACCCCAAGGCATACCCGCCGCATCCCGGCCCCTCTCAGCCTCTGCGACGAATCACCGCGCTCAGGCGCTTGCCTCCTGCCGGGCTCCATGGTTAGCTGCCTATTAATTAGGAATTGCCTTTAACCGTCGAGTTACCTATGCCGTTAACCGAAGAACACCGCTTTGGCATGCAGCTGGCCCATATGTCCCGGGGCTGGCGTGCGGAGCTGGATCGCCGGCTGGCTGATCTGGGATTGTCCCAGGCGCGCTGGCTGGTTTTACTGCATCTGGCACGTTTCAAGACGCCGCCGACTCAACGTGAACTGGCCCAGAGCGTAGGCGTTGAAGGCCCGACCCTGGCCCGGTTGCTGGACAGTCTGGAAAATCAGGGACTGGTGCTCAGGCAGGCGGTGCTCGAAGATCGTCGAGCGAAAAAGATCGTCCTCTGTGACCCCGCACGGCCCCTGATCGAGAAAATCGAAACCATCGCCACGGCCTTGCGTCACGAGCTTTTTGCTGGCATCGACGAGGAAGAACTGCACCTGTGCATGCGTGTTCATTCGAAAATCCTGGCGAATCTCGAAAAATCCTGAAAACCGCGCGAACGCCCGCGACAAATACATTGATGCGGGCGAAACATCCTGTTCTATTTGCACCCATACTGATGCTGCCCGGATGACGTGTCCGGGCGTACCGAATGTGCAGGGACGCCTGCCTCGTCTTCAAAAGGGTTCGCATGCTGAAGAGTTTTCAGGCCGGTAGTCGTCGTGAAGGGGGGGTGCCCCTTCGCGTTCAGTCAGGTCTTCGTTCGGGTTTGCTGGCCATCGGGCTTGCCTCCGCCGCGCTGCTGCACAGCTCCGTGGCGGCTGCGCTGGGGCTGGGCGAGATCAGCCTGCATTCCGCCCTCGGGCAACCCTTCAACGCCGATATCGAACTGATTGAAGCGGGCGGGCTGAGTCCTGAAGAAATCGTCGTCGGGCTCGCGCCGCCCGAGGCTTTTGCCAAGGCTGGCGTGGAGCGCGTCTTTTTTCTCAACGACCTGCGCTTCACCCCGGTGATCCGTGGCAGCCGCAGTGTTATTCACATCGAATCGCACAAGGCGGTCACCGAGCCGTATCTGAATTTCCTTGTCAGGCTGGTACGGCCAAACGGGGACCAGCTGCATGAATACACCGTGTTGCTTGACCCGCCGACGTCGCCGACAGGGTTAGCCGCGACGCGCAGCCGTACTCAATCGCCGGCGGCTGGTGCAAAGAATGATGAGTCGCGTCTGCCGGTCGCGCCGCCCCAGGCTCGACAGGGCAAGCATTACACGGTTGTGTCCGGCGACACGCTGGCGGGTATTGCCCGCCAGGTGCAGGCGCCGGGCAGCAAGACCTCTTCTGCCGAGTTGATAAAAGGTGTGGTGGCGCTCAATCCGCAAGCGTTTGCCAATGGCGAGCGCAGCCAGTTGAAGGTCGGGCAGAGCCTGTTGCTGCCGGACAACGCCGTTGAACCGAAGACTGCCCGTGCACCTGCCGCTGCGGGTAGTACCACGTCGGCAGCGGCCTCTCCCGCAGCGACCGAGAACGTCGGCGAACAGCTGGCGGCGACGGCGCTTGAAAACCAGCAGTTGAGCAAGACGCTGGATGACCTCAAGCAGCAAGTCCAGACGTCCACGGTCGAGGAGGCCGACAAGGACAAGCAGATCATCGAACTGCAGACACAACTCGCCGAACTCAAGGCCCAATCGGCCAAGCCTGCGCCAGTTGCTTCCGCCCCCTCTGCAGTGGCGACGACCCCAGTTGACCCGGCAGCTGCAACGCCAGCCGCACCCGCTCCGGTAGCCACTCCTTTACAAGCGCCGGTGCCGGTTGCCGCCGAAGACGACGACTTCCCCTGGACGACGGTCCTGGCAGCTTTGTTGGTGATAATGCTGCTCCTCGCGCTGGTCTGGTCGGTGCGCCGCAACCGGATCAAAAATCAGCTGGCCCTCGAACCTGTGCCCATGGAACCGGTGGTGAGATCTGCCGCCACGGTCACGCCAGTCTTCGAGGTGCCGGCGGTCACCCCTGCGCGTTCGGCCTCTTCAGCGCCTGCCGGCCAGCGCCTGGCCGGTGCCGCCACCGATGCGCTGGATGGCGCGAGCATTTACATTGCCTACGGTCGCTTCGCCGAAGCCCTGGCCATTCTGCGCGATGCGCTGGACAAACAGCCCGAACGTACCGATGTACGCCTGCGCATCCTCGAACTGCTCGGCGAACAGGGCGACGTGGAAGCGTATGACGAGGAAGAGCGCGTTCTGCTGAGCCAGGGCGTCGACGCACAGAAGCTCCAGGACATCCGCAATCGTTATCCGAAACTGAAACCCGAGCCTGTTGCGCCCGAAGCGCCGTCCGCGCCGGTCGCGTCGCCTGCCATGACCTCGGCGGCAGCCCCTGTAGCTGCGCTGGGTGCTGCGGCAATGCTGGCTGGTCAAACAGCCTCGGCCAGTCAAGCATCAGAAGACCGGGCGGAGCTCAGCCTCACGGAGCCCGCCCGGTTGGACGAAAATGCGGCCGCGTCGCTGAACCCGGTTGACCCTGCGGACGATTTTCAACTCAACCTCGACGACCTTTCCATGGACGCCGACTGGGAGCTGGTCGATCCGTTCGATAGCACGCCCGCGCCCCGCACACCCGTCCCGGCACCTGAAGCTGAACCTGAACTGGACACCTCGTTCTCGTCCGACCTCACCCAACTGCCCGAGGTCTTCGAGATGCCGGAAGAGCAGTTCCTCAGCGATTTTGCCGAAGAGGAAACGCCCCCGGAAATGGACGTGCAGTTCGAGCCGGGCCCGGCAGCCATCGTGCAGAGCAACAGCGACTTACTGGATGACGCTTTTCTTGACAGTTTCATGATCGAGGAGGGCGGCTTTGATCTGCTGAGCCTGGACGAAGAGCCGCTGAGCAAGATCAACGAGGCGCAGGTGCTGATTGACGAGGGCAACATCGACGAGGCCCGTCGCTTGTTGCAGGAAGTGATCGACGGTTCCGACGATGGCCCGCAGCAAACGGCCCGTGACCTGCTGGCAGGGTTGGGCTGATCAATGTCAGCCAAGCCTGAAATCACCATCACCTACTGCACACAATGCCATTGGCTGTTGCGTGCCGCCTGGCTGGCTCAAGAACTGCTAAGCACCTTCGCCGACGATCTCGGCAAGGTGTCGCTGAGCCCGGGCACCGGCGGTGTGTTCCGCATTACTTGCAATGACGTGCAGATCTGGGAGCGCAAGGCCGACGGCGGGTTTCCCGAGGCCAAGATTCTCAAGCAGCGTGTGCGTGATCAAATCGATCCGGACCGGGACCTCGGACACAACGATCGTCACGCCGGCCTGGACACCTGACTACGTCGGGCGTAGCCAAGTGTTAATCGATATGTCATGTCATCAAAGCTAAACACAGTCGTCATGTTCATATCACTGACCACGTCCACGCTTGGGAAAACCAAAGTGGAGGTGGTCCATGAGCATTGCCGAGAACGCGAAACCCAGCCGCAAACAACGTGTCCGGACCTTGTGGATCTCTGACGTGCATCTGGGAACCCGGGACTGCCAGGCCGAACACCTCTCCGCATTTCTCAAGCAATACCATGCCGACAAGGTGTACCTGGTCGGCGACATCATCGACGGCTGGAAGATGCGTGGCGGCATGTACTGGCCCCAGGCGCACACCAACGTCATCCGCCGCCTGCTGACCATGAGCAAGCGCGGGACAGAAGTCATCTATGTCACCGGCAACCACGACGAATTTCTGCGCCGCTATTCAAAACTCATTCTGGGCAACATCCAGCTGGTTGATGAGGCCGTGCACCTCACCGCCGATGGTCGTCGTCTGCTGGTGATCCACGGTGACCAGTTCGACGTCATCACCCGCTATCACCGCTGGCTCGCCTTCCTTGGCGACTCGGCCTACGAATTCACCCTGACCCTCAATCGCTGGCTCAACCACTGGCGCGCCAAATACGGCTACGGCTATTGGTCGCTGTCGGCGTACCTGAAACACAAGGTCAAGACTGCGGTGAATTTCATCAGCGACTTCGAGGAAGCCATCGCCCACGAGTGCGTCAAGCGCGGGCTCGATGGCGTGGTGTGCGGACACATTCACCACGCCGAAATCCGTGAGGTGGGCGGCGTGGAGTACCTCAACTGCGGCGACTGGGTGGAGTCCTGCACGGCCTTGATCGAGCACTGGGATGGCACGATCGAGCTGTTCCGCCTGGCCGATGCCCACGTCAAGGTTAAAAGCCCGCAAGCCCCGGAGCCGGTGGGCGAGACGGTCTGAGCGCCGGCAGCTTTTTGCTCAAGCGGCGCGGCAGCAAGGCGTCATGAGCGACGCCGATAACGGGGGGTCAAAACGGCACTTTGCCCCTGAGCATGTCCTTGTACATGACGAAATCGCCGAGCAGGCTGTAGAACGGATGCTTGAACGTGGCCGGACGGTTCTTTTCGAAAAAGAAGTGGCCGACCCAGGCAAACGCGTAACCCGCCAACGGCAAGACCCACAATAACGTCCAGTTTGCGCTGAGCACGGCGAATGCCAGGATCAGGATGACCAGGCTGGTGCCGATGAAATGCAAACGACGGCAGGTGCTGTCGCGGTGTTCATGCAGGTAATACGGATAGAAATCTGCAAACCGGTCGAAAGTCTTCAGGGTTTCCACAAGGTTTTGCTCTGCGGCCAAGGTGTTGGCTGAGCTTAGTCGAGCCCCCGCCGCCCTGGGTGAAATTTCTAACGCCGCCGCCAGGGATGTTGCCCGGCCTGCAGTGTTCTAGTGACGCCAGAACGCCGGGATGCACAGCACCAGCACCGTGATGATCTCCAGCCGCCCGAGCAGCATGCCCAGGGACAGAATCCACTTGGCGGCGTCCGGCAGCGTCGAGAAATTACCCGCCGGCCCGATAGTTTCACCGAGCCCTGGCCCTACGCCCGACACGGTACTGGCGGCGCCCGTCAGCGCGGTCATCCAGTCCAGCCCCAGCAGCGACAGCATCAGCGCGATCAGGCAGATGGTGAAGGTGAAGAAAAACGAGAAGGTCAGAATCGAGCGCACGATCTCGTCATCCAGCCGGTGCCCGTTGTATTTCTGCTTGATCACCGCGCGCGGGTGAATCAGTTGGTGCAGGTTGGCGCGCAGCAAAATGTACGCGACCTGAAAGCGGAAGACTTTCACCCCGCCCGCCGTCGACCCCGAACATCCGCCGATGAACCCCAGATAGAAGAACAGCATCAGCGCGAAGTTGCCCCACAGGCTGTAATCCCCCAGCGCAAAGCCGGTGGTGGTCACCACCGAGGTCACGTTCAGCGCGACATGACGCAACGCGTCGTACCACGGCAGATCGGTCGTCGCCCAGTACCAGGCTCCCATCACCAGCCACGTGACCAGCAGCAGGACGAGGAAACCCTGCACCTGCTGATCCTTGAGCAGAGCGCCGCGATTGCCCCGCAGTGTCGCCACGTACAGGGTGAACGGCAGGGCGCCGAGGATCATCACGACGATCGCCACCCAATGGACGGCGGGTTGTGGCCATTTCGCCAGTGACTGGTCAGAGGTGGAGAACCCTCCCGTCGATATCGCCGACATCGCGTGATTGATGGCGTCGAACAGGCTCATGCCGGCCCACCAGAATGCGAGCGTGCCGAGCACGGTAATGCCGAGGTAAACCAGGACGATGAACTTGGCGACCATGTGGGAACGCGGCATGACTTTTTCGGAACGGTCCGACGACTCGGTCTGGAACAGGCGCATGCCGCCGATGCGCAACAGCGGCAGAATCGCCACCGCCATGCCGATGAAGCCGATGCCGCCGAGCCAGTGCAGCAACGAACGCCAGATGAGGATGCCGGGGGACATGGTGTCCAGGCCGCTGAGCACGGTGGAACCCGTCGCGGTGATGCCGGACATGCTTTCGAAGAAGGAGTCGGTGTAGCTGATGTGTTGGGTCAGCAAAAACGGCAGCGCCGCGAAGATGCACACAATGACCCAACTGCTGACCGTCAGCAGGTACATGTCGCGCGGGCGCAGTTGCACATGCTCTGGCCGGCCCTGGCCCACCAATGCCAGCCCGGACACGAAGGTGATCAGGCTCGACCACAGAAACGACGGCATGTCGGCGGTGCGGTGGAAGATCATCAAGGTGATCATCGGCACCACCATGGCGATGGCCAGGGTAATCAGGAAGATGCCGATAATGAAACCGATGATGCGGAGGGTCGGCAACGCCATGCAGTCGCTCTGATCAGGAAGTAAGAGGGCGGCCATTCTACTCGCGAGCCCGTTGGTGTAAACCGAGGCATTTCCGAGAGTGTTGTAAGTAATTGCCCGGGTTAATCGTTATTGAAGTTCAAGACTGCACCGAGGGCACTACAATGGCCCGTCATTTTTCCTGGAGACGACTTAATGGAAGCGCTCGACGTATTGCTTAATCGCGTGTCCGTGCCCCGCTTGATCGAACCCGCCCCGGACGCCGAGCAGCGCGAGATCCTCTTTGGCGCCGCCCTGCGCGCGCCTGACCACGGCGTGTTGCGGCCTTATCGCTTTTTGACCGTCGAAGGCGATGCCCGTCATCGCATGGGCGAATTGCTGGCCCAGGCGTTGATCGACAAAGGCGGCGACGTCGACGCCAAAGCGCTGGACAAGGCCCGTAACGGCCCGCTTCGCGCACCGTTGGTGGTCGTGGTCATCGCCAGGCTGACCGATCACTTCAAGGTGCCGAAAAAGGAACAAGTGATCACCGCAGGATGTGCCGCCCACGGAATCCTGCTGGCTGCCTACGCGATGGGTATCGGCGCGGTCTGGCGCTCGGGGGATTTGTCGTACTCTCGCCACGTCGCCGAAGGGTTGGGTCTGACAGGCGAAGAAGAAGTCGTCGGCTTTCTCTACCTGGGCACGCCCCAAAACCCGCCGCGTGAACCCGCGAAGCCGGAGGTGGCTGATTTTGTGAGCGCGTGGGAAGGGTGATGTAACCGTTATAGCCGGCCCCGATTTGTAGGACCGGCTTTAGCCGGGAAGGCGTTCTACGTTACGCTGCAAGATGGATGGCGCCTACACTGGCCTCTTCCCGGCTGAAGCCGGTCCTACTAACCACCGCACCCCTTCAGCGGGGCTGCGTAGCGATCAGCTCGCGCGGCACGACGATGCTGGCCACGAACCCGCCCTGCGGGTGATTGCCCAGCACCAGGGTTCCGCCGTGCTTCTCGGCGGCGCGTTTGGCGATCGCCAGACCCAGCCCGTAACCTGGTGCGGTCTGGTTCGGCGCGCGATAGAAGGGCTCGCCCAACTGCGCCAGATGCTCCGGGTTGGCGCCGGGACCATGATCCCGCACGCTAAGGCGCAGTTCATCCCCCTCAATGCTCGCGCTCAACTCGATCGGCTGACCTGCCGGATTGAAACGCAGCGCGTTGCGCAGCAGATTATCCAGCGCCCGTTCCAGCACGCTCGGCCAGCCCTGCAACTGCACGCCTGGCTCCACCGACACCGAAACCGTCTGTTCGCCGATGCCCATCTCCGTCTCGGCCTGCAGATGGTGCAACAGCCCTGACAGATCCACCGCCGTGGCGCTGCCCATGTCGGCGTCCAGTCGTGCCAGCGCCAGAATCTCGCTGATCAACTCTTCCAGCCGGTCGCACTCGCGCGTCAGGCGCGGCCACAGCTTGTCTCGCTCGACCGGTTCGGCACGTTCGGCCAGCGCCAGGGCAATCCGCAGCCGGGCCAGGGGAGAGCGCAGTTCATGGGAAACGTCACGCAGCAACTGCCGCTGGCTGCTGATCTGACTCTGCAGCCGGGCGCCCATGCGGTTGAAGTCATTTGCCAGCACGCCGAATTCATCCCGTCGATTAGCCAGTTGCGCCAGGCTGTTTTGCTGGTAGGTGGTCTGGCCGAGATCATGCACCGCGCCGCGCAGACGGCTTAACGGGCGGGTAATCGACAGCGTCACCATCAGGCTGAACAACGTCAGCACCACCAGCGCGATACCCAGCGCACTCAGCGGCCAGACCAGACTGTCGCGGTGCCACGCGTCCAGCTCCGGGTGGGGGATACGGTAAATCAGCAGGTAGGTTTCACCGGTTTTTTCGCTGGTGTATTCGCTGGTCAGGCGCCGCCACGGCAATGGGCGTGTGTCGTCTTTCTGCCGCTCTTCAAAAGCCGCCGCGCGGGGCGGGAAGGTGCCGGGGATCACCGCTTCGCCGCTGTCGTTCAGCACCTGAACGTCGATGTGGTATTTGCGCTTGAGGTCTTGCAGATAGTCCTGGGCAGATTTCTCACCTTGGCCTTCGTACAGCTCGACCCATTTCTGCGGCAAGTTATGCAGACCGGGATGACGACTGAGAATCCAGGCGTCCTGATTGAGCACATGGCCCATCAGAATCGACAGGCCCGCCACCAACGCGATGGCCAGCCAGAAGCTCGCCAGGATTCTCCAGAACAATGAACGCACGTGCTGCCCTCAACCCGGTTCGTCAAACAGAAAACCCGACACGCCGGGAAGCGTGTCGGGTTGGGGGAAGTGTAATGCCGCGCCAGCAGGCAGTTACTGGGTTTTTTGCGCTTTCTGCGCTTTCCAGGCTTCGAACTCGGCGCGGTCCGCGCGGCGCTGGGCTTCGTCTTTCTGGACCTGGTCGAAGGTCTTCTGTTGCTCCGGCGTCAGCAGGGCGCGGATGTCGGACTGCGTTTTAGCACGGGCGGCGTCCTGTTCATCCTTCATCGCCTTCTGGTCGGCAGCCGACAGCTTGGCCAGGTACTTCTGGGTGATCTCGTTGCGGCCGTGCCATTGAGCGCCCATCAGCCTGTCGACTTGCTGACGTTGTTCCGGGGTCAGGTTCAGCTTGTCCATCGGGCCTTTACGGTGATGCATGCCGGGGCCATCGAAGCCTGGGCCGCCAGGGCCACCCATCGGGCCGCCTTCCGGAGGCATGGCCATTGCGACGGTAGGCAGGGCTGCGGCGAACATCAAAGCCATCAAAGTCTTGCGCATGGTGAATCTCCTTGTCTCGATTTCGGCTCTGTGCCGGTTGAGGCCAGTTTAGGGAGATCAAGGTCAAGCGAGGTCAGGCGTCGGTAAAGCTTGGGTAAAGGGGGCGCGCTGGCGTGTTGACGTAGTGTGCCTGCTACCGAGTGCGCGCCCAGCTGTAAGCGGCAAGCCACAAGCTTCAAGCCAGAAGCGGTCCGGCGTCGCTGCCGATGCTGTCGCTTTTACTTGCAGCTTGAAGCTTGCCACTATCAGCTGCCTCGCTAGAGGCTGTAATAATACCCACGGCTGCGCAGGGCCACGATGCGCGGGCGGCCGTCGGCGTGAGGACCGATCTTCTTGCGCAGGTTGCTGACGTGCATATCAAGGCTGCGGTCGTAGAGGGTAAGCTTGCGACCCAGGGCCAGTTGCGCCAGCTCCTGCTTTTCCAGCGGCTCGCCGGGCTGACCAAGCAAGGCTTCAAGAAGGCGCGCTTCGGAAACGGTGAGGGTGAATTCCTGCTCGTCAATCGTGACCACACCGCGCGCCGGACTGAAGCACAGGTCACCCAGCTCGATCTGGGACGACACCGCCGTGGGGTGGCTGCGGCGCAACACGGCACGCAGACGTGCGGTCAGTTCGCGTGGGTCGCAGGGCTTGGCCAAGTAATCGTCGGCGCCCAGCTCCAGACCGAGGATACGGTCCAGCGGTTCGCCGCGCGCCGAGAGCATCAGCACGGGGAGGTCTGGGTGATCGGTGCGCAATTGTTTGAGCAGTTCCAGACCGCTGCCGTCGGGGAGCATCACGTCCAGCACCACCGCAGCGGGTGCAAATTCAGCGAGCGCCTTGCGCGCGCTCTGGCCATCGTGGCAGGCGCGCACGGCGAACCCTTCCTGACTCAACCAACTGCTCAGAAGCTCACAGAGCTCCTGGTCATCATCAATAAGTAACAGCTCGCTCATGACTCACTCAATTTAGCCAGTGCCGACGACGTCTACGCCAGCCGCTGGCAAAGATACCGCACTGGAGGGCCACCCTTGCTGCGTGACCCCTCGCGACAAACCATTATTGTTCGATCAACACCCACAAGGCATGACCGCCCGTGCCTCTTTGAGCCGCAGTTAAAGCCTTTGGTTCTAGCAACGTATCGGCAGGGCGGTGCGAAGGGTGAGCTTTAGCGTGCGGGTTGAAGGCGGCCCGACTCGTGAAAAAAGCCGGGTGCTCGACTGACGTATCAGGGAAGGACTTGCTTGAAGGGTTTGACGACCACGCCAGCGTAGACACCCGCTGCGACGTAGGGATCAGCATCGGCCCAGGCTTGGGCGTCCTTGAGCGACTCGAATTCGGCGACGATCAGGCTGCCGGTAAACCCTGCCGTGCCCGGGTCGATACTGTCTATCGCAGGCATCGGGCCCGCAAGGACGATGCGGCCCTCGGCTTTCATTGCGTTCAAACGCTCCAGATGCGCAGGGCGTGCGGCCAGGCGTTTTTCCAGCGAGTTGGCGACGTCGGTTGCCACGATTGCGTAGAGCATGTCAGTCCTCTCTTTTTTTGTTTGAAGGCTGGGTGGACGGGTCGGCGTCATGGATATGGCGGGCGAGGAAGATGCCCTGGCCGACCAGGAACAGCAGGGTCATCCCCAGGCTGCCGAACACCTTGAAGTCGACCCAGAATTCTTGATAGGTAAACGCCACATAGAGATTGGCCGCGCCGCAGAACAGGAAGAACACGATCCAGGCGATGTTCAGCTTGGTCCAGACCGCCTGCGGCAGGGTCAGCGCGTGACCCATGATGCGTTGAATCAACAGACGGTCGCCAATGAAGTGACTGCCGGCGAAGATCAGCGCGAAGACCCAATTGACGACTGGTGCTTTCCACTTCAGGAAGGTTTCGCTGTGGAAGGCCAGGGTCAGGCTACCGAAGACCAGACAGGCAATCAGCGTCAGCCACTGACTTTTTTCCAGTTTGCCCTGACGGACATAAAGGACGCCGTAGACCACTAGGGAACTGGCGATCAGCATCGCGGTGGCGCTGTAAATCCCGCCTACCATGAAGCTGTGGCCAAGGACATCGACGGCTTGCGGGCTGATTTTGTAAACGATGAAGAACAGGATGAGCGGGATGAAGTCGATGAATTGTTTCACAGTAAGAGCCAGAAGCTGGATGTGACGGCATAATAACAAACATCAATGACTGCGAAAGCGCCCCTATGAACGTCGATCTGCACTGCCACAGTACCGCTTCCGATGGCGCCCTTGCGCCCGCGGTACTTGTCGCGCGTGCCCACGAGCACGGCGTCAAAGTCCTCGCGCTGACCGATCACGACACCCTTGAAGGCCTGGCCGAGGCCCGTGCTGCGGCGCTTGCGCTGGGTATGCAGCTGATTGATGGCATCGAATTGTCCTGCACTTGGGGTGGTGCCACCATTCACGTACTGGGCTACGGATTCGACGTAGATGCCCCGCAATTGCGTGAGGCCATCGAGCAGTTGCATACGGGTCGCTGGTTGCGGGCCGAAGAAATAAGCCGAAAGTTGGCGATGAAAGGTATGCCCGGCGCGCTCGAAGGTGCGCGCGCGGTGCAGCAGGCGCTGGGCGACAGCGGCAATGCGCCGGCCCGACCGCATTTTGCCGACTTTCTGGTCAATCAGGGTTTCGTCAAAGATCGCGCCGAAGCGTTCCGCAAATGGCTTGGTGCGGGCAAACTGGGCGACGTCAAGCAACACTGGCCGACCCTTGAGGAAACGGTGGCGACCCTGCGCGCCGCCGGGGCCTGGATCAGCCTTGCGCACCCTTCGCATTACGATTTCACTCGCAGCAAGCGTCGCAAGCTGGTCGCCGACTTCATCCAGGCCGGCGGCCACGCAATAGAAGTGGTCAACGGCCTGCAGCCTGCCGATCAGGTCGGCAGTCTGGCGATTCTGGCCCGTGAGTTCGGTCTGCTGGTCAGTGCCGGCAGTGATTTTCATGCCCCAGGCGCATGGTCTGAAATCGGCGTTTATCGCCCATTGCCCGAAGACCTGCCGCCCCTTTGGTGTCGGTTCAAACATGACCAGCCTACTGCCGTCTGAACAGGAAATTACCGTGAGTCAATTTTTCCAGGTCCACCCGGAGAATCCGCAAGCGCGCCTGATCAAGCAGGCCGTGGAAATCATCCGGGCGGGCGGTCTGGTGGTGTATCCCACCGATTCGTCCTACGCATTGGGTTGCCAGATGGGCGACAAGACGGCCGTCGAACGCATCCGTCGCCTGCGTCAACTCGATGACAAACACAATTTCACGCTGATGTGCAGCGACCTGTCCCAACTGGGGTTGTTCGCCAAGGTCGACACGGCGGCGTTCCGCGTGCTCAAGGCGCATACGCCGGGGCCGTACACCTTCATCCTCGGCGCCACCCGTGACGTGCCGCGTCTGGTCCTGCACCCCAAGCGTCGGACCATCGGCCTGCGCGTGCCGGGTCATCCCATCGCCCAGGCGCTGCTGCAGGAACTGGGCGAGCCGCTGATGAGCGTGAGCCTGATCATGCCCGGCGAGACCATTCCGATGAGTGACCCTTACGAGATGCGCGGGATCCTCGAGCATCAGGTGGACCTGATCATCGACGCAGGCGAGGGCGGCATTTCGGCTTCGACCGTTGTCAACCTGACCGATGGCGAGCCGCAGGTGGTGCGCGTGGGTTGCGGCGATCCGACGCCGTTCGGGGTCGAAGTCGAGTGACCGAGGCGCAAACGCCGGATGTTCAGACCGACGCTCACATCGACCCGCAGGCCAACGCCCAGCAGGAGCTGCCGTTTGCCATGGTCTACGGTCAGGCCGTCACACAGATGCCGGTCGACCTGTACATCCCGCCGGATGCGCTGGAAGTGTTCCTCGAAGCCTTCGAAGGCCCGCTGGACCTCCTGCTTTACCTGATTCGCAAACAGAACATCAACATCCTCGACATCCCGGTGGCGGAAATCACCCGTCAGTACATGGGTTACGTCGAGCTGATGAAAACCGTGCGCCTGGAGCTCGCCGCCGAGTACCTGGTCATGGCGGCCATGCTCGCCGAGATCAAATCGCGCATGTTGTTGCCCCGCTCGGAAATGGCCGAAGAGGAAGAGGGCGACCCCCGCGCCGAACTGATCCGCCGCTTGCAGCAATATGAGCGGTTCAAGGCGGCGGCAGAAAGCATCGATCAGCTGTCTCGCGTGGGCCGTGACGTACTGGTGCCCAGGCTGGAGGCCCCCGAAGCGCGGGTGCGCAAGTTGTTGCCGGATGTCGCCCTCGAAGAGCTGTTGATGTCGATGGCCGACGTGCTGCGTCGTGGCGACATGTTTGAAAGCCACCAGGTCAGCCGCGAAGCACTGTCCACCCGCGAGCGCATGAGCGATGTGCTGGAGCGCTTGAAAGGCGCGGGTTTCGTGCCCTTCGCCGAGCTATTCACGGCAGAAGAGGGGCGGCTGGGTGTGGTGGTGACGTTTATGGCTGTGCTGGAACTGGTCAAGGAGCAACTGGTGGAGCTGGTGCAAAACGAAGCCTTCGCCGTCATTCATGTGCGGGCGCGAGCCGAATAAAGAGCAAGAACTGATCAATGAACCTGAATGAACCCCGCGATCTGGCGCCGTTGCTCGAAGCGTTTCTGCTCGCCTCCGGAAAACCGCAATCCCTGGAGCGCCTCTATGAGCTGTTCGAAGAGGGCGAGCGGCCCGAACCGCCGGTGTTCAAAAAGGCGCTGACGTTACTGGGCAAGTCCTGCGACAACCGCGCCTTTGAACTGAAAGAAGTCGCCACCGGCTATCGCTTGCAGATCCGCGAGAAGTTCGCGCCCTGGGTCGGGCGTCTGTGGGAAGAACGGCCCCAGCGTTATTCACGGGCCCTGCTGGAAACCATGGCGCTTATCGCCTATCGCCAGCCGATCACCCGGGGCGAGATCGAGGACGTGCGCGGCGTCGCGGTCAATACCAACATCGTCAAGACCCTGATGGAGCGCGAGTGGATCAGGATCGTCGGTTACCGCGACGTGCCCGGCAAGCCTGCGATGTTCGCCACCACCAAAGCCTTTCTTGATCATTTCAACCTGAAGAACCTCGACGAACTGCCGCCGCTGGCCGACTTGCGCGAGATGGAAACCGAGCCGGTGCTGGAATTCGACGACGCGCCAGTGCCTGCGCATTTGCAGGCGTTGGCCGATGCCAGCCTGGAAGTTGATCCCGACGCAGAGCCTGAAACCCCTCGGGATGAGACCAGTTTCCGCAGCCTGCTGGCCGAGTTGGATACCATGGAGCAGGGCCTGAAAATCGACTTCGACGATTTATTGCTCGATGAGGCCGATAAAGAGTCTGAATTGGAAGAACCGCCGCAGGACGATGAAGATCCGCGGTGACGATGGCTGCGGCGGAAATGTCCGCAGCCCCAATTCCTCACTCAGGCGAACCCATGAGCACCAAGAATCCCTGCATCAGCCTCTGCAAGTTCGACGAAGAGATTTGCCTCGGCTGCGGTCGTAGCAAGCGCGAGATCAAATCCTGGAAGAAGATGGAAAAGGACGAAAAGCGCTCGGTGCTCGCCGAATCGGCCCTTCGGCTGATCAAGCTCAAGGGCGCCAGTCGGCGGAAAAAGAAGTGAGCCTGATTTTTTCACCTAGTCTTTGATGCGCAACGCGCGTCAGGCGCGTATGATTCGCGACCTTTTGGCGATCCACACGCGCCAGGGATTTCAGTTTTCTGCCCGTTCCGCTTCAGAGTTGTTCTGATCCGGAGCCGCTCTCGTCCAGAGAGCCGGGCCACAGGCCATGCCCACTCGCGCATGCCCTGATTCGACACACCGGGAGGTGCCCAGATGAGTGAACAAGACAAGCAAGACAAAGAGATCGGCCCAGCAGGCGAAAAACTGCAGAAGGTCCTGGCGCGCATTGGCGTCGGTTCCCGTCGCGACGTTGAAGCCTGGATCGGCGAAGGCCGCATCAAGGTCAACGGCGTTCAGGCCACGCTCGGTCAGCGCGTTGACCTGCACGACGCCATCACGGTCGACGGTCGCGTGATCCGCCGCGAAGAAGCCGCCGAAACCGTTCGCCGCGTCGTCATGTACAACAAGCCGGATGGTGAAATCTGCACCCGTGACGACCCTGAAGGCCGTCCGACTGTATTTGATCGCCTGCCGCGCCCGAAAGAAGGCCGCTGGATCAATATCGGTCGTCTGGACATCAACACCACCGGCCTGCTGATGTTCACCACCGACGGTGAACTGGCCAACCGCCTGATGCACCCCTCGTTCGAGATGGACCGCGAGTACGCCGTGCGCGTCCGTGGCGAAGTCGACGACGACATGCTGGCGCGCCTGAAGGCTGGCGTGGTGCTGGAAGACGGCCCTGCGCGTTTCACCGACATTCAGCAGGCGCCGGGTGGCGAAGGCTTCAACCACTGGTACCACTGTGTGGTCATGGAAGGCCGCAACCGTGAAGTTCGCCGGTTGTGGGAATCCCAGGGGTTGGTGGTCAGCCGCCTGAAGCGCGTGCGTTTCGGTCCGGTGTTCCTCAATTCCGACCTGCCAATGGGTCGCTGGCGCGAAATGAGCCAGCAGGAAGTCGACATCCTCAGTGCCGAGGTCGGCCTGACGCCGGTCGCGATGCCGCAGATGACCGCCAAGACCAAAGACAAGCTGGAGCGTTTGCAGCGCCAGTCGTCCCGTCCGTTGGGCAAAGGCGAGCGTGTGCGTCAGGTTCGTCCGGCCAAGGATGCGGTGTCTCCGGATCGTCCGGCCCGCGAGCCGCGTCTTGCGGATGGCGAGCGCCCGGCGCGCAAACCTGCGGAAAGCGGTCGTCCGGCGCGCACCCCGCGTCCGGCCATCGGTGGTCGTGGCGACACTGCCCGTGGCGACAGCGCCCGCAGCGAAAGCGGTCGTGGCACGCCGGTGGCGGAACGTCCGAGCGACATGAACAAGCGTCCTGCCAAGCCGAAGCCTTCGCGTCCCGGCATCGGTCTGGTGGACGACAAGACCCCGTCCGGCAAACGCCGCGGCCCGCCAAGCGGCTCCGGTCAGCGTCCAGGCTTCGGTCGTCGCAAGCCTGAGTAACGGCGTTGTGAAACACTGACAGCGGTCTGCACTACGAAAAACGCCAGTCGAGAGACTGGCGTTTTTTTATACGCGCTTATGAGTCAGACGACGTAGGCGGTCCCATCGAACACCACGCGCTTGTCCACGGCCAGTGAACCGCTGTTGAAGATCAGGTCCATGTGATGGCTGCCCTTGGCGCCGCCGCCCAGGCCCAGATGCAGCCCGCAGTGACGCTCTTCGAACCCCGCGTTGCGCGCGTACAGCTGACTGACGCCTTCGTTGGTGCCGATCCCCAGTTCTTCGATGCGCCGGTTCGAAGGATTGGCGTCCAGGTACTTATTGAAGTCATGCTCCAGCCCCGGTACGTCAGTAGCGATGCGGGTCACCACGGAGTTCTCGATCCACAGTTCCAGTGGCGATTCGATGATCCCGTACTTGCGCGCGAAAGGGATGGTGCTGAGAAAGGTGCCGAGGAACCGCACATGACCGTTGATGGATTCGCTGTGGGTGGCGATCTCACCGGGTGCCAGGTCGTAGTTGCCGACGCCGTTGATGTTGGTCCACTTCTTCAGTTCGCGCAGCGGTGCCTCGAAGTACGAGCCGTGCTCGTCACTGAAGCTGAGGGTCTCGCCTTCGTTCATGGTGTCGATCAACGCCGCATTCAGCTGCGCGATGCGCTCTGGCTCAACGCTGAACGTGTCGTAGAAATAGTCGCCGTAATCCTTGAACAGCAGAGACTTCTTCCACTGCGCCGACATCACCTCCTGCAACTGACGAATGAAAGCCGGTCCTTCGGCGCGCGGGTTGGGCAGCGTTGAGGAATCGTAGAACAGGACATAGAGATCGGAATGGGTGATGGCTTCTGTCAGTTCGCCGACCGGGGTGGTGTCCAGCGGCATAGTGCTGAACCGGAAGAAATCCCGCGCCGTAGCGCTTTCGATGATGCCATTGACGATGCTGCGGTATTCCGGGGTATGGGCCAGTAGTACTTGGGGAGTGTTCATGCCGGCGATGGCGGGGTGGCGTTGCAGGTAATACAGGAAATGTTCGATTGCGCTGCTGTTATCCATAGTGCGCTCCGCTCCGAATGCTTAAAACAAGAGGGCGAACGCGTTAGCCACGTTCGCCCTTCAGCTGTTTTAGAACGGCCACATCGCGGTGCCAAACGGCACGACGGCGTCAGCCTGCATCATTTCCACAGCGGCATCATGAGTCGGTGCTTCAAACCAATCGTCCAATTGCAGTTCTTCTTCCAGAGCCAGTTCAACTGTTTGCATAGGTGAATCTCCTGAGAATGACGTACTTGCCGAATGCAGCGAGGACGAAAGGGCATCGCCTTAAGTCCTCGTCATGGAAGCACACTGACCTTCGTGGCCAGCAAGCACTGAAAAAACTAGTGCAATAACCGGAGTGTTGCAAAATAAAAAAGGGGAGATAAATGCTGGCATTTCGCCGGAATTATCGAAACTTCCTGCGAAAACAACGTTAGGGAGCTTTCGATTTCGGGGAATTATTTTTGCGACAGAATTGTGTCGGCAGAGTGATTGAGAGCCCAGTCAATAACAGATTCCCGGCTAAAACCGGTCCTACTCTTCCGCGCAATCCGGTGTGAGCGGTGTACAATGCGCGCCCGTTTTTTCTGTGATCCACCGGCGTATGGACGCCAATCCCTCGGGGTTACCCACTCCGTTTCCCTCCGCCGCGTCATGAGCGCGTCGGGTTCGATTCCGTCACAGACAAGCGCGCCAAGGTGGTTTGCCAATGAGTGAAAACATGTCCCATTCGGGTGACTTGAAGCGTGGTCTGAAGAACCGACACATCCAGCTGATCGCCCTCGGTGGCGCGATCGGCACGGGTCTGTTTCTGGGCTCGGCAGGGGTGCTGAAGTCCGCTGGCCCGTCGATGATCCTTGGCTACGCCGTCTGCGGCTTCATCGCCTTCATGATCATGCGCCAGCTGGGCGAGATGATCGTCGAAGAGCCGGTGGCCGGGTCGTTCAGCCATTTCGCCCACAAATACTGGGGCGGCTTTGCCGGCTTCCTGTCGGGCTGGAACTGCTGGGTTTTGTACATTCTGGTGGGCATGTCCGAGCTGACCGCCGTCGGCAAATACATTCAGTACTGGTGGCCCGAAGTCCCTGCGTGGGCCTCGGCAGCCGTGTTCTTCGTGATGATCAACGTCATTAACCTGGCCAATGTGAAAGTCTTCGGCGAGGCCGAATTCTGGTTCGCGATCATCAAGGTCGTGGCGATCCTGGGGATGATCGCCCTGGGCAGTTATCTGCTGGTGAGCGGCGAGGGTGGCCCGCAAGCGTCGGTGAGCAATCTGTGGGATCGGGGTGGCTTCTTCCCCCATGGCGTGAGCGGGCTCGTCATGGCGCTGGCGTTCATCATGTTCTCGTTCGGGGGCCTGGAAATGCTCGGCTTCACCGCTGCGGAAGCGGACCAGCCGCGCACCATCATTCCGAAGGCCATCAACCAGGTCATCTACCGGATTCTGATTTTCTACATCGGCTCGCTGGTGGTGCTGCTGTCACTGACGCCGTGGGACGCCTTGCTGGTCGACCTCAATGCGTCCGGCGATGCCTACAGCGGCAGCCCGTTCGTGCATGTTTTCTCGATGCTGGGCAGCACAACGGCGGCGCACATTCTTAACTTCGTCGTGCTGACGGCGGCTTTGTCGGTCTACAACAGCGGCACTTATTGCAACGCACGCATGCTGTTCGGCATGGCCGAGCAGGGCGATGCGCCGCAGTCACTGGCGCGGGTCGACAGTCGGGGTGTTCCGGTGCGGGCGATTCTGGTGTCGGCGGCGGTGACGCTGATTGCTGTGCTGCTCAACTACCTGATGCCGCAAAACGCCCTCGAGCTGTTGATGTCGCTGGTGGTCGCGACGCTGGTGATCAACTGGGCGATGATCAGCTATTCCCACCTCAAATTCCGCCAACACCTGAGCCGCATCGGCCAGCAGCCGTTGTTCAAGGCGCTGTGGTACCCGTATGGCAACTACGTCTGTCTGGCGTTTGTGGTGCTGATTCTGGGGATCATGCTGATGATTCCCGGCATCCGGGTTTCGGTGTACGCGATCCCGGTCTGGCTGGCGGCGATGTGGGTGTTCTACCTGATCAAGAACAAGCGCCGGGCCAACAGCGAGTCGATGGCCCAGCGCACGTCGATCATCAAATGAGGCGAGAGCCGCCGGTGAAATCGCGGCGGCTTTGAACCAGGACATAGGTTGCAATGCTGATCATCTCCAACAACATCCATCTGCCGGACAGCGACGTCGAGCTGACCGCCATCCGTGCCCAGGGTGCGGGTGGTCAGAACGTCAACAAGGTTTCCAGCGCCATGCACCTGCGCTTCGACATCAACGCCTCGTCGCTGCCGCCGTTCTACAAGGAACGACTTCTGGCGCTGCGTGACAGTCGTATCACCAGCGACGGCGTGCTCGTCATCAAAGCGCAGCAGTACCGGACGCAGGAACAGAACCGTGCCGATGCGCTGGAGCGTTTGAGTGAGCTGATCGTCAGTGCGGGGAAGGTCGAGAAGAAGCGTCGGCCGACCAAACCGACCCTGGGCTCGAAGACCCGCCGGCTGGAATCAAAGACCAAGCGCGGGTCGATCAAGGCAGGGCGGGGCAAGGTCGATTTTTAAACAGCGTTGACGTGATCAGCTGGTGACCGGCTTTTCCCGAGTCCTGTTCGCGTGCTTGTACAGATACACACTCAGCCCCAGCCCGCTCACCGAAGCCAACGCGGCGAACAGGAAGATCGACGCAAAGCCGAAACCTGCCGCCACGGCGCCCGCCACCGGCCCGGTAATTCCCAGCGACAGGTCGATGAACAGCGAATAAGCCCCCACTGCCGCACCGCGACTGGCCGGCGGAACCAGATTGACTGCTTCGACGCCGAGCGCCGGGAACACCAGCGAGAAGCCGAAGCCAGTCAGCGCCGCACCGGCCAGCGCCAGATTCGGGTTGGGCGCCAGCCACAGCAGCAGCAACCCCAACGTCTCCACTGACAGGCAGGCAATCGCCACGCGGAAGCCGCCGATGCGGTTGATCAGGTTGCCGAACAGCAGGCGTGCGCCGATGAAACAGGCGCCGAACAGGCTCAGGCACAACACCGCATTCGGCCAGGTGTGGCTGGCGTAATACAGGGTGATAAACGTCGCGATGGTGCCGAAGCCGATCGAACCCAGCGCCAGCCCGGTGCCGTGGGGCAGCACACGCCCTAGCACGTGAAGGAAGGGCAAACGTTCCCCATGCACCAGCGGCGCCGGGGTTTTCTTCCAGGCCAGGGAAATCCCCAGCGCCGCCAGCAGCATGATACTGACGCCCATGCTCCACAGCCCCAGCGCGCTGACCAGCAGCACACCCAGTGGCGCGCCGATGGCCAGTGCGCCGTAGCTGGCGATACCGTTCCAGGAAATCACTTTGGCCGTGTTGGCAGCGCCGACGCGGCCGATGCCCCAGCCAATCGAGCCGGAGCCAACCAGACTTTCTGCGCTGCCGAGCACCAGACGGCCCACGAACAAGCTGACCAGACTGACCATCGGCCAGGCGTCGAGCCAGTCGGCGAGGAGCATGAACACGCCGCTCAACCCGCAGCCGAACAGGCCGATGATGACGGCCTTTTTCGGGCCTCGGGTGTCGATGAAGCGCCCGGCAAAGGGGCGGCTGAGCAGTGTGGCGAGGTATTGCACGCTGATGACCAGCCCGGCGGCCACCGCGCCGAAGCCTAGGTCGGTGTGCACATAGCCCGGCAATACGGCCAGCGGGATACCGATGTTCAGGTAGCCGATGAAGGTGAACAGCACGATGGAAACAACCTGCAGCGTGACAGCCATAGGACGTTGAGGGGCAGCGCTCGAAGCGTCTGGCATGGGCATAGATCCACGGTTACGACGGAAATAGAAAGGCGAGGGGGCAATCGGGTTGAAGCGTAGACGCTTGAATCCGTGCGAGGGCACATGATAATGAGGCATAGCGGTTCATGGCAGCAGCGGATGGGCGGATCTGATTCGGGGTCAAGCAGAGGTGAAGCCTGTTGCGAATGATTCAGCCCTTATGGAAATACACCTTGAAGACGCTCTTCCATAGGGGCTGAACAGTCAGCGGTAACTCGGCCTTCAGCGCGGGCTTTGGGCTTTGCTGCTGTCGTTACTCTTACCGCTGGCTTTCATCTCGATCGGCTGACCGAGTTCCTGGCGGGCTGCTGCACTTTGCTGGGTTTGGCTTGGGAAGGGGAAGTTCGGGATTTCATGCATATCATCGCTCCTCACAAGTGTGTTGCGGCTGAATTGAACAGCGCGTCTTAAAACGCTCAGGGAGGATACAGCAGTACAAATGACAATCAGACTTTTAAATGCGGGCCGCCGGTCATGTAGTGAGCATGGGTTCCTACAACATGCGCGCGGCCCTGAAAAAGTGCGGGAGCGGTGATCGCCTCAGTCCTCGCAAACCGCTGCAAATGCCGCTGCCAGCTCAGTCAGTCGCGTGGCGTCAATCCCCGCCACGTTGGCGCGACCCGCCGCCACCATGTACACGCTGTGTTCGTTGCGCAGACGCGCCACCTGATCGTCGTTCATGCCGGTGTAGGAAAACATGCCGCGCTGCACGGCGATGTGGGCGAAACGTTCACCCAGACCCAGCGGCGTGAGTGCCTCGACCAGCCCGACCCGAAGGTGCGCAATGCGGCTGCGCATCTCTTCGACTTCCTCAGCCCACAGGGCTTTCAACTCAGGATCGCCGAGGATTTCGGCGACGACGGCAGCGCCATGATCCGGTGGATTCGACCACAGATTACGGGCCGTCGCCGACAGCTGACTGCGCACATCCAGCAGCTTGTCGGTGGTGTCGGCGCAGACCAGCAAGGCGCCGGTGCGCTCGCGGTACAGGCCGAAATTTTTCGAGCAGGAACTGGTGATAAGCAACTCAGGCAGTTCGCCGGCAAACAGGCGAACCGCCCAGGCGTCCTCCTCAAGGCCGTCACCAAAACCCTGATACGCGAAATCGATCAAGGGCAGCAGGTTGCGTTGCTTGACGATTTCCAGCACCGCGTACCAGTCATCACGGGACAGGTCGAACCCGGTCGGGTTGTGGCAGCAGGCATGCAACAGGACGACGTCGCCCTCGGGAATGGTCCTCAACGTCTCCAGCATGGCCGGCACGTTGAGCGTGTTGTCACTGCCCACGTAGGGGTAGTGACTGACTTTCAGGCCCGCCGCGGCGTAGATGGTTTCGTGAATCGGCCAGGTCGGATCACTCAGCCAGATGCCCTTGCCCGGCAGGCAATTGGCAATGAAGTCCGCGCTCAAACGCAGCGCGCCGGTGCCGCCGGGTGTCTGGGTGGCGCCAACGCGCTTGCTGGCGATCAGCGGTGAGTCGGCGCCCATGACCAGCTCACAGATCAGCGTGCCGAACCGCGGTTCGCCATGGCCACCGATGTAACTTTTGGTGGGTTGCGAGTCGACCAGCCGCTGCTCGGCGATTTTCACCGCACGGGGAATAGTGGTGAGGCCCTGCGCATCCTTATAGACGCCCACGCCCAAGTCGAACTTGTTCGGATTCGGGTCTTTGGCATAGGCCTGAATCAGGCCCAGGATGGGATCGTCCGGTACGCGCTGGATCTGTGAAAAATGCATTTACTTACGGCCCTCGGCGCTTTTGGCCACCTCGTCTGTGCGGGAGGCCATGATGAAATCGTTGCGGTGCAGCCCCTTGATGGAATGGCTCCACCAGGTCACGGTCACTTTGCCCCATTCGGTCAGCAGACCCGGGTGGTGACCTTCGGCCTCGGCAATTTCGCCGACCGCGTTGGTAAACGCCAGTGCAAATTTGAAATTCTTGAACAGAAAGACTTTTTCCAGCTGCATGACGCCGTCACGCACTTCGATGTTCCAGTCCGGGATCTGCTTGAGCAAATCCGGCAGCTCGGCGTCACTGACCTGTGGGGCGTCGGCGCGGCAGGCTTCGCACTGGGATTGATTGAGAGCGGTCATTGGGAGATTCCTTGATCGGGTTCGGGCTGCTGTTTCAGGCAGCTTTTGTTTTAGGCGGCTTTGGTCTTGGCGGCGAACTTCGGCGCGTGCAGCCCCCGTTCGGACGCCGTGCGGGCCATGCCCATGATGTCTTCGTGGGCAAGGTCGAACAGGCGCTTGAGATCCGGCAGCACAAAATACAGCGGCTGCAGAATGTCGATGCGGTAGGGCGTGCGCATGGCTTCAATCGGGTCGAAGGGTTGATGTTCAGGGGTTGATGACACGCTGTAAACGGTTTCCTTGGGCGAGGAAAGGATGCCGCCGCCGTAGATCTTGCGCCCTTGGGGCGTGTCGACCAGGCCGAACTCGATGGTCATCCAGTAGAGGCGGGCAAGATACACGCGCTGCTCTTTGCTGGCTGCCAGACCGAGCTTGCCGTAGGTGTGGGTGAATTCTGCAAACCAGGGGTTGGTCAGTAGCGGGCAGTGTCCGAAAACCTCGTGAAAGATGTCGGGCTCTTGCAGGTAGTCGAGCTCTTCTTCGCTGCGAATGAACGTAGCGACTGGAAATCGCTTGCTCGCCAGCAACTCGAAGAACGTTTGAAAAGGGATCAGCGCCGGTACGCGCTCGACTTGCCAACCCGTTGTAGCGCCGAGGACGCGGTTGATCTCGCCGAGCTGCGGAATACGGTCGTGGGGCAGGGCGAGTTGCTCGATCCCATCCAGATACTCCTGGCACGCACGGCCCTCGACGACTTTGAGCTGCCGGGTGATGAGGGTGTTCCAGATTCTATGCTCGGCTTCCGAGTAATCAATGAATCCGGTGGCGTCCGGCTCGCGGGCGACGTACTGCGTACTCATGGGGCTCTCCTGATGGTTTTTTCTTATATGGAGCAAGCGATGTATGTAGGGAGGTTAAATCCGATTGAGCCATTGATAGCTGATTTGGCGCTCTTGAAGTGCAGGTTTGCCGTTCGATCAGCGCCGCAATGCTCGCGGATCTGTAAAGAAATCGTGACGCCTAGCCGTTGCTTACTCATATGCACCACCATTGCGCTTCATCCAATGCTTGCGCTGTAACGTATTCTTGACGATAAACTCGGCCTAATCCGAAATCGATGCCACGTTCGCGAGCCCTCCATGCGTATCAAAGTCCATTGCCAGAACCGCGTCGGTATCCTGCGCGACATCCTCGAGTTGCTGGTGGCTTACGGCGTCAACGTCTCCGGCGGCGAAGTGGGCGGTGAGCATGGCGACGCCATTTACCTGCGTTGCCCGAACCTGATCAATCTGCAGTTCCAGGCGCTGGTGCCGAAGTTCGAGACCGTCGCCGGGGTATTCGGCGTCAAGCGTGTGGGATTGATGCCCAGCGAGCGTCGGCACATGGAGCTCAATGCTTTGCTCGGCGCACTTGAATTCCCGGTGCTCTCCATCGACATGGGCGGCTCCATCGTTGCGGCCAACCGCGCCGCCGCGCAGCTGCTGGGCGTGCGGGTTGATGAAGTACCGGGCATTCCGCTGTCCCGTTACGCCGAGGATTTCGACCTGCCGCAACTGGTGCGCGCCAATCGCTCGCGCATCAACGGTCTGCGCGTGAAGGTCAAAGGCGACATCTTTCTGGCTGACATCGCGCCCCTGCAATCCGAGCACGAAGACAGCGAGGCCATGGCCGGCGCCGTGCTGACACTGCACCGCGCCGACCGGGTCGGCGAGCACATCTATAACGTGCGCAAGCAGGAGCTGCGCGGTTTCGACAGTATTTTTCAGAGTTCGAAGGTGATGGCCGCGGTGGTTCGGGAGGCCCGCCGCATGGCCCCGCTGGATGCGCCGTTGTTGATCGAAGGCGAAACCGGCACGGGTAAAGAACTGCTGGCGCGGGCCTGTCACCTGGCCAGCCCGCGCGGCCAGTCGCCGATGATGGCGCTCAACTGCGCGGGGTTTTCCGAATCCATGGCTGAGACCGAGCTGTTCGGCTACGGCCCCGGCGCATTTGAAGGTGCACGAGCCGATGGCAAGCTGGGGCTGCTCGAATTGACCTCGGGGGGGACGTTGTTTCTCGACGGGGTCGCGGAGATGAGTGGACGGTTGCAGGCGAAACTGCTGCGCTACTTACAGGAAGGGTGCTTTCGGAGGGTCGGCAGCGACGAGGAGGTGTACCTAGACGTGCGCATCATCTGTGCCACGCAAGTGGACTTGTCCGAACTCTGCACCCGGGGCGAATTCCGCCAGGACCTCTACCACCGGCTCAACGTGCTGTCGCTGCACATTCCGCCCCTGCGCGACTGCCTGGACGGTCTCGCGCCGCTGGTTGAGCACTTTATTGATCAGGCCAGTCGGCAGATTGGTTGCGCCTTACCCCGGCTGGCGCCAGCGGCAATGGAGCGGCTCAGCCAATACCACTGGCCGGGCAATGTGCGGCAGCTGGAAAACGTATTGTTCCAGGCTGTTTCGCTGTGCGACGGAAAACTGGTGAAAGCTGAACATATTCGCCTGCCGGATTACGGCGTGCGACAACCCTTGGGAGCGTTTTCCCTGGAAGGGGGGCTGGAAGACATTGTCGGGCGGTTCGAGAAAGCAGTACTTGAGCAGCTATATGCGGCGCACCCGAGCAGCCGTTTATTAGGCAAGCGATTGAGTGTTTCCCATACAACCGTCGCCAATAAGTTGAAGCACTACGGAATAGGCCAAAGTTAAAAGTTGTTCATGACTGTAGAGGCACGCTTACCCGCGAATCGGTAATGCTGTTAGCGGATATATAAACTCATACACCGCGATTCGCGGGCAAGCGCTCTTGCAAGCAAGCGGCGAGCGCAACTGATCAGCCGTTGCTGCAACCGTTGCCCATGACCTGATACTCAAGCACGTGGCGTTTGCCCTGAGAGTCAACGTAGGTCATATGCTGTGGGACGACCTGGCAGACGTTCGGCACTTCATCCACCGAAATAACCTTCGCGATATCCAGCTTGGTGGAGTAGGTGTATTCCTCGACACGCTGTTGCTGGGCGGCCACTTTTGCGCCGGATTCTTCTGCCATTGCCATGGCGCTGAAACCACAAAGAGCCATTACAACCAGTGCAGCTTTCATTACTCATTTCCTCTAAGTTGCTTCATTAACACTGCGACGCAGAAAGTGCGGTCGACAGGGTGCGCAGAATCCTTGTGGGGCTCTGGGTGAAGCGAATGATGACCGGGTGGGTTTAGTTGATCGATATTCCAGCGTGGGGGCTGTTGTTAATCAATCATTTGCCGTGTTGGCGGAACGGATTCTATGCCCCTGTCCGGAATTCATATAGAAACCATTCTGATAAAGTCTGTTGAGCAAATCGGCAACAATCGCTGTTATTCGGTTGTTGGCAGGGCTCGACGGGTTCTTTAGTCGTAGCCGGGACATGAAGATTTGCCTGAAACCGGGCACCTCAGCTGCTTTCGGCGCTATGCTCGGAGTCGGTAAGACCATCGTCGAATGGCCTTTGCAGCCATCGGCGGATACAACAGGGTCATAAAACAACAACATTTCCACCGAGGTAAGAAAGATGAGTGCGGCTTCCCTGTACCCCGTCCGCCCTGAAGTGGCAGCCAACACGCTGACTGACGAGGCGACCTACAAGGCGATGTACCAGCAGTCGGTGGTCAATCCCGATGGCTTCTGGCGCGAACAAGCCCAGCGCCTTGACTGGATCAAGCCATTCACCACCGTCAAACAGACCTCCTTCGACGACCACCGCGTCGACATCAAGTGGTTCGCCGACGGCACCCTGAACGTTTCCTACAACTGCCTCGACCGCCATCTGGCCGAGCGCGGTGATTCAATCGCGATCATCTGGGAAGGCGACGATCCTTCCGAGAGCCGCAACATTACCTACCGCGAACTGCACGAAGAAGTCTGCAAGTTCGCCAACGCGCTGCGCGGGCAGGATGTCCATCGCGGCGATGTCGTCACTATCTATATGCCGATGATCCCGGAAGCCGTGGTGGCCATGCTGGCCTGCGCGCGCATCGGTGCGATTCATTCGGTGGTGTTCGGCGGCTTTTCACCTGAAGCACTGGCCGGTCGCATCATCGACTGCAAGTCGAAAGTGGTGATCACCGCTGACGAAGGGCTCCGTGGCGGCAAGAAAACCGCCATGAAGGCGAACGTCGACCGTGCCCTGACCAACCCGGAAACAGCGAGCGTACAGAAGGTCATCGTGTGCAAGCGCACCGGCGGCGATATCGAGTGGAACCGTCATCGCGACATCTGGTACCACTCGCTGCTGGACGTGGCCTCAAGCACCTGCGCGCCGAAAGAAATGGGCGCCGAAGAATCGCTGTTCATCCTCTACACCTCAGGTTCCACCGGCAAGCCGAAGGGCGTGCTGCACACCACAGCGGGCTATTTGCTGTACGCGGCGCTGACCCACGAGCGCGTGTTCGATTACCGTCCGGGCGAAGTGTACTGGTGCACCGCGGACGTCGGCTGGGTCACCGGCCACAGCTACATCGTCTACGGCCCGCTGGCCAATGGCGCGACCACGCTGCTGTTCGAGGGCGTGCCGAACTACCCGGACATCACCCGCGTGTCGAAAATTGTCGACAAGCACAAGGTCAACATCCTCTACACCGCGCCGACCGCCATTCGCGCCATGATGGCTGAAGGCACGAAGGCCGTAGACGGTGCTGATGGTTCGAGCCTGCGTCTCTTGGGTTCAGTCGGCGAGCCGATCAATCCGGAAGCCTGGAACTGGTACTACAACACCGTCGGCAACAAGAATTGCCCGATCGTCGACACTTGGTGGCAAACCGAAACCGGCGGCATTCTGATCAGCCCGCTGCCTGGCGCCATTGCCTTGAAGCCGGGTTCGGCGACGCGTCCGTTCTTCGGCGTGATCCCGGCCCTGGTGGATAACCTGGGCAACCTCATCGAAGGCGCGGCGGAAGGCAATCTGGTGATTCTCGACTCGTGGCCGGGTCAGTCGCGCAGCCTGTACGGCGACCACGACCGTTTTGTCGACACGTACTTCAAGACCTTCCGCGGCATGTATTTCACCGGTGACGGCGCCCGTCGCGACGAAGACGGTTACTACTGGATCACCGGCCGCGTCGACGACGTGCTCAATGTGTCCGGCCACCGCATGGGCACCGCCGAAATCGAGAGCGCGATGGTGGCTCACCCGAAAGTGGCCGAAGCGGCGGTCGTGGGTGTGCCTCACGATTTGAAAGGGCAGGGCATCTACGTCTACGTCACGCTCAATGGCGGTGAGGTGCCGGACGAAGCGTTGCGCATCGAGCTGCGCAACTGGGTGCGCAAGGAGATCGGCCCGATCGCTTCGCCGGATGTGATTCAGTGGGCGCCGGGTCTGCCGAAGACCCGTTCCGGGAAGATCATGCGACGCATCCTGCGCAAGATCGCGACCGGGGAGTACGACGCGCTGGGCGATATCTCGACGCTGGCTGATCCGAGTGTGGTTGCGCATCTGGTGGAAACCCACAAGACCATGACTGCGGCCTGACGGTCTTGCTTCGTAAGATCAAGGGCGTCGGCCTAACGGCCTCTGTTTCGCCTTCGGCGAGTTACTTGGAAAAGCACCCCAAGTAACCAAGGGTGCCTGCTCTCGGTTGGGCCCGACTTCGTCGGGTTCCTTCACTCCGGCCTCGCTCCGTGGGCCCGCGCCGAACGGACATTCATGTCCTGACGGCGCTCTCGCCGCATCCCTGCGGCTCGGCCCACTCCGCGAGACCTCCGTTCAGCCTGCACCAAAGTCGCGTTTGGTGGTGTCTGGGCTTTTTGTGTTTGAAGAGCAAAAGCAGATCAAAGGCTTCCCGGCTAAAGCCGGTCCTTGTATGTTTCTCACACACCCGCTCAGACTCGCTAGTCTTCTGGATGCATAACCAAAAAGATGTGTTCTGGGGGAGACCGATCGGTCCCTAAGGCAGACGTTAATCCTGACCTTGTCCGTAGAGAGGTCCCCCCGCCTCATTGCCCACCACGTAGAGTATCGAGAAGCCGACAAGTCGGACTTCGCATTACAAGGTTGCAGCGGCATGAAGTTCGAGGTCAGGGGAACCAGAGCCATCATTACCCAGTTTTTCTGGAGATGAAAGCCATGGCTATTCACGTCGGTCTTGATGTTGGTTCACGCACGACGGCTATGGGATGGCGCGATAAGGGTCGATCAGCCGGCGCGTGGGTAATTGCTCAAACACCTAAAGGCCGCAAGGCTGCCGTCAAGAAACTCCTGGCCCTCAAACCGCTCAGCGTTGTCATGGAAGCCACCGGTATCTATTACCTGGATCTGGCGATAGAGCTGAGTGCAGCGGGTTTGCCGGTGTCGGTGATTAACCCGAAAAGCTCCCGTAATTTTGCCAGGCTGAAGCTTCAGCACAGCAAGACGGATGCAATCGATGCCCAGTTGCTTGCCGAATATGGCGAGCGTATGACGCCTAGCTTGTGGACTCCGCCAACTTCCGCCCAGCTTGAGCTGCGGGCTATCGGCCGGCACATCAATCGTTTGGTCGACCACCGTACCCAGGCGAAAAATGAGTTGCACGCGCTTAAGGCGACTGACACGTCCTCGGCACTGCTGATCGAAGACGAAGAAGAGGCCATCGCAGCCTTTGACAAGCGTATTGAACGCTTCAGAAAGGCTGGACTGGATCTGGTTGCCAGCTGTCCGGTGCTGCAAGGTCAGTTCGATAATATGCTGGCGGCCCCCGGCATGGGCGAGGTCTCCACGCTGGCCGCGCTTGCCGAAATGGCGACCCTGCCAACGACCTTGAAGTCAGGCCAGGTAAGCCGCCATGCAGGGCTGGATGTACGGCTGACTCAGTCTGGAACGAGCATCGACAAGCCTGGCAGGCTCAGCAAATGCGGCAACGCTTACTTACGCTGTTCAATGTACATGCCAGCGCTGACTGCGATCCGCTGCGATCCCTATGTGAAGGGTTTTTACGAGGCTCTGGTGGGCCGAGGCAAACGTAAGATGCAAGCGATCTGCGCGGTGATGCGTAAATACCTGACAGGTTTGTGGGCTTGCATGCGCAGCGGCGAAGACTTCAATACGGCCAAGCTTTTCAGCGAAAAACATCTGCAAAAAGCTTGATCGGGAACAGAGTATCTACGGGGGCGCGCGGTCTGTTAGTGGGACCGGCTTTAGCCGGGAAGAGGCCAGTCCAGGCGCCAACAATTATGCTGATCGCACCCCCGTCCTTGTGGGAGTGAGCTTGCTCGCGAATGCTGCATTTCAAACACCAATTATTTGGTGGAGGTGCCAATGCCTTCGCGAGCAAGCTCGCTCCCACAAGTCCCCCAGTATCCTTAGCCCGCAATCCGGCCCTGATCCGCCCTCGATCTGCCTTTGATCTGCTTTTGATCTGCTTTTGATCTTCATACGCAAGAGGCTCAAACACCGCCAATCGCGACTTGGGTGCAGGCCGAACGCAGACGACGCGGAGTGGGCCGAGCGGCATGGATGCCGCGAGAGCGCCGCTAGGACATGGATGTCCGTTCGGCGCGGGCCCACGGAGCTTCGTCGGAGTGAGGGAACCCGACGAAGGAGGGCCAAACCAGGAGCAAGCACCTTTGGTTACTTGGGGATGGTGCGACTTTCGACTTTTCCAAGTAACTCGCCGAAGGCGAAACAGTCCGCCCCCAGGCGGACGCTCTTGATCTTCACGTTTCCCAGGCTCAAGAATCGAGAAATATCGATTTGTTACCGCGCATCCGCCCGGGTAACCTCCCTCGCCCCGGTGGGGCATTTCCACCCGAAAACCAGGCATTTCATCGTCCCGCATCAACCCGCTCCTACGCTGGACTTGCCGGATCATAAGGCTTTGCCAATAATGGGCGCGTTATTTGCTTCGTTGATAGGTTTGCCAGCTCTGGCACTTGCATAAAGCTTTTTGGATGTCAATTAGCCTGAATACGATTTCATGCGCTTCTGTAACTAGTTGTCGCATTGAAGAAATATCGACTTTCAGCCTGCCGCTAAAATGCCGACCACTCGCCGTAGGCTAGTCGGGTCCAGAGACCCGCCGGCACCTCGCGTCGCAATTTCTGATTCCTCCTGTTCATTGAGCGTCTCGCTCACTGCCATTTGTCGCGTTATACCGATGGAGTTCCAAGAAATGAAAAAGCTCATGCTGCTGGGTGCGCTGGCACTGACCGTATTGGCACAGCCCGTGTTCGCCGATGAAAAGCCCATGAAGATCGGCATCGAAGCGGCATACCCTCCGTTTGCCTCGAAGGCGCCGGACGGCAGCATCGTCGGCTTCGACTACGACATCGGCAACGCCCTGTGCGAAGAGATGAAGGTCAAGTGCGTGTGGGTCGAACAGGAATTCGACGGCCTGATCCCGGCGCTGAAAGTGCGCAAGATCGACGCCATCCTGTCCTCGATGTCCATCACCGAAGACCGTAAGAAGTCGGTCGACTTCACCAACAAGTACTACAACACCCCGGCCCGCCTGGTCATGAAGCAGGGCACCGTCGTCAGCGACGCCCTGACCGAGCTCAAAGGCAAGAACATCGGCGTGCAGCGTGGCTCGATCCACGAGCGTTTCGCCAAGGAAGTCCTGGCCCCGCTGGGTGCTGAAATCAAGCCGTACAGCTCGCAGAACGAAGTCTATCTGGACATCGGCGCCGGTCGTCTCGATGGCACCGTGGCGGATGCCACCCTGCTGCAGGACGGCTTCCTGAACACCGAATCCGGCAAAGGCTACGCGTTCGTCGGCCCGGCCTTCACCGACGTCAACTACTTCGGCGATGGCGTCGGCATTGCCGTGCGCAAAGGCGACAAGGCGGACCTGGACAAGCTCAACGCCGCCATCGCGGCCATCCGTGCCAATGGCAAATACAAAGCCATTCAGGACAAGTACTTCGACTTCGACATCTACGGCAAGTAAGTTGGTTTAAAGCCGTCAATGGCGCAAACAGCCGGTCACCGCACCGACTGATTGCGCCATTTTTCTATCCCGCGCTTGAGGGCCAAACAACATGTTGAAAGGTTACGGAGCCGTCATCCTCGACGGTGCATGGCTGACCTTGCAGCTCGCTCTGTGCTCCATGGCGCTGGCGATCGTGCTCGGCCTGATCGGCGTGGCATTGCGGCTGTCGCCGGTGCGCTGGCTGGCCTGGCTGGGCGATCTGTACTCCACCGTGATCCGCGGCATTCCCGATCTGGTGCTGATTCTGCTGATTTTCTACGGCGGTCAGGACCTGCTCAACCGCGTTGCGCCGTTGCTCGGTCACGACGACTACATTGACCTGAACCCGCTGGTGGCCGGTATCGGCACGCTGGGTTTCATTTTTGGCGCGTACCTGTCGGAGACCTTCCGCGGCGCGTTCATGGCCATCCCGAAAGGCCAGGCCGAAGCGGGCATGGCCTACGGCATGAGCAGTGGCCGGGTGTTCTTCCGCATTCTGGTACCCCAGATGATCCGTCTGGCGATCCCCGGTTTCACCAATAACTGGCTGGTACTGACCAAGGCCACCGCACTGATTTCCGTGGTCGGTCTGCAGGACATGATGTTCAAGGCCAAGCAGGCGGCCGATGCCACCCGCGAACCCTTCACTTTCTTCCTCGCAGTCGCGGCCATGTACCTGGTGATCACCAGTGTCTCGCTGCTGATACTGCGCTACATCGAAAAACGTTACTCGGCCGGCGTAAGGGTGGCAGACCTATGATTTTCGATTACAACGTCGTCTGGGAAAGCCTGCCGCTGTATTTCGGCGGCCTGCTGATCACCCTCAAACTGCTCGCGCTGTCGCTGTTTTTCGGCTTGCTCGCTGCACTGCCACTGGGCCTGATGCGCGTGTCGAAAATCGCCTGGGTCAATCTGCTGGCCTGGAGTTATACCTACGTCATTCGCGGCACGCCGATGCTGGTGCAGCTGTTCCTGATCTACTACGGGCTGGCGCAATTCGAAGCGGTGCGCGAAAGCATTCTGTGGCCGTGGCTGTCGAGCGCCACCTTTTGCGCGTGCCTGGCCTTCGCCATCAACACCAGCGCCTACACCGCTGAAATCATCGCCGGCAGCCTGAAGTCCACGCCGCCGGGCGAGATCGAGGCGGCGCGGGCGATGGGTATGTCGAAAGCCAAAATGTACCGCCGCATTCTGCTGCCGTCGGCCCTGCGCCGGGCGCTGCCGCAGTACAGCAACGAAGTGATCATGATGCTGCAGACCACCAGTCTGGCGTCCATCGTCACGCTGATGGACATCACCGGTGCGGCGCGCGCTGTGAACGCTCAGTTCTACCTGCCGTTCGAGGCCTACATTACCGCAGGCGTTTTCTACCTGTGCCTGACGTTCATTCTGGTGAAACTGTTCAAGCTGGCCGAGCGCCGCTGGCTCAGTTACCTCGCCCCGAGGAAGCACTGATATGCAGCGCATCGATCACGATTTGCCGTGGGGCAACCTCGGCACCCAGCGCACCCTGAGTGTGTTCCGTTTCGGTCAGGGCGAGCGCAAGGCCTACATACAGGCCAGCCTGCACGCCGATGAGCTGCCGGGCATGCGCACCGCCTGGGAATTGAAGAAACGCCTGACCCAGCTGGAAGAACAGGGCCTGCTCAAGGGCGTCATCGAGCTGGTGCCGGTCGCCAACCCAATCGGTCTGGGCCAGTTGCTGCAGGGCAACCATCAGGGCCGTTTCGAGTACGGCAGCGGCAAGAATTTCAATCGCGATTTCACCGAATTGAGCGAGCCGGTGGCTCAGGCGCTGGCAGGCAAGCTCGGTGACGACCCCCACGCCAACGTCAAACTGGTTCGTCAGGCCATGGCCGACGTGCTTGAGCAGTTACCGCCGGCTGGCAGCGAACTGGCCGGCATGCAGCGCGTCTTGCTGGGTCACGCCTGCAACGCCGACGTGGTGCTGGACCTGCATTGCGACACCGACGCTTCGCTGCACATGTACGCCTTGCCCCAGCACTGGCCGCAATGGCGGTCGTTGTCGGCGCATCTGGGGGTCACGGTTGCGCTGCTGGCTGAAGATTCCGGCGGCAGTTCGTTCGACGAAGCCTGTTCCCTGCCGTGGCTGCGTTTGTCCAAGCAGTTCCCGGACGCGCAGATTCCGCTGGCCTGCCTGGCGACCACGCTGGAACTGGGCGGCCAGACCAACACCGGCAAGGCTGAAGCCGAGGCCTACGCCGTGGGCATTCTGGCGTTTCTCGCCGAGCAGGGCCTGATCAGTGGCGAGTGGCCGCAAGCTGGCCATGAAGCCTGCGAAGGCATGCCCTTCGAAGGCACCGAAATGATTTACGCGCCCCATCCCGGCGTGCTGACTTTCTTGCGTCCGGCGGGGGGCTGGGTCGAATCAGGCGAGCCGCTGTTCGAAGTCATCGACCCGTTGACCGATCGCGCCACCACCGTCTGTGCCGGTACCGCCGGGGTGCTGTTCGCCATCGAAAAACTGCGTTACGCCCAGCCGGGTTTCTGGATGGCCAAAGTGGCCGGCCGCACACCGTTGCGCAGCGGCCGCCTGCTCAGTGACTGATTACTTGTGAGAACCGACATCATGAACAAACTGGAAGTCCAGGACCTGCACAAGTGCTATGGCAGTCACGAAGTGCTGAAAGGCGTCTCGCTGACCGCCAAGGCCGGTGATGTCATCAGCATCATCGGCTCCAGCGGCTCGGGGAAGAGTACGTTTCTGCGCTGTATCAACCTGCTGGAGCAGCCGAAATCAGGGCGCATCCTGCTCAACAATGAAGAGCTGAAGCTCGTCTCCAACAAGAACGGTGGTCTGAAAGCGGCTGACCCGAAACAGCTGCAGCGCATGCGTTCGCGCCTGTCGATGGTGTTTCAGCACTTCAACCTGTGGTCGCACATGACCGCACTGGAAAACATCATCGAAGCGCCGGTGCATGTCCTGGGCGTGCCGAAGAAAGAGGCCCTGGAAAAGGCCGAACATTATCTGAACAAGGTCGGCGTGTATCACCGCAAGGACGCTTACCCGGGGCACATGTCCGGCGGCGAACAGCAGCGCGTGGCGATTGCCCGGGCGTTGGCGGTGGAGCCGGAAGTCATGCTGTTTGACGAACCGACTTCCGCGCTGGACCCCGAGCTGGTCGGCGACGTACTGAAGGTCATGCAGGCACTGGCCCAGGAAGGCCGGACCATGGTGGTAGTGACCCATGAAATGGGCTTCGCCCGTGAAGTGTCGAACCAGTTGATTTTCCTGCACAAGGGCCTGGTCGAAGAAAGCGGCAACCCCCGTGAAGTGCTGGTCAATCCGAAATCCGAGCGTTTGCAGCAGTTCCTGTCCGGCAGTTTGAAGTAACGAGCCCGCCATGTGAGTGCGGTGCGTTTTGCTTCAGAACGGTTCATGCTGCGCGTCATTCAGACCGCAGCCATTGACTGAAGGTTACAGAATCCCATCGCATGCCAGGCGTGCGACCCCTTTTAGCGACACGTTTCGGATTGCACGCCATGACTGCCCATCGAATCGGATTTCTCATCTGGCCCGGCACCAAAGCCTTGACCCTGGCGCTGGCGGAGGAAGCCCTGCGTGTTGCTCAGCGCGTTCACCCCGAAGTGGTTTACGAACTGTCGTTTCTGCAGGCCGAGCCCCCCGTTGACGGCGCCGGTTGGCAGTTGCCGGGCGAGCCGTGGGTCGGTCGTGTGGAAGGGTTTCAGAAGCTGTTTCTGCTGGCTGACGAGCCGCCGGCGCCGATGTCCTCAGCCCTCGGTGGCGCGCTCAAGCAGCTGGTCCGCGCCGGCTGCGTGATCGGTGGGTTGTCGGCGGGTGTGTATCCGCTGGCGCAATTGGGTTTGCTCGACGGTTACCGTGCTGCGGTGCACTGGCGCTGGCAGGACGATTTCGCCGAGCGCTTCCCCAAGGTCATCGCCACCAGTCATCTGTTCGATTGGGATCGCGATCGCCTGACCGCCTGCGGCGGGATGTCCGTATTGGATCTGTTGCTCGCGGTGCTGGCCCGTGATCATGGCGCCGAGCTGGCCGGCGCGGTGTCGGAAGAACTGGTGGTGGAGCGCATCCGTGAAGGCGGCGAGCGTCAGCGGATTCCGTTGCAGAACCGTCTGGGTTCCAGCCACCCGAAGCTGACCCAGGCAGTGCTGTTGATGGAAGCCAACATCGAAGAGCCACTGACCACCGACGAAATCGCCCAGCACGTGTGCGTGTCGCGACGTCAGCTGGAGCGCATCTTCAAGCAGTACCTCAATCGCGTGCCGAGCCAGTATTACCTCGAACTGCGCCTGAACAAGGCGCGCCAGATGCTGATGCAGACCAGCAAGTCGATCATTCAGATCGGCTTGTCCTGCGGGTTCTCCTCGGGGCCGCATTTCTCCAGCGCCTACCGCAACTTCTTCGGCGCCACACCCCGTGAAGACCGCAACCAGCGTCGCAGCAGCAGCCCATTCGAATTGTCGTCGGTGCCCGCCGAGCGTGGTTGAGCATTAGCTGTGGGCTGTTTAGATCCTGCACTGCAATACGCGCACGCCACCGGTTAAACTGCGCCTTTGTGACGCAATTTGTCGCATTGCCGCAAACCCCGTAAAAAGCCGGTTTGGCGCTGTAAGAAGTTGTCGCTTGGCGGCAAGGCCCGGCCCGAATCAGTCCTTACAATCCTTCCATCGCTCGCCTGTCCCAGGCAGGCGTTCCTCTTCAGGAGACTCCGATGTCCGTTGAGCAAGTACCGGTGCAACGTGCCGATTTCGACCAGGTGATGGTCCCCAACTATGCCCCGGCAGCGTTTATCCCCGTGCGCGGTCAGGGTTCTCGCGTCTGGGATCAGTCGGGTCGCGAACTGGTTGATTTCTCCGGCGGCATCGCGGTCAACGTGCTGGGCCACGCGCACCCTGCGCTGGTGGGCGCGCTGACCGAACAGGCCAACAAGCTGTGGCATGTCTCCAATGTCTTCACCAACGAACCGGCGCTGCGTTTTGCCAAGAAGCTGGTTGACGCCACCTTTGCCGACCGCGTGTTCTTCTGTAACTCCGGCGCCGAAGCCAACGAGGCTGCTTTCAAACTCGCCCGCCGCGTGGCCCACGATCTGTACGGCCCGGACAAGTACGAAATCGTCGCGGCCCTGAACAGTTTTCACGGTCGTACCCTGTTCACGGTGAGCGTCGGCGGTCAGCCGAAATACTCCGACGGCTTCGGGCCGAAAATCACTGGCATCACCCACGTCCCGTTCAATGACCTTGACGCGCTGAAAGCCGCTGTCTCGGACAAGACCTGCGCGGTGGTACTGGAGCCGATCCAGGGCGAGGGCGGCGTACTGCCTGCCGAACTCGAATACCTGCAAGGCGCGCGCAAATTGTGCGACGACCACAACGCGCTGCTGGTCTTCGACGAAGTTCAGAGCGGCATGGGGCGCAGCGGTCATCTGTTCGCGTACATGCATTACGGGGTGACGCCGGACATCCTCTCCAGCGCGAAAAGCATCGGCGGCGGCTTCCCGATGGCGGCCATGCTCACCACTGAAAAACTCGCCAAGCACCTGGCCGTTGGCGTTCACGGCACCACCTACGGCGGCAACCCGCTGGCGTGCGCAGTGGGCGAAGCGGTCATCGATGTGGTCAACACCCCGGAAGTGCTGGCGGGCGTGAAGGCCAAGCATGAATTGTTCAAGGCGCGTCTGGAGAAGATCGGTCAGCAATACGGCGTGTTCAGCCAGGTGCGCGGCATGGGCCTGTTGATCGGTTGCGTGCTGACCGACGCCTGGAAAGGCAAAGCCAAAGACTTCTTCAACGCTGCCGAACAGGAAGGCGTGATGGTGCTCCAGGCCGGTCCCGACGTGGTGCGTTTCGCGCCGAGTCTGGTGGTGGAAGACGCCGATATCGAAGAAGGCCTGAACCGCTTCGAACGGGCGGTTGCCAAGCTGGCCGGGGCGTAAGTTCCTCGGTCGGCCGGGACACGCTCTTTGGCTGATTGGCGTACGCATTCCCTGTAGGAGTGAGCTTGCTCGCGAACGCGTTGGGTCAGGTGCAGATGTTTCTCTGGACCACCGCTATCGCGAGCAAGCTCACTCCTACAAGGTCGAACGCGCTTCATCTTTTTGTTTTTCCTGCCGGACTACCGGCCCGATTTTTTTCTCAAGGAGTGACACCATGCTGGTGATGCGCCCCGCGCAAATGGCGGATCTGAGCGAGGTTCAACGACTCGCGGCAGACAGCCCGATTGGTGTCACGTCCCTGCCGGATGACGCTGGACGTCTGAGTGACAAGATTGCTGCGTCCGAAGCCTCGTTCTCGGCAGAAGTCAGTTTCAACGGCGAAGAAACCTACTTCTTTGTCCTCGAAGACACAGAAGCAGGCCGTCTGGTGGGCTGTTCCGGGATCGTCGCCTCGGCGGGCTATTCCGAGCCGTTCTACAGCTTTCGCAACGAAACCTTCGTCCACGCCTCCCGTGAACTGAAGATCCACAACAAGATTCACGTGCTCTCGCAGTGCCACGACCTCACCGGCAACAGCCTGCTGACCAGCTTCTACGTGCTGCCCGAACTGGTCGGCACGCTGTGGTCGGAACTCAATTCCCGCGGCCGTCTGCTGTTCGTCGCCAGCCATCCAGAGCGCTTCGCCGATTCGGTGGTGACCGAGATCGTCGGCTACAGCGACGACCACGGCGACTCGCCGTTCTGGGACGCCATCGGGCGCAACTTCTTCGACATCAACTACGCCGAAGCCGAGCGCCTGTGCGGGCTGAAAAGCCGGACTTTCCTCGCCGAGCTGATGCCCCATTACCCGATCTACGTGCCGCTGCTTCCCGATGAAGCGCAGGAAGCCATGGGCCAGGTCCATCCGCGCGCCCAGATCACCTTCGACATCCTGATGCGCGAAGGCTTCGAGACCGATCATTACATCGACATCTTCGACGGCGGGCCGACCCTGCACGCGCGGGTCTCGGGCATTCGTTCCATCGCCCAGAGCCGCGTCGTGCCGGTCAAGGTCGACACGGTCAGTACCGGTGATGCGGTCAAAGGCGGGCGGCCTTATCTGGTTTCCAATGGCCAGCTGCAGGATTACCGCGCCGTGATGCTGGAACTGGACTGGGTGCCCGGCAAGCCGGTCGCTTTGAGTCTGACTGCGGCCGAAGCGCTGGGCGTCGGCGAAGGCGCCAGCGTGCGCATCGTCGCAGTCTGACAACCGGCTCAAGTTGGGTTGAGATGAGTTGACGGCGACCGGCGATGCAATGGCAGGCCGACGCCGTAAAGCAGGTTAGCGAGTTCGCCGGGGGTTGCAGAACCCCCGGCATGAGGAGAAAGCATGATCGTTCGTCCCGTACGCAGCAGTGACCTTCCGGCGCTGATCGAGCTGGCGCGCAGCACCGGCGCAGGCCTGACCACCTTGCCGGCCAATGAAGAGCGTCTGGCACACCGGGTCGGCTGGGCCGAGAAAACCTTCCGTGGCGAGGCGGGGCGGGGCGATGCTGATTACCTGTTCGTGCTCGAGGATGACGACGAGAAAGTCGTGGGCATTTCTGCGGTGGCCGGCGCAGTGGGTTTGCGTGAGCCCTGGTACAACTACCGGGTAGGCCTGACGGTCAGCGCGTCCCAAGAGTTGAACATCTATCGCGAGATCCCGACGCTGTTCCTGGCCAACGACCTCACCGGCAACTCCGAGCTGTGTTCGCTGTTCCTTCACGCCGACTACCGCAATGGCCTCAATGGCCGCTTGCTGTCCAAGGCGCGGATGCTGTTCATTGCCGAGTTTCCGGAGCTGTTCGGCACCAAGACCATCGCTGAAATGCGCGGCATCTCCGACGAGCAGGGTCATTCGCCGTTCTGGGAAAGCCTGGGTCGGCACTTCTTCAAAATGGAATTCAGCCAGGCCGACTACCTCACCGGAGTCGGCAACCGCGCGTTCATCGCCGAGCTGATGCCCAAGTTTCCGCTGTACAGCTGCTTCCTCTCAGAAGCCGCGCGCGAGGTCATCGGCCGCGTGCACGTCAGCACTGAACCGGCGCTGGCGATGCTCAAGGCTGAAGGCTTCAGCTATCAGGGATACGTCGACATCTTCGACGCCGGCCCTGCCATCGAGTGCGAAACCAGCAAGATCCGCGCGGTCCGCGACAGCCAGGCGCTGGTGCTGGCCGTCGGCACGCCGGGTGACGACGCGACGCCCTTCCTTATCCACAACCGCAAGCGCGAAGACTGCCGCGTGACCGCTGCCCCTGCGCGTTTCGCCGCCGGCACCCTGGTGGTCGATCCACAGACCGCCAAGCGCTTGCGCCTCAGCGCCGGTGATCAGGTTCGCGCCGTGCCCCTGTCGCCTGCCCGGGAGAGTATTTGATGAACACCTTGTATATCGGCGGTGCCTGGCAGGACGGCCAGGGTGACGCATTCGAGTCCCTGAACCCGGTGAGCCAGCAAGTGATCTGGTCGGGCAAAAGCGCAACGGCTGAACAGGTTGATGCGGCGGTCAAATCGGCCCGTCAGGTGTTTCCGGCCTGGGCGACGCGCAGCCTGGACGAGCGCATTGCCGTGCTTGAAGCCTTCGCCGCTGCGCTGAAGAACCGCGCCGATGAAATCGCCCGTTGCATCGGTGAGGAAACTGGCAAGCCACTGTGGGAATCGGCGACTGAGGTCACCAGCATGGCCAACAAAGTGGCGATCTCCATTCAAAGCTACCGCGAGCGGACCGGCGAGAAGAGCGGTCCGCTAGGCGACTCCACCGCCGTGCTGCGGCACAAGCCCCATGGCGTGGTAGCGGTGTTCGGTCCTTACAACTTCCCGGGCCACTTGCCTAACGGCCACATCGTCCCGGCGCTGCTGGCGGGCAATACCGTCGTATTCAAACCCAGCGAACTGACGCCTAAAGTCGCCGAGCTGACCGTGCAGTGCTGGATCGAGGCCGGTCTGCCGGCGGGCGTGCTCAATCTGCTGCAAGGCGCGAGGGAAACCGGTATCGCATTGGCGGGTCATGGGGGCATCGACGGGTTGTTTTTCACCGGTTCGAGCCGCACCGGCAATTCCCTGCATCAACAGTTCGCCGGTCGCCCGGACAAAATTCTTGCCCTGGAAATGGGTGGCAACAACCCGCTGGTGGTCGATCAGGTCGCCGATGTCGATGCCGCGGTCTACACCGTGATTCAGTCGGCCTTCATTTCCGCCGGCCAGCGCTGCACCTGCGCTCGCCGTCTGCTGGTGCCCCAAGGGGCATGGGGTGATGCATTCCTGGCGCGGCTGGTGGAAGTGACCTCGACCATTCAGGTCGGCGCCTTCGATCAACAACCGGCGCCGTTCATGGGCTCGGTGATTTCCCTTGGCGCTGCGCAAGCGCTGCTCGATGCCCAGGAAGTGATGCTGGCCAACGGCGCAGTGGCCCTGCTCGAAATGACCCAGCCTGCCGCGCAATCGGCGCTGCTGACGCCGGGCATCATCGACGTCAGTGACGTGGCGGATCGTGAGGATGAAGAACTGTTCGGCCCGTTGTTGCAGGTGATTCGCTACGCTGATTTCGACGCAGCCATCGAAGAGGCCAACGCCACGCAGTACGGCTTGGCGGCAGGGTTGTTGTCGGATTCCGAAGCGCGCTATCAGCAGTTCTGGCTGCAGAGCCGTGCAGGCATCGTGAACTGGAACAAGCAACTGACCGGCGCGGCCAGTACCGCACCGTTCGGGGGTGTCGGCGCCTCGGGTAACCATCGCGCCAGCGCTTATTACGCGGCGGATTATTGCGCGTACCCGGTCGCGTCGCTGGAGACGGAAACCCTGGCGCTGCCTGCCAGCCTGACGCCCGGCATCACCCTGAACTGAACGCGCTCCTTGATAGCGCAGCGCACATCGAAGAATGTGCACATAAAAACAGATCCACGGAGCCTCACCGATGAAATCCTGTGAAGTCAACTTTGACGGTCTAGTGGGCCCGACCCACAACTACGGTGGGCTGTCCTACGGCAATGTCGCGTCCCAGAACAACTGCCAGCAATCCTCCAATCCGCGCGAGGCCGCTTTGCAGGGGCTGGCCAAAATGAAAGCGCTGATGGAGATGGGGTTCACCCAGGGCGTGCTGGCCCCGCAGGAACGTCCCGACGTGGCCGGTCTGCGCAAGCTGGGCTTCAGCGGCAGCGACGCACAGGTGATCGAGCGCGCCGCCAAAGAGTCCATGCCGCTGCTGGCGGCCAGTTGCTCGGCGTCGAGCATGTGGGTAGCGAACGCCGCCACGGTCAGCCCGAGCGCCGACACCGCCGACGGCCGCGTGCATTTCACCGCCGCCAACCTCAACTGCAAATACCACCGCAGCATCGAGCACCCGACCACCAGCCGCGTGCTCGGCGCGATGTTCGCTGATCAACAGCATTTCGCCCACCATGCGGCGTTGCCTGCCGTGGCCCAGTTCGGTGACGAGGGCGCGGCCAACCACACGCGCTTCTGCCGCAGCTACGGGGAGCCTGGCGTCGAGTTTTTCGTTTACGGCCGCGCCGCGTTCGACAGCCGTTTCCCCGCGCCGCAGAAATACCCGGCACGCCAGACCCTCGAAGCGTCCCAGGCCGTTGCGCGTTTGCATGGCCTGAGCGCCGAGGGCGTGGTCTTCGCCCAGCAGAACCCGGCCGTGATCGATCAGGGCGTGTTCCACAACGACGTGATCTCGGTGGGCAACGGTGAAGTTCTGTTCTTCCACGAAGATGCGTTCCTCAATACCGAGCCCATGCTCGCCGAGCTGCACGCCAAACTCGGTCAACGCGGCGGTCGCTTCCAGGCCATCTGCGTGCCGCGCAGTGAAGTGGCGGTGGAAGATGCGGTGCGTTCGTACCTGTTCAACAGCCAGTTGCTGTCCCGCGCCGACGGTTCGATGCTGTTGATCGTGCCGGAAGAGTGCCGCAGCAACGAGCGCGTGTGGCATTACCTGCAGCGCCTGCTGGCGGACGACAGCCCTATTCGCGAGGTCAAGGTGTTCGACCTCAAGCAGAGCATGCAGAACGGCGGCGGCCCGGCGTGCCTGCGTCTTCGCGTGGCCTTGAATGAAACCGAACTGGCGGCGGTCAATCCAGGCGTTATCATGACCGCGCCGCTGTACGACACGCTGACGCAGTGGGTCGACAAGCACTATCGCGACCGCATGAGCGACAGTGATCTGGCCGATCCGCAGTTGCTGACCGAATGCCGCACGGCGCTGGACGAGCTGACGCAGCACCTGAAACTGGGCGCGGTCTATCCTTTCCAGATCAACTGATGCACCCCATCCGTTACGCCTGCGCCCGAGCGGCGTCAGGCGACGATGTTTTTGCTTTTACAGAGAGAGTTTTGCCATGACCGACGCGCTGCGTTTGATCCTTGAAGACACCGACGGCACTCAGCTGGAAACGTCCTGCACCCGTCTTGCCGTTATCTGGCAGGGCAAAGAGGTCTGGATTCAACAGGACGGCCGTGGCCAGTTGCTGATCGGCGTTGACGTCGAAGAGGGCGATGCCGAATACGCCAACCTGCTGCTGCGTCCATTGGCGACCAACCTGGTCAGCCTGCAGCTGGAAATGGAGCCGGCTGACATGAGCGGCGACGACGAAGAAGGCCACGTGCACGGCCCAGACTGCACCCACGACTAAGCCTGCGCAGGAAGCTTCCCCATGCTCGCCCTCGGCAAACTGCTTGAACTGACCCTCGCGGGTCGCGAACCCGCGGAAAAGACTCAGCTGACCGTCGACGGCGTTCGCATGCGCTGGCTCGCTGAGGGGGCGCTGGAAGTCCGGCCTCCCGAAGCACGCGACAATGGCACCGACCTGCTGCTGTCCGCCGGCATCCACGGCAATGAAACCGCGCCGATCGAACTGCTCGACACGCTGATTCACGCCATCGCCCGGGGCGAACTCAAGCCTCGCGCGCGTATTCTGTTCCTGTTTGGCAACCCCGAAGCGATGCGTCGCGGCGAGCGATACGTCGAGCAGGACGTCAACCGGCTGTTCAACGGCCGTCACGAGCACAGCGGCGGCAGCGAAGCCTTGCGCGCCTGCGAACTCGAGCGTCTGGCCGCCAGCTTCTTCAATATTCCGGGCCGCTACCGCCTGCACTACGACCTGCACACCGCGATTCGCGGCTCCAGAATCGAGCAGTTTGCGCTGTACCCGTGGAAAGAAGGTCGCGCCCACTCCCGCCGTGAACTTGCCCGTCTGCGCACGGCGGGCATGGAAGCGGTGCTGCTGCAGAACAAGGCGTCGATCGTGTTCAGCGCCTACACCTACGACAAGCTCGACGCCGAAGCCTTCACCCTGGAACTGGGCAAGGCGCGCCCGTTCGGGCAGAACCAGCAGGTCAATCTGGACAAGCTGAAGTCCTGCCTCGAACACCTGATCGCCGGCACCAACGCCGATCAGCCTGCCGATCTGGACGGCTTGCAGCTGTTCAGCGTGGCCCGGGAAGTCATCAAGCACAGTGACGCCTTCCGCTTGCACCTGCCGGCGGACATCGAGAACTTCACGGAACTGGAAAAAGGTTACGTGCTGGCCGAAGACCTGGCCGATTCACGCTGGGTGATAGAAGAAGAGGGCGCCCGGATCATCTTCCCCAACCCGAACGTCAAAAACGGACTGCGGGCGGGGATTCTGATCGTGCCGGCGACGGAAGAGTCGCTGGCCTGACGCGCCGGTATCTGTCCCGCCGAAGACCGAACTGTGGGAGCGAGCTTGCTCGCGAAGAGGCCGGTACATCCGCTACATTTCTAGCGGCTGGAATGCCGTCTTCGTGAGCAAGGTGGAGCGCCACCCCGGTCACTCCCACAGGGGCCGGTACATCCGCTGATTTTCTGGCGGATGAACTGCCGTCGGTTTGATCAACCCGCCGCTTTCTGCACCTCACCGACCCGACGCACTGCACGCAGCTTTGTCAGCGTGTCCGCGCAGGTCTTGGCCGCTTCCTGGCCCTTGTGCACGAAGTGGTCGAAGAAAAACTTCTGGTGCTCTTCACCGGCGTGGAAATGGTGCGGGGTCAGCACGACCGAGAACACCGGCACTTCGGTTTCCAGCTGAACCTGCATCAGCGCGCTGATCACCGATTGCGCCACGAACTCGTGGCGATAGATACCCCCGTCGACTACCAGACCGGCCGCCACGACGCCGCCGTAGCGACCCGACTTGGCGAGCAATTTGGCGTGAAGCGGGATTTCGAACGCGCCGCCGACTTCAAAGAAATCGATGTCGGTCTCGGCGTAACCGTGTTGCGCCATCTCGGCGACAAAACCTTTACGCGCCTGATCGACGATTGCCTTGTGCCAACAGGCTTGAATGAAAGCGATGCGCTCGTGAGCGTGAATGGCGGTAGGTTGCATGTGTTCTGACTCCTGTTTAATGAAAAAAACAGGGCGTTTTGGATCGAATGGGATGCCAGGGTACGTGCGAAACCGTCCCCGACGCCAAGCGCCTGGGGCTGTCTTGAAACGATCCTGTTGTGCCAGTCCCGTTCTCTCTTCATCCGGACTATGACCGTCGGCCCCGGGATCACACCGGGTCTGCTGACCTTGCATCGAGCTTCAGCTCGCTGCAAGCGCTCGCGGGCTAGACGCATTGCGCGCCATTACCGCCGGTGGGGAATCTCACCCCGCCCTGAGAACGTTGCCAACGGCGTTTTGCGTCGGCGTGCAGTTTGTAACATACATTTCCCGGATTCGCTTGGAGCCTTTTTGATGGTTTTCATCAGCTTTTCTTATAAGGCGTCTTGGCATTCCTGTCCCAAGCCTTGATTATCGATGCCCCGGGCCTCAGAACTGAGGCTCGACCCTAATCAGTGGGAGCTTCATCGTGGCGGTTATCGATCTGCGCAGTGACACCGTGACCCAACCCTCGGCCGGCATGCGCGACGCCATGGCCAGCGCGCCCCTTGGCGATGACGTGTACGGCGAAGACCCGACGGTCAATCGGCTGGAATCATGGCTGGCCGAGCGTCTTGGGTTTGCAGCCGCGCTGTTCGTGCCGACCGGCACCATGAGCAACCTGCTCGGCCTGATGGCCCACTGTGAGCGCGGCGACGAATACATCGTCGGCCAGCAGGCACATACCTACAAATATGAAGGCGGCGGCGCGGCGGTGCTCGGCTCGATACAGCCTCAGCCCCTGGACAATCAGGCGGACGGATCGCTGGACCTGAATCAGGTCGCCGCCGCCATCAAGGCCGACGACTTTCATTTCGCCCGCACCCGGTTGCTGGCCCTGGAAAACACCATGCAGGGCAAAGTCCTGCCAATGGAGTACCTCGCGGCGGCCCGCGCTTTCACTCGCGAAAAAGGCCTGAGCCTGCACCTCGACGGCGCTCGCCTGTACAACGCCTCCGTCAAACTGGGCATGGACGCGCGGGAGATCACCCGGCATTTCGATTCAGTTTCCGTGTGCTTGTCCAAAGGGCTCGGCGCGCCGGTCGGCTCGGTGCTGTGCGGCTCAAATGAGTTCATCGCGAAGGCGCGGCGCTTGCGCAAGATGGTCGGCGGCGGCATGCGCCAGGCCGGCATCCTGGCAGCCGCGGGGTTGTACGCGCTGGAGCATCAGGTCGAGCGCCTGGCCGACGATCATGCCAATGCCACCGCCTTGGGCAAAGCGCTCGCGGACCTCGGTTTTGACGTCGAGCCGGTGCAGACCAACATGGTTTACGTACGGATCGGCGATCGCGCCCAGGCGCTCAACGCCCTGTGTGCCGAGCGCGGTATCGTGCTGAGCGCCGCGCCGCGATTGCGCATGGTTACCCATCTTGATGTGACCGCTGCGCATCTGGACAAGGTGGTGGCGGCCTTTGCCGAATTTGGCGTTCGCTGATCGGGTGATCAGCCCGATTGCCGGTTTCTATCGAATAACACGCTGTACCGAGCGTACAACGCCTATATAATGCGGCCCTTTGCCGTCGCTGCGTCGAACGACGCTATGCATGTGCCAGGCCGCAGTTTCCGTGGAAGAACCTATGAAAAGCGCAGAAATCCGTGAAGCCTTCCTTCGCTTCTTCGAAGAGCAAGGCCACACCCGAGTTGCCTCCAGCTCCCTGATCCCGGGCAACGACCCGACCCTGCTGTTCACTAACGCAGGCATGAACCAGTTCAAGGATTGCTTCCTAGGCCAGGAAAAAAGGGCCTACACCCGCGCCGTGAGCAGTCAGAAGTGTGTGCGTGCCGGTGGCAAGCACAACGACCTGGAAAACGTCGGCTACACCGCGCGTCACCACACCTTCTTCGAAATGCTGGGCAACTTCAGCTTCGGTGATTATTTCAAGCGCGACGCGATCACCTACGCCTGGACCTTCCTCACCGGCGTGCTGAAACTGCCCAAGGAAAAACTCTGGGTCACGGTTTACGCCTCGGACGACGAAGCCTACGACATCTGGACCAAGGAAATCGGCGTGCCGGCCGAGCGCATGGTACGCATCGGTGACAACAAAGGCGCGCCTTACGCCTCCGACAACTTCTGGACCATGGGCGACACCGGTCCGTGCGGCCCATGCACTGAGATCTTCTACGACCACGGCGCCGACATCTGGGGTGGCCCGCCGGGTTCGCCGGAAGAAGACGGCGACCGTTACATCGAGATCTGGAACAACGTGTTCATGCAGTTCAACCGCACGGCCGACGGCGTTCTGCACCCGCTGCCAGCGCCATCGGTCGACACCGGCATGGGCCTTGAGCGCGTCAGCGCCGTCCTGCAACACGTCAATTCCAATTACGAAATCGACCTGTTCCAGAGCCTGCTGGCCGCTGCTGCAAAAGCCATCGGTTGCAGCAACGACAATCAGGCGTCCCTGAAAGTCGTCGCCGACCACATCCGCTCGTGCGGCTTCCTGATTGCCGACGGCGTGCTGCCATCCAACGAAGGCCGCGGCTACGTGCTGCGCCGCATCATTCGTCGTGCCTGCCGTCACGGCAACAAGCTGGGCGCCAAGGGCAGCTTCTTCTACCAGATCGTCGCTGCACTGGTCGCCGAAATGGGCGAAGCCTTCCCCGAGCTGAAAAACCAGCAGGCCCACATCGAGCGCGTGCTCAAGGCTGAAGAAGAGCAGTTCGCCAAGACCCTGGAGCAAGGCTTGAAGATCCTCGAGCAGGATCTCGCCGAACTGAAAGGCACCATCGTCCCCGGCGACGTGGTGTTCAAGCTCTATGACACCTACGGTTTCCCGATGGACCTGACCGGCGACATCGCCCGCGAACGCAACCTGACCCTTGACCAGGCCGGTTTCGAGCGTGAGATGGACGCCCAGCGTGAACGCGCGCGTTCCGCCAGCTCATTCGGCATGGACTACAACAGCCTGGTCAAAGTCGACGTGGCCACGCAGTTCACCGGTTACAAAGCCACCGCAGGCGAGGCCAAGGTCGTCGCCCTGTACAAAGACGGTATCGCGGTCGAGCAATTGAGCGAAGGCGAGGATGGCGTGGTCATCCTCGACCAGACCCCGTTCTACGCAGAGTCCGGCGGCCAGATTGGCGACAGTGGCTACCTGACCGTGGGCGATGCGCGCTTCGACGTGAGCGACACCACCAAGACCGGCGGCGCGTTCCTGCACCACGGTGTTCAAGTGTCGGGCAGCCTGAAAGTCGGCACTACCGTCAGCACCGAAGTTGCCGCCGAAGTTCGCCAAGCCACTTCGCTGAACCACTCCGCCACGCACCTGCTGCACGCTGCATTGCGCCAAGTGCTGGGCGATCACGTCCAGCAGAAAGGCTCGCTGGTCGATAGTCAGCGCCTGCGTTTCGACTTCAGCCACTTCGAAGCCATCAAGCCCGAGCAGATCAAGGCGCTTGAAGACATCGTCAACGCCGAAGTACGCAAGAACACGGCCGTCGAGACTGAAGAAACCGACATCGAGACCGCCAAGCAGAAGGGCGCCATGGCGCTGTTCGGCGAGAAGTACGGCGACAGCGTTCGCGTGCTGAGCATGGGCGGCGGTTTCTCGGTGGAGCTGTGCGGCGGCATTCACGCCAACCGCACCGGCGACATTGCGCTTTTCAAGATCATCAGCGAAAGCGGTGTGGCCGCAGGCGTGCGCCGTATCGAAGCGGTGACCGGCGCCGTGGCGCTGGAATACCTGAACGCCGCTGAAGAGCAACTGAAGGAAGCCGCGAACCTGGTCAAAGGGAATCGCGACAACGTTCTGGACAAGCTTTCGGCGGTGCTGGAACGCAATCGGCTGCTGGAAAAACAGCTGGAACAACTGCAGGCCAAGGCGGCCAGTGCTGCGGGCGACGATCTGTCTGGCTCGGCAGTGGACGTCAAGGGCGCCAAGGTTCTCGCTGCCCGTCTCGATGGTCAGGATGGCAAGGCGCTGCTGGCCCTGGTTGATCAATTGAAGAACAAGCTCGGCCGCGCAGTGATCCTGCTCGGCGGGGTGCATGAAGACAAGGTCGTGCTGGTGGCAGGCGTCACCAAAGACCTGACTGGCCAACTCAAAGCCGGTGATTTGATGAAGCAGGCGGCTGCCGCAGTAGGCGGTAAAGGCGGCGGTCGTCCTGACATGGCGCAAGGCGGCGGTGTTGATGCTGCCGGACTCGAAGCAGCGCTGGCACTGGCTGTTCCGTTCGCCGAGCAAGGTATTTAAGTCGACCCACCCGGGGCCCGTCATTCGGGTTCCGGCGCTTCGCGGTTTGAATGATAACGGGCGCCCTTCATGGGCTGAGGCGGCTTTGAGATGGCTTTAATCGTACAAAAGTTTGGCGGCACCTCGGTGGGCTCGGTCGAGCGCATCGAACAGGTGGCCGACAAGGTCAAGAAATTCCGTGATGCGGGCGATGATCTGGTGGTGGTGCTGTCGGCCATGAGCGGCGAAACCAATCGCCTGATCGAACTGGCCCGGCAGATCAGCGATCAACCGGTGCCACGTGAGCTGGACGTCATCGTTTCCACCGGCGAGCAGGTCACCATCGCTCTACTGGCCATGGCGCTGATCAAGCGTGGCGTGCCGGCGGTTTCGTACACCGGCAATCAGGTCCGCATCCTCACCGACAGCGCCCATAACAAGGCGCGTATTCTGCAGATCGACGATCAGAAAATCCGCGCCGACCTGAAGGCCGGTCGTGTGGTGGTGGTCGCCGGATTCCAGGGCGTCGATGAAGACGGCAACATCACGACCCTGGGTCGTGGCGGATCCGACACCACCGGCGTGGCACTGGCCGCGGCCTTGAAAGCCGATGAATGCCAGATCTACACCGACGTCGATGGCGTCTATACGACTGACCCGCGCGTTGTTTCGCAGGCCCAGCGTCTGGACAAGATCACCTTCGAAGAAATGCTGGAGATGGCGAGCCTTGGCTCAAAGGTCCTGCAGATCCGCGCGGTCGAGTTCGCCGGCAAGTACAACGTCCCGCTGCGCGTACTGCACAGCTTCAAGGAGGGTCCAGGCACCCTCATTACCATTGATGAAGAGGAATCCATGGAACAGCCGATCATTTCGGGCATCGCCTTCAACCGCGACGAAGCCAAGCTGACCATCCGTGGCGTGCCAGACACCCCGGGCGTTGCGTTCAAGATTCTCGGTCCCATTAGTGGCGCGAACATCGAAGTCGATATGATCGTGCAGAACGTTTCGCACGATAACACCACCGATTTCACCTTCACCGTTCACCGCAATGATTACCAGGCCGCGCTGCAGGTTCTGCAGAACACCGCCAACGAAATCGGCGCTCGCGAAGTCATTGGCGACACCAAGATCGCCAAGGTTTCCATCGTCGGTGTCGGCATGCGTTCCCATGCCGGGGTTGCCAGCCGCATGTTCGAAGCGCTGGCCAAGGAGAGCATCAACATTCAGATGATCTCGACATCCGAAATCAAGGTCTCGGTGGTGATCGAGGAGAAGTACCTGGAGCTGGCCGTGCGCGCACTGCACACTGCCTTCGAACTCGACGCACCGCGTCAGGGCGAGTAAGCCTTGGGCAGAGGGCGCGGTTTCTGCTGCGCCTTCTGCGAGTGGGTGTGCGCAAGTCGCTATTCTTTTTCCGGCGCTGGTCGATACTGAGGCATGGACCAGCGGCCGCTTCCGGCCGGGATCATGCCGTTTGTCTGTGCAGACTGTAGTCCCTTGAATGTAAGCCGTAAGGAGATAGGTATGCTGATTCTGACTCGCCGGTGCGCGGAAAGCCTGATCATTGGTGATGGTGAAGTCACCGTGACCGTGCTCGGCGTAAAAGGCAATCAAGTACGTATTGGGGTCAACGCGCCCAAGGAAGTAGCTGTTCACCGCGAAGAGATTTACCTGCGTATAAAGAAAGAGAAGGACGAAGAACCAAGCCATTAATTTTTATTGAATTTTTGGTTTGCAAACGGGGAAAAGGGTGGTTATTATACGCCCCGTGTTGCGGAGAGCTGGCCGAGTGGCCGAAGGCGCTCCCCTGCTAAGGGAGTACACCTCAAAAGGGTGTCGGGGGTTCGAATCCCCCGTTCTCCGCCATTATTTGCGTAGTACGTTGTAATCTGGCTTGATCGGTAAGTTGTTGAATTTACTAGAAAAAGTGCTTGACCAAGAGATTTGACGGCCTATAATGCGCGGCAACAAATGCACTCGTAGCTCAGCTGGATAGAGTACTCGGCTACGAACCGAGCGGTCACAGGTTCGAATCCTGTCGAGTGCACCATTTAAGCGTTGTTTGTAGTGATACGAATAACAGTCTTAAGTTAGAAAGAGCCTGGCTTCAACAGGTCTTCGGAAGCACCACTCACTTCCAGAAGTAAAATGCGATGCCCAGAGGTGAACTGGTTTAAAAAGCGCCATCTGCACTCGTAGCTCAGCTGGATAGAGTACTCGGCTACGAACCGAGCGGTCACAGGTTCGAATCCTGTCGAGTGCACCATAAGACGAAAAGCCCGCATGCAAATGCGGGCTTTTTGCTTTCTAGCGTTTGCCTTTTACACAGCCGTGCTCATCGAATGACACCTGTCGGCTGCGTCCCTTCTTTTCCTCATACACATATCGGACTTCAGCGTTCCGGCTGATGATCTTGTCCGGTCGTCCGAGCAAATTTTCCACATCACGTTTGCTCATCCCCGTTGGCGTCTGCCGATTGATGATTGCCTTGCGGCGCTGCTCTGCGCTCAGGATATTTCCGCAACCATCATCGCGCTGACCCACGACCACCACCTCTCGGCTTTTGCGATCTTTCGTCTCCTCAGCTTTTGAAGTTGGAGGAGGGGGCGTGAAAGTCATGCCTGATGCCGGGTTGATACCCTGTGGCGTTGTCGTTTGGCCGCTGGGGCAGCTCAGCGTGGTAAAGGTCACGCTGCCGCTTTGATCCTGGCAGCGATTGACGGTGGAGGCACCTGCGCCGAATGGCAAAAGCAGTAGCAGGGTGATGAAGAGCTTTTCAGTGTTCAGCGGCATCGCGATGTCCTCCCTGACCTGTGTCCGCAAAGGGTAGCGATGAGGATTTCTCACGGCGAGCGAGTTTTGTTCACCGGATGTGACGGCGCGAGATCAGGGACTCGGACAACGGTTAGGGATGCGTTGCAACCGATTGTTTCACGTTGAATTTTTAGCCTCCCGTCACGGCAAGCGGTGTATGATTGCGCCCGTCAGCCCCGCCGGGGCTTGTGGACTACCTCCATGGACTTACCCAGTAGCAACTCAATACTAAGTTTCACCAATCAAGAATCGACTGATTGATCTTCTGGCGGGTTCCACTGCTGGGAGTGGAGTTCGCCTATGACCCAAATCGAAGTAAAAAAGACGCAGGAAAGCCTTCAGGATCGTCTCGCCCAAGTCATCGACTTGCTGCAGCGTCAGCGCATCGTCGAAGACCTGACACACCGTCAGGAAGGCCAGCACCAGGATCGTGTCGAAAACCTCGTTCACCGGCAGAACCTCGTCGAGCTGCAGCGTAAGCTCGACGATCTGCACTCTGCCGACGTTGCCTACATCCTCGAAGCACTTCCCCTCGAAGACCGTCTGACGGTCTGGCAGCTGGTGAAGGCCGAGCGTGACGGCGACATCCTTCTCGAAGTGTCCGACTCCGTTCGGGAAACCCTGATCGCCGACATGGATGATCATGAGCTGCTGGCCGCCGCCAAGGAAATGGACGCCGACGAGCTCGCCGACCTTGCTCCAGAGCTGCCGCGCGACGTTGTCCACGAGTTGATGGAGGCGCTGGACAGTCAGCAGCGCGAGCGCGTGCGCTCTGCTCTGTCCTACGACGAGGAGCAGGTCGGTGCCCTGATGGACTTCGAGATGGTGACCATCCGTGAGGATGTCAGCCTGGAAGTCGTTCTGCGTTATCTGCGCCGTCTCAAAGAGCTGCCCGGCCACACCGACAAGCTGTTTGTTGTCGATTCCGATGGCGTGCTCAAGGGCGTGCTGCCCATCAAGCGTCTGCTGGTCAACGACCCGGAGAAGCAGGTGTCGGAGGTCATGGCCAGCGACCCGGTGAGCTTCCATCCTGATGGCGATGCATATGAAGCCGCCCAGGCGTTCGAGCGTTACGACTTGATTTCCTCCCCGGTGGTCGACAAGAACGGCAAGCTCATCGGCCGTCTGACCATCGACGAGATGGTCGACCTCATCCGCGAGGAGAGCGAGACCGAAGTGCTCAACATGGCGGGTCTGCGCGAAGAAGAAGACATCTTCGCGTCGGTCTGGCGTTCGCTGCGCAACCGCTGGTCCTGGCTGGCCGTCAACCTGATTACAGCCTTTCTCGCCTCGCGAGTGATCGGTCTCTTCGAAGGCTCCATCGAAAAGCTGGTGGCGCTGGCGGCATTGATGCCGATCGTGGCAGGGATTGGGGGCAACTCGGGCAATCAGACCATCACCATGATCGTTCGGGCCATGGCTCTCGATCAGGTCAACACCGGCAACACCTCACGCCTGATGCGCAAAGAGCTGGCTGTTGCGCTCATCAACGGTCTGGTGTGGGGCGGGGTGATAGGGATCGTTGCTTATCTTCTCTACAACAGTTGGTCCCTTGGGGTGGTGATGACCGTCGCCATGACATTGAATCTGCTATTGGCGGCGTTGATGGGTGTGCTGATCCCGATGACCCTGGCGCGGCTCGGGCGCGATCCGGCCATGGGCGCCAGTGTGATGATCACGGCCATGACCGACAGTGGCGGGTTCTTTATCTTTCTCGGGCTGGCGACTGTGTTTTTGCTTTGATCCATCGCTTCAATCGAAACCGCCTTCAAGGCGGTTTTTTAATGCGCGCAGACAAGGTATTGACCTAATTTCAGGCACAAAAAAGCCAGCAGAGCGCTGGCCTTTAAGTCTCTGGCTTGCGCGACTTATTCGTCGTCGTTTGCCAGGCTAGTGTCATGTGCAATCAGGGAAACCAGCGCGTTTTGTTGGCGATGAGCCAACTGACGGAAGCGCTGCAACAGCTCACGTTCGTGGAGCGAAAGCTCCGGGCTGTCCAGACGCAGACTTGGCTCATCACCCAGCGCGCCTTCTTGAATCAGACTCTGCTCAATACGCGCAATGATTTCCGAGTTCATGCTGCGGTGGTGCTGTTTGGCGACGTCCGCAATACGCTCGCGCATGCCTTCCGGTAGACGAACTACGAACTTGTCAGCTGTGCGACTGGAATAATTGGCCTGTTTCATAGGGCTCATATATTTAACCGAATTAGTTCAAAGAGAGAGGCGGTTCTTGCATTAGGCCGCGAGATGTCATGCTCTGACTGTCTTTTAGACGAAATGTTCAACCAGCCCGCATAAAGGACCGACATCCTGCATCAATGCGTCGAATCCTTGGCGTCAAATGTGTGACAATATTGAACTAGATAAAGGCTTTTAGCCAGCACCAATTATCCGAATTGCGTGCTGGTTTGCAAAGTGCGATCGCTAGCGGCCTGATGGTACTGGGCCTGCGCCGTGATGGCTATCTGTCTCCAGCGTAGTGGGAGAATAAGCAAAATACGAGGAGGGAGTGAATAAAAAGACGAAGGGTCGGCTGCGGCGTGACCGTTTTGCATACGCCTCAGCCGCCTTGGAGACGGCGATTAACCTTGAAAGCAGACCAGCGTGGGGCTGGCGAGGCGTCAGGGCTTGGCTTGCCGCAAGATCGGGTCGAACTTGATGCGGCGCCCTACGAACAGTGCTGCAACGAACAGGCTGGCAAAAACGCCTGCCGCGGCTTTCGCCAAGGTGCTCATGGTTTCCATGGAGGGCACCAGTAGCTGGTCTGCGGCAAGGGCCATCAGGGCCAGGATCAGGAATGAAATTGCTGCTTTGGACATGGTTGCTCTCTAATGGGTGCTCTCTGGAAGAGAGCTCATCGAACTCTTTGAAACTACCGATCAGCGATTTTTTCAGAATACCCAACGGTCCGGGCGGTTAACGGGTACCGCCTCTTCACTGTCATTAGCCAGAATAGCTTCTGTACCCTGGCTCGGCATGGCTGCGAACCTGGGAGCTTGCTGCATGAGGTAATGAGGCTGCGCCTGTACGGCGAAGCTCCCTGACCGGACCGCCTCTGACTTGCTGCCATCATCCTGGAAGTGGAAGGCGACCAATGCGACGAGCGCGGCAGCGTTAAGCAGGGGCAGGGTCATGTTCATCTCGGGTACCTTCGCAGGGATGGCGTACAGAGGGGTAATTTGCGAAGAAAAGTATTGCAGCCTGCATGCCAATCTCGAAGACGAATAAATTCGATATAAATCAATAGCATACGGCGAATTTAGCGGATTGTAGGGTTGCGTTTTGCAATATGGCCTATTGCCGTCGTTGCATTCTGCACGATGGCCCTTCGATGTGACGGACAGCCAGCGGCCTACAGCTCCCGTTGATAATGACGACATGACAAGCATGCGCCTTGCCGTTAAGATGCACGCCGTCCGTTTTAGTGTCCTCTTAGTTCAACGGATAGAACGAGCCCCTCCTAAGGGCTAGATGCAGGTTCGATTCCTGCAGGGGACATATCTGATCCACTTCCATTCCCGCCAGAACACCGTTCCTTCCCGGTAACGCGTCCCGGCCGCCGGCCATTCAAACCCATCTGTCATTCATGCCTGCGTGCTCGCTTGAGCGTGCTGATCTGCATACCAGCGATTGCGACCATTATTTTTCGCGTAGTAGAGATAGGCATCCGCCGCTTTGATCATGCCGGCGGGGGTCGTGTCTTCCTGCGCAGGAAACCTGGCTGTGACGCCAGCGCTTGCGGTGACGATTTGCTCAGGATGATCGGCATGTTCCAGCGCGAGTCCACGGATGGCCTGCAGGATGTCCTCCGCAAGACGCCCTGCACCGTGGATGTCGGTGTCCGGGAGCAATATCGTGAATTCCTCGCCACCGTAACGAACGGCGAGGTCCGCAGGGCGTTTCAGCACGCCGCTGATGGCCTGAGCGACCTGCTGGAGGCAGTCGTCACCCGCGCCGTGGCCGTAGCGGTCGTTGAAGCGTTTGAAGTAATCGATGTCGAGCATGATCAGGGCAAGTGGGTAGCGCTGACGTTTCGCGCGCCCGATTTCGCTGTGGAGTGCCATGTCGAGGCGCCGCCGGTTGCCCAGCCCGGTCAGGCTGTCGGTCAGTGCCATGTCTTTGACCGCCTGGTGGGCGAGGCGTATTTCACTTTCCATGGCCATGCGGCGGCGCAACTGAGTGAGTACGATGAAGGCAAATCCGATAAACCCGGCAACCAGAACCAACAGCACGAGTCCGGACTTGAACAGGTCGCGACGCCACGGCCCTACGAAGGATTCTCTCGACAGCCCCGCTTCGACCACCAGCGGGTAGCTGGACAGGGCGCGGTAAGCGTACAGCCGGTACGTGCCGTCCACGATGGCTTTGACTTCCGCGACCCCTTCGTCGGCGGTCGGCAGGTAGCGTTTGAATATCTCGCTGTCGGCCAGGCTTTGCCCCACCATCGAATCCATGAAAGGGCGCCTGATCAGGATAGTGCCGTCGCGCATCGCCAGGACCAGCGCACCACGATCATCAATTTTGAAGTCGCCGTAGTAATCCATGAAGTAGCTGAGCTTGATGGTTCCCAGCAGCACGCCCGCGAACGAACCGTCCGGGTTATTCAGCCGTCGGGAGACCGGGATAATCAGCTCGCCGGTGGACCGGCTCTTGACCACGTTGCTGATGCGCACACGGTGATCGGTATGGGTCCGGTGATAGTTAAAGTAATCTCGGTCTGCATTGTTTGCAGTCTCCGGGGTGATGTCTTTGTCCGTGACGATCCATCGACCGTCGGGGCCGTAGATGAACAGCCCGTGGAGCTGAGGCATGAGCCTCGATTGCTGTACCATCAGGGCGTGAATGCGCGGAACGTTGATATTGGCCAGGCCGTCGCCTTCGACCCGCTCACCCAGAGCGTAGGTCAGGATGTCGACCTGCCTGATGGCGTCCTCAGCGTGCTGCGCCGTGGCACGGGCCAGATTGCTGACCGAGTCCCGGGCGAAGTCGTACGCGTGGTTGTAGTCGCGCCAGGCGCGCCACCCCTCGACCGAGATGAACGTCAGCAGCACCAGAATCATGAACGCAAGGGTCAGGCGAAACACCGCCGTGTTGCGCCCCGGGCCCAGGTCCAGCAGATCGAAGGCGCCTGACGGCGGTGGATGCTGTTCGCCTCCTGGCATGCTCGCGGTCTCCTGTGATAGGTCAGCTGTGGACGCTGCCGACCGCTTTGATCAGCGCGTCTGCCATTTCTTCCGCACTCAGTTGAGGGCTCAATATGGTTTTTCGCATCGTCTCGATCGGCATGCTGGGCACCGGCGCCTCCTCGGGGCGCTGGACAAAACTCAATCCGCCGGCGTTCTTGACCGCTACCGCACCCTCCGCACCATCGGAGTCGCCGCCTGACAGCACCAGACTGATCACTCGCTCGCGAAAAACCTCGGCAGCAGTGGTGAACAGGCGATCGGCGGCAGGACGTGCGAGGTGCAGCTTGGGTCCGTCGTCGAGATGAATGATCCCGGGGGAGACGATTTCCAGATGCCGGTCAGGAGGGGCGAGGTACACACGGCCAGGCAGCACCGGCTCGCCTTCCTCACCATAGCCTACAGGCAGCGTCGAGTAGCGACCGAGCACTGAGGCCATGTAGTCCGGACCTGAGGGGAGCGTGTGAATCACGATGAGCACTGCAGCGGAGAAATCCGCTGGCAGCTTGGCGAGCAGGTGCCGCAGGGCTTCGGTCGCGCCTCGTGAACCTGCGATGACGACGACGTCCCTCAGCACGTGTGTATTTGTGGCGTCCATACCTTTCTCCCTGACTGGTTCTACAGGATGGACCCGACGCAAGCGCTTGCCGTTCCCTTTTACCTCATCAGCGGTTGCCGACGCTCTTCAGGCAATCCGCAAGGCCCTTGGGCGGGTCAACAGGCAGTAAAGAAGCCACGAGACGCGGAGTCTCGTGGCTTTCGTGAACGGCTGCAGCGGAATCGATGCAAACGGTCAGGCGTGCTTACAGCGCCATGTCGCTGGCGGGCTTGCTTTCAGCAGGCTTGCCCGGCGCAGCAGTGCTGGTGCCGACGCTCGGATCGAGCACCGGCGGCTTGCCCAGTTGCAGCACTTCGGCGGTGTAGTTCCACTCCTGCTGAACGGCGGCTGGCGATTCATTCAGCTTGGTGCCATAGCTCGGCACAATCTGATGGATCTTCGCTTGCCACTCAGGCGTCGCGACCTGGGTTTTGAAGAGCTTTTCCAGGACGTTGAGCATGATCGGTGCAGCGGTCGACGCGCCTGGCGATGCGCCCAGCAGGGCAGCGATGGTGCCGTCCTGGGAGGAAACGACTTCGGTGCCCAGTTTCAGCACGCCGCCCTTGTCCGCGTCACGCTTGATGATCTGCACGCGCTGACCGGCTTGCCACAGGCGCCAGTCTTCTTTCTTGGCGTGCGGAAAGTATTCCTGCAACGCCTTGAAACGGTCGTCGTCAGACAGCATCAACTGACCGGCGAGGTACTCGACCAGCGGGTACTGCTCGATGCCCACTTTGGTCATCGGCCAAAAGTTGTGGGTGGTCATGCTGCTGAACAGGTCGAAGTACGAACCTTCTTTCAGGAACTTGGTGGAGAAGGTGGCGAACGGGCCAAACAGAATCACGCGCTTGCCGTCGAGCACGCGGGTGTCCAGGTGCGGAACCGACATGGGCGGCGCGCCGGTGGAGGCGATGCCGTAGGCCTTGGCCATGTGCTGCATGGCAACGGTCGGGTTCTCGGTCACCAGGAACGAACCGCCAACCGGGAAGCCTGCGTACTCCTGGGCTTCGGGAATGCCGGATTTCTGCAACAGCTTCAACGCGCCGCCGCCTGCACCGATGAACAGGAACTTGGCGTCGGTACCGGTGGTAGTGCCGTCTTTCAGGTTCTTGTATTCGACGTGCCACGAGCCGTCGTCGTTGCGGGTGATGTCGTTGACTTCGCTGGACAGCTTCAAGTCGAAGTTCGGGCGAGTCTGCAGGTACGACACGTACTGGCGGGTCACTTCACCCCAGTTGACGTCGGTGCCGATTGGCGTCCAAGTGGTCGCCAGCTTCTGCGAAGGATCACGGCCTTCCATCATCAGCGGGACCCACTTGGCGATCTGCGCCGGGTCTTCGGAGTACTGCATCGGGCGGAACAGCGGGCTGGCTTGCAGCGCGTCATAACGCTTTTTCAGGAACTTGATGTTGTCATCGCCCCACACGAAGCTCATGTGCGGTGTGGTGTTGATGAACGAAGGCGGGTTCTTCAGGACGCTCTGGCGGACCTGCCATGACAGGAACTGACGGGTAACCTGGAAGGCTTCGTTGATTTCGATGGCTTTGGAGATGTTGACCTTGCCGTCTTTGTCTTCAGGCGTGTAGTTCAGCTCGGCGAGGCCGGAGTGACCGGTGCCTGCGTTGTTCCAGCCGTTGGAGCTTTCTTCGGCGACCGCATCAAGACGCTCGACCATTTCCATCGACCAGCTCGGCTCGAGTTCATTGAGCCAGACGCCCAGGGTCGAACTCATGATGCCGCCGCCGATCAGCAGTACATCGACTTTTTTGCTTTCTGCGCCGTGGGCTTGCAGGAAGGTGGCCGAAATCGCGAGGCCCAGTAGAGCGGTGCTCGTTTTCTTGAACATCGAATCATCCAATAGATAGAAAGTTATCCGCCTGCAGCATTCGTCGCGCAACGTCCTGCAGTGCCGGGCGCCAGTGTGCGGCGCGAACGTCAGACAGGCTTCGCTCTCGGAAAACGAGGAGGAAGGGTCAAGAGGCCAGTGAACAGGTCGACCTCGTGTTCTATGTCCCTCGGTGCTGTGCTTTTTATTCGATCATTGGAATCAGCAGCTTGAGTAAACATCATCCACCGCAGAACCTGGTCATCAGGCCCATCCCCTGCGGCGGGCGGGGATTGTACCCGAAATGTCATTTTCGACAAATCGGGTGTCAAATTAGTCAATACGCCATTTTGTCTCAGGGTGGCGATTAGCTGGCCGGGCGCCGAAACGCCAAGCCGGTTACAGGGTGAATTTGCCCACCATGGCGTGGAATGACACGGCCAGTCGCGACAGCGCCTGACTCGACGCGCTGGTCTGGTTGGCACCCGCGGCGGTCTGCGTCGACAGGTCCTGGATGTTCACCAGATTGCGGTCTACTTCGCGAGCCACTTGCGCCTGCTCTTCCGCGGCGCTGGCGATGACCAGGTTGCGTTCGTTCATCTGGCTGACGCCTTCGCTGATGCGTTCCAGTGCGCGGCCGGCCTCGGTCGCCAGCGACTGAGTGTGCACGGCGATTGCCTGACTCTTGCCCATGGCCTGTACGGCTTCGTCGGCGCCATTGCGCACCTTGGTGATCATCGACTCGATTTCGCCGGTGGAGGTCTGAGTGCGGTGGGCGAGGGCACGTACTTCGTCCGCCACCACCGCAAAGCCTCGGCCCTGCTCGCCGGCGCGGGCGGCTTCGATGGCGGCATTGAGCGCCAGCAGGTTGGTCTGCTCGGCGATCCCGCGGATCACGTCGAGCACTTTTGTGATGTCGCGGATCTGCCCGGCCAGCGCTTCGACGCGTTGGGTCGAGTCGGTGATTTCCACGGTCATGGTGTTCATCGCGGTGACAGCCTGTTGCACTTGTTGCTGGCCCTTGATGGCATCTTCGGAGGTCTGCGCAGACACCTGCGACGCGCTGGCGGCGTTGCGCGCCACTTCTTCCACCGCAGCGGTCATCTCGTTGACGGCCGTGGCGGCTTGCTGGATTTCATCGTTCTGACGCATGAGCCCGCGGGTGCTGTCGTCAGTGACCATGGTCAGTTCTTCAGCGGCGGACGCCAGTTGGTCCGACGCGGTGGCGATCTGCTGAACCGTGCCTTTGAGGCTGCCCTGCATGTTGGACAGCGCCTTGAGCAACTGACCGGTTTCATCCTGGCCGCCACCCTGGATGGACTGACTCAAATCACCCGCCGCCACCCGGGTGGCGCTGGCCACCGATTGGTAAATAGGCCGGGTGATCATTCGCGTGACGATCAGCCCCAACGTGATTGCGCACACCACCGCGATCAACGAACCGATGATCAGCGTCCAAGTGACCTGCTTGTCCGTTTCAACCCCCGCCTGTGCCTGTTCGTTGGCCTGACGCATGTTGGATTCGATCATGAGTTTCAGTTCACCCATGGTCTTGCGATAGCTGGGCGTCACGCTGGTGGCCGCCAGTTTGCTGGCTTGCTCCAGGTCGCCGCTCTGCGCCACAGACAGCGCATTGAGGGCGGCGCTGATGTAAGCGGCCCAGTCGCGTTCGAAGTCATCGCCTGCGGCTTTTTCATCCGGATCAAGCGGCGTTGAGCGATAGGCCTTGAAGTCGGTCTCGGCCTGGGCCTGATTTTCTTTCAGTGACTGGATCGCCGCGTTGATGTCGTCCGGGTTGGCCTTGAGGGCGCTCAGTCCGATGGCCTTGAAAAAGTCGCGGTTGGTGGCGATGACGTTGGCCTTCACCGAATCGACTTTGGCGATCGATACCAGATTGTCGCTTACCGTGTTTTCAAACAGCTCGTAAAGCCGCGAGATACCGCTCTGACCCAGCACGCCCACGACCACGGTGATCAGCGCACACAGGCAGAAAGCCGAAAGGAGCTTGGTCTTCAATTTCAGGTCGGTCAGCCAGGACATGGGGTGCACTCGAAGGGAATGGGTTGTTGCTGTTGGCTACGCGTTGCATGACTGGATATCGGCGGCACGCTCAAGGACTTTACCCGGCCGTGTACGCCTCTTTCGGCGTCGATGCCCCGTCAACCCGGCGCACGCCTCGTCACTTTTCCCGTGCGGCGTGCCTAAGCTTTGCCCTGCAGCCGCCGATAACTCGGACAAGCGGCGTCATGCCGCAACTCTATTGGCCGTCTCTGCCCGGACGTTGGGAACGAGACCGCCGCCCTTGCAAGTGCCTCAGGGCCGACTATTTATCCGGTGACAGGAATCTCGATGCTGGCGTGGAACCAAAAAACCTTTCTGATCGTCGACGATTTTTCCGACTTCCGCAGTTCGGTCCGCTCGATGCTGCGCGAGCTGGGCGTCAGGGCAGTGGACACTGCCGACACCGGCGAAGAGGCGCTGAAGATGTGCGCGCAGAAGCGCTACGACTTCATCCTCCACGACTTCAATTTGGGCGATGGCAAGAAAAACGGCCAGCAGGTGCTTGAAGACCTGATGACCGATCGGCTGATCAGCCATGAAAGCGTGTTCGTCATGGTCACCGCTGAAAACAGCCAGGCGATGGTGATGAGCGCCCTGGAGTGGGAGCCCGATGCGTACCTCACCAAGCCGTTCAACCGCGCGAGCCTGGCTCAGCGTCTGGAGAAGATCGTCCAGCGCAAGACCCTGCTCAAACCGATCCTGCAAGCGCTCGATCGCAGCAACCCCACCGAAGTGCTGGCGGCCTGCCTCGCGCTGACCAAACAGGACCCCCGTTTTGCGCCGCTGTGCCTGCGCTACAAGGCCGACGCACTGCGTGACCTCAACCAGCACGAGCCGCTGGAAGCCTTTCTCAAGTCGATCCTCGCGGACCGCCCGCAACCCTGGGCGTATGCGGCATTGGGCAGGCTGCTGTTCAAGCGCGGCCGCAATGCCGAAGCGCAAGCCGTGTACGAAGAAGCGATTCGCGCCTTCAACGCCATGCCAGTGTTGTACGACGGGCTGGCCGATGTGTTGGTGGCCAGCGGCGACAACAAGCGCGCCCAGAAGATGCTGGAAGAGGCGGTGCGCTTGTCGCCCTACGCCGTTCGCCGTCAGCGTTTGCTGGGCAAGCTGGCGCTGGAAAATGAGGACTTCGACGGTGCGTCCAAAGCGTATCGTCAGGCCGTTTCCCAGGGCCAGTTTTCTCGCTTCAAGGACCCGGAAACCAACCTGGGTTTTGCTCAGGCATTGATCAGCCGTGGCGGCGAGCGCGGACTGGATGCGCGCACTCGTGTGGAGATCAACCAGACCCTGACCGAAGTCGCCAAAGAGAACGGCAACGATGCCGGCCTGCAGGTGCGCGCGCGTCTGATGAAAGCCACCAGCGTCGCGTCTTCCGATCCGGACATGGCCGCCAAGCTGACCGAGCAGGCGATGGAGCGGCTTGAGGGCATGGAGCAGTTTCTCAGCGCCGATGCGGCGCTGGCAGTGGCGTCGCAGCTCAAGGCCCTCGGCCAGGAAAACGCCGGCGCGGGCATTCTGAAAAGCTGTGCCGAGATTTACGGCGACGATCCGGTGGTCATGCAGAACATCGCGAAGCAGACCGACGATCCCGAGATTCTCGGTGCGGGCAAAGCGGCTATCGACTTCAACGTTCAGGGCATTCGCTGCTACCGCGCCGGCAAGCTCGGCGAGGCGCAGGATCTATTCCGCCAGGGCCTGGCCCTGCAACCGAAGAACATCAGTATCGCCCTGAACATGGCGCAGTCGCTGCTGCACATGGGCGTTCAGAACCTCGACGCGGCGAGCTTGGCGGAATGCCAGAACAGTCTCAAGATGGTCGGCAAGATGCCAGAGACCGACCCGCGCTTCGAGCGCTTCCAGAAACTGCGGCTGAGGGCTTTCGGCGAATGAAAGATCAGGATCTCGGGCTCGACTTCTCTATGGTGATTGCTTCCACTGTCCATGACATGAAGAACTCGCTGGGTTCGTTGATTCAGGCCCACGGTCAATGGGTCAGGCAGCTTCCCGAGAACTGTCGTGGTACGCCGGATCAGGGTGTCATCGATTACGAATTCGCCCACCTGAACGGCATGCTGGTGCAACTGCTTGGGCTGTACAAGCTGGGGGTCAACCAGTTGCCGTTGCGCCCGGATTATCACGAGCTGGACGATTTCATCGAAGCACAGCTGGCCTTCCATCAGGAAGTTCTCGTCAGTCGCGGCATCTCTGCCCGCTTTACCGTCGATGCTTTCGATTTGCCGGGTTTCTTTGATCGCGAGCTGGTGGGCTCGGTGGTGTCCAACGTGGTCATCAACGCCATTCGCTTTGCGCGCAGCGAAGTGCTGATTACGGCAGGACAGGTCGGCGAGCAACTGGTGATCAGCATCAACGACGACGGCCCGGGCTTTCCCGCGCGCATGATCGAGGAGCAGACCGACTACGTGCTGGGGATCAACCAGAACAGCGGCAGCACGGGGTTGGGTTTGTATTTCGCGGCGAACATTGCCCGGCAGCATCAGCGCAAAGGCGTCCCCGGCCACATCGAAATTGCCAACGGCGGCGCCTTGGGTGGCGGGTTGTTCAGTATTTATCTGCCCTGACAACAATGACGCTGTGGGCGAATCTGTGGGAGCGTAAGCCGCCTGATGGTGGACACGGTAGGAGCGTCTGCCAATTAAAGCTTCACGCCTTTTCCGAGCACCACATTCAGCGCGTTGCGCGCATCGTCCAGTTGTACCAGCGTGGCGTGATGGGCGCCCAGTGCATCGCGGTTTTCGATGGCGGTGAGGATAGCGCGATGGCGAGGTAATGCCAGTTCGTGCAGGTTCGGGCGCTTGTTGGAATGCTTCAACGCCTCGCGCAGTGCCAGCGACAGCATGTTGCACAGGTGCGCGAGCAGGTCGTTGTGTGTAGCGTCGGCGATGCGGCTGTGGAAATCGAGGTCGGGTTGCAGCACGTCTTCGACGGTCGGCGCCGCAGCCATGCGCTCGTAGGCTTCGCTAATGGCGGTGAGGTCTTCGGGGGTCGCATGTTGCGCGGCGAGGGCGGCGGCGGCCGGTTCGATGATGCTGCGCACGCTGGTGAGCAGGGCGAAAAATTCATTCTGCGGCGAGCTTTGCATCAGCCAGTGCAGAACGTCCGGATCGAGGATGTGCCATTCGCGCCGCGGCTTGACCACCGTGCCCACCCGCGGCCGGGAATACACCAGCCCTTTGGCGACCAACACCCGCGTGGCTTCGCGCAGCACCGGACGGCTGACCGCATATTCTTCACAGAGCAAGGCTTCGGCGGGGAGCTTGTCGTCGGGCTTGAAGCGGCCCGAGACAATCTGCATGCCGATGTCCTGGACAATGCGCGAGTGCATGCTTTTACGGTCGGAGGGCTTACGGTAATCCATGGTGCGCGGGGCGATCCTGAGCGGTGAATGCGGCGCATCATAGCATTGGCGGACAATGAGGCGCGCCGCTCGAAATGACCTGAGATTGTTCGGCTGAACACCGAACCTGTGGGAGCGAGCTTGCTCGCGAAAGCTTATGTCCAGCCGCCAGAGATGCAGCGGCTGGACTGACGTCTTCGCGAGCAAGCTCGCTCCCACCAGACCGTGGCTGACTTGAGATTTCGAGCCATGCCGAGGACCTATGGGAGTGAGCTTGCTCACGAACGCTTATTTCCAGTCGTCGGCTCTCCAGTGGCTGAAAATCAGCAGTCGCGAGCAAGGCGGTGCTTTCAATTAATGCGAATGCCGTGGCACTTCCGAGCCGCGCATGCCGACCAGGAAGTCGAAATCGCAACCCTGATCCGCCTGCATCACGTGGTCGATGTACAGCTGACGGTATCCGCCTATCAACAACTGTGGCGGCGCTTGCCAATCGGCCAGGCGCGCGGCCAGTTCCGCTTCCGGGATGTCCAGGTGCAAGCGGCCGGTTGCACAATCCAGTTCGATGAAGTCACCTTCCTGCACCACCGCCAGCGGACCGCCGGCAGCCGCTTCGGGCGCCACGTGCAACACCACCGTGCCGTACGCCGTGCCGCTCATGCGTGCATCGGAAATCCGCACCATGTCGGTCACGCCCTGGGCCAGCAATTTGGCCGGCAGACCCATGTTCCCAACTTCGGCCATGCCCGGATAACCCTTCGGCCCGCAGTTCTTCATCACCAGAATGCTGCTGGCGTCGACGTCCAGATCCGGATCGTTGATGCGCGCCTTGTACATGTCGAAGTTCTCGAACACCACCGCACGGCCCCGATGCTTCATCAGCGCAGGCGTGGCGGCGGACGGCTTGAGCACTGCGCCCAATGGTGCAAGGTTGCCGCGCAGCACGCAGATACCGCCATCGGCCACCAGCGGATTGTCGATGGCGCGGATCACTTCATCGTCGCCATAGATCGGCGAGTTTTGCACGTTTTCCCAGAGCGTCTTGCCGTTGGCGGTCAAGGCCTCGGGGTGGGGAATCAGGTTGTTCTCGCCCAGACGACGCAACACCGCAGGCAGGCCGCCGGCGTAGTAGAACTCTTCCATCAGGAAGCGCCCGGAAGGCTGCAGGTCCACCAACGTTGGCGTGCCGCGACCGATGCGGGTCCAGTCGTCCAGTTCCAGGTCCACGCCAATACGACCGGCGATGGCCTTGAGGTGGATAACCGCGTTAGTCGAGCCGCCGATGGCCGCGTTGACGCGAATGGCGTTTTCGAAGGCTTCGCGGGTCAGGATTTTCGACAGGCGCAGGTCTTCGTTGACCATCTGCACCGCGCGCATGCCGGACATGTGCGCCAGTACATAACGACGGGAATCGACGGCAGGAATCGCAGCGTTGTGCGGCAACGAAGTACCCAGCGCTTCGGCCATGCACGCCATGGTCGAGGCGGTGCCCATGGTGTTGCAAGTACCGGCCGAGCGGGACATGCCCGATTCGGCGGAGAGAAATTCGTCGAGGCTGATCTGCCCGGCTTTGTAGGATTCGTGCATCTGCCAGACGATGGTGCCAGCGCCGATGTCCTTGCCCTTGTGCTTGCCGTTGAGCATCGGCCCGCCGGTGACGACGATGGCCGGGATGTCACAGCTGGCGGCGCCCATCAACAGGGCAGGGGTGGTCTTGTCGCAACCGGTGAGCAGCACCACGCCGTCGATGGGGTTGCCGCGAATCGCCTCTTCGACGTCCATGCTCGCCAGGTTGCGGGTCAGCATCGCGGTGGGGCGCAGGTTCGATTCGCCGTTGGAGAAGACCGGGAATTCCACCGGGAAACCACCGGCCTCGATCACGCCGCGCTTGACGTGTTCGGCGATGGTGCGGAAGTGGGCGTTGCAGGGAGTGAGCTCGGACCAGGTGTTACAGATGCCGATGATCGGCTTGCCCTGGAACTGATGGTCGGCGATGCCCTGGTTCTTCATCCAGCTGCGGTACATGAAGCCGTTCTTATCAGCGGTACCGAACCACTGGGCGGAGCGCAGCACGGGTTTGTTATTGGAATCGGACATAAATCAGCACTCTTATTGTTAGGGCTTATTTGTAAGACTAAAGGCTGCAGGTGATGACTAAAATAGGCCGAAAATGTCGCGAGTGGAAGAGTTGTAACCTTAAATAGTAATACTATATAGTCGATCTCGACCGAGGGACGACCCTGCCGGCTTCTTCCGCAGCAATGCGCACACGAAGGCAGAGGCGATCCCCGCAGGCTTCCATAACAAAAACAATGAGGACCGCATCCATGAGCCAGGAACTCAGGCTTATTCGTCGCATCACCCTGAAACTTATTCCCTTTCTGATCCTGCTCTACCTGATCGCTTATGTGGATCGTTCCGCCGTCGGCTTCGCCAAGCTGCACATGGGCGCGGACGTGGGCATCGGCGACGCGGCCTATGGCATGGGCGCCGGCCTGTTCTTCATTGGCTATTTCCTGTTGGAGATCCCCAGCAACCTGATGCTCGAACGCTTCGGCGCGCGGCGCTGGTTCGCCCGGATCATGCTCACCTGGGGCGCCATCACCATGGGCATGGCGTTCGTCCAGGGCCCGACCAGCTTCTACGTCATGCGCTTTCTGCTGGGCGCGGCCGAAGCGGGCTTCTTCCCGGGCGTTCTGTACTACATCACTCAATGGTTCCCGGTTCGCCATCGCGGCAAGATCCTCGGCCTGTTCATTCTTTCCCAACCCATCGCGATGATGATCACCGGCCCGATTTCCGGCGGTCTGCTGGGCATGGAAGGGGTGGCCGGTTTGCACGGCTGGCAGTGGCTGTTCCTGTGCATCGGCGCGCCGGCGATTGTGCTGACCCTGCCGGTCTTGCGCTGGTTGCCTGACGGCCCGAAAGACGTGAAGTGGATGGATCCGGTCGAGAAACAGTGGCTTGCCGGCGAGCTGAAAAAGGACCTGGAAGAATACGGCCAGACCCGCCACGGCAATCCGCTGCACGCGCTTAAAGACAAACGCGTTCTGCTGCTGGCGCTGTTCTACCTTCCGGTCACCCTGAGCATTTATGGCCTGGGCCTGTGGCTGCCGACGCTGATCAAACAGTTTGGCGGCAGCGACCTGACCACTGGCTTCATTTCTGCTGTGCCCTACATCTTCGGCATCGTCGGCCTGTTGATCGTCCCGCGCAGCTCCGACCGGCTCAATGACCGCTATGGTCACTTGGCGGTGCTATATGTCATCGGCGCTATTGGTTTGTTTCTCAGCGCATACCTGACCGTGCCGGTGCTGCAACTGGCGGCGCTGTCGCTGGTGGCGTTCTCACTGTTTTCCTGCACCGCAGTGTTCTGGACCTTGCCCGGTCGTTTCTTCGCCGGCGCCAGTGCCGCGGCGGGCATTGCGTTGATCAACTCGGTGGGCAATCTGGGCGGCTACATCGGCCCCTTCGTCATCGGCTGGCTGAAAGAACTGACCGGAAATCTGGCCAGCGGCTTGTACTTCCTTTCGGGCGTGATGATCTGCGGTTTGATTCTGACCGGCGTGGTCTACCGTGTCCTGGAACGCAAGCACGCCTTGCCCGAGTCCAAATTCGCCGCCAGCGCGCGCGGCTCTCGTTAACCTCAGGCCGCTCTCTGGGGCGGCCGTGTAGACCCCAAACAGGAGAATCCCATGCATTTAGTACAGTTCGAGCTGGGCAATGGCCAGCGTCGCGTCGGTCTGGTGGACGGCCCCCTGGTGCGCGAAATCCAGGGCGCGACCAGCACCCGTGATCTGGCCCTGGCGGCCATCGACAAGAAGATCTCCCTCGCCGAGCAGGTCGACAGTCTGGGCCTGGGCGACAACCACGATTACTCGCAGCTGCGCGCCGATCTGATGATTTTGCCGCCACTGGATCACCCCGATCCGGCGCACTTGTTGGTCAGCGGCACGGGCCTGACCCATCTGGGCAGCGCCTCGGCCCGGGACAAAATGCACCAGCAGGGCAATGACGAAGCGGCCATGACCGACACCATGCGCATCTTCAAATGGGGCCTGGAAGGCGGCAAACCGGCAGCCGGTCAGCCGGGCGTGCAGCCGGAATGGTTCTACAAGGGCGACGGCAGCATCGTCATCCGTCCGGGTGAGTCGTTCCCGCAGCCGCCGTTTTCCGAAGACGCCGGCGAAGAGCCTGAGCTGAGTGGCCTGTACGTGATCGGTCACGATGGCAAGCCTTACCGTTTGGGCTTCGCCATCGGCAATGAATTCTCCGATCACATCATGGAGCGCAAGAACTACCTGTACCTCGCCCATTCCAAACTGCGCGCCTGCTCCTTCGGCCCGGAACTGCGGGTTGGCGAGCTGCCGCAGAATCTGGCGGGCACCAGCCGCATCCGCCGCGACGGGCAAGTGCTGTGGGAGAAGGAATTCCTGAGCGGTGAGGCCAACATGTGCCACAGCCTGGAAAACCTCGAATACCACCACTTCAAATACGCCCAGTTCCTGCGGCCGGGGGATGTGCATGTGCATTTCTTCGGCACCGCGACGCTGTCATTTGCCGATGGCATCAAGACCCAGCCGGGGGACAAGTTCGAGATCAGCCAGCATGAGTTTGGCGCGCCGTTGATCAACGGCATTGCGCCGGCCGAGGCGGTTTTCCAGCCGGGTGGCATCAAGCAGCTTTGATGTCCCGCTCTTGCGGAACGCTTGAATGGCCAGGACTGCATGCGTGGTGATTCGCCGCGTTGCAGAAATCCTGTAGGAGTGAGCTTGCTCGCGAAGCGGTGATCCAGTCACTGAAAGGGGTGACCGGAATTTCGCTATCGCGAGCAAGCTCACTCCTACAGTGGCTGGCTGCTGCGCTCGATACGACACCCATAAAAACAAAACGAGGTGCGACCCATGACCGCCACTGCCATCCCGCTGGAACGCCTTGATGCCGACGCCCTTGAGGACAGCATCTATCGCAAGGTGAGCTGGCGAATCGTGCCGTTGTTCATCGCCTGTTTCCTGTTTGCCTATTTGGACCGCGTCAACATCAGCTTTGCCAAGCTGCAGATGGCCAGCGACCTGGGATTCAGCGAAACCGTTTACGGCCTGGGCGCGAGCCTGTTCTTCGTCGGCTACTTCCTGTTCGAAGTGCCGAGCAACGTGTTGCTGCACAAGATCGGCGCGCGAATCTGGATCGCGCGGATCATGGTCTCGTGGGGCATCGCCTCCGCCTGCATGATGTTCGTGCAGACCGAATTCTGGTTCTACACGCTGCGCTTTCTGATCGGCGTAATGGAAGCCGGCTTCGTCCCCGGCGTCCTGTATTTCTTCACCCAGTGGTATCCCGGCTCACGTCGGGCGCGGGTCAACTCCTACTTCAAAAGCTCCATCTGCCTGTGCGGGATCGTCGGCGGTCCGATTGCCGGGCTGATCCTCGGTCACTTCGACGGCGTCATGGGCCTGGCCGGCTGGCGCTGGCTGTTCCTGATCGAAGGCATCCCGTCCATCCTGCTCGGCGGCGTGGTGTTCTGGCTGGTCAAAGACCGTATCGAAGACGCCACCTGGTTAAGTGATCAGGAGAAACAGGTGGTACTGGCGCGCATGGCGAAAGAGGCCAAGCCCGTCGTTAAACAAACCGTAAAGGACATCTGGAGACACCCGACCACCTACGTGATGTCAGGCATTTATCTGTGTCTGGTCATGGCGCTGACCGGGCTGTTGTTCTGGATGCCGCAGTTGATCAAAACCGCTGGCGTGACCGACACCCTGAACATTGGCTTGCTGACAGTGATTCCCTATGTGGGCGCGGTGATTGGCAATCTGCTGATAGGCGCCAGCTCCGACCGCCACGGCGAGCGGCGCTGGCACATGGCGGGCTGCGCGACGCTGACCGCTGCGGGCTATCTGGTCTGTGCGTTGTTTCCCGGGCAACTGGTGCCTTTGGTGATCGGCATGACCATGATCATGACCGGCATCATCGCCTGGATGCCGATTTTCTGGACCATCCCGCCGCGCTTCCTGACTGGCATCGCTGCCGCTGCGGGCATCGCGCTGATCAACTCCCTCGGGCAACTGGGCGGGATCATCGCGCCGTTCATGGTCGGCCGCATCAAGGACCTCACCGGCACGGCGACGCCGGCGCTGTTCGCGTTGTTCGGCGTCAGCGTGCTGGCCATCGCGCTGATCGTCTGGGGCATCCCGTCGCGCTATTACGCGAAGGAAGCGGTTCAGGACTGAACCTGCGGTCATCGGACGCCGAGGCCAGCGCCTCGGCGTCTTTTCACCTATCATTCGCGCTTTCACTGATGCGAATCACTGCCATGACCACCACACCTCAATCCCTGCGCACTAAACTCCAGGCCGCGCTGACCGCCCACAGCATGCTGGAAATCGACGGCCTGCACGCCTTCGAATTCACCCTCGACGAAATGCTCCAGATCGAAAGCATGGACGGCCGCGAGCGCAAGGTCTGGCGCTTCTCTCTGGCGCAGATCGACGCTGCCGAATTCGATGCCGCGCTGCAGAGCTGGGTCATCAATGACGGCAACGCCGACCACCGCATCGTTGTGCTCAATGGAATCTCGGCGAGTGACGAGGATGAAGAGGGCGAACAGGAGTAATCGCGTACTAACGCACCGCAGAAGGCTTGTCTGTGGAAGCGAGCTTGCTCGCGAAGGCAGCATCCACCCCATGGATGGTTACCAGATGAACCGTCTTCGTGAGCAAGCTCACCCCCACAGTGATTGTGTTTAGCCAAGTGACGCCGCAGTTTCAGCCTGACGGGTCGCCTACGCTGTCCCCGCCAGGCAACTACTTTCCGCAATACGCTGTCATAGCCGTGACATTCCGCGTGCATGGCGCGCCAACAACTCCAACAAGAGAACACCCCAATGACTCCCAGAATTCTGCCGTGGTTAGCGCTCGCCAGCAGCCTTTCCGCGCTCTCTGTTCAGGCCAAACCCATGACTGATTACGACGTACTGGTCGGTTCCTATACCGCCGGCGCCAGCGAAGGCATTTACCGCTTCGGCTTCAACACCCAGACCGGCCAGCTCGACGCCAAGCCGCGTCAGGTCATCCAGACTGAAAACCCGTCCTGGCTGACGCTCTCCAAGGACCAGCGCCATATGTTCGCGGTCAACGAAAACGGCCCGGGCCAGACCGACGTCGTCGGCAGGGTCAGCAGCTACTCAATCGATCCCAAGACCCATGCGGTGTCGTTTCTCAATCAGGTTGACACCAAAAGTGACGAGCCGACCCATTCCAGCCTGAGCCTGGACGGGCGTTTCCTGTTCGTTGCCAACTACGCCGTACACCCTGATCCGGGTGGCGTACTGGCGGTCGTGCCGGTCGGCAAGGACGGCAAACTGGCGCCGGTGGTGCAGACCGCCACCCACGAAGCCAGCAAGGTCAATCCGGAGCGCCAGGCTTCGTCTCACGTCCACGCAGCGGTACCCACGCCTGACGGCAAGTACCTGATCGCCATGGACCTGGGCGCTGACAAGATGTTTGTCTTCAACTACGACGCCACCAAGCCGCAGCCGCTGCAACCGGCGAAGGTGCCTGCAATCGACCTGCCACCGGGCAGCGGTCCGCGCCACCTGACCTTCAGCAAAGACGGCAAACACGCCTGGCTGACCATGGAAATGACGGCGCAAGTGGCGGTGTTTGACTATCACGACGGCGTGTTCAAGCAGACCCAACTGGTGGACCTCGCCAACAAGGAAGGTCAGCAAAACCGCGCTGCCGGTGGCCTGCACACCTCGCCGGACGGCAAATTCCTCTACGTTGCCAACCGTGGCGAAGTGAATGAGCTGCTGGTGTTCAGCATTAATGCTGCCAACGGCCAGCTCAAGGAAATCCAGCGCCGCGCCGTGGAAGGCAAGGAACCGCGCGAGTTCGCCTTCGACCCGAGCGGCCACTTCGTGCTGATTGCCAACCAGAAGAGCAACCAGATCGTGACCGTCCGCGTTGACCCGAAAACCGGTCTGCTGGGTGACACCGTGCAGAAAGTCGACTTCGATTCGCCGTCTGACTTCCATTTCCTTACCGCGCACTGACATCCCGTGACGCTTTGACGCAGGCTGAGCCCTTGATTTTCAATGGCTCAGCCGGTGTATCAATTCAAGTGATAAGGGCTAGTGCCAGAAAAGATTTTTTCCAAATCATCCTCGGGCGTAACTTTCATTCCACGGCCACGACGGTCAAGACTTGAAACGACACACCACAGCGAGGTACCCACCATGAACTTCAATCTCTTCTCCATCATCGCCGCGTCCGCCATCTCCGCCACCGTTGCATTGCCTGCCAGTGCCAGCGTTGAAGCGACCGACAAGAAAGTCAGCTCGACCCAGAGTTACACCCCGAAGTACCTGCAACAAAGCGCCAACTTCTATGCCGCTCTGGATCACAAGATTCAACAATGAATAGAAATTCGAAGTGAATCCATTCCCCGTTAACGAACGTATCGTTGCCGGGGAATGGATTTGTAAGAACCTGATTTGATCTGCAACTTTGTGAAAGCCGGAAAACGCTTTCGCGAGCAACTTCGTCTTCTACAGGTTGATGCGACCCACTGACCACTGCGTGTCAGGCCATGCATCAAGTGCCGGCGAGCTTGTTCGCGAAAGCGCTGAATTCCCTTCCTCGGCCCCGTCTGCTGAATAAGCGATGGGGATTTTTTTGTGGGTTGGATTCAAGGGGGCGACGCCCGGTTTCCGACAGCAGGCACCGATCCTGTGGGAGCGAGCTTGCTCGCGAAGACTGCATTTCAACCTCTGGAGATTTAGTGGATGTCCCAGCCTATTCGCGAGCAAGCTCGCTCCACTTGGATTGATGTAAATATAACCAATGCGTTGGTCTATTAGCCTGATTAACTTCTTGAATAATCAACCCCATCGATCTTTTGAATCGCCAGCCATCGTTTTTTAATAGCACTCACTTCAAGCATTCTGGGCGCCTGAAACAGACACGTCCCGGAGCTACACACATGGCCACTGCCATCCTCACTTCAATTAAACACGGCGCTTATACCGCCATCGCGTTGTATGTTGTTTTCATCGCAGTGGTCACCGTCATCAGCACGAACCCACAACTCAATGCCCCGTCGCAGATGTCGACGCAAACAGCGTCCGTTGAACTCAATCGCGCGGCTGTTCAGTCCCAGGGGCGTGCATCGTGAAAGGCGCGAACTTCTGGGTGATTGTGTTTTTCGCGTTGATCAACAACGGCTGCTCATTGCTCGGCCATGGCGAAGGTTCGGTGGGTGGTGTGGCACGCAGCATGGAGTTCAAGACCGAGGTCGCTGAAGCGGTCGAGATGCAGCGCTCGCAGAAGCTTAACGCGGGTAATCCTCCGCCACGGCACAGCGAGATGATTTCACCGATCTTTCAGCTGGACGTGGTGTAGCGAAGGGGTTCAGCCAGCAACCAATGCGGTCGCAATCAGCGCTTGGCCATCGCCGTGATGAACAGGTCCGATGCCAGAAATCGCTGTAACCAGCGCTGCAGGTGAGGGTAGGGGCTTTGCCAGAACCAGTCCGCATCCACCGCGCAAAACTGCCGTACGAACGGCGCAATGGCGATGTCGGCCAGGGTCAGTCGATCGGTGATCAGAAAGTCCCGTGAAGCCAGTGATTCGTTCAGCCTGCGCAGAAACCTCTCTCCCCGCTGGCGGTAGTCGTCCTGGGTGAATTCGGGATAACGCACGGCGTATTTGTAGTGATCCAGATCCTGCTTGAACCTGCCGTCGTTTTCCGCGATCAGCGCGGCGATCTGCCGCTGCCCGTCAGGGTCCTGGGCCAGGGACCAATCGTCCGGGTCATGCTGCGCCAGGGCCCAGCCCATGATGTCCAGGCTCTGCTCCAGCACCCGGTCTTGCAGGACCAGAACCGGCACCGTGCCTTTGGGTGAGCGTTCAAGCATCTCCGCCGGTTTGGCCTTGAGGCTGACTTCCACCGTGGTCACCGGTACGCCGCAATACCCCAGCGCCATGCGGGCGCGCATGGCGTAGGGGCAGCGGCGAAACGAGTAGAGCGTCGGCGCCATCGATTCAGCGTGAAGCGCCGACATCATGCTCAGGCCTCGGTCAGTTCGCCGCAATCGGCGATGACGACTTTCTTGCTGGTGCGGCCGGATTGCGAACCCAGCGCTTCGATGGCCTTGACCACGTCCATGCCTTCAACGACTTTGCCGAACACGACGTGCTTGCCGTCCAGCCACTCGGTGACGATGGTGGTGATGAAGAACTGGCTGCCGTTGGTGTTCGGGCCAGCGTTGGCCATCGACAGGTCACCTGGGGCGGTGTGCTTGAGGGTGAAGTTTTCGTCTTCGAACTTGTTGCCGTAAATCGACTTGCCGCCGGTGCCGTTGTGGTTGGTGAAGTCACCGCCCTGCAGCATGAAGTTCTGGATCACGCGGTGGAACGACGAACCCTTGTAGCTCAGGCCGTCGCCTTTTTCGCCGGTGCACAGCGCGCGGAAGTTTTCAGCGGTTTTCGGAACGACGTCGTTGTGCAGCTCCATGACGATGCGGCCCATTTTCTCGCCGTCTGCAGTGATGTCGAAGAATACTTTTGAGTTTGCCACGTGGTTTTACCTTCTTTCGAGTTTGGCGCGACTGCTGCCGCGCAAGGGATACAGGGTTGCACAGAAACGCCATCGGGCGTGTCCGTGCGTCGTGAAAAAACGGATCAGCCGCTGCTGACCTCGACCGTGCTCAGGCCATTGCCCTGACGCCGCACTTGAATCTGCACGGGGATGCGCTCGTGCATTTCCTGTACGTGGGAGATGACGCCGACCTTGCGGCCCTGGGCTTGCAGCCCGTCAAGGGCGTCCATGGCCAGTTGCAGGGATTCAGGATCGAGGCTGCCGAAGCCTTCGTCGATGAACAGCGATTCAATCTTCAGCGTGCTTGACGCCATGGAGGCCAGGCCCAGCGCCAGGGCGAGGGACACCAGGAACGTTTCCCCGCCCGACAGCGAGTGAACCGAGCGCAGTTCGTCGCCCATCTCGGTGTCCATCACCAGCAAGCCGAGCATGCTGCCGCCGCGTTTCAGGCGATAGCGTCGCACCAGCTGCTTGAGCTGCGCGTTGGCGTGGTGCACCAGCAAATCAAGGTTGTACGCCTGGGCGATCTTGCGGAACGTGTCGCCGGTGGCGGAGCCGATCAGCGCGTTGAGCCGGCCCCAGCGCTGATAGTCGGACTGCGCCTGGGCGATGCGTTCCTGCAGTGCGCTGCTGGCGTCGCGACGGCGGTTGTCTTCGCTGACCTGAGCGCGCAAGTCGGCGCATAGCTGATCCTGAATGACCGATTGCGCCTGCGCTTCGGTCAACGCGGTCAGTAACTGCTCGGCATCGCCACTGTCGCTGTGCTGGGCCTGATGTTGTTGCAACTGCGCCGCACGCTCCTCCACCAACACCCTGGCTTGCTCCAGCGCCTTTTCGCTGGACTGCAATTGCTGACGTAACTCGCCAACACTGTCGTCGCTCATCCCCAGCAAGGCCTCAAGCGCGGCATCATCCAGCTCGCTGTGGCTGCTGCGCCACTCGGCGATCTGCCGTTCGAGTTCTGCCAATTCCTGTTCAAGGGCCTGCAAGCGCTGTTGCTCACCCTCCAGTTCGGCGGTCAGCTTGATCAGTTCGCTGCGCGCCGCTTGCAGTTCGTAGGCGATGGCGGCCTGAGCCTCACGGGCCTGCTCGACCGCCTGTTCAAGGGCGTGCTGCCAGCGCTCGGGGGACGCATGATCGCCGAGGGTCTGTGCCAGGCGCTGTTGCACCGTCTGTTGCTGCTGCTGACGGGCAGCGAGTTGCGCCTGCACCTTCTGATGTTCTGTCTCGCGACTCTGCTGCGCAACCTGCTCGCGCTCCAGTTTTTGCGCCCGCTCGCTGTGCTCCTGCTGCTCGTTCTTCTGCTGATCGAGCTGCTCGACGCGGGCGGCAATGTCGTTATCCAGCTGCATGAAGCTCTGGGTCGCCGACTCGCGCCACTGGCTCAGGCTTTCGGCGGGTAGCAGGGGCTCGAACTCCTGCAACGCTGCTTCGAAATCCTGGTTGTCCAGCGCGATATGGCGTTGCTGATCGTCCAGCAGCTTCATGGCCTGCTGACTGGCCTCGCGCGCCTCAAGCACTTGCTGCTGCAGGGACTCAGCATCCCGCTGCACTTTAAGTAGTCGGGTCTGGCGCTGCTCGGCGCTGAGGATGTCCTGGGCCAGTTGATGCAGGCGTTCGCTCAGCCAGTCCCCGCGCAAGTGCTCGGGTTGCTCCAGCAAGCGCGGATACAGCGGGTGAGCTTCCAGCTCAGGTGCCAGGGTTTGCAGCTGTTCGGCCAGTTGGTCCTGCTGCGGCTTGGACTGCTTGAGCTGGTTATTGAGCTCAGCGACTTCGGCGCGCAGCTCGGCGAGCTTTTCGCTGAGCTGCCCGACGGTTTGCCGGGCGCGCGCCTCTTCGCCATCGTCATGGCCCGACAGCGCTTCCAGCAACGCAGCGGACTGGTGATACGGATGTTCTTCACTGCCGCACACCGGGCACGGTTGTTGATCGACCAATTGCTCGCGCAGTTGCTCGACACTGGCGCTGCGGGCCAGGCGCTGGCGTTGCAGCAGTTCAACGGTGACCTTCAGCGCCTGCTCGGCGGCTTCGTGTTCGGCCTTGAGTTTCAGGCCTTGGGCGATGCCTTGGGCGCGACGCTCGGTGGCCTGCTGCTGGCGGGTTTGCACGTCCAGCAACCGGCCGGCGACGTCCTGATGGCGCTGCCACAAGCGTTCGAGGGAGTCGCTGGCGCTGTGCTGCTGACGGTTATCCTGCAGCAGTTGTCCCAGCCGCTCGATGTCGTGGCTGACCGCGTCGGCCTTGACCTCGGCGTCGTCGTACAGCGCCTGCAACGCGCTGCGGCGCTCGCTTAGTGTCTGCTCGGCGAGTGTGGCGTTTTTTTCCAGCTGCGGCAGCTCGGCACGGCCCTGAATCAGGCGCGCGCTGAGCTGCACGGTTTGCTGAAGACGCGGCCGGTAGGCGCTCCACGACTGACTCAAGGTGGTCAGCGACGCGCTCTGCTCCAGTTGCTCGGCGATGGACTGCAAGCGCGACTCGACTTGGCGCTGCTGCTCGGCCAGTTGATCGAGGGTCGACTGCCCCTCGGTGCTGGCCTGTTGCGCGGCGCGTGCCTGCTCGTCGAGCTGTTGCAGCTCCTGATTCAAATGATTGAGCTTGGCCTGCTGCTCGAACGCTTCACTCAGGGCGGGCCGCGCGTTGATCAGTTGTTCCTGCGCCTGCTGCAACGCGCTGTCTGCGTTGATGCGCTTGCTGTCCAGCTCGGCAATGCGCGCATCCAGTCCGGTTTGCTTGAGCTGATCGGCTTGAATCGCAGCGGTGAGCGGCGCGAGCTGAGCCTGAAGCCGGGCGCGCTGACCGAACAGATGCCGCTGTGGCGCCAGACGCTCCAACAGCGCAAGCCGCTGGCGATCGGCACTGTGGGCGTCCCATGTCTGTTGGGCGCTGGCGAGCTGTTCGTTGGCGGCATGATGGCTGTCGCCCAGGCGATTCAATTCCTTGAACCATTGCTGCTTGAGCTCCAGCTGGCGCAGTTGCGCCTGTTGCAGTTTCAGCTCCTGCCGGGCTTCGTTGCAGCGCTGCTCAAGCTCGGCGCGCTGCTCCGGCTCCATCGGCGTGAGCGTGCCGGCCTGGGCCTGAAGGGTTTTCAGCGCCTCTTCGGCTTCCTTGCTTTTGCTGTAGGCGCGGCGGCCCAACTGGCTGTAGATCGCCGTGTCGGTGAGCTTTTCCAGCAGCTCGCTGCGGTCTTTGTCGTCGGCCTTGAGGAAGGCACTGAATTCGCTTTGCGCCAGCATCACCGCGCGGGTGAACTGCTCGAAGTTCAGCCCCAGGCGCGCTTCCAGCAGGGTCTTGTACTCGGTCTTGTTCTGCGTGCTGAGAATCTGTTCGCTGTCCAGATCGATCAGCGTCTGGCGGCTGGCCTGGAGTTTTTTCGTGGCGTTGTCGCGGGCTCGGTTGGCTTCCCAGCGCGCGCGATAACGACGCTTGTCGATGCCGACGAAATCCACCTCGGCGTAACCGCTGCCGGTGCCGCGACGCAGCAGGTTGCGCGGGTCGTTGGTGCTGATGTCGCCGTCGATCTCCGGCACGCGGGACTGGCCAATGTTGTTCAGCCGGGGAATCGCGCCGAACAGCGCCAGACAGAGGGCGTCCAGCAGCGTGCTTTTGCCCGCGCCGGTGGGGCCGGTGATGGCGAACAGGCCGGCGCTGGCGAGGGGCTCGGCGGTGAAATCCAGCTCGAACGGACCGGCCAGCGAGGCGAGGTTTTTCAGGCGAATGGAGAGGATTTTCATGGCTGCTCGCTCTCCAGCTGAACGTCCTGAAGCAGGGTCGCGAAATCCTGCAGCGTCTGTTCGTCGACCTCGCTGCCGTAGCTGTCCTGCCAGGCGCGGCTGAACAGTTCCTGCGGGCTCAACTGGTCCAGTTCGATCAGGTCCTGGTTGGCGTCTTCGCGGCTGCCCTTGCCGGCGTATTCGGCGGCGATCCGCACCAGCCGAACGGCCTTGCCTTCCAGCGCGGCCTCGATCTGGTTGCGCAGGTCGGGCTGCGGTTCGTCCAGGCGCACGCGGACTTCGAGCCACGGCTGGCGGTCGACGTCGGCGAGCAGGTCGATGTCCGGCAGATCCCGCAGTTGCAGCAACAGCTCGGCCAGTGGCGCCGGGCCGACCCTTTGCAGATTGACGGCGCGGGGTATTAACAGCGGTTTCACGCTGACCAGCTTGTCACCGTCGCACTCGATTTCGAGGATCTGATGCTGGTAGCCGATTTCCGAAAACGACAGGGGAATGGGCGAGCCGCTGTAGCGAATGCGGTCTTCGCCGTTAATCCGCTGTGGCTTGTGCAGATGACCCAGCGCGACGTAGGTGATGCTGTCGCCGAACAGGCTGGCGGGCAGGGCCTCGGCGTTGCCGATGATCAGGCTGCGTTCGGAGTCTTCCGACACCGAGCCGCCGGCCATGTGCGCGTGGCTGATGGCAATCAGCGCCTGGCCTTTCTTGCGCCGCTGGTTCGCGGCGGCGATGAGCATTTCATGGACCTGACCGATGCCACGCAAATAGTTGTCGCCCAACGCCGCGCCGGTCACTTCAGCCGGCCGCAGGAAGGGCAGCGCCAGGCACCAGCCGACGATTTTGCCCTTGGCGTTGGTCAGCGGCAGCAACAGGCGATCGACATCGAGCACGCCATCGTCGAGCCACAGCACCCGGCCCAGAGCGTGGGTGCGCAGGCGTCGCATCAGCGGCGCGGGCAGTTCGATGCGCGAGCCGGAGTCGTGGTTGCCGGCGATCATGACGATGGTCAGCTGCGGATTCTGTTCGTGGGCGCTGACGATGAAGTCGTACAGGCGCTCCTGTGATTTGACCGGCGGATTGACCGTGTCAAAGATGTCGCCGGCAATCAGCAGGACATCCGGATTGCGCTCGGCCAGACGGGCCAGGAGCCAGGTCAGAAAGCTGGCATGTTCGAAATCTCGCTCCTGACCATGAAGGTTCTGGCCGAGGTGCCAGTCGGAGGTGTGGAACAGACGCATGGGGGTACCTTGGTTTAACGATCAGCCTGTTTTCCAGCGTTGCCGGAAAACGCGCTGATCGATGGAAATCATTTTGGATACAGCGGCGGCAGGCTGTCGCCTCCGTTCGGGTCCTGGGGGTTCTCGATGGCGGGCAGCGCTTTGACGGCGCGCCAGAGGTCTTCGCCCAGCCACAGTTTTTCGGTCTCGCTGTACAGCGCGCCATTCAATCCGTCCAGCGCATGGGACAGCGGCACGAAGCGCGCGGCCATGTCGGCCAGAGTTTCCGGTTGTTGACGGGCCCAGGCGTCCAGCGCCTGGCGGGTGGCGTGGGGGTCGTTGGCCAGGCACGCGCGTTTCAGGTCGTCGAGCACTGTACGCGGACTCGGCCCCGTTTGCGCGACCCGGGCCAGCGCCGGTTGCCAGCGCCCGCGCCACCACAGGCCGAAGCCCAGCAGCGTGGTGAAACTCAACAGCACCGTGCTCAACTGCCACGGCCACACCGGCGGGCCAATCACCGTCACATTACCGTTGTCGCTCACGGGCGTGTCCACGGCGAACGCCGGATTGAGGCTGACCTGCAAGGTGCGGGCGGGCAGGGCGCTGTGCTCCAGGTGATCTTCCTGGGTGTTCCACCAGACCAGATCGACAGCGGGAATCTCGATGGCGCCGGGACGATTGGGCACCAGCGCCTCGCGTTCCTCACGCACGCCGGTCAAGCCGCGCTCACCGGCCTGATTGCTCAGTTGCGGCTGGTCCGGGTAGCGCCGCAACGCGCTGACGTCGGTGGCGGGCAGCGGCGGCAACTGCGCGCTGGACAGCCCTTCGGCCTTCAATTGCAGGGTGCGGGTGAGGGAATCGCCGACCTGGCTGTGGGCAGGTTCCGGGCTCCAGTTTTCACTGAGGCTGACGCTGCGCGCCGGCAGCCATGGCGTATCGGCGGGGTAGTGCGCCGGTTGCGGCTTGACGTCGAGGGTCAGGGGCAGCGACGTCACGTGCATCAGTCGGCCGGGTTTCGGCCCGCTGGCCATCGCGCCGGGCGCCATGGCGGCGGCCGCAGCGGCGTCGGTGGTGTCCTGAACCAGCGTGGCGCTGAACGCCTGGGCGGGGATGGTCAGCGCGCCGCTGTGCTGCGGGTAAAGCGCATAGCGCATTTCGATCACGCCGTGGCGAATGCCATTGATCTGCTTCTCGTACGTGCGCGTGTCACCAAGCTTTTCGATGCGCGCGTCGGGCACTTGCAGCGGTGTCAGGCTGCTGTCGTCGAACAGCGACACCGAATGGTAAATGCGCACGGTGAGCAAGACCTGCGCCTGAACATACACACTGTCCTGATCAAGGCTCGCCTCCATGAACACCGGGGCGAGCTTCTGCTCCTGACCCTGGGCGGCAGGGCCGACATCGACCACTTGCAGCACGATCGGCTGGCTGGTCATTTCGCCCAGTTTCAAGGACGGGATTTCGATCGAACCGCTGTGGCGCGGCATCAGCGTGATCAGCCAGCGGGTCGTCGCGTGCACGTTGCCTTCCAGCGTGGTCAGGCTGTTGAGCTGGCGGGTGTCGCGGACCTCGAAGTCGGCGTCCAGCGCACTCATGTCCGGACGGCCGAAGACGGTCGCGTCGTCGGTCTCAAGGGTCAGTTCGACGGTTTCGCCAGTGTTGACGCGCGTGCGATCGACGCTGGATTGCAGCGTGGAGCCTGCACTGTCGGCCTGCGCCACCAGGGCAAACAGGCACCACATTCCTGCGATCAGCAACCTGTGCAGACGACTCATCGGGTCTTTTCCTGATGCTGCTGTTGTTCGTACCAGAATTTGCGCCGCAACAGCTCACCGGGTTCGTCGGGGATCTGTCGCAGCCATTGTTCGAGCGCCTGTTTTTGCTCGCCATCGATTTGCCCGTCCCCCGGTTTGCCGGAAGCGCGGGCAGGCTCATCGCTGTCGGATCCTGCGCCGGAAGCCTGCTCGTCGGCCGAGGCTTCCTGATCGCTGGCCGAGCGGTCGGCATTGGCATCCTGCGGCGCTGACTGCGCGTTCGATGACGTCTGTCCGGCATTGCCTTGGCGGGCATTGTCGGCGTTCTCGTCAGTCTTCGCCTTCTCGTCTGCTTTTGCCTGATCCGACGCTTTGCTTTGCTCCAGGAGCTTTTCCACCAACGCCTTGTTGGCCAACGCCGCCGGGAAGTCCGGTTGACGCTCCAGCGCCTGTTCATAAGCGTCAATGGCGCCTTCCAGCTCACCACTCCGGGCCAGTGCATTACCACGATTGTAATGGTCGGCGGCGCTGCTGCCCTGGGCAAAGCGCTGGACGGCGCCGGCATAGTCACCGGCCTGATAGAGGGCAATGCCTTGCCACTGCGGGTCTTCGAAGTGCCGCGCGGCTTCTGCCGGATGATGCCGCTTGAGCAGGTGATCGCCCTGTTGATCGGGACGGCGCCACAAGTCTTCGAAACCAAACGCGTAGCTGGGTTGCGGCACGGCCATCAACAGCAACGGCAAACCCAACAGCCAGCCGCGACGCCCGGCGCAACCGGCCAGCAGCAGAAGCGGCAGCAGCAACCAGTAGCCCTGATCCGCCCAGCGGTCGAGCCGCACTTTCTGGCCCTGGCTGATCAGGCTCTTCGGGCCTTCCAGCAGGCCGAGTTCGTCGAGGTCCTGATTGTCCAGGCGCAGCGCGGTGTAGCGACCGCCCAGGCTGTCGGCGAAATCCTTGAGCACAGGCCCGTCCAGACGCGGCACGAGAATGCCGCCTTGGGCGTCCTTCAGGAAACCGCCTTTCTCTTGCGTGACTGGCGTGCCTTCCGCCGTGCCGACACCGAGCATTAACAAAGGGGGGGCATCGCGTCCGGTCATCGCGGCGCGAATCCCCTGACGTTCGGCGTCGCTGAGGGACGAACCGACCCACAGCAGTCGCCCCTGGCCCAGGTCGCCCTGTTCCAGCAAATCCAGCGCCTTGCGCACGGCGAGGTCTGCGCGCTGGCCGGCTTCAGGCATGATCGCTGGCTTGATCGCATCCAGCAGGTTTTTGCTGGTCGCCAGGTCATCGGACAGCGGCACCAACGTGTGGGCGCTGCCGGCGTACACGATGATCGCGGTCTGTGAATCGCTGCGCGCCTGCAGCAGATCGAGCAACTTGCGCCGCGCCTGTTCGAGTCGGGTGGGCGGGCTGTCAGCCGCGAGCATTTCCGGGGTCAACTCGATCATCACCACCAACGGATCGACCGGCCGCTGGCTGTTCTGCTCAACCCGCTGCCAGCTCGGCCCGTGCAGTGCCAACACCGCCAGCAACCAGCCAAGGCCCAGCACCACCCACGGCAATTTGCTTTCCCGACCGCCGCCACCGCTGAGCAAAGCAGAATGGAAGGCGCTGGGAATAATCATCTGCCAGCGCCCGACGCGCTTCTGCCGATTCCATAACCGCCACAACAGCCAGCCAAGCGCCGGCAGCATCAGCAGCCACCCCGGGCGCGACCAATGGGGCCATAGACTGGAAAGGAATTCGATCATGGGCGCCTCGTCAGGCGCTTCAAGTGCTGACGCCACTGCGTACGCCACACAATCGTCGGCCGGCGCGCGAAGAAGCGATAAACCGCGTTGTTCGGCCAGCGCTCCTGAACCACCAGCAGCAGGCTCAACAACAGCGCCATCGTCAGCGGTACGTGATAAAGCGCCCGCGCCGGACGTGCCTGGGTGGGTTGTTGCGCGACAGGCTCCAGCCGGTCCAGCGCCTTGCCGATGCCGGCGAGTTCGGCGCCGTTGCGCGCGCGGAAATACTGCCCACCGCTGACCGCGGCGATTTCCCGCAGCGCAGGCTCGTCCAGATCCAGGCTGGGGTTGAGGCCGAGAATGCTGGTGGCGCCTTTGTCAGGGTCGGCGCCGATGCCGATCGGGTAGATTTTCACGCCTTCGCTGGCGGCCAGGCGCGCGGCGGTTCTTGGGTCGATCTGGCCCGCATTGTTGGCGCCGTCGGTGACCAGAATCAGCACACGGCTCTCGGCCGGACGCTGGCGCAGACGCTTCAAAGCCAGGCCGATCGCGTCGCCGATGGCGGTGTTCTTGCCGGCGATGCCGATGCGCGCTTCGTCCAGCCAGACGCGCACGGTCTTGCGGTCGAAGGTCAGCGGCGCCTGCAGGTACGCTTGGCTGCCGAACAGAATCAGGCCGATGCGATCGCCCTGACGGTGCTCAAGAAAGTCCCCTAGCAGGGTTTTCACCAAGGTCAGCCGGCTGACCTCGTCGTTTTTCCAGACCATGTCCGGGTAATCCATCGAGCCCGACACGTCCACCGCCACCAGCAGATCGCGCCCGCTGGCGGCAACCGGTAACGGCTCGCCGAGCCATTGCGGTCGGGCGGCTGCGACCAGCAGCAGGAGCCAGACGGTAATGAACGGCAACTGACGCCGCCAGCCCGGCAAACGGTTTCGGGCGCGGCGACCAGCGAGGCCTTCGAGCTCGGGGAGAAAGCTGATTTTCAACGCCGCTTCGCCGCTGTCTGCGGCGGGTAGCACGAAGCGCATCACCCACGGCAGCGGGAGCAGGGCGAAAAGCCACGGCCAAGCGAATTCAAACATGCTTGCGAATCCAGGTCTCGACCGACTGGGTCAGGCCGTTGATGGCCTTGTCGTCGAGCTTGCATTCCGGTTTGTAGGCGCCCTCTACGAGGATCATCCAGCGCGTCAGGCCGGCGGCCGGGCAGCGGTTGTCGAGAAACGCCAGCCATTTGCGGCCGTTGAGGGTGTGGCTCTGGCTGTAGGGGTAGTGATTGCGGCACAGGCGCTTGAGCAGGCCATTGATCTGTTGCAGCCAGGCACCGGCCGGGGCGCCGTCGTAGGGTTTGGGCATCTGCGCGAGTTCGACCAGCGCGGCCTGGCGCAAAGGGTCCAATGGCTCGACGGTTTCGCTGCTGGCCTTTTTCGGCAGCAGCGCGCGCGCGCGCCACACGCCGTAGCCCAGCGCCGGCAGCAGAATCAGCAACAGCCACCAACCCGGCGCGGGCGGCCAGAAACCGACCGGCTCGGGGAGAATCAGCGGTTGCAACTGGTCCAGCGCACTCATGGCTGTTTCACCGGACGCTGGCCGTTGAGGTATTCGCGCAGTTGCTCGACCATTTCCCGCTGGGTGCTCAGCGGCATCATCAGCACGCGCAGCTTTTGCGCCAGCAGTTCCCAACGTGCCTGACGCGCCTCGCCCTGGGCGCGGTAGCTCTGGCGCAAGTCGGCGTTCAGCGTGTCGAGTTCCAGGTGCGCGCCGCGATCAGCGAAGCGCAGCAGGCCGGCAGCGGGCAAGGCGTGATCCAGCGGATCGGACAGCGGCAGCAGCAACAGATCGCAATGCCGTGACAGCAATGTCAGTTGTTGTTCAGCCGAATCGGACAGCGCGCGCTCATCGCACAGGATGATCGCCAGACTGCCAGGACGCATCACTTCCCGCGCGCGGCGCAGCGCCACGCCGAACGTGTCGCGGTCGGCAGCGGCCTCGGTGTGCAGCGACTGATTGACCCGCACCAGCCGGTTCAGCAATTGCAGCAGGCTTTGTTTGCTGCGTCGCGGTTTGATTTCGTAATGCTCGTTGTCACCAAACACCAGCCCGCCGACCCGGTCGTTGTGGCCCAGCGCTGCCCATCCCACCAATGCGGCGGCTTGGGCAGCGAGGACTGACTTGAACATCAGCCCGGACCCGAAAAACAGACGGCGGCTTTGCTCGACCATGATGAAAATCGGTCGCTCGCGTTCTTCGTGAAACAGTTTGGTGTGGGGCTCTTGCGTGCGGGCGGTGACGCGCCAGTCGATGGTCCTGACGTCGTCCCCGGCCTGATACACCCTGACCTGATCGAAGTCGACCCCGCGCCCCCGCAGCTTGGAGTGGTGCAGACCGATCAACGGGCTGCGCTGGCTGGGCGTTGAAAACAGCTGCACTTCCCGCACGCGATGACGCATCTCAATCAGGTCGGCGAGGCTGATGCGGATGCCCGGTTGGGAGATCAGATAGGGTTGCATGGGGTCAGGCGACGGCCACAACGTCGAGAATGCGCTGGATCACGCGGTCTTGATCAATGCCCGCCGCTTCCGCTTCGAACGACAGAATGATGCGGTGGCGCAACACGTCGAACACCATCGCCTGGATGTCTTCCGGGCTGACGAAATCGCGCCCGGCCAGCCAGGCGTGGGCCCGGGCGCAGCGGTCCAGGGAAATCGAGCCCCGCGGGCTCGCGCCATAACCGATCCACTCGGCCAGCTCGGCATCGAACTTGGCCGGCGTGCGGGTCGCCATCACCAGTTGCACCAGATATTCCTCAACGGCATCGGCCATGTACAGACCGAGGATTTCCTTGCGCGCGGCAAAAATCGCCTGCTGGCTGACCCGCCGTTCCGGCTTGGTCTCGCCGTTGAGCGCTTCGCCCCGGGCCTGCTGGAGAATCTTGCGTTCGACGGTGGCGTCCGGAAAACCAATTTTGACGTGCATGAGAAAACGATCGAGCTGCGCCTCGGGCAGCGGGTAGGTGCCTTCCTGCTCGATGGGGTTCTGCGTCGCCATCACCAGAAACAGCGGCGACAGGTCGTAAGTGCTGCGCCCGACGCTGACCTGACGCTCGGCCATGGCCTCCAGCAAGGCAGATTGCACCTTGGCCGGCGCGCGGTTGATTTCGTCGGCGAGCACCAGGTTGTGGAAGATAGGGCCTTGCTGGAACACGAAACTGCCGGTTTCCGGACGATAAATCTCGGTGCCGGTGATGTCGGCGGGCAGCAGGTCAGGGGTGAACTGGATGCGATGGAATTGCGCTTCGATGCCTTCGGCCAGCTCTTTGATCGCCTTGGTCTTGGCCAGGCCCGGGGCACCTTCGACCAGCATGTGGCCGTCGGCCAGCAGCGCGATCAGCAAGCGCTCAACCAGTTTCTCCTGCCCGAGAATCTGGGTGGAGAGAAAGGTCCGCAGCGCGATCAACGCTTCACGATGTTCCATCGATGACAGTTCCTGGCAGGTTCGCAGCAGCGCCAAGTCGGCACCGAAGCTGGGGGCGTTACTTTAATCGATCCGGGGGCTGGCGACTAACGGCGAAGGGGGTTTTTGCAGGATTTTCAGGGAAGGGTGTCGCAAAGTGGTGAATTGGTTGAAGGATACGAATCCTCGCCCGGCTCGTCAGCGCCAACAGAAATTATTTTTCAGAGCTGCCCGCACATTGCTCAGACTTTTTTACGGGTACTTACCCTCTGTAGTCGTGGGTCGCAGGCTGAGGCCTCTTGTATGACTACGCCGTTAGTCGGTTCTGACCGGCGGATTGGCGTGGGTCTGCTTGACTTATTTTAGGGATCTTGTGCGGTGATCCGTTAATGGAAGCGTTATCTCAGGATGAGGACCGTCATGAAGAAGATCGTCAAGAATTCCGCCAAGTCCGTTTCGGCCCTGGATATGCTGCTGGGCAATACACGGCAGACCAAGGCTGGAATTTCTGCGCTGACCCAGCAGTTCAGTTCGGTTCTGAGCCTGGCCCAAGCCAATATTCCCCGCTTGATGAAGCAAAACCCGCAGATGCACATCACTGAAGCCCGCGATATCCATGCGCGTGCGCAGGCGATGTCTGTCGTGATTGCCCGACAGTTTCGTGAGCAACGCCTGACGGCCTCGGTGCGCCAGGCTAATCGACCGCCGTCCGGAATCAAAGGTTTGGTGGATGGCCCTACCTACACAGACATGTTCAACCCGGACTGGGCCAATCACTGTCCGCCGGATGCCATTGAAGCCACCACTTCACCCGTTGCCTATCTGGCGGATCTGTATCGGTTCGCGCTGGAGTTGGAGGCCTCCGGTGATCAGAGCGCAATCATCAGCCTCGACGCGCGGCGGCCTGATCTGAAGAACCTGCTGCTCGACCACACAGCGCTCAACCGCGTAGAGCCGACCATCGTGTTGGTCAACGAGATTCTTGAGAACTCGATCCGTGGTTATCTGGACGGCATCTCGCTTGAGGACAAGCCGGTCGACGATGCGCTACTGGAGGCGCGCTACCCCAATGCGCTGCCGTTCGAGCGCTACACCAGCCAGATCAACTACGCCCTCGGCCGCAAGAATTACACCCTGGGCGATGCCATACGGGCGGCGGACCCTGATTATCCGTACTTCAAGGAGCCCGGTGTGCATTCCTTGCTGTCGGACATCGCGCTGATTCAGGACACCGGGCTTGGTCCGGTGCAGCAGGGGTTGCTGCTCGAAGCACCGTATTTTCCTCAAGACAGTGCCCCGGCACATCCGCTGAGTTCAAGCCGAGGCCGCATCGATCCGCGCACCCGCCTGTTACGCGATGGAACAGACCTGGGCGCCCCCACAACGTTTTATCTGGACAACTTTGGTGTGGGCGGTTTTACCGATTTGGAGGACACCCAGACGTTTTGCCTTCGCACCGGGCTTACCACCGAGGAACTTGAAGCCTTATTGTCCGTCGGTGCGTTCGCAACGACCCGTTCATCCAACGTCACTCAGGGCGCGGGGCAGGCGGTGGATGGCAGCCTGTCCGGTTCGGTCTACATCAACGCTGGCGCATTGCCGCCGATGGGCATTGAAACGCTGCCAGCGCAGGACGGCGGTCCAGGACCAAGGCATCGCCTCACCGGCAGCTCGCCTGATCGATTTGATCGCATGAACCGGATGATCCGCTTATCGCGCTGGCTTGAGCTGCCATTTCATGAAGTGGACCTGCTGCTGGTGGCCTCGTTGCAAGCCGAGCAACAGGCATCCACTGTCACGCGCAGAGTCAAGGCAGGCGACTCGAACCCCTACCACATCACCCAGAACACACTGCGCTCGCTGGGCCTGTTTCAGATCGTGCGTAAACGCTTTGGCGCAACCGCCGAAGATTTTGCCGCGCTGCTGTACGGGCTGGGCGTGTATGGACGGGGCAAGACGGCGTCGCAATTCGATCGGGTGTTTAACGGCCAGGCGTTGTTTGAGGTGCCGCTGATTCTCGACGACCAGCCGTTTTCGATCATCCCCGAGAACGAGGCTGAGCGGCAGAAGATCAATCACTTGTGTGCGGCGCTGGGGATGACCTACGAGGTGTTTCGCTATGTCGCCAAGGTGGTGCGACAGACCTACGCCGGGCAGTCGTTGAGCTGGTCCCGCGAGGTGGTTTCAGCGTTTTATCGCCTGGTAAAACTGCCGCGTTATCTGGACCTCAATACTGTTGAAGCACTGGCGCTGCTGGAGTTGCTGGACGGCGGCGGCAGTCATCTGGTCTCCAAGCTGGCTGGCGTCACGCAGATCGCGACGTACTACGCTTCACCGAATACCGACACATTGAGCGTGCTGCATGCTCTGATCGATTCCAGCGTCTGGCTCAAGGACAATAAATGGACAGTCGCCCAGCTGTGCCAGCTGGTATTGCCCCCGATCGCCCAGCCCGTTGCCGCGGATGCCGAATACGGCCTGCTGCAGCAGATACATTCGCGCTTGACGGCGGCGCTGATCACTGAAAGCAGCTTCGCTCAGGTCGGGGCGCCGGCCGTATCACTGACCGTGGCACGTGACGAGCGGGGCAAGGAAGTTTATGACAGCGCGCCGATTGACTGGATTTTTGAGCTGAATACCTACATCGACAACGGGGAGACACAGCCGGGTGCCAGAGGTTTGGTCAAGATTCTCAATCTCGAGACCGAGAAGACGTTTGAAGATGCATTGAGTAGCGCTGTCAAGACCTTGCTGGAAAACCGAGGACTGCTCGTCGAAGAGCTTCATCCTAAAATCACCAACATGATCATGCGTGCTCGAGGGGCGCAGGAAGCGTTGCTCATGGAAGGTCTCGGCGATTATCTGACTATATCTGCAGATCTTGCGAAAGCGTTGTTGGGCTGGACGGACGGCACTCGTTATCAACTGCTGCGCGAAGTGCTCAGGGTTTACGGAGCGTCCGGTCTGGCGAGGGTGGAAATTGGTGACGAGGTGTTGCTGGTGCTCGAAGCGCTGGCAAAACGCGCGGTGATCTCCTCGCACCTGGGCTTGAGCCCAGCGTTGATCAGTCAACTGGTTGAAAATCCGCAGTGGTTTGGCTTGGTTAATGCCGGACTGTCATTGCAGTTGGTATTCCATCTCACTCAATACGCCACCAATTTGCGCCTCAGTGAGCAAAACGAAGACACGGTGCTGGATTATTTCCGACTGATCAATACGTTGTGGGGCTCGGCAACGGAAGGCGACAAGAGGCTGATCCGGGATAGCGCCGCCTACAAGCTGGCCGGCTTTCTGCGCTGGGGTGTACGTGAAGTGCTGTCGGTTGCCTTGCACGTCCAACCGCAAGACGGTGTCATCTTCACGTTGCGCGAGTTCGACATAGCTGTTCGGCTTTCCCAGCTCAGTCGAAGCACCCACCTTGACGCCAACGCATTGCTTGCGCTGCATCTACTAACGCCCACGACCTCTGTTGAGCTGTACCGCGCGGCGGCGCAGCTGGCGTTGAGTTGTGTCACCGAACTGTCGCAGGCCAGTTTAGTGGAAGAGGTCGGGCAAAGTCTTAACAGCGTGATTATGGTGACTCCGGATTATCTGGTTGCAAATCGTCCAAGTGACGCCGCGACTTATACGATCACGTTGCTGGATGCCATGGATCAGCCGTTTGCTGGGGTCAAAGTGATGTGGAGTACAGATTTAGGCGAGCTGAGCCCGGCACAAACAACTACCGATGACGCAGGCAGAAGTTCTACGACACTTCAGAGCGGGAGCACCATGGGCGTCGCCAATATTGTTGCACGGTTTGGTTTGGGAGAAACCGTGACAGCGCCGCCCGTAGTAATCGATTGCGATGAAGGCACTTTGCATTTCATAGAGGGTGAGTGGTCGTCTGATACAGCCTTGTCAAACTTTTTGGAAAGCATCCAATATGCGGTAACGTTAATTGATGATTATGAAAATAAAGGTGCTGATCGTGCTGTTGAATGGAGCACGACATTAGGTTTGTTTCAGCGTCCGCAGACTTATACAGATGCCAATGGTGTAAGTGTTGCTGAACTTCGCAGTAGCGCTGAAGGGCTTGCAAGCGTGGCGGCGAACTATATAAATGGCCAGAGGTGGGATTTTCAACCGGTCGAGTTTTTGAGTATTCCATATTTTCAGTACGTTAAATTTTCAAACACCATTCTCGTCAATGAGGAGGTGCTGATCGAATGCAGGTTGGTTGAGCTTAATGGTGCTTCTGTAGGCGCGAATGTGCCGATTTCGTGGTCGTCGGATTTCGACGGATTGCTAGACGTTTCATCAGTCACAGATGCAGAGGGTATTGCGGTAGCAAGATTCAAAGCAACTGAGCCGGGGAAAGTAGTGGTCACTGTAGCCGCCGAGGGGTCGGAAAATAAGTCGAGTGAAGCCACAAGCATTTACCCTCAGATAGAACTGGTCAATGGTGAAGCGTCCAGCGAGTATTACACGGTTGGAAGTCCTGATCCGATAGTGTTTTCAGTGTTTCTTGAAGTTGACGGTGCCAGCCCTGGCAGGACGCCCGTCAAGTGGACGATTGATGGCGCAGGGGAGCATATAACTTATTCAAGCGCTGCGACCGGCAGGGCAGATTTTAGCTCCACGTTTGCGTTAGGAGAGCACCGAGTGAAGGCTGCCGTCGGAGACGCAGAGGTCGAATTCGTCGTGTACGCAAGCCCCTGGTTTACTCTGGAAGTTGAGTTGGAAGGTGAAAGGGACGAATTGGCGCCAGACTTGCTAAGCGTAGGTATTGCATATCAGTTGCACGTCAAGGCGCTTGATGGTGGCGGCAATCCTGTCGAAGCTTACGTAATGCTGGAGTCCTTCGGCACAGCACCGGAGCTTTTGGATGTCACTATCCCAGATAGGGATGTCTGGATGGCCATACCGCTTGAAGGTAGAAGTTTTCTGGTGGGAACGGGCGAAATTTATCTCCCATATGAAAGTGTGACGAAAATTGGGGATTTAAAGCTCCGACTCCGTTCCAGGGGGGGAGGAGACTGGGAGGCGCAGTACAAAAAAGGAGTGGTCCTCAAGTATCGCACCCGTAGACTATATTCGGGAGACGGTAAAAACACAGTTTTCATATACTATAATCCGATAAATACACCGGCTAGCGTCACAGATATGCCCGTTGTTTTTAGCTGGGATGTAAAATGCCAAGTCGCTGTTACAGCGGGTTCGTCATTAGTTTTGGATGATGTGCCGTTAATATCCTATCGGCCTGTTCATGAACTCAGTGGCCCAGTGTTGAAATGTGAGTTCGGCAGTGTGGGAGGTATTATCAAAATGGTCGCGGCGCGAGCTGTTGGGGAAAATGGCTATGTTGTGCTTCAAGCGTGCGAAATACCGTTTGATTGAACCAACAGCTGCTAACCCGACAGGCCGAGGATATTGCTATGGATACCCAGCACATGGGCAGGTTTCAAGAACAACACCGCGACGCCCTCGTCGCCTACTACCTCGGCCAACTTGTTCCACGTTCGGAGTTTCCTGCACCTGACAACATCATCACCCCGGACGACCTCTACGAATACCTGCTGATCGACAATCAGGTCAGCGCCGAAGTAGACACGAGTCGGGTTGCGCAAGGTATTGCCAGCATTCAACAGCATGTGCATGCGATCTATAACGGCATGGAGCCGGGGTTCGGGAAGATTCCCGATCTCGCCGAGCACACTCGTACGCAGCAATTGTGGCGTGAGGGCATGAGTGAATACAGCACCTGGGCGGGTTACCAGATGCTGGCCGACTATCCGGAAAACTATCTCGACCCGTCCTTGCGACTGGGCAAGACCGAGGCGTTCAAGGCGCTGGAAGGGGATCTGGCGCAGGCGCGACTGACAACCGATACGGTGCAAAAAGCGTTGGGCAACTACCTGACGCTGTTCGAAGAAGTCAGCAACCTCAATACGGTGGCCTGTTACATCGACGGCGTGGATTTCCGCCAGTCCGACTATTACTTTATCGGCCGCCAGACAGTGGAGCCATTCGCTTGTTACTGGCGCAAGGCGGCCATTGATCTGGATGGGAGCAGCCCGGTGGTGCCACCGTCTGCGTGGACTGAGTGGAAAAAGATCGAAACGCAAACGTCTGGAAAAGTTACTCATATCCGCCCGGTGGTGGTGGAGGGGCGTCTGCATGTGGTGTGGCTGGAACAACTACGAGAAGGACTGGACGAAAATGATAAGCCCATGGCTGACAGTTTTATCTATCGATTGAAGGTCAGTTACTTGCAGTCTAATGGGCAATGGAGTGCATCGATCAGTTTGAAAGAGCCCCTGATGCCCTCTGTCGAGACGATCGAAGCGGATGACTACGGACTGTGCGCATTCGCTGATTACCGAAGCTCATATTCTGGGCCCAGGCTTGTGATCGCATTCATGAAGAGAACAGTTGCTTCACTCCAGGGGTATGCTTTCGTATTGGTCAAAGATAGGTATTGGAAGTCTGTATCTCCAAGTCTGCAGGTAAGAGAGGCAGCTGTCCGCCAGCTGGGTATAGACAGCGCCCGCGCACAGATGGTTATGGAGGTGGCCGATACGGACGGACAAATATGGGCCATCGAAAGCGTAGAGTGGACGCCAACAGGCGATAACTATTGCGGGCCGCTGAGCGCATACCTTGATGTAGAAGTCAAAGTCCGTCAGATTAGTGGAAAATGGGGCGTTGAAACTGTTGGGATATGCGACAAACCCTGGTATGAAACTAATACGCTCCAACCCGCCAAGCTCAACTTTGCGGTATGGGATTACACTGGGGTAATGTCTAGCTCGCTGACCTTGAACGGCCGCGCAAGGACGAAAATCAGACCTAAATCATTTTCAGGTCAGGAAAATAAGATGACCGTCCATTTCGGCATGCAAAGCACCACCTCCGGCTTGGGCTACAACGAATTCACCATCACCCGCAAAGAACGTTCCGATGCGATGCCCACTATCGTCACGACCGCCGATGGTAGCCAGTTCATCGATCTGGAATGCCTGTTGGTGCCGTCTCTGCGTTACGTGCGGCTCAACACCGCCTTCGCCGGTGAGCTGGTGCGCAGGGCCGAGGTCTCTGTGGAGGCAGCGCTGGGCTGGGAGGCACAGCACATGCTCGAAGGCGCTCCACCGGGCAAGCAGCCCCAGCCCGTCGATTTCAATGGCGCCAACGGGCGGTACTTCTGGGAATTGTTCTTTCACCTTCCACACCTGGTCGCGACGCGTTTGCATCAGTCGTTCGACTACGCGGGCGCTGAACATTGGCTGCATTATCTGTTCAATCCACAGGCGCGGGTGGCGCCGTTACATCCCGCTCCTGCGCTTGTGGACTGGCTGCCCTACTGGACCAGCCGACCGTTGGCGTTCGCCGATGACCCGTCGCGCGACACCGCAGCGCCCCGGGACCCGGACACCATCGCGTATGGCGCGCCTTCACACTATCGCAAAGCCATTTTCATGCTCTATGTGGACAACCTCATTGCCTGGGGCGACTCGCTTTACCGGCAGGTGACGCGCGACACCTTGAACGAAGCCCAGCTGCATTACGTCCGTGCACTGTCGCTGCTGGGGCCTCTGTCCAAGGGGCGCAGCATCAGCCAATGGGCGCCGCAAACCCTGGCTCAAGCCGCCCGTCATGAGGATGACGCCTTGGCAGCTTTCGAGGTATCTCCCGCCGCGTCCCTCGAACACGTGACTAGCGCGTCTCTGGGTGCCGAATCCTGGCTTCGCCTGATCGACGCTCCCTGGTTTCGCCTGCCGGTCAATACCCGCCTGCTGGACGTGTGGGACCAGCTGGACGCGCGCCTCTCCAACCTGCGCAACAACCTGACGCTGGATGGCCGGCCGATGAAGTTGGCGTTGTATGAGGCCCCGGCCAACCCGCAGGACCTTCTGCGTGCTCAACTGGCAGGCAGCAGCGCCGCCGTCCGGCGTCTGGGTGCACTGGCGATCATTGCGCCTTACCGCTTTTCAGCGATGCTGATGCGTGCGCGGTCGGCGGTGGACACGCTTATGGCGTTTGGCAATCAACTGCAGGCGCATATGGAAAACCGCGACCGCGCCGAACAGCAGAGCCTGCAACAGGCTCATCTGCTGGAGCTGACCCAGTTCGTGGAAACCTTCGACACTCAGGCCATCCAGCAGGCGGAATTTAACTTGGCAGCGTTGAAGTCGCGCCGTGAGCAACTGCACGCCAAAGTCGCGTCCTACGACAAATGGCTGGAAGAGGATGTCAGCGATGCGGAGTTGGCGGCGGAACAGATGCTCGCCGGAGCCAGTGCCTCACGGATGGTAGCGGCCGGGTTGCGCTCAGCCGGCAGCGCGTTGAGCGCGCTTCCCAACACCATCACCTTGATGTGCGTCCCGGTGCCTATCCCGATACCGGGTGGCTGGACGTGGGGAGGGCCGCCCTGGGCGGCGGCTTCACTGCTGGAGGGTGCGGCCATCTATTTTTCGGACAGTGCCGAAGCGCAGATGCGTGCCGATGCCCGTGAGCGGCGGCGCACCGAGTGGGCGTTCCTCAAGGACGAGGCGCAAAAGCAGGTCGAGGCGCTCGCCCTGCAGGATGAACTGCAGCAGATGTTGATTCGTTCAGCACAACTGAAACGCAATCGCTCTCGCAAATCCAGTGAAGCGGCGCAGGCGCTGTATGCATTTATCCAAAACCGCGCCACCAATGCGGCCCTGTATCAGTGGCTGGGCGGGCAGATGGCCACGCTTTATTTTCAGGCCTACGACGCCGTGTTTTCGCTGTGCCTGGCCACCGAAGCATGCTGGCAATACGAGATCGGAGATGGCAACACGCGCTTCATACCGGTCAATACGTGGCAGGACAACCGCCACGGGCTTACGGCCGGAGAAAGCCTGGGACTGGGGCTGATGCAAATGGAGTCGGCCTTCCTTGTGCGCAATGAGCGGTCCCTTGACCTGGCAAAAACTGTATCGCTAAGACGCTTGCTGGCCGACTACCAAACCGACGGGAACGAGGCAGGCTGGCCTTCCGTGATCGCCCAGTTGCGTACGTCTGGCACCCTTGATTTTGCCTTGAAGCCATCGCTGTTCGACCGGGATTATCCGGGCCACTACTTGCGTCAACTGGAACAGGTGACCCTGTCGCTGTCCGGTGTGCTGGGGCCGTTCGAAAACGCCCGGGCGGTGCTTGGACAGCTCACTAACAGCTACTTGTTGAAGGCTGATTTGGGTGGTTGCAAACACATGTATCAGCAGGCCAATGAGTTGCCGGGCGAGCACGATGACGTCAATCCCGGGTTTGTCATCGCCAATCCCAGATCAGGGCAGCAGATCGCGATCTCCGGTGATACCGAAGACAGCGGTCTGCATACGCCCCTGGCGGGCGATGAGCGTTACCTGCCCTTTGAGGGTACTGGCGCGGTATCGAGCTGGACGCTGACGTTTGCGCGACATGAATGTGTCACGCAGCAACGAATGTTCGATGACTTGCAGGACATCATCATCCACCTGCGCTATCGCGCTAGGGACGGTGGAAAAGTGTTTGCCGAACAGGTCAAGGCGCTGCTGCCACCCCCTGACCGGTGTCGTTTAGCGGCGACGCTGGCGGCCAGCCTTTAACAGGATAGTGCCGCTCCGGCGGCGCGGCGTACGCACATCAACGGATGATGAGGGCAAGGCCATGAGCCAGGCAATTATTGGGGTTCTGGAAGAACAACGACGGGATGCTTTGGTCGCCTACTACCTGGGCCAGCTCGCTCCCCAGGGAAACGCGGCGTTGAGTCCGGCGCTGACCCAAGACGATCTATACGAGTATCTGCTGATCGACAATCAGGTCACCGGTCAGGTGGACACCAGTCGAGTGGCGCAGAGCATTGCCAGCGTCCAGCAACATATTCATGCCATCTACAATGGCATGGAGCCAGGCTACGCCAATGCATCCCGCGAATCGCTGACGCTCTGGCGCGAGGGCATGTCGCAGTACAGCGTGTGGGCGGGCTACCAGATGCTTGCGGATTACCCCGAAAACTATCTTGACCCGACGCTGCGACTCGACAAGACGACCCTGTTCGAGACCTTCGAATCAGAAATCGCCCAGGCCCGGTTGTCTCGGGATTCGGTTCAAAGCGCGTTGGGCAACTACCTGCAGGCATTCGAGCTGATCAGCAATCTGCAGATCACCGGTTGTTATGTGGACAGCACGAAGTTTTTGGATGCCGATTACTATTTTATAGGGCGGCAAAGCATCGAGCCGTTTGGGTTTTATTGGCGCAAGGCGCATTTATATCCGGGAGACGATGCAACCAAACCGACCATGGCGGGCTGGACACAGTGGTTGCCGATTGACTCGGTCTCGGGTGCACATATAAAACATTGTCGGCCGGTTGTGATGGATGGGCGGTTATATGCGGTCTGGGCTGAATGCGGGAAAGCGATGTATGACGATGCCGGGGCTACCACCGGTGAGTTCGAATATCATCTGAAGCTGGCATATCGAAGGCTTGATAATGGCTGGAGTGTGCCAATTCATCTTCAGTCGGGCGTGGCACCGGATGAGTTGCTCGCCAATGAGGTGAGTGCCGAGGGTGTTGTTACAAAAGGCTATCGACTCGGTGTTGGCACTGACCGGGCCACTGATGGTCGCCGACTGTTAGCGGTACACTTTGTCTCACAAGGATTCGAGCCTGATATCAATATTCACCTGGTACGCGACAGTCTTTTAAATTCTGTCAACATTGATCTGTCCGGGAGCATGGATGCAATGCTTGGTGTAGACAGCCGTCGGGTTCAGTTCGCCTTCGACGATGTGGCCAGCAGGTATACGATTGCGCCGATAACGTGGGATCAAACAAGCGAGGGAACTGTACTCGGGAGAGGAGAGTTGGCGGTCAATCAAAACTTGACACTTCACGTCGATTGGAAAAACGGAGTCGGGACCCTTCAAGGGTTCTGCAATAAGGCAGTCAATGTAAAGCGAGACAGTGATTTTATTTATAGTAAATCCATCGACTACAGTCAGCGGTATGGATTTCATGTGGACGTCATCTCAGGTATCGGCGATTTAACCTTCAGCGTGATCAGGTTCATCGACAAGCACCTGGAGATTCCTCCTATAAGCGCATCACTCATTTATGCTGGAGAGGTGCTCTGTACCGTTACTGAAGCCGACTTCGCGGACCACCCTGACGAGTACTTCAGTTATATGCAGGCACAGAAAGTTATTAAGTTTGATCAAGAGGCGTTTGAATTGACGGGCAGTGACGGTGAGTTCATCGCCAACATTAGCGATAGCATGGACTGGCCACTGGATTGTGCTCACTACAAGCCTAATTACCAACCGGCGGAGATGGAGTGGGTTATCCGCCGCTTCAATCCTAATATATCGGTAGGAGGTGGGAAATTAGTTTTAAATGGCGCTGCCAAGACGCTCTTGCTCAATCACGAATGGGCGACGGGTTTTGACCATAATCGTGTGTATCAGTGGGGTGAAAAACTGGGTGATGACGTGAGGTTCGGCGCAAACGCATTCAAGGTGGAGCTGGTGCCTGTATCCACCCCCGCTCCACTGATCATGACAACCCCAGCTGGCGCGCATTACCTTGATCTCAGCACCATCGGCATCGATGCCAGCGCCGCTTCCATCCGCCTCAACACCCTTTTCGCCAAGGAACTGTCGCACAAGGCTGCTTTCTCGCTGGAAAGTGCTTTGTCCTGGGAAACCCAGCACACGGTGGAACCTGAATTACCCGGCCAGACCGCGCCGGTTTACCTGGACTTCGACGGCGCCAATGGCCTTTATTTCTGGGAGATTTTCTTTCACGTCTCGCACTTGGTCGCCTGGCGCTTACAGCAGGAGTTCGACTACTCAGAAGCGCAGGCCTGGCTGGAGCGTCTGTTCAATCCGCAAATGCGCGTTGCTCCCCTTTACCCGCCGCCTTCAACGACAGATTGGTTGCCTTATTGGAGTTGCCGTCCGCTGGGCCTGCCTGATCGCTTCAACCCCGAGCTGGAAGGTTTGGGCAATCCTGACGCCATCGCGCGAGGGGCGCCGTCGCACTACCGCAAAGCGATATTCATGCTCTACGTGAACAACCTCATGACCTGGGGCGACATGCTGTATCGCCAGGTCACCCGCGACACCCTCAACGAGGCCAAGCTGCTGTACGTTCGGGCAGGCTCCCTGTTAGGCCCGTTGTCGAAGGGCCGCAGTATCAGCCGCTGGACGCCCGCGACCCTGTCTGCTGTGCTGGAACCGGAGAAGCGTTCCTTTGCCTTGCTCGAGTCGTCCATGCTTGACGCGCTGCGTGACTTGATCCCGCTGCGCGACGACGGCGCACCCTGGCTGCGTCTGCTTGATCTCCCGGCCTTCCGACTGCCGGTCAACAGCCAGTTGCTGGACCTGTGGAGCCAGCTGGAGCAACGGCTGTTCAACCTGCGGAACAACCTGACGCTGGATGGCAAGCCGATGCAATTGGCGCTGTACGAAGCCCCGGCGAATCCGCTGGACCTGCTGCGTGCGCAGTTGAGCGGCTCGAGCCTGAGCCAGCGGCGCCTGGGCTCGCTGGCAATCATCCCGCCGTATCGTTTTCGCGCCATGCTGCCACGCACCCAATACGCGGTGGAAATGTTGATCCGTTTTGCCCAGCTAGTGCTCAACCACATGGAATCCCGGGACCGCGCCGAGCAGGATGAACTGCAGCAGGGGCAGATCGTCGATGATCTGGCGACCTTTGCCGAGCGGCTGCAACAAAATGCCATCGATGAGGCCGGCAAAAGCCGCGACGCGTTGCAAGCAAGTCGTCGCGGTGTCGCCGCGCGCAAGGCGTATTACGACGCGTTAGTGCGCAAGGATGTCAGCGCGCTGGAGAAATCTGCCCATGGCAAGCGTATGGCTGCGATGGGCTCTACCGTTGCTGCCCGGGCGCTGGGTGCCGCGGGACACTTCGCCAACCTGGCACCTAACCTGTTCGGTGGTGCCACCGGTGGCATGCACTGGGGCGGCGCTGCTTTTGGCCCGGCGGAATTAGCCGAAAGTGCCGCTGCAGTATTGTCGGAGCTGGCCCAGGTACAACTGACCACTGACATGCAAAATCGCCGTCGTGACGAGTGGCAGTTCATGGCCAAACAGGCTGAGTTCGAGCTGGAAATACTCGATCAGCAGATCCAGGCGCAGGAAGTGAACATGCAGTCGGCCACAACCAGTCTGGAACAGGCCACCAAAGCGCGGGAACAGGCGCAAGCGATGTACGCCTTCATCAAAGGGCGGGCCTGCGGCGCTGGGCTGTATCAATGGTTGTTGAGCCAGATGTCGACGCTGTATTTCCAGGCCTACGACGCCGTGCTCTCGATGTGCTTGAGCACCGAAGCCTGTTGGCAGTATGAAATCGGCGACCGCGATACGCGGTTTATCTCGACCACCGCCTGGGCTGATAACCGCTTCGGGTTGACAGCGGGCGAGTCCCTTAAATTGGGCTTGCTGCAGATGGAGTCGGCGTATATGAGTCGTCATGAGCGGCGCCTTGAACTGACAAAAACCGTGTCGCTCAAAGCGCTATTGCAGGATTACGATCCAGGCGCTGCTTTCTCGTCGCAGACAGCTGCCACGGGTTGGGACGCGGTGGTCGAGACTCTGCGGGCCGAGGGTGAAATCAATTTTCAGCTCAAGTCCTCGACATTCGACAAGGACTACCCCGGCCATTACTTGCGCCAACTGGTGCGGGTATCGGTGTCATTGCCAGTCGTGCTCCAACCCTATCAGGACATTCATGCAACGCTGAGCCAGCAGTCCAGCAGCTACCTGTTGAAGCCGCAGATTGGCAATGTGAAATACCTTTATCAACAGGCTGGGGAGCTGGCAGAAGGCGACGAAGATATTCGTCAGGACCAGATCGTCTTTAACCCGCGATCCAATCAGCAGATTGGTCTTTCCAGCGGTGTTGATGACCACGGCATGGCTACGCTGGACTTTGGCGATGAGCGTTATTTCCCGTTTGAAGGCACGGGCGCCATCTCTAGCTGGACGCTGAGTTTCCCCAACCATGAATCCGAGAGTCAGCAGGCTATGCTTGCAACGCTGACCGACGTCATCTTGCATGTGCGATACATGGCGCTCGACGGCGGAAAAGCGTTCAGTGATGAGGTCGAGGCGTTGGTGGCGTCGGTCGAAGAAGGGGAGGCCAGTCGTCGCGCACCGCCGGGTGCACGCCACGACCGGGTCACTCACTAGCGGATTTCGCTGATGTATGCCCCTACATCCTTGAGGATGATTCGCAACGTTGCATCCAGATCGGCCAGCTCACTGGCCGGCGTGCTGTGCAGGATTTCGTAGGACGTATCTCCGCCCAGATGGATGGCGTCCCCGGCGTCAATCTCCAACATCAGGCGGGTGGCGCTGAAGGTAACGATGATCTGCTCGTCGACGTGAATGGTGTCGTCGCGGAAGGTGATGTCGACTTCGTCCTCGTCCGGAAAGCGCGCCAGCATGAACAGGTCGCCGTTTGACCCATGGCAACACGCCAGCGCCATGTCATCTTCCTCCTCGTCACAGGGGTTGTAGATGAAACTGTCGGTGGTCATGAGCATGGGGATATTCCTTGAGGGTGTCGGGGGGCTGAGCGGGATTTTGCCAGTGTTCGCGCACATTTGCCCACTCGCTGACTGCCCATCCCTGTAGGAGTGAGCTTGCTCGCGATGGCGCCAGTACTGTCAACGCATCTTCAAGGTGCCCACCACCGCTTCGCGAGCAAGCTCACTCCTTCGGGGTCTGGGTTGTCATCTGAGTCAGGTGGCGCCTCCGCCGTTCTCGCAACATTCCGTAGCAACCCGATGTCCGAATATGTCGCAGCATCGCAAGCAGGCGCGCAGCGGGTCTCGTTAAGCTGCGCAGCAGATGAAACGCTGTACAGCCGAGCCTGCCTGGGCGACGGTGTACGCGGTTCATTCGGGTCGGCCAGATGTGACGGCGCACACACGACAAGCGTTAGTACTTAAGCAAAGCGATACGCTTTGCCCGTAGTCACGTTTTCCTGACTATCCTCGTGCAGCGGTAAACGCGACACTCGACCCGGCACCACGCATCTCTCCTAAGACCGTATATAAAAGCCCAAGCGGAGTACCAAAGATGGCGTTCTTCACCGCAGCCAGCAAGTCCGACTTCCAGCACCAACTGCAAGCGGCACTGGCCCAGCACATCAGTGAACAGGCACTGCCACAAGTGGCGCTGTTCGCTGAGCAGTTCTTCGGCATCATTTCCCTGGACGAGCTGACCCAGCGTCGGCTCTCCGATCTGGCAGGCTGTACCCTTTCTGCCTGGCGTTTGCTTGAGCGCTTTGAACATTCCAGCCCGCAAGTGCGGGTCTACAACCCCGATTACGAGCGCCACGGCTGGCAATCCACGCACACCGCCGTGGAAGTCCTGCACCACGACCTGCCGTTTCTGGTGGACTCGGTGCGGACCGAGCTCAACCGCCGCGGCTACAGCATCCACACCTTGCAAACCACCGTACTGAGTGTGCGACGCGATGCCCGTGGCCAACTGGTCGAACTGCTGCCCAAAGGCACCAGCGGCGAAGATGTGCTGCAAGAATCGTTGATGTACCTGGAGATCGACCGTTGCGCCAATGCTGCGGAGCTGAACGTGCTGGCCCGCGAACTGGAGCAGGTGCTGGGGGAAGTCCGCGTCGCGGTGGAAGACTTCGAGCCGATGAAAGCCAAGCTCCACGAGCTGCTGGCCGGCATCGACGCCACCGAGTACAACATTGACCCCGAGGAGAAATCCGAGGTCAAGGTGTTCCTCGAATGGCTGGTGAACAACCACTTCACCTTCCTCGGTTACGAAGAATTCACCGTCAGTGACGAAGGCGAGGGCGGTCAGCTCCAGTACGACCCGTCGTCCTTCCTCGGCCTGACCAAACTGCTGCGCGCGGGGCTCACCGCCGAAGACCTGCACATCGAAGGCTATGCAGTGAAGTACCTGCAGGAGCCGAGCTTGTTGTCGTTTGCCAAGGCCGCGCACCCAAGCCGCGTGCATCGCCCGGCGTACCCGGACTACGTGTCGATCCGCCAGATCGACGCCGACGGCAAAGTCATCAAGGAGTCGCGCTTCATGGGCCTGTACACCTCGTCGGTGTACGGAGAAAGCGTGCGCGCCATTCCCTACATCCGCCGCAAGGTCGCCGAAGTCGAGCGTCGTTCCGGGTTCGACGCCAAGGCGCACCTGGGCAAGGAACTGGCGCAAGTGGTTGAAGTGCTGCCGCGCGACGACCTGTTCCAGACCCCGGTGGACGAGTTGTTCACCACCGTCATGTCGATCGTGCAGATCCAGGAGCGCAACAAGATTCGCGTGTTCCTGCGCAAAGACCCGTACGGTCGTTTCTGCTACTGCCTGGCCTACGTGCCGCGCGACGTGTACTCCACCGAAGTCCGTCAGAAGATCCAGCAAGTGCTGATGGATCGCCTGAAAGCCACCGACTGCGAGTTCTGGACCTTCTTCTCCGAATCGGTACTGGCGCGCGTGCAGCTGATCCTGCGGGTGGACCCGAAAGTCACCCTCGACATCGACCCGCAGCAGCTGGAAAACGAAGTCGTTCAGGCCTGCCGTTCGTGGAAAGACGACTACGCCAGTCTGGTCATCGAAAGCTTCGGCGAAGCCCAGGGCACCAATGTCCTGGCCGACTTCCCGAAAGGTTTTCCGGCAGGCTACCGCGAGCGTTTCGCCGCGCACTCTGCCGTGGTCGACATGCAACACGTGCTGAGCCTGTCCGAAGCCAATCCGCTGGTGATGAGCTTCTATCAGCCGCTGTCGGGCGACAAGGCGCAGCTGCACTGCAAGCTGTACCACGCTGACACGCCGCTGGCGCTGTCCGACGTTCTGCCGATTCTGGAGAATCTGGGCCTGCGCGTGCTCGGTGAATTCCCGTATCGCCTGCGCCACACCAATGGCCGCGAATTCTGGATTCACGATTTTGCGTTCACTTACGGCGAAGGCCTGAAGCTGGACCTGCAACAGCTCAACGACACGTTGCAGGACGCCTTCGTCCACATTGTTCGTGGCGAAGCCGAAAACGACGCCTTCAACCGCCTGGTGCTGACGGCCGGTTTGCCGTGGCGCGACGTGGCGTTGCTGCGGGCCTACGCCCGTTACCTGAAACAGATCCGTCTGGGCTTCGACCTGGGTTACATCGCCAGCACGCTGAACAACCACGCCGACATCGCCCGCGAGCTGACGCGTCTGTTCAAAACCCGCTTCTACCTGGCGCGCAAGCTCAGCGGCGGCGACCTCGACGACATGCAGCAGCGTCTGGAGCAAGCCATTCTGACTGCGCTGGACGGCGTACAAGTGCTCAACGAAGACCGCATCCTGCGTCGCTACCTTGACCTGATCAAGGCGACCATGCGCACCAACTTCTACCAGAGCGACGCCAACGGTCAGAGCAAGAGCTACTTCAGCTTCAAGTTCAACCCGCGCCTGATCCCCGAGCTGCCGAAGCCGGTGCCGAAGTTCGAAATCTTCGTCTACTCGCCGCGCGTCGAAGGCGTACACCTGCGTTTCGGCAACGTAGCCCGTGGCGGCCTGCGCTGGTCCGACCGTGAAGAAGACTTCCGCACCGAAGTGCTGGGTCTGGTCAAAGCCCAGCAGGTTAAAAACTCGGTCATCGTGCCGGTCGGCGCCAAGGGCGGCTTCCTGCCCCGTCGTCTGCCGACCACCGGGACCCGCGACGAGATTCAGGCTGAAGCCATCGCCTGCTATCGCCTCTTCATTTCCGGTCTGCTGGACATCACCGACAACCTGAAAGAAGGCGCGCTGGTACCGCCGGCCAACGTCGTGCGTCACGACGACGATGACCCGTACCTGGTGGTGGCCGCCGACAAAGGCACCGCGACCTTCTCCGACATCGCCAACGGCATCGCCATCGATTACGGCTTCTGGCTCGGCGACGCCTTCGCTTCCGGCGGCTCGGCGGGTTACGACCACAAGAAAATGGGCATTACCGCCAAGGGCGCGTGGGTCGGCGTACAGCGGCACTTCCGCGAGCGCGGCATCAACGTGCAGCAGGACAGCATCAGCGTGATCGGCGTCGGCGACATGGCCGGTGACGTGTTCGGTAACGGCCTGTTGATGTCCGACAAGCTGCAACTGGTGGCGGCCTTCAACCACCTGCACATCTTCATCGACCCTAATCCGGATCCGGCCAGCAGCTTCGTCGAGCGTCAGCGTCTGTTCGACCTGCCGCGTTCGGCGTGGACCGATTACGACACCAGCCTGATGTCCGCAGGTGGCGGTATCTACCCGCGCAGCGCGAAAAGCATCGCGATCACCCCGCAGATGAAAGCGCGTTTTGACATCACCGCTGACAAGCTGACCCCGACCGAACTGATGCACGCGCTGCTCAAGGCGCCGGTGGATCTGTTGTGGAACGGCGGCATCGGCACCTACGTCAAGGCCAGCACCGAATCCCATGCAGACGTCGGCGACAAAGCCAACGACGCGCTGCGCGTCAACGGCAATCAGCTGCGTTGCAAAGTGGTGGGCGAGGGCGGCAACCTCGGCATGACCCAACTGGGCCGTGTCGAGTTCGGCCTGATGGGCGGCGCTACCAACACCGACTTCATCGACAACGCCGGTGGCGTGGACTGCTCCGACCACGAAGTGAACATCAAGATCCTGCTGAACGAAGTGGTTCAGGCCGGCGACATGACCGAGAAGCAGCGCAACCTGCTGCTCGAAAGCATGACCGACGAAGTGGGCAATCTCGTCCTCGGCAACAACTACAAGCAGACCCAGGCTCTGTCCCTGGCGGAGCGCCGTGCCTACGAGCGCATCGCCGAGTACAAGCGCTTGATGAGCGACCTGGAAGCGCGGGGCAAGCTGGACCGCGCCATCGAGTTCCTGCCGGCGGAAGATCAGCTGGCCGAGCGCATTTCCGAGAAGAAGGGCCTGACCCGGGCCGAGCTGTCGGTGCTGATTTCCTACAGCAAGATCGACCTCAAGGAAGCGCTGCTGGAGTCCCGCGTTCCGGACGACGATTACCTGGCCCGCGACATGGAAACCGCGTTCCCGCCGTCGCTGGGCGCGAAGTTCTCCGAGTCGATGCGTCGTCACCGTTTGAAGCGCGAAATCGTCAGCACTCAGATCGCCAACGATCTGGTCAACCACATGGGCATCACGTTCGTGCAGCGACTCAAAGAGTCGACGGGCATGACCGCCGCCAACGTGGCCGGTGCTTACGTGATCGTGCGTGACATCTTCCACCTCCCGCACTGGTTCCGTCAGATCGAAGCGCTGGACTACAAGGTCCCGGCCGAGATTCAGCTGGCGTTGATGGATGAGCTGATGCGTCTGGGCCGTCGCGCGACGCGCTGGTTCCTGCGCAGCCGTCGCAACGAACTGGACGCGGCGCGTGACGTGGCGCACTTCGGTCCGCACATCGCGGCACTGGGTCTGAAGCTGGACGAGTTGCTGGAAGGCCCGACCCGTGAGGTCTGGCAGACGCGATATCAGGAGTACGTGGCAGCCGGCGTGCCGGAGTTGCTGGCGCGGATGGTGGCGGGTACGAGTCACCTGTACACGCTGTTGCCGATCATCGAGGCGTCGGACGTGACCGGTCAGAATGCAGCGGACGTGGCGAAGGTGTATTTCGCGGTGGGCAGTTCGCTGGATGTGACGTGGTATCTGCAGCAGATCAGTGCGTTGCCGGTGGAGAACAATTGGCAGGCGCTGGCCCGTGAGGCGTTCCGCGATGATATCGATTGGCAGCAGCGGGCGATCACAGTGTCTGTGTTGCAGATGGCGAATGGTCCTGCGGACGTCGAGGAGCGTTTGAATCTGTGGCTGGAGCAGCATTTGCCGATGGTCGAGCGCTGGCGCGCGATGTTGGTGGAGTTGCGTGCAGCGAGTGGTCACGATTATGCGATGTATGCGGTCGCTAACCGTGAGTTGCTGGATCTGGCAATGAGTGGGCAGACGGCTGTGGTTTGATGGTTTAGTCGTTTGTAATCGGAAGCCCCGCGTTGAGAGACGCGGGGCTTTTTTGTTTTTGCGTGGGGAGATCAGGGTCAAGGGCGTCTGCCTGCGTTCAGCCTGCACCCAAGTCGCGTTCTGCGGTGTCTGGACTATTTGCGTAGAAAGATCAAAAGCAAGGCAGAACAACAGCTTCCCGGCTAAAGCCGGTCCTACAGTCGGCGCCCATCCCGCTGGATGCATGCGTTTTTTAGTGGGACCGGCTTTAGCCGGGAAGAGGCCAGTGTGGACGCTGGCAGTTTTGCTGGTCGGACACCCTGTGGGAGCGAGCTTGCTCGCGAATGCTGTTGATCGTTCCTACGCTCTGCGTGGGTATGCATTCCCGGACGCTCTGCGTCGCTCTTCCAAAGGGCTGAGCGTTATTTCAATCGCGCCATGCTGATGGCGTCGACGAGGACGCCGTCGCGTATGGCGTAGTCCCGCAGGCGGCCTTCGGTTTCGAAGCCGAATTTGCGGTACAGCGCCAGGGCGGCTTCGTTGTCGGCGAACACCGTCAGTTCAACCCGGTGCAGGTTCATCCAGTTGTCCGCGACTTCCAGCACGGCAGCCATCAGCCGCGACCCCACCCCTTTGCCCTGCCACGCCGCCGCTACGCCCATGCCGATCGCGCCGACATGGCGCTGGCGAATGCGCGCGTATTGCTCCAGACCTATGTTGCCGATCACCTGACCCTGATGCAAAGCGACAAGCTTCACAGACCGGTCGTCCGCCCCCGCCAGCCGCTTGCGCCAGACATCGGCGGACTGATACGGCATCTGAAGCACCTGACGACACACCTCGGGGTCGTTATACAACGCAGTCACGCCCTCGATATGGGCGTCGGTAAAACGATGGATCACCACTTGATCGACAGCAACATTCACTGGATTCGTCCTTTGAAAACAGAAAGAGGGAGACAGTCTAAGGGGCCAATTGCGCACCTGGCTACGGCGACCAGCGCCCAACAGCGTGGACAGCGTGCGTTGTGACGCAGAGCGTCACTGGATGCATGCCCACGCAGAGCGTGGGAACGATCAATGTGTCAGGCCGTGAAATTGCCGTCGCCCACACCGGCCCCTTCCCGGCTGAAGCCGGTCCCACTAACAGCAACGCATACAGTCAGTAGGGTCGTCTTCCCGGCTGAAGCCGGTCCCACTAACAGCAATGCGTCCAGTCATCCGGACCGGCTTCAGTCGGGAAGCTTTTGATCTGCTTTTGATCTGCTTTGCGCTTTTGATCTTCATACGCAAAAAGCTCAGTCACCGCCAAACGCGACTTGGGTGCAGGCCGAACGCAGACGGCGCGCAGTGGGGCGAGCCGCATGGATGCGGCGAGAGCGCCGTCAGGACATGGATGTCCGTTCGGCGCGGGCCCACGGAGCGTCGTCGAAGTGAGGGTATTCCGACGAAGGAGGAACCCAACCAGGAGCAGGCACTTTTGCTTACTTTTGGTGCTTTTCAAAAGTAAGTCGCCGAAGGCGAAACAGTCTGCCCCCAGGCAGACGCCCTTGATCTTAAAAACAAAAAACCCCGCCGAAGCGGGGTTTTCTCAACACGGTCTCAGCTATTAAGCCTGAACAACCGGGATATTAGCGTTCGCCGCAGCCTCACGGAATTCCGCGATCTGATCGAAGCTCAAGTAACGGTAAACATCGGCAGCCATACTGTCGATCTTGCCCGCGTACTCCATGTACTCCTCGACCGTCGGCAGACGACCCAGAATCGACGCCACAGACGCCAACTCAGCCGACGCCAGATACACGTTCGCCCCATCACCCAAACGGTTCGGGAAGTTACGGGTCGACGTCGACACCACCGTCGAATTCGGCTCCACACGTGCCTGGTTACCCATGCACAGCGAGCAGCCCGGCATTTCCATGCGCGCGCCAGCCTTGCCGTAAATGCCGTAGTAACCTTCCTCGGTCAACTGATGGGCATCCATCTTCGTCGGCGGCGACAGCCACAGACGCGTCGGCAACTGACCCTTCACCTGCTCCAGCAACTTGCCGGCAGCGCGGAAGTGACCAATGTTGGTCATGCACGAACCGATGAACACCTCGTCGATCTTCTCGCCAGCTACGCTCGACAGCAGACGGGCATCGTCCGGATCGTTCGGCGCGCAGAGCACAGGCTCTTTCACGTCGGCCAGATCGATCTCGATGATTTCAGCGTATTCCGCGTCAGCATCGGCTTCCAGCAGTTCTGGATTGGCCACCCAGGCTTCCATGGCCTGAGCACGACGCTCCAGAGTACGCGGGTCGCCGTAGCCTTCGCCGATCATCCAGCGCAGCAGGGTGATGTTCGACTTCAGGTACTCGGCGATCGACTCTTTCGACAGCTTGATGGTGCAACCGGCAGCAGAGCGTTCGGCCGAAGCGTCGGACAGTTCGAAAGCCTGTTCGACGGTCAGGGTTTCCAGACCTTCGATCTCCAGAATGCGACCGGAGAAAGCGTTCTTCTTGCCTTTCTTCTCGACCGTCAGCAGGCCTTTCTGAATGGCGTAGTACGGAATCGCATGAACCAGGTCACGCAGGGTGACGCCGGGTTGCAGCTTGCCTTTGAAGCGAACCAGGATCGACTCCGGCATGTCCAGCGGCATGACGCCGGTGGCAGCGGCGAACGCGACCAGACCGGAACCGGCCGGGAACGAGATACCGATCGGGAAACGGGTATGGGAGTCGCCACCGGTACCGACGGTGTCCGGCAGCAGCATGCGGTTCAGCCAGCTGTGGATGATGCCGTCGCCCGGACGCAGCGATACGCCGCCACGGGTCATGATGAAGTCAGGCAGCGTGTGGTGAGTCTTGACGTCGATCGGCTTCGGGTACGCCGCGGTGTGGCAGAACGACTGCATCACCAGATCGGTCGAGAAGCCCAGGCACGCCAGGTCTTTCAGTTCGTCACGGGTCATGGGACCGGTGGTGTCCTGAGAACCGACGGTGGTCATCTTCGGCTCGCAGTAAGTGCCCGGGCGGATACCGTCGGTGCCGCAGGCCTTGCCGACCATCTTCTGCGCCAGGGTGAAACCCTTGGTGCTGGCAACCGGAACGTCAGGCAGCTTGAACAGCGTCGAAGGCGGCAGACCCAGCTCGGCGCGCGCCTTGCCGGTCAGGCCACGGCCGATGATCAGCGGAATACGGCCGCCGGCGCGGACTTCGTCGAGCAGCACCGGCGTCTTCAGTTCGAAGGTCGCCAGCACTTCATCGGTGCCGTGTTTGGTGACTTTGCCGGCATACGGGTAAACGTCGATCACGTCGCCCATGTTGATGTTCGACACGTCGAACTCGATCGGCAGGGCGCCGGCATCTTCCATGGTGTTGTAGAAGATCGGAGCGATTTTGCTGCCGAAGCAGAAGCCGCCCGCGCGCTTGTTCGGCACGTTCGGAATGTCGTCGCCGAAGAACCACAGCACCGAGTTGGTGGCGGATTTACGCGAGGAGCCGGTACCGACCACGTCACCGACGTAGGCGATAGGGAAGCCCTGGCTGCGCATGTCTTCGATCTGCTTCATCGGGCCGATGGAGCCTTGCACGTCAGGCACGATGCCGTCGCGAGCCATTTTCAGCATGGCCAGGGCGTGCAGCGGGATGTCCGGGCGGGACCAGGCGTCAGGGGCAGGGGACAGGTCGTCGGTGTTGGTTTCCCCGGTGACCTTGAAGACGCGCAGGCTGATCTTCTCGGCCAGGGTCGGGCGCTTCTGGAACCACTCGCCGTCAGCCCAGGACTGCAGCACGCCTTGGGCGTGAGCGTTGCCATTCTTGGCTTTTTCAGCGACGTCGTGGAAGGCGTCGAACATCAGCAGGGTGTGCTTCAGTTGCTCTGCGGCGACCGGTGCCAGGTCGGCATCGTCCAGCAGGTCAACCATGGTCACGATGTTGTAGCCGCCCTGCATGGTGCCGAGCAGTTCGACGGCGCGCTTCTTGTCCAGCAGAGGGGAATGAACTTCGCCCTTGGCCAGGGCAGAAAGGAAACCGGCTTTGACGTAGGCAGCTTCGTCAACGCCTGGTGGAACGCGATTGGTGATCAGGTCAAGCAGGAAAGCTTCTTCGCCAGCCGGTGGGTTTTTCAGCAGCTCGACCAGGCCTGCAGTTTGTTCGGCGTTAAGCGGCTGGGGCACGATACCCTGGGCGGCACGCTCTTCGATGTGTTTACGGTAGGCTTCAAGCACAGTATTACCCTCATCAGTGGTCCCAAATGGGTGTCCGGGACGCTCATCCAGAGAAGGTCCGCATCGGCGCTCTCGAACTTTTTAAAGTTTCTTGGCAGGAAGCTGACGATCTCCAACAGAAGCTGTTTTCAAAGTTTTACGCCTGCATGATCGGTCGAGGGGGGGACGCAAGCGAACTCGCGTCGGACCGGACTGCGGGGCGGGCTTTGTGCGACGGGTGGCTGGCCGACTCATCGTAAAAAGCCCTGACTGTGCTCGTGACGCTTTGAAAACAGCTTCCAACGGACATTGGCGCCTTAAAAGGCCCGGTGATTCTACGGTAAAAAACCGCTGAAGGTAAGTTAGCCCCTACAGGTTGAAGGGTGTACCTCGTTAGACAAAGGGCTAACATGCCGGCTTGTTTCGTTCGCCGCCGTGTTGCTCCGTCATGCCCAATCAAATCATCAAAACGCCCTGCGTGGGCCTGTGCTCCACTGTCTACGGCGACCTCGTGTGCCGGGGATGCAAGCGCTTCCACCACGAAGTGATTCACTGGAACGGCTACGACGAAGAGGCAAAGCGCGCCGTCTGGCTGCGTCTGGAACAGCTGCTGGTGCAGGTGATGGCGGGGAAAGTCGAGGTCTTCGATCCGGCCAGGCTTCGGGCGCAACTGGAGCAGCGCAAGATCCGCTTCGTCCCCCATCAGTCGGAATATTGCTGGGCGTACCAGCTAATTGCGCGGGGCGCGCGGGTGATCAACCAACTGGACGCCTACGGCATGGTGCTGCTGCCGGAATTTCGCGACTGGTCGCTGCCTGAACTGCGCGATGCCATTGATCGGGAATTCTTCCTGCTGTCCGAGGCGCACTACGAACGCTACATCGCGCCGGGCTTCCTCAAGGATGCGATGGGCGCTGTTTGACAACGCCGTGAATCGCGCGCTTGCGCGGTAAATCCTGCGCTTTTCATCTGCGCAGGCTGGCTCTGCCGGTCAGGCTCCGTATAATGCTGCGCCTTGCCCAGCCAGCCATCCGTGAACCCATGCAGATTTATCCAGAAATCGACGCCTTCCTGCTTTGCCCCACGCCCGACAGTTGGGTTCAGGCTGCTTTGCAGAATCTGGATATCCTGCTGATTGATCACGCCAACAATGAAAAGAAAGCCGCCGGTGCGGCCTTTCAATTCATGTTCCAGTACAACGACAAGTTCGATCTGCTGGCCAAGATGTCGCGGCTGGCGCGCGAAGAGCTGCGGCACTTCGAGCAAGTGATCGGCATCATCAAGAAACGCAACATCCCGATGGCCAACATCAGTTCAGCGCGCTATGCCGGTTCGCTGCGCAAACTCGTTCGCACCCATAACCCCTATCGACTGACCGACGCGCTGATCGTCGGCGCCATCGTCGAAGCGCGCTCGTGCGAACGCTTCGCTGCGCTGGTGCCGCATCTGGATGAAGACCTGTCGAAGTTCTACGCCAGCCTGCTCAAGTCCGAAGCCCGGCATTTTCAGGATTACCTGAAGCTCGCCTACACCTACGGCACTGAAGCGGACGTCGACGCCAAAATCGAAGAAATCCGCCTGGCCGAGCGCGAGCTGATCCTGAGCCCGGACGAAGATTTCCGCTTTCACAGCGGCGTGCCGGCGCTTTAAATCGTCTTTGGTTAACGCGTAATTTCAGGCGTCTCCTCATTATTAAGGCGCCGCGCTGTCGGCAGCAATCAACGTCCATGTGGGAGCCGTCCCGCCGCTACGCGCCGCGCTGTCGCGCAGCAAACAGGGTGCACGACTCATCTCCTGTGGTGATGCGAATACCTTGAAAAGCGAAGAGCGGCTGCCCCGTCAGGGGCAGCCGCTCTTGCTTTGCTAGGATTGAGGAGCGCGGGACAGAGGCCGGTACTCACATTGGTGTGACAGCACCCGCGTGGGAGAGTGGCCCGCACGGTATCGGCGTAGAGTCCTTGTCGGCACGGCTAGCCGTGACCACGTATGAGAGAGTGAACCCTTTCGCCACCGTGTGCCCCGCGCGCCCATCATCCTGCGAGGAATTAGCATGGCGCGCAAGCAATCCAGACAGCGTTTTGAACGGGTCCATCCGCATTGTGCCGGTATCGACATCGGCAGCCGTGAGCATTGGGTCGCCGTTGATCGTGACCACAAGCAATCGGTACGCAGCTTTTCCTCCTTCACCGACGACCTCATCAAGCTGGCCGACTGGCTTGAAAGTCTGAAGATAGAGGTCGTGGCCATGGAAGCCACCGGCGTCTACTGGATTCCACTGTTTGAGCTTCTTGATGCGCGAGGCTTCAAGGTCTATCTGGTCAACTCACGCGCAACTCGGCAGATTTCCGGTCGTAAATCCGATGTCCTCGATTGCCAGTGGATATGTCAACTGATGAGCCATGGCCTGCTACGCGGAGCCTTTCGCCCTGACGATGCCATCTGTTCCATGCGGGCGCTCATTCGCCAACGAGCCGGCAAGGTTCGCAATCAGGCCCAGACATTGAACCGTATGCAAAAAGCGCTGAGCCAGATGAACATTCAGCTCGCCAACGTCATTAGCGATATTTCGGGCGTGACCGGCATGAAAATCCTTCGTGCAATTATTGCCGGCGAGCGCGATCCGGCTGCTCTGGCCGAGTTGACTGATCGGCGTATCAAGGCCAGCAAAGAGACCATCGCCCGCAGCCTGCACGGTAATTGGCGCCTGGAACATCTACATGCGCTTGAGCAAGAAGTGCAGTGCTACGACTTTTTTGAACAGCAGATTGGCGCGTGCGACAAGGCAATTACGGACGCGCTGAGTCAGTTGCCCGAGCGCGAAGAAGCCCCGCAACCCTCACGAAAAATCCTGCGTAGCCCTCACCGCTGCGCAGCAGATCAGGCGGCCCTACATCAGTCACTTTGGCGCGTCATGGGCGTTGATCTCACCGCCATACCGACCATCGGCGTCGATACAGCCTTGGTCATTGCCGGTGAGATTGGACCTGATCTGTCCCGATTTCCCACGATGGAGCATTTCTGCTCATGGCTGGGCGTGGCACCACCGACACGGATTTCGGGTGGTCGCCCACTGTCGGGTAAAAGTCAGAAAACCCTCAACAACGCAGCCCAGGCACTCAAGCAAGCGGCGTCCAACGCGCGAAACGATAAAAGCTTTATCGGCGCCAGCCATAGAGCCCGACTGGCGCGGATGGACACCAGTTGCGCGATCAAGGCCACGGCTCATCAGCTTGCACGGCTGATCTACGCCATGTTGACCAAGGGCCAGCCCTATGTTGAGCAGGGGATCGAAGCGTTTGAAGAACGGAGCAAAGAAAAGCAGTTTCGTGCCTTGCTGCGCAAGGCACGAAAACTGGGATTAGACTTGGTGAAGGCCTCTTGAATTGTGCAACAAAATCAAAGGCTTATTTTTTGTTTGATGAGAGTGAGCTTGCTCACGAAGACGGCGTTACATCCGCTGAATATCTAGCGGATGTACGTACCACTTCGCGAGCAGCCTCACTCCCACAGCTTCTCATCCGCATTAAATGCGTTAAATCCCCACATCATCAAAGCCTCCGCGTCAGCAGGCGAATCACGTTCGTCCGATTTCGTGCACCTTAAATATTGTTTCATTGTGTGTTCACTGCCTAGGCAGTAAGATCCGCTCCATTCACTGCCTAAGCAGATAATGGTTGGCTATCAATGGCGCATTTCACTCCCGAAAACTTTCACGACAGTCTGCTGGGCATGTTGCTGGGCCGGACTGAACAGCTGAAAAACCGCATCCTCGACCGGCATCTCGAGCCCCATGGCGTCACCGCGCAGCAGTTCAAAGTGCTGGTGATGATCGCGCGGTTCTGCGCCGAGACCCCGGCCGACATCTGTCGCATGTTGAACCTCGACAGTGGCTCGATGACCCGCATGCTTGATCGCCTTGAACAGAAAAACCTGCTGTCCCGCGCGCGCTCGGAATCCGATCGACGCCAGGTGCAGTTAGTGCTGACCGATGAAGGCAAGGCGCTCTCTGACCTGTTGCCGGAAATCGGCGCACACGCGATGAACGAGATGGTCGGCGTGCTGGAAGACAGCGAGCTGCTGGCCCTGGAAAAGATTCTGACGAAAATTCTGGTTGCCTCGGGCGACCCCATCACGATTGCCCGGATTGCCGAACAATGATCACTCACCTTCAGCGGGGCTCGACCCTGCGCACGTCCCTGAGCCTGATAGTCGTGGCACTGGTGCTGGCCGGTTGCGCCAGTTCCAAAGGCCTGAAAACCGAAGGCGTCGGCATTGATGCCAACACGCTGCAGGCGGCCCAGAGCCTCAACGGCATCACCCTGTCCCCCGCGGCCTGGCCAAAGTCCGATTGGTGGACCAGCCTGGGCGATCCGCAGCTCAATAGCCTGATCGCCGAAGCGCTGCGCGACAGCCCGGACATGCAGATCGCCGCTGCCCGCACCCATCAGGCCAATGCCCAGGCGTACGCCGCCGACGCCGAACGCATGCCGACCGTCGATGCCGACGCCAGCGTCAGCCGTTCGCGCCTGGCCCGTGATCAGGACCCGACCGGGGCAGGCGGGCGCTACAGCACTTTGCGCAGCCTGAGCGCCGGCTTCAATTACAACTTTGACCTGTGGGGCGGCCAGCGTGCGGCCTGGGAAGCGGCGTTGGGCCAGGCCCGTGCCAGTGAAGTCGATCAGCAAGCAGCGCAATTGACCCTCGCCGCCGATGTCGCCCGCGCTTACAGCGACCTGGGCCAGGCCTACATCGTCCGTGACCTGGCGGCTGAAGACCTCAAGCGCACAAGTCAATTGCTTGACCTGGGATCGCGGCGCTTCAAGTCGGGCATCGACAGCGAGTACCAGTACGAGCAGACCCAGAGCCTGGAAGCCAACTCTCGCGAGTCGTTGGCGGACGCGGAAAAAAGCCTGCGCAGCGCCAGGATCCAGCTGGCCGTGCTCATGGGCAAAGGCCCGGACCGCGGCGAACAGTTGAGCCGGCCTGCCGTGTTGCAACCCGCTGCGGTGGCCTTGCCGTCGGTGGTGCCTGCGGAATTGCTGGGCCGTCGCCCGGATCTGGTTGCCGCGCGCTGGCGGGTTGAAGCGGCGAGCAAGAACATCGACGTCAGCAAGACCAACTTCTACCCGAACCTCAACCTGAGCGCCTCGGCAGGGGCGGAGTCGCTGCTGGGTGATGCGATGTTCGGCTCGGCCAGTCGATTCTTCAACGTGGCGCCGACGGTGTCGCTGCCGATCTTCGACGGTGGCCGTCGCCGTGCCGACCTTGATGCGCGGGACGCCGACTACGACCTCGCCGTGGCGCAGTACAACAAGACGCTGGTCCGGGCGCTGGGTGATGTCAGCGATGGCATCGGTCAGTTGCGCGACATCCGCCGTCAGATCGAAGCGCGCCAGCAGGCGACCGACGTGATTCAGAAATCCTACGACACCGTCGTTCAGCGCTACTCCTCGGGGATCGGTAATTACCTGGACGTGCTGAGCGTCGAGCAACAACTGCTGCAATCGCAACGCCAACAGGCTGATCTCAACGCGGAACGAATCGATCTTTCGATCCAGTTGATGCAGGCCCTCGGGGGAGGCTTCGAAGACAGCAAGCCCGGCGACAACGCCGCCCCGGTCGTCCCGTCAACTGCTTCGCTGACTCATTAAGGTAATCGTCATGGCCACTACCGACAACAACGCTACAAACGAAGAAAAGGACGTCAACGCTTCGGCGCCCGACAAGGCCGCTGACAAGCCAGCCGGCAAACCGGCCGAGAAGGGCGCCGGGCAGACCACACCGACCAAAAACCCGCGCAAGCGCAAGTTGCTGCTGCTCGGCTTGCTGCTGATCGTGGTGCTCGGCGTGATTGGCGTCTGGGCCTGGTACGAAATGTATGGTCGCTGGAGCGAGAGCACCGACGACGCCTACGTGAACGGCAACGTCGTGGAGATCACCCCGCAAGTCACCGGTACTGTGGTGAGCATCGGTGCCGACGACGGCGACCTGGTGCGTGAAGGTCAGGTGCTCGTCCAGTTCGACCCGAACGACGCCGAAGTGGCGCTGCAAAGTGCCGAAGCCAATCTGGCCAAAGTGGTGCGTCAGGTGCGTGGTTTGTACAGCAACGTCGACGGCATGAAGGCGCAACTGGCGGCCCAGCGCGCCGAAGTGCAGAGAGCCCAGGACAACTACAACCGTCGTCGCAGCCTGGCGGCGGGCGGTGCGATTTCCCAGGAAGAGCTGTCCCACGCCAAGGATGACCTGACCACCGCGCAGAACGCGTTGACCAACATCCAGCAGCAGTTGGCAACCAGCACCGCGCTGGTGGACGACACCCAGGTTTCCTCGCACCCGGACGTCAAATCGGCGGCCGCGCAACTGCGCCAGGCCTACCTGAGCAACGCGCGCAGTACGCTGATTGCGCCGGTCACCGGTTACGTCGCCAAGCGCACCGTGCAACTGGGCCAGCGGGTTCAGCCGGGCACTGCGCTGATGGCGGTGATTCCCCTTGACCAGCTGTGGATCGACGCCAACTTCAAGGAAACCCAGCTTGGGCAGATGCGCATTGGCCAGCCGGTGGACATCGAAGCAGACCTGTACGGCGGCGACATCAAGTACAGCGGCACCGTGGACAGCGTCGGCGCCGGTACCGGCAGTGCGTTTGCATTGTTGCCCGCACAGAACGCCACCGGTAACTGGATCAAGATCGTCCAGCGTGTGCCGGTGCGGATTCACATCAACGCCGACGAACTGGCCAGGCATCCGCTGCGCATCGGCCTGTCGACCACCGTTGACGTCAACCTGCACGACCAGAGCGGTCCGGTGCTGGCGCAGCAACCGCCGAAGCAGCCGCTGTTCACCACCGATGTCTACGCCAAACAACTGGCCGACGCCGACACGATGATTGCCCGCGTGATCCATGAGAACAGCGCGTCAACCAGCGGCAAGACGGCCCAGCGCTGATTCGCCAATCCATCTGCCCCGGCCCGCTGCTGCTGACCGGGGTGATCTTCGAGTGTCAAAGGATTCGCGATGAGTAATAACGCTCCCGCTTCTTTCACGCCGCCAAGCCTGTTGCTGACCACCATCGGCCTGTCGCTGGCGACTTTCATGCAAGTGCTCGACACGACCATCGCCAACGTGGCCTTGCCGACCATTTCCGGCAACCTCGGTGTGAGTTCGGAGCAGGGCACGTGGGTCATCACCTCGTTCGCGGTCAGTAACGCCATCGCGCTGCCGCTGACCGGCTGGCTGAGCCGGCGCTTCGGCGAAGTGAAGCTGTTTCTATGGGCCACGCTGCTGTTTGTGACCGCTTCGTTCCTCTGCGGCATTTCCACCTCGATGCCTGAGCTGGTGGGCTTTCGGGTGCTGCAGGGCATGGTCGCCGGGCCGTTGTACCCGATGACCCAGACGCTCCTGATTGCCGTATATCCCCCCGCGAAACGGGGGATGGCATTGGCATTGCTGGCGATGGTGACGGTTGTGGCGCCGATTGCCGGGCCGATTCTCGGCGGCTGGATCACCGACAGTTACAGCTGGCCGTGGATCTTCTTCATCAACGTGCCGATCGGCCTGTTCGCGGCGTTCGTCGTGCGTCAGCAGATGGCCACGCGACCGGTCAGCACCAGTCGCCAGCCCATGGACTACGTGGGGCTTATCACGCTGATCATCGGCGTGGGTGCGCTGCAGATCGTGCTCGACAAAGGCAATGACCTGGACTGGTTCGAGTCGAATTTCATCATTATCGGTTCGGCGATTTCGGCGATTGGCCTGGCGGCATTTGTCATCTGGGAAATGACCGATGACCATCCCGTGGTCAACCTGCGGCTGTTTGCGTTCCGCAACTTTCGCTACGGAACGATCTGTCTGGTGGCGGGCTATGCGGGGTTCTTCGGGATCAACCTGATTCTGCCGCAGTGGCTGCAAACGCAGATGGGTTATACGGCGACCTATGCAGGGCTGGCGGTGGCGCCACTGGGCGTGCTGCCGGTGTTGATGTCGCCCTTTGTGGGCCGTTACGCGCATAAGTTCGACTTGCGTGTGTTGGCCGGTCTGGCGTTTCTGGCGATCGGCCTGAGCTGCTTCATGCGTGCGGATTTCACCAGTCAGGTGGATTTCACCCACATCGCGCTGGTGCAGTTGTTCATGGGGGCGGGCGTTGCGCTGTTCTTCATGCCGACCTTGAGCATCCTGCTGTCGGATCTGCCGCCGTCGCAGATTGCCGACGGCTCGGGGCTGGCGACGTTCCTGCGTAACCTGGGCGGCAGCTTCGCAGCCTCATTGACCACCTGGATCTGGATCCGCCGCGCCAATCAGCATCATGCTTACTTGAGCGAAAACGTGAACGCCTACGAGCCGACAACGCGGCATGCGCTGGAGACCCTGGGCGGGGCGAGCAATCAGGCGTATGCACAGCTCGATTCGATGGTGACCAGTCAGGCCTACATGATGTCCACGGTGGACTATTTCTACATGATGGGTTGGATCTTCCTGTCGCTGATCCTGATCATCTGGCTGGCCAAACCACCGTTTACCGCGAAGGCGGCGCCTGGGGGAGGGCATTGATTGACGCCGCGCTGTCGGCGTCAGACACAGGTCATGTGGGAGTGAGCTTGCTCACGAAGACGGTATTTCAGCCGCTAAAGATGCAGCGAATGTACTGGCCTTTTCGCGAGCAAGCTCACTCCCACAGGTTCCCCGTCCGACAATCATCGGTGTTCAGTCCTGACTGTCAGGCCTCGAACGCAAACGACTCCAGATGAAAGCCCGATCCATCGATCTGCAGCAACCACCCCTCGCGATCCCAATCCCCTAGCACGATGCGCTGCGCCGTGGTTCCGCCAAGCTGGACCTGGTGAACCGCGGGCCGATGAGTGTGCCCGTGGATCAGCGTCTTCACGCCAGACTCGTTCATCACCCGAGGCACTTCTTCCGGCGTGACGTCGACAATGTCGTTGGCCTTCATTCGTGTTTGCGCGCGGCTTTCGCTGCGTAGCTTGCGGGCCAGCTTGTGCCGGGTGCTCAACGGCAGATGACGCAGCACCCACAGCGTCAGCGGATGGCGCAGATAACGGCGCATACGCATGTACGCTTCGTCCCGCGTGCACAGACTGTCGCCGTGCATCAGCAACACCGGCTCGCCGTTGAAATTCACGACGCTCGGGTCCTTGAGCAGCGTGCAGCCCGCCGCCTTGCAAAACCCATGGCCGATCATGAAGTCGCGATTGCCATGCATCAGGAACACCCGCGTGCCGCTGTCGCTTAATATGCGCAGCGCCTGGCAGATCGATCGCTGGAAGGGCGACATGGCGTCATCGCCAATCCAGGCCTCGAAAAAGTCCCCGAGGATGTACAGCGACTCGGCCCCACGAGCGCGCCCATTCAGCAGATCGAGAAACGCCCGGGTAATGTCCGGGCGTCCCTCCTCCAGGTGAAGATCGGAGATCAGCAATATCACTCAACGATCTCGGCTTTCTCGATGATCACGTCGTCAGCCGGCACGTCTTGATGACCCGCCTTGGACGTGGTGGCGACGCCCTTGATCTTGTCGACCACGTCAGTGCCCTCAACCACTTCAGCGAACACGGCGTAACCCCAGCCCTGCACGGTCTTGGCGCTGTGGTTGAGGAAGTCGTTGTCGGCGACGTTGATGAAGAACTGCGCCGAGGCTGAATGGGGCTCCATGGTGCGGGCCATGGCCACTGAGTACTTCTTGTTCGGCAGGCCGTTGTCGGCTTCGTTCTGAATGCTCGGGCGCTTGTCTTTCTTCTCTTTCATGCCCGGCTCGAAGCCGCCGCCCTGGATCATGAAGTTGCCGATCACACGGTGGAATACGGTGTTTTCGTAGTGGCCGGCTTTGACGTATTCGATGAAGTTGGCGACGGTGAGCGGCGCCTTCTCTGCGTTCAATTGCAGAACGATTTCACCGTGGTTGGTGGTCAGCTTTACTTTCGACATGGTCAGCTCGCTCTTTGAAGTCTGTGGTGAGGGGCGGTGATCGCAGCAGTCGGTCATCGGGGTGCGAGGCCTGCTCCGTTGATCACACCAGGCGCGCAGTTTACAGAGGGTAGCCGTCGCTCGGGTAGTTGGGATTGCCCCGGCGGTTCTCGCTAGGTACACGTCCATCTCGGCAGTTTTGTCACAGCGCGCTGTCAGGGGCTTGACAGCTTCGGCTATGATAGGCGCTTTGATTTAACCGGCCTTCCTGGCCGCGACCCGTACAAGGATCCTATGAGCAAGCCCACTCAAGATGCCGCTGCGAATTCCAAGGCAGGCCCTGCCATTCCAACCAACTTCCTGCGCCCCATCGTGCAGGCGGACCTGGATTCGGGCAAGCACACCCAGATCGTGACCCGCTTCCCGCCGGAGCCCAACGGCTACCTGCACATCGGTCATGCCAAGTCGATCTGCGTCAACTTTGGTCTGGCTCAGGAATTCGGCGGCGTCACGCATCTGCGCTTCGACGACACCAATCCGGCGAAGGAAGACCAGGAATACATCGATGCCATCGAAGCCGACGTCAAATGGCTGGGCTTCGAGTGGTCCGGCGAAGTGCGTTATGCCTCGCAATACTTCGACCAGCTGTACGCCTGGGCGGTCCATCTCATCGAGACGGGCAAGGCCTATGTCGATGACCTGACCCCCGAGCAGGCCCGCGAATACCGCGGCACCCTGACCGAGCCGGGCAAGAATAGCCCGTTTCGCGATCGCAGCGTCGAAGAGAACATCGACCTGTTCAGCCGCATGAAAGCCGGCGAGTTCGAAGACGGCGCCCGCGTACTGCGCGCCAAGATCGACATGGCGTCGCCGAACATGAACCTGCGCGATCCGATCCTCTACCGCATTCGTCACGCCCACCACCACCAGACCGGTGATAAGTGGTGCATCTACCCGATCTACGATTTCACCCACGGTCAATCGGACGCCATCGAAGGCATCACCCATTCGATCTGCACTTTGGAATTCGAGAGCCATCGCCCGCTCTACGAGTGGTTCCTCGACAACTTGCCGGTGCCGTGCAAACCGCGCCAGTACGAGTTCTCGCGCCTGAACCTGAACTACACCATCACCAGCAAGCGCAAGCTCAAGCAACTGGTCGATGAAAAGCACGTGCACGGCTGGGACGATCCGCGCATGTCGACGCTCTCGGGCTTCCGCCGTCGCGGTTACACCCCGGCGTCGATCCGCAACTTCTGCGAAATGATCGGCACCAACCGTTCCGACGGCGTGGTCGATTTCGGCATGCTGGAATTCAGCATCCGCCAGGACCTGGACCACAACGCCCCGCGCGCCATGTGCGTGCTGCGTCCGCTGAAAGTCGTGATCACCAATTACCCGGAAGGCCAGGTCGACCACCTCGAACTGCCGCGCCATCCGCAGAAGGAAGAGCTCGGCGTGCGCAAGCTGCCGTTCTCCCGCGAGATCTACATCGACCGTGAAGACTTCATGGAAGAGCCGCCGAAGGGCTACAAGCGTCTGGAGCCCAACGGCGAAGTGCGCCTGCGTGGCAGCTACGTGATTCGCGCCGACGAAGCGATCAAGGACGCCGACGGCAACATCGTCGAGCTGCGCTGCTCCTACGACCCGGAAACCCTCGGCAAGAACCCTGAAGGCCGCAAGGTCAAAGGCGTTGTGCACTGGGTGCCGGCAGCGGAAAGCATCGAATGCGAAGTGCGTCTGTACGACCGTCTGTTCCTCTCGGCGAACCCTGAGAAAGCAGAAGAGGGCAAGACCTTCCTGGACAACATCAACCCGGGCTCCTTGCAGGTGTTGACCGGTTGTCGCGCTGAACCGTCGTTGGCTGACGCTCAGCCGGAAGACCGTTTCCAGTTCGAACGCGAAGGCTATTTCAGCGCGGATCTGAAGGACTCGAGACCCGGTCATCCGGTCTTTAACCGGACTGTGACGCTCCGCGATTCGTGGAGCTAAGGTAGGCAACGTGCTTTCTATCTACAACACGCTCAGCAAGAGCAAAGAAGTCTTCAAACCGCTGGACGGCAACAAGGTGCGCATGTACGTCTGCGGGATGACCGTGTACGACTACTGCCACCTGGGCCACGGCCGCAGCATGGTGGCGTTCGACGTCGTCACCCGCTGGCTGCGTTTCAGCGGCTACGACCTGACCTACGTGCGCAACATCACCGACATCGACGACAAGATCATCAACCGCGCCCGTGAAAACGGTGAAGCGTTCGATGCCCTGACCGCGCGCATGATCGACGCGATGCACGAGGACGAAGCGCGCCTGAACATCCTCAAGCCGGACATGGAGCCGCGCGCCACCGATTACATCGGCGGCATGCACGACATGATTCAGCGCCTGATCGACAAGGGCTATGCCTACGCACCGGGCAATGGCGACGTGTACTACCGCGTCGGCAAATTCCTCGGTTACGGCAAGCTGTCGCGCAAGAAGATCGAAGACCTGCGCATCGGTGCGCGGATCGAGGTCGACGAAGCCAAGGACGACCCGCTGGACTTCGTGCTGTGGAAAGGCGTCAAGCCGGGCGAGCCGAGCTGGGAATCGCCGTGGGGCGCAGGGCGTCCGGGCTGGCACATCGAGTGCTCGGTGATGTCCACCTGCTGCCTGGGTGAGACCTTCGACATTCATGGCGGCGGCAGCGACCTCGAATTCCCGCACCACGAAAACGAGATTGCCCAGAGCGAAGCCGCGACCGGCAAGACCTACGCCAACGCCTGGCTGCACTGCGGCATGATCCGCATCAATGGCGAGAAGATGTCCAAGTCTTTGAACAACTTCTTCACCATTCGCGACGTGCTGGATAAATACCACCCGGAAGTGGTGCGTTACCTGCTGGTGTCGAGCCACTACCGCAGCGCGATCAACTATTCCGAAGACAGCCTGAAGGAATCCAAAGGCGCGCTGGAGCGGTTCTATCACGCGCTCAAGGGTCTGCCGGTCGCCGAGCCTGCGGGTGGCGAGGCGTACGTCGAGCGTTTTTCGACGGCGATGAACGACGACTTCGGGACCCCGGAAGCGTGCGCCGTGCTGTTCGAGATGGTTCGCGAGATCAACCGCCTGCGTGACAGCGATGTCCAGGCTGCGGCAGGGCTGGCGGCGCGTCTGAAGGAACTGGCCAGTGTGCTGGGCGTGTTGCAAATGGAAGCCGACGACTTCCTGCGCGCCGGCGCCGAAGGGCGTGTGGATGCTGCTGCAGTCGAAGCGCTTATCGCCGCACGCCTGCAAGCGCGCGCTGACAAGAACTGGGCTGAGGGCGACCGCATCCGCGACCAGCTCACCGTCATGGGCGTGGTGCTGGAAGACAGCAAAGGCAGCACAACCTGGCGCCTGGCGGATTGATCGGCCGTCCAGACGCTACGATGTCGCGCTGGAAACACGGTTAATGTGGGAGTGACCGGGGTGGCGCTCCCGCAGGTCCGACGGAGTGGCAGAAATCTCAAACCGAACCACCATCCCGTGGGAGCGAGCTTGCTCGCGAAGGCTGACTTAAGCCACCAAAGAAAGTCGCTGAATGTCCAGGCCTCTTCGCGAGCAAGCTCGCTCCCACAGGTGATCTGTCAGCCGTTACATCTCCGGTGATCGTCACCGCTTTTCGTGGAAACGATCAGGGCGCCGAAGTTCAGCTGGCACAGAGGGTGATCGTTCCCACGCTCTGCGTGGGAATGCATCGTCTGACGCTCCGCGTCTAATTTGACGCGGAGCGTCTTGGGCTGGGTTCCCACGCGGAGCGTGGGAACCATCTAAGCCTTCAGAACCCCTGCTCCCGCAGCCGCTTGTACAGCGTATTCCGGCTCACCCCCAGTCGCTTCGCCAACTGCGAGATGTTCCCGCCCGCCGCCTGCAACAACTCACTCAGCTCTTCCGGTGTGTCCAGCGCGGCCTTGCGGTTGAGCACTGTCTCGGGCTCGACGCGTTCACAACCCATCGCCAGGTCCGCGAAAAAGTCTTCCGGCAGATGCTCGGTAGAAATCGGCTGGTCGTCCGCCAGCGCCAACGCCACCTGAATCACGTTACTCAACTGCCGCAGGTTCCCCGGCCAGGGGTGCCGCTCGAACAACTCCATTACCTGGGTCTCAAAGCCCGCTGTCTGCTGCGGTTCGCGGTGCTGTTCCCAGATGGCACGCACCAACGCGGGCTTGTCGCTGCGATCACGCAACGGCGGCAATTCCAGGTTCAGGCCGCTGATGCGGTAGTACAAATCCTGACGAAATCGTCCGTTCTGCACATGTTCGCGCAATGAGCAGTGCGTCGCGGAAATCACCCGGATATCCACCGGGTACAACTCGCTGCTGCCCACCGGCTGCACGCACCGCTCCTGCAACACCCGCAGCAGACGCGCCTGAACCGGCAGCGGCATGTCGCCGATCTCGTCGAGAAACAGCGTGCCTTTGTCTGCCTTGCGGATCAGCCCAATGCTGCCTTTATGGTGAGCCCCGGTGAACGCGCCTCTTTCGTAGCCAAACAATTCCGCCTCGACCAACTCCGACGGAATCGCCGCGCAGTTCACGGCGATCATCGGCTGATCGGCGCGGGAGCTGGCGCGGTGCAGGGCTTTGACGAAAACTTCCTTGCCCACACCCGTTTCGCCGAGGATCAACAGCGGAACGTTCTTCTCCAGCAATCGTTGCCCCTGACGGGCGGCTTTCTCGACACGCTCATCCCCCAGACCTGGCTCAATGGCGCTGACAGTGACAGGCCGTGAGGCAACCTGAACCGGCATTGGCGTCGGCACCGTCCTGAGCTTGAGCACCGGCGCTTTCGGCCGCTTCAGCACACAATGAAAACGGTTATGCCCCGACGCCTGAAGCGGGAAAGGCTGGCCTTCCGGTTGATCAAGCAGGTCGGCGATGGGCGCCTTGAACAGGTTTTCGATGTTGGCGTTGAGCAGGCTGACGCCCAAAAGGTTGTCGGCGCGGCGGTTGGCACAGAGCACCCGGCCGCTTTCGTCGAACACCAGCAGCCCGGCCCACTGGCTGTCGAGGTTGTTCAGGCCGGTATTGAACACCAGCTGGAAATGGCTGTGCTGGAATTGGTCGAGGATCAACCGGTTTTCGATGGTCTGGCCCATCATCTTGACCATCCCAAGGGTGTGGGAGGGCGGCAGGAAGCTGTCGCTGGACACATCGAGCACTGCGATCATCCGCCGCGACGCATCAAAAATCGGCGCCGCCGACCCGGTCATGAAACGGTTGGCCTTGAGAAAGTGTTCATCGTGTTCAATGTGAACAGCCTGTTCACACGCCAGGGCCGTGCCAATGGCATTGGTGCCGGCGCTTTGCTCCAGCCAGCTGGCCCCGGCGACGAAACCCGGTTGTTGATCTGGCTCGACGAAGCGCTTGTTGCCCCAGGAATTCAGCACCTGGCCCTGCTGATCGGCGAGCAGGATCAGGCAATTGGAGTTGCTCAGGATGTTTTCGTAGAAGGGCAGCACCTGCTGGTGGGTGGTCTGCACCAGAGAATGATGGCGCTCGAGCAGTTGCGACACCTGCTGATCGGGCAGCCGGCCGAAAGACGGGCGCGACTGATGGTCGAGGCCGAACTCGCGGCAACGGGCCCAAGAGTCCTGAATGATGGTGTCGTGGCTGGGGGATGCGCCTGGTGTGGCCATGAAATGGCTCCGTCCGAGTACTTTTATTTATTGTTGTCGAGATGCCGCTAGGCAGAGCATCCCTGCTCGAAAACGTCCACCCATTGTTGTTCAGGATTGTTCAAAGTCAACGTTCATTTTGTTCAGGTGTTCAGCCTTTGCTGTTCATTTATGTTCATCAACGAATGCCGACCCGTGCGACAAATTGTCGCGACCGCTCTAGTCCGCGTATTCCAGCCAGAAAGCGCCTGAGCAGGCTGGTTGGCACGATTGTCGCTATCCAACAAGCGGTCAGCACAATCGGTCAACGGATGTCACGACCTGCCATACGGCAATCACGCAACACCCCGAACAAAACAAATAAAAAGGGCACGCCATGTCTCTCACGCTTGAGCACGTCAGCCGCGCCGTCGACGGTCAGATCTGGATCGACGATGCTTCGCTGAGCTTTGAACCCGGCTCATTCAACGTATTGCTGGGGCGCACCTTATCAGGCAAAACCAGCCTGATGCGCTTGATGGCCGGTCTGGACAAGCCAGACAGCGGCCGGGTACTGATGAATGGCAAAGATGTCACCCAGGTCGCGGTGCGTCATCGCAACGTCTCCATGGTTTATCAGCAGTTCATCAACTATCCGAGCATGACCGTCTACGACAACATCGCCTCGCCACTGCGCCAGGCCAAGATGTCGAAAGACGAAATCGACCGTCGCGTTCGCGAAACCGCGAAGATGTTGCGCATCGAAAAATTCCTCAGCCGCCATCCGCTCGAATTGTCCGGCGGCCAGCAGCAGCGCACGGCGATGGCGCGGGCGCTGGTCAAGGATGCCGAACTGATTCTGTTCGATGAGCCGCTGGTCAACCTCGACTACAAGCTGCGCGAAGAGCTGCGTCAGGAAATGCGCCAGCTGTTCGAGACGCGTAACACCATTGCTATCTACGCCACCACCGAGCCGAACGAAGCGCTGGCGCTGGGCGGGACCACCACGATTCTGCACGAAGGTCGCGTGATTCAGAGCGGCCGGACGCCCGAGGTGTATCACCAGCCAAAAACCGTGCTGGCCGCCGAGCTGTTCTCCGAGCCGCCGATCAACCTGATGCCAGGCCGCATCGAAGGCAACGAAGTCAGCTTCGCCAACTTCGTGCACTTTCCGCTGAACGTCGACCTGCGCACCATCGGCGACGGCGAGTACCGCTTTGGCGTGCGCCCGAGCCACCTGAGCCTGGTGCCTTCCAACGACGATGACCTTGAGTTGGCGGTCACCGTCGAACTCGCCGAGATCAGTGGTTCGGAAACTTTCCTGCACGTGCGCAACGAGCACTTCTCGCTGGTGCTGCATCTGCCGGGCGTCCATGAGTACGACGTGGACACGCCTATTCGCGTGTACATCCCGACTCACAAACTGTTCGTATTCGATCAGCAGGGCGGCCTGATTCAGGCACCGGGCCTGCGTATGGCGAGGGTTGCCTGATGGCCGAGATCCGCTTGCAACAACTCGCGCACAGCTACAGCGCCAATCCGACCGGCCCTGAAGACTATGCCATCCGTGAAATGACCCACATCTGGGAGCAGGGCGGCGCGTATGCCTTGCTCGGCCCGTCCGGCTGCGGCAAATCGACCCTGCTCAACATTATTTCCGGCCTGCTCAGTCCGTCTGAAGGCAAGGTCCTGTTCGACACCACCGTGGTCAACGACATGTCGCCGGAAGAGCGCAACATCGCTCAGGTTTTCCAGTTCCCGGTGGTCTACGACACCATGACGGTGTACGACAACCTCGCCTTCCCGCTGCGCAATCAGGGCATGCCGGAAGCGAAAGTGAAGATCAAGGTGCAGGAAATCGCCGACGTGCTGGATCTGCAGCCGTTGCTGAAGAAGAAAGCCAAAGGCCTTACCGCTGACGAAAAACAGAAAGTCTCCATGGGCCGCGGGCTGGTTCGCGATGACGTGTCAGCGATTCTGTTCGACGAACCGCTCACTGTGATCGACCCGCACCTGAAGTGGAAACTGCGCCGCAAGCTCAAGCAGATTCACGAGCAGTTCAACATCACCATGGTCTATGTCACCCACGATCAGCTGGAGGCGTCGACTTTCGCCGACAAGATTGCGGTGATGTACGGCGGCCAGATCGTTCAGTTCGGCACCCCGCGCGAGCTGTTCGAAAAACCGCACCACACCTTCGTCGGCTACTTCATCGGCAGCCCGGGTATGAATCTCATCGAGGTCAAGCCTGAAGCCGGCGGCGTGGGCTTTGGTGGCATTCATCTGCCGTTGTCCGACGCCTTGCAGCAGCGCTTGGCAGCCACTAAATGGAGCACGTTGAAAGTCGGGATTCGTCCCGAGTTCGTGCACGTCTGGGACGGCCCGGTCGATGACGCCATGCAGGCTGAAGTCACCTACGTCGAGGACTTGGGGACCTACAAGATCCTCACCCTCAAGCTGGCCGGCCAACTGTTGAAAGTACGCCTGCAGGAAGACAAGCCCGTGCCTCAGGGTCAGGCCTGGGTCAGTTTCCCTGCGCAATGGCTGATGCTCTACGCCGATGAATTTCTGCTGGAGGCCGCGACCAACACACTGTCGGCCAGCGAGGTGTCCCATGACTAAAGTGCAAAACAACAAGGCTTGGTGGCTGGTGCTGCCGGTGTTCCTGCTGGTGGCGTTCAGCGCCATCATTCCGATGATGACCGTGGTCAACTATTCGGTGCAGGACATCTTCGATCAGTCCAGCCGTTACTTCGTCGGCGCCGACTGGTTCCGGCAAGTGCTGCAGGACCCGCGCCTGCATGACTCCCTGCTGCGCCAGTTCATCTACTCCGCCTGCGTGCTGCTGATCGAAATCCCGCTGGGCATTGGCATCGCCCTGACCATGCCGACCAAGGGACGCTGGTCGTCGCTGTGCCTGATCGTCATGACCATTCCGTTGCTGATTCCCTTCAACGTGGTCGGCACCATCTGGCAGATTTTCGGCCGTGGCGACATCGGTCTGCTGGGCTGGGTCCTCAACGATGTGCTGGGCATCAGCTACAACTACGCAGCCAATGCGTCGGACGCCTGGGTGACCGTGCTAGTCATCGACGTCTGGCACTGGACCTCACTGGTGGCGTTGCTGTGCTACTCGGGTCTGCGCGCCATTCCGGACGTGTACTACCAGGCCGCGCGAATTGATCGGGCGTCGAACTGGGCGGTGTTCCGACACATCCAGCTGCCGAAGATGAAGAGCGTGCTGCTGATCGCGGTGATGCTGCGCTTCATGGACAGCTTCATGATCTACACCGAGCCGTTCGTGCTCACCGGTGGCGGTCCGGGCAACTCGACGACCTTCCTCAGCCAGACCCTGACGACCATGGCGCTGGGCCAGTTCGACCTGGGCCCTGCGGCAGCGTTCTCGCTGGTGTATTTCCTGATCATTCTGTTGGTGTCGTGGGTGTTCTACACCGCCATGACCCACAGCGAAAAGAACTGAGGAGCGCCCATGAACAAGCGCGAGAAAGTGTCGTTCAAAAAGCTCATACCGCTGTGGATCTACCTGCTGTTTCTGCTGGTGCCGATCTACTGGCTGGTCAACATGTCGTTCAAGACCAACACCGAAATCCTCGGCGGCCTGACCCTGTTCCCACAGGACTTCACGCTGGCGAACTACAAGGTGATCTTCACCGACGAAAGCTGGTACAGCGGCTACATCAACTCGCTGTACTACGTCTGCCTGAATATGGTGATATCGCTGAGCGTCGCATTGCCTGCGGCCTACGCGTTTTCACGCTATCGTTTCCTCGGCGACAAACACTTGTTCTTCTGGCTCCTGACCAACCGGATGGCGCCACCTGCGGTTTTCCTGCTGCCGTTCTTCCAGCTGTATTCGTCCATCGGCCTGTTCGACACGCACATCGCGGTAGCGTTGGCGCACTGCCTGTTCAACGTGCCGCTGGCGGTGTGGATTCTGGAAGGCTTCATGTCCGGAGTTCCCAAGGAAATTGACGAAACGGCCTACATCGATGGCTATAGCTTTCCCAAGTTCTTCGGCAAGATTTTCATCCCGCTGATCGGCTCGGGCATCGGTGTCACGGCGTTCTTCTGCTTCATGTTCTCCTGGGTCGAATTGCTGCTGGCGCGGACGCTGACTTCGGTCAACGCCAAGCCGATCGCGGCGGTCATGACCCGTACCGTTTCGGCATCGGGGATCGATTGGGGGGTGCTGGCTGCGGCGGGGGTGTTGACCATTCTGCCGGGCATGCTGGTTATCTGGTTCGTTCGTAATCACGTGGTCAAGGGCTTTGCTCTTGGTCGTGTCTGAGGAGTCGAAAAATGGAGTGGATGTCCTGGACCCTGCCAACTGCTATTTTCTTTGCGTCCATCGCTGCGATTCTGGTCGCGATGACGGCCTGGGAACTGCGTTCGGCGAGCATTGAGCGTCGCGGTTTTTTGCCGATTGCCACCACGCGCGGCGATCGTCTGTTCATCGGCCTGCTCGGAAGCGCTTACCTGCACCTGCTGGTCATCGGCGCGACGAGCTGGGATATCTGGGTGGCCTCCGGGTTATCCCTGGTCTGGCTGTTGGTGGTGATGCGTTGGGGTTGAGAAGGCTTTAGAGAAGGTTGAAACGCGGGATCACATAAGATTCAACACAAGAGGTGTCTATGTTCAATAAGAAAAACAAGCTGCGACATAGTGTGACGGTAGCAACGATGGTAATGCTCAGTGGCTTGAGCGTGTCAGCCTGGGCCGATCAGTACGAGGATGCGGCGAAGAAATGGGCCGACAGCGAGTTCAAGCCGAGCACGCTCTCCGATGCCGATAAGCTCAAGGAACTGGAGTGGTTCATCAAGGCCGCCGAGCCGTTCCGCGGCATGGACATCAAGGTGGTTTCCGAAACCTTGACCACCCATGAATACGAATCCAAAACCCTGGCCAAGGCGTTTACCGAAATCACCGGCATCAAGGTCACCCACGACCTGCTGCAGGAAGGCGACGTGATCGAGAAATTGCAGACCGCCATGCAGTCCAACCAGAGTATCTACGACGGCTGGGTCAACGACTCCGACCTGATCGGTACGCACTTCCGCTACGGCAAGGCGATGTCTCTGACGGACCTGATGGCCAGCCCGGAAGGGGCGAAAGTCACTTCTCCGACGCTTGACCTCAAGGACTTCATCGGTACGTCCTTTACCACCGCGCCGGACGGCAAGCTTTATCAACTGCCTGACCAGCAATTTGCCAACCTGTACTGGTTCCGCGCCGACTGGTTTGACCGTCCTGACCTGAAAGAGAAATTCAAGGCCAAATACGGCTACGAGCTGGGCGTGCCGGTGAACTGGTCCGCCTATGAAGACATCGCCAAGTTCTTCAGCGAAGACGTCAAGGAACTCGACGGCAAGAAAGTCTACGGCCACATGGACTATGGCAAGAAAGACCCGTCCCTGGGCTGGCGCTTCACCGATGCCTGGTTCTCCATGGCCGGCAGTGGCGACAAAGGCTTGCCCAATGGTCTGCCGGTCGACGAGTGGGGCATCCGCGTTGAAGCGTGCCACCCGGTCGGTTCGAGCATCACCCGCGGCGGCGACACCAACGGCCCGGCCGCTGTGTACGCTACTCAGAAGTACATCGACTGGCTCAAGGCCTACGCGCCGCCTGAAGCTGCAGGCATGACCTTCTCCGAGTCCGGTCCGGTGCCGTCCCAGGGTAACGTCGCACAGCAGATCTTCTGGTACACCGCTTTCACCGCTGACATGACCAAGCCAGGTCTGCCGGTCATGAACGCCGACGGCACGCCGAAATGGCGGATGGCGCCATCGCCTAAGGGTCCTTACTGGAAAGAGGGCATGAAGCTGGGTTATCAGGACGTGGGCTCCTGGACCTTCCTCAAGTCGACCGAAGAGAAGAAACGCCTGGCCGCCTGGCTCTACGCGCAGTTCGTGACATCGAAGTCCGTCTCGCTGAAGAAAACCATCGTGGGCCTGACGCCGATTCGTGAATCGGACATCAACTCCAAAGAGATGACCGCCCTGGCGCCGAAACTGGGTGGTCTGGTCGAGTTCTACCGCAGCCCGGCCCGCGTGCAATGGTCGCCAACCGGCACCAACGTTCCGGATTATCCGAAGCTGGCTCAGTTGTGGTGGAGTCACGTGGCTGAAGCCGTTACCGGCGAGAAAACCGCGCAGGCGGCCCTCGACGGTCTGGCCAAGGATCAGGATGCAATCATGACCCGCATCGAGCGCTCCAAGGTTCAGGAACCAAGCGGTTGCGCGCCGAAGATGAACCCGGAAACCTCGGCCGAAGAGTGGTACACCAAAGCCGAGAAGAGCAACGGTGCGTTCCTCGCGCCACAACGCAAACTGGCCAACGAGAAACCGAAGGGCGAAACCATCGCTTACTCGGACCTCTTGAAGAGCTGGGAAGCCGCGAAGAAGTAAGCTGCACGCTTCTACGTTCGGCGCATAAAAAAAACGGCACCCTCGGGTGCCGTTTTTCATGTGCGCGCTTTGGCGCTCAGGGCTTGGGAAATCAGCCGTGCAGCGTTTCTGCCGCATATAGCGTGTTTTCCAGCAGGCAGGCGCGGGTCATCGGGCCGACGCCTCCGGGCACCGGCGTGATCCAGCCGGCGCGGGGCAGGGCGGTTTCATACACGACATCGCCCACCAGCTTGCCGTCATCCTGACGGTTGATGCCGACATCGATGACGATGGCGCCTTCCTTGATCCATTCGCCCTTGACCAGGCCCGGCTTGCCCGCTGCCACGACCACCAGATCGGCACGGCCGACGTGTCCGGCCAGATCCTGGGTGAAGCGATGGGTCACGGTCACGGTGCAGCCCGCCAGCAGCAGCTCCATCGCCATCGGGCGACCGACGATATTGGAAGCGCCTACGACGACTGCGTCCTTGCCGTACAGATCAACGCCGGTGCTTTCCAGCAGAGTCATGATGCCCTTGGGGGTGCAGGGGCGCAGCAGCGGAATGCGCTGGGCCAGCCGGCCCACGTTGTAGGGGTGGAAGCCGTCGACGTCTTTGTCCGGACGGATGCGCTCCAGCAGGCTGGACGATTCCAGGTGCTCGGGCAGCGGCAGTTGCAGCAGGATGCCGTCGATGGCCGGATCGTCGTTGAGGCGATCAATCAGATCGGTCAGTTCGGTCTGGGTGGTTTCACTGGGCAGGTCATAGGCCTGGGAGATGAAGCCGACCTCTTCGCAGTCTTTGCGTTTGTGCGAGACGTAAACCTGAGAGGCGGGGTCGCTGCCGACCAGAATCACCGCGAGGCCGGGCGTGCGCAGGCCTTGCTCGCGACGCTGGGCGACTCGTTGGGCGATCTGCTGGCGCAGGTTGGCTGCGATCGCTTTGCCGTCTATTAGTTTTGCAGTCATTACGCGTGATTAACCATCGGAAGGGGAGGGAAAAAGAGCGCGCATTCTCGCATGACCTGACGCACGGGCAAAGACGGTTGGTCCGCTTAATAAGCTAAGCCCTTTAATTAACTGAATTTTTTAGAAAAAAGTGTTGACGACCTTTTGGGGCGTCTATAAGATTCGTCGCACTTGTCGGGCACAACCCCATACAGGATAAGCCGGAAGCGGTAGATCAGGTTGAAAGGTTGAATAAGTCAGGTAGAGTTAAGATCGGCTCAGCGTGATTGAAAGCTCTTAATTTGCAGTCTCACGAAGGCAAATGAAATAAGTGCCCGTAGCTCAGCTGGATAGAGCATCCGCCTTCTAAGCGGATGGTCGCAGGTTCGAGTCCTGCCGGGTGCGCCATTAGGCAGCTTTGGCACAAGTAGCATTCAGTTTGAATGCGTCGGTTACAACGCAATATGGTGGGCGTAGCTCAGTTGGTAGAGCACGGGATTGTGACTCCCGTTGTCGAGGGTTCGATCCCCTTCGTCCACCCCATATTCGAAAAGGCGCCAGATTCTTGATCTGGCGCCTTTGCTTTAAGCGCTTCAAAACGCGGATGTGGTGGAATTGGTAGACACACTGGATTTAGGTTCCAGCGCCGAAAGGTGTGAGAGTTCGAGTCTCTCCGTCCGCACCAGTTACAAGTCTCGCAACACCTCGGGTGTTGAGGGGCGAAAGAAAGCCGCCTAGTGCGGCTTTTTTTGTTTCAGCGTGCTGCTTTTTAACGCGGTGCGAGCTTGATGGGTCCATGACACAGGGCTCGTCCGGTGTGCTTCCAGGGACTGGATCATGTTTCGGTCGTCCTTTTGCTTCCTTTATATAGGGGCGTATCAGGTGCGTTCCAGACACCTCCCGCAGGTTGAAACATTCGTCTGCGATTCCCGGGCTGCATGCCACTTTATTTACCCTTGTTCAGTAGGGTGACTTCTTGAGTTTGACCCACTAGAATGCTTGCCCTTGATTCTGGGGTCGGAAACGGCCGGCTAACGTCTGTGCAACGAGGAATATCCATGCAAGTTTCTGTTGAAAACACTTCCGCTCTCGAGCGCCGCATGACCATTGGCGTGCCCGCTGAGCGCATCGAGACTGAAGTCAACAAGCGTCTGCAGCAGACCGCACGTAAAGCCAAGATCCCGGGCTTCCGCCCAGGCAAAGTGCCTATGAGCGTGATCCGCCAGCGTTACGAAGACGGTGCTCGTCAAGAAGCACTGGGCGACCTGATCCAGGCGACCTTCTACGAAGCAGTCGTCGAGCAAAAGCTGAACCCGGCCGGCGCACCTTCCGTCGAACCTAAAACCTTCGAAAAGGGCAAGGACCTCGAGTACATCGCTACTTTCGAAGTGTTCCCTGAGTTCACCGTTGCCGGTTTCGAGTCCATTTCCGTCGAGCGTCTGTCGGCTGACGTCGCTGACTCCGATCTGGACAACATGCTGGAAATCCTGCGCAAGCAGAACGTCAGCTTTGAAGTAGCCGACCGTGCTGCACAAAACGAAGACCAGCTGAACATCGACTTCGTCGGCAAGATCGACGGTGAAGCGTTCGCTGGCGGTTCAGCCACCGGTACTCAGCTGGTGCTGGGTTCGGGCCGCATGATCCCGGGTTTCGAAGACGGTCTGGTTGGCGCCAAAGCCGGCGAAGAGCGCGTTCTGAACCTGACCTTCCCAGAGGATTATCAGAATCTGGAACTGGCTGGCAAAACCGCCGAGTTCACCGTCACGGTCAACACCGTGTCGGCACCGACCCTGCCAGAGCTGAACGAAACGTTCTTCAAGCAGTTCGGCATCAAGGAAACCAACATCGAAGGCTTCCGCACCGAAGTTCGCAAGAACATGGAGCGCGAGCTGCGTCAGGCCATCAAGTCCAAGGTCAAGAATCAGGTAATGGACGGTCTGCTGGCCGCCAACCCGATCGAAGTGCCTAAAGCGCTGCTGGAAAACGAAGTGAACCGTCTGCGCGTTCAGGCTGTTCAGCAGTTCGGCGGCAATATCAAGCCTGACCAACTGCCGGCAGAGCTGTTCGAAGAGCAGGCCAAGCGCCGCGTTGAACTGGGCCTGATCGTGGCTGAAGTCGTCAAGCAATTCGACCTCAAGCCTGACGACACCCGCGTTCGCGAGCTGATCCAGGAAATGGCTTCCGCCTACCAAGAGCCAGAGCAGGTTGTGGCGTGGTACTACAAGAACGAACAGCAAATGAACGAAGTTCGTTCGGTTGTGCTGGAAGAGCAAGTTGTGGATACTGTTTTGCAGAAAGCGAGCGTGACCGACAAAGCGGTCTCGTACGAAGAGGCAGTCAAGCCGGTTGAAGCTCCACAAGCCGACTGATTTCCTTCTCTCGTTCGAAAACACCATAAGCCAGCCTTCGCGCTGGCTTATGCGTATTCAAGACATGACTATTTGGGAGTGAATGCGAGACATGTCCCGCAATTCTTATATTCAGCAGAACTCTGACATCCAGGCCGCTGGCGGCCTGGTCCCGATGGTTATCGAGCAGTCCGCCCGTGGCGAGCGCGCCTATGACATCTACTCCCGCCTGCTCAAGGAACGCGTCATCTTCCTGGTCGGTCCGGTTGAAGACTACATGGCCAACCTCATCTCGGCGCAGTTGCTGTTCCTTGAAGCGGAAAACCCGGACAAGGACATCCATCTTTACATCAACTCCCCAGGCGGTTCGGTGACTGCGGGCATGGCGATCTACGACACCATGCAGTTCATCAAGCCGGACGTTTCGACGACCGTCATGGGTCAGGCGTGCAGCATGGGCGCTTTCCTGTTGGCCGGTGGTGCCAAGGGCAAGCGTTTCGCACTGCCGAACTCTCGCGTCATGATTCACCAGCCGTTGGGCGGTTTTCAGGGGCAGGCGTCGGACATTGACATCCACGCGAAAGAAATCCTGTTCATCCGTCAACGTCTGAACGAACTGCTGGCGCACCACACTGGCCAGACGCTGGAAGCGATCGAACGCGACACCAACCGCGACAACTTCATGAGCGCAGAACGCGCTGCTGAATACGGTCTGGTGGACTCGGTCATCGATCGGCGTCAAATGACCAAATGACTGCGTGACGGGCAATGATCCCGGGCGGCTGATACATCCCTGCCGCCTGTGGACTTGAAAAATCGAGCAATTGCCCTCATCTTGTGTTGCAAGCCTACCGGATTGGATCGATCGAATGACTGACACCCGCAACGGCGAGGACAACGGCAAACTGCTTTATTGCTCCTTCTGCGGCAAAAGCCAGCATGAAGTGCGCAAGTTGATTGCCGGCCCCTCGGTATTTGTTTGTGACGAGTGCGTCGACCTGTGCAACGACATCATCCGCGAGGAGGTGCAGGAAGCACAGGCCGAGAGCAGCGCGCATAAACTGCCATCGCCTAAAGAAATCAGCGGCATCCTTGACCAGTACGTCATTGGTCAGGAACGTGCCAAAAAGGTTCTCGCAGTAGCGGTGTACAACCACTACAAGCGGCTGAACCAGCGCGACAAGAAAAACGACGACGTTGAACTGGGCAAGAGCAACATCCTGCTGATCGGCCCGACGGGCTCCGGCAAGACTCTGCTGGCGGAAACGCTGGCTCGTTTGCTCAACGTCCCGTTCACCATCGCCGACGCCACCACCCTGACCGAAGCCGGTTATGTGGGGGAGGACGTTGAGAACATCATCCAGAAGCTGTTGCAGAAGTGCGATTACGATGTCGAGAAGGCCCAGATGGGTATTGTCTACATCGACGAAATCGACAAGATTTCGCGCAAGTCTGACAACCCTTCCATCACCCGTGATGTGTCGGGCGAAGGCGTGCAGCAAGCCTTGCTGAAGCTGATTGAAGGCACCGTGGCTTCCGTTCCGCCTCAAGGTGGTCGCAAGCACCCACAGCAGGAATTCCTGCAGGTGGACACGCGCAATATCCTCTTCATCTGTGGCGGTGCGTTCTCTGGCCTGGAAAAGGTCATCCAGAATCGCTCCACCAAAGGCGGCATCGGCTTTAACGCCGAAGTACGCAGCAAGGAAGAGGGCAAGAAGGTCGGCGAGTCCCTGCGTGAAGTCGAGCCTGACGATCTGGTCAAGTTCGGTCTGATCCCGGAATTCGTGGGTCGTCTGCCTGTATTAGCGACGCTAGACGAACTGGACGAAGCTGCGTTGATGCAGATTCTGACCGAGCCTAAGAACGCGCTGACGAAGCAATACGGCAAGCTGTTCGAGATGGAAGGCGTGGACCTTGAGTTCCGCCCGGATGCGCTGAAATCGGTTGCCCGTCGTGCGCTTGAGCGCAAGACCGGTGCTCGCGGTCTGCGCTCCATCCTTGAGGGCGTTCTGCTCGACACCATGTACGAGATCCCGTCGCAGTCCGACGTGAGCAAGGTGGTGATCGACGAGAGCGTGATCGAGGGCACCTCCAAGCCGCTGTTGATTTACGAAAACAGCGAGCCACCTGCCAAGGCGGCACCCGACGCGTAGCCTGCTGGCAACGTACCGGGCGACTGGAAACGAAAAGGGCCCTCGGGCCCTTTTCGCGTTTCTTTCGAAGCCGGTCTGTGTTTAAGCATCCTTTCGTTTTAACTCAACCCGGCGCTTGTTTTTTTAAGGTTCTACCCCCATCTTGATTTTCAGCTTATTTATATCTGTCCATGGCCTGAAGGCCGCCGTAGAGGCGAAATCATGAAGACGACCATTGAACTGCCTCTCTTGCCATTGCGCGATGTTGTGGTTTACCCGCATATGGTTATCCCGCTGTTCGTGGGGCGCGAGAAGTCGATCGAGGCCCTGGAAGCGGCGATGACCGGCGACAAGCAGATCCTGCTGCTGGCGCAACGAAACCCGGCGGACGACGATCCCGGCGAAGACGCGCTGTACAACGTCGGCACCGTTGCCACCGTGCTGCAACTGTTGAAGCTGCCGGACGGTACCGTGAAGGTGCTGGTCGAAGGCGAGCAGCGTGGCTCGGTCGAGCGCTTCATTGAGGTGGACGGCCACTGCCGCGCCGAGGTTGCGTTGATCGATGAAGTCGACGCGCCGGATCGTGAATCCGAAGTCTTCGTTCGCAGCCTGCTGGCTCAGTTCGAACAATACGTACAGCTGGGCAAAAAAGTCCCGGCTGAAGTGCTTTCCTCCCTCAACAGCATCGATGAGCCGGGTCGTCTGGTCGACACCATGGCTGCCCACATGGCGCTGAAGATCGAGCAAAAGCAGGAGATCCTCGAGATTATTGACCTGCCAGCCCGTGTCGAACACGTGCTGGCGTTGCTGGATGCCGAAATCGACTTGCTGCAGGTCGAAAAGCGCATCCGCGGTCGCGTGAAAAAGCAGATGGAGCGCAGTCAGCGCGAGTACTACCTGAATGAGCAGATGAAGGCCATTCAGAAGGAGCTCGGTGACAGCGAAGAAGGCCACAACGAAATTGAAGAGCTGAAAAAGCGCATCGATGCCGCCGGCCTGCCCAAGGACGCGATGACCAAAGCCACCGCCGAGCTGAACAAGCTCAAGCAGATGTCGCCGATGTCAGCAGAGGCCACTGTCGTTCGCTCCTACATCGACTGGCTGGTCCAGGTGCCGTGGAAGGCCCAGAGCAAGGTGCGTCTTGACCTCGCCCGCGCTGAGGACATCCTTGACGCTGACCACTACGGTCTGGAAGAAGTCAAAGAGCGGATCCTTGAATACCTCGCCGTGCAAAAGCGCGTGAAGAAGATTCGTGGCCCGGTGTTGTGTCTGGTTGGCCCTCCTGGCGTGGGTAAAACCTCGCTGGCCGAGTCGATCGCCCACGCCACCAATCGCAAGTTCGTGCGTATGGCTCTGGGCGGCGTGCGCGATGAAGCTGAAATTCGCGGTCACCGTCGCACCTACATCGGTTCGATGCCAGGTCGTCTGATCCAGAAAATGACCAAGGTCGGCGTTCGCAACCCGCTGTTCCTGCTCGATGAAATCGACAAGATGGGCAGCGACATGCGTGGTGACCCGGCGTCGGCGTTGCTGGAAGTGCTCGACCCCGAGCAGAACCACAACTTCAACGACCATTACCTGGAAGTCGATTACGACCTGTCCGACGTCATGTTCCTATGTACCGCCAACTCGATGAACATTCCGCCGGCGTTGCTCGACCGTATGGAAGTCATCCGTCTGCCCGGCTACACCGAAGACGAGAAGATCAACATCGCGACCAAGTACCTCTCGCCCAAGCAGATCGCTGCCAACGGCTTGAAGAAAGGGGAGATCGAGTTCGAAGTCGAGGCGATTCGCGACATCATCCGCTACTACACCCGTGAAGCGGGCGTGCGTAGCCTTGAGCGTCAGATCGCCAAGGTATGCCGCAAGGCGGTCAAGGAACACGCCCACGAGAAGCGTTTTTCCGTGGTCGTTACGGCGGATATGCTCGAGAACTTCCTGGGCGTGCGCAAATTCCGTTATGGCCTGGCCGAGCAGCAGGATCAGGTCGGTCAGGTGACCGGTCTGGCCTGGACGCAGGTGGGTGGCGAGTTGCTGACCATCGAAGCGGCAGTTGTTCCGGGCAAGGGTCAATTGATCAAGACCGGCTCGCTGGGCGATGTCATGGTCGAATCGATCACGGCAGCGCTGACTGTTGTGCGCAGCCGTGCGAAGAGCCTGGGCATTCCTCTGGACTTCCACGAGAAACGCGACACGCACATCCATATGCCGGAAGGTGCGACGCCAAAAGACGGCCCAAGCGCAGGCGTAGGCATGTGCACGGCACTGGTGTCGGCCCTAACGGGGATTCCTGTCCGTGCTGACGTCGCCATGACGGGTGAAATCACCCTGCGTGGACAGGTGCTGGCCATCGGTGGTCTCAAGGAGAAATTGCTGGCCGCTCACCGTGGTGGCATCAAGACAGTGATCATCCCGGAAGAGAACGTTCGCGATCTGAAGGAGATTCCGGACAACATCAAGGCAGACCTGCAGATCAAACCGGTTAAATGGATTGACGAGGTCCTCCAAATTGCGCTGCAATACGCGCCGCAGCCCTTGCCGGATGTGGCTCCCGAGATGGTTGCCAAGGATGAAAAGCGCGAGTCTGATGCCAAGGAGAGGATCAGCACGCATTAGTCTGGGAGGCCTTCCTTGACAGGTTTTTGGGGCCCTTGCTATAAAGCGGCTCTTCAAGCCTGTTCAGGCCGCTCAGTGTTCGTTTGGTTACACCAAAAAAACTTAGAAATACTCAAATATATAAGGGGACTTAGAGTGAACAAGTCGGAACTGATTGATGCCATCGCCGCATCCGCTGACATCCCGAAAGCTGCTGCTGGCCGTGCGCTGGACGCTGTAATCGAATCCGTCACTGGCGCTCTCAAGGCTGGCGACTCTGTTGTACTGGTGGGCTTCGGCACTTTCTCCGTCACTGATCGTCCTGCCCGTACCGGCCGTAACCCTCAGACCGGTAAAACCCTGGAAATTCCAGCGGCCAAGAAACCAGGCTTCAAAGCCGGTAAAGCTCTGAAAGAAGCCGTCAACTAAGTTTCTTTTTACTTTGCCCGTCCAGGACAGCGTTATCTCTGTTCGGGGCGTGAAGCGGTACGTGCGGTTGGTCAAGCGCTGGACTGTCACTCGGGGAACGCACATCGAACCCCGTCCGCTCTGCAAGTTACGAGAAGGCGCATCCTCGGATGCGCCTTTCTTCTATCCGGATTCAACCCACGCTCCGCGTTACCGTGTGCAGCAGCCTGGTGAGTCGAGTACAACCCTCTGGGGGATACATGCTGCAGAATATCAGGGACAATTCACAGGGCTGGATTGCCAAAACCATCATCGGGGTCATCATCGCCCTGATGGCCCTGACCGGCTTCGATGCCATTTTTCGGGCTACCAGCCATTCTCAGGACGCTGCGAAGGTCAATGGCGAGGAAGTCACCCAGGCTGAACTGGGTCAAGCGGTTGAAATGCAGCGCCGCCAGCTGATGCAACAGCTGGGCAAGGATTTCGATCCTGCAATGCTCAACGAAAAGATGCTGCGTGACTCGGCCCTCAAAGGCCTGATCGATCGCAAGCTGCTGTTGCAGGGCGCCGCTGATTCCAAATTCGGCTTCTCCGAAGCTGCGCTGGATCAGCAGATGTTGCTGACGCCGGAATTCCAGGTCGACGGTAAATTCAACGCCGATCGCTTCGATCAGGTCATTCGCCAGCTTGGTTACACCCGCCTGCAGTTCCGCCAGATCCTGGGCCAGGAAATGCTGATCGGTCAGATTCGTGCCGGCATCGGCGGCAGTGCGTTCGTGACTGACGCCCAGGTCGACGCGTTCGCCCGCCTGGAAAAACAGACCCGCGATTTCGCTACGCTGACCCTTCCGGCCGATCCGTCGAGCGTTAAAGTCACCGACGACGAGATCAAGGCGCACTACGATCAACACGCGAAAGAGTTCCTGAGCCCTGAGCAAGTGGTGCTCGACTACATCGAACTGAAGAAGTCTTCCTTCTTCGACAAGGTTTCGGTGAAGGACGAAGACCTGCAAGCGGCCTATCAGAAAGAGATCGCCAACCTGGCCGAACAACGCCGTGCGGCGCACATCCTGATCGAAGTCAACGACAAGACCACGGACGCGCAGGCGAAGGCCAAGATCGAAGAGATCCAGCAGCGCGTGGCCAAAGGCGAAGATTTCGCGGCGCTGGCAAAAGAATTCTCTCAGGATCCGGGCTCGTCGACCAAAGGTGGTGACCTGGGCTACGCCGGCAAGGGCGTCTACGATCCGGCCTTTGAAGACGCACTGTACGCGCTGAACAAGGATCAGGTTTCGGCACCTGTTCGCAGTCAGTTCGGCTGGCACTTGATCAAGCTGCTGGGCGTTGAAGCGCCGTCGGTGCCGACGTTCGCCAGCCTGAAGGAGAAGCTGACCCACGAGCTGAAGTCTCAGCAGGTCGAGCAGAAGTTCGTTGATGCGAGCAAGAAGCTTGAAGACGCTGCGTTCGAAGCGTCCGACCTGTCTCAACCGGCTCAGGATCTGGGTCTGAAAGTGCAGACGACCGCGCCGTTCGGTCGCGAGGGTGGCGAAGGGATTGCAGCCAACCGCGCGGTGATTCAAGCGGCGTTCAGCCCCGAAGTGATGGAAGAGGGTTCCAACAGTTCTGCGCTGGAACTGGATCCGGAGACTGTGGTGGTGGTGCATGCCAAGGAGCACCGTCAGCCTGAGCAATTGCCACTGGAAGCGGTGTCGGCGCCGATTCGTGCGCAACTGGCGAAAGAACATGCCAGCGATGCGGTGAAGGCCAAGGGCGAGGCGCTCCTGACAGGCCTGCGTGACGGCAAGGTGCCGTATGCGGCGACCAAGCAGGAAGGCCAGAGCTGGAAGGTCGTGGAAGCGGCCTCACGCAGCCAGGAAGGTGTCGATCCTCAGGTACTCCAGGCGGTGTTCCGTATGCCGAAGCCTGAAGGCAAGGAAAAGCCGGTATATGGCAGCCTGACGGCGGCGGATGGCAGTTTTGTGATTGTGCGTCTGAACGGCGTGAATCAGGCGGCGCCGGCGTCGGATGAGGAGAAGAGTCAGTACCGTCGTTTCCTGTCATCCCGTGAGGGTCAGCAGGATTTCGCGGCCTACCGTAAGCAGTTGGAAGCGGCGGCGAAGATCGAGAAGTATTGATCGACTTAGAACGCTGTTAACAGAAAGCCCCGACTCGCGAGAGTCGGGGCTTTTTTGTGTCCAGTATTCGGCGTTCGTGCTTACAGAGATCTGCGGCGTGGCATATGAAGATCACAAGCGCCTGCCTAACGGCAGACATTTCGCCTTCGGCGAGTTACTTGGAAAAGCACCCCAAGTAACCAAGGGTGCTTGCTCTCGGTTTGGCCCCTCCTGCGTCGGGGTTCCTTCACTCCGGTCTCGCTCCGTGGGCCCGCCGCCATCCGCCATCCATGGCGGGGGGCGGCTCTCGCGGCATCCATGCCGCTCGGCCCACTGCGCGAGACCTCCGTTCAGCCTGCACCCAAGTCGCGTTCTGCGGTGTCTGAGCTTTCTGTGTTCGAAGATCAAAAGCAGATCAAAAGCAGATCAAAAGCAGATCAAAGGCTTCCCGGCTGAAGCCGGTCCTACAGGGGACGAAGTGTGCTTTTTAGTGGGACCGGCTTTAGCCGGGAAGCTGTTGCTGTTGCTGTTGATCTTCTACGCGGTAGCCCGGACACCCCAGAACGCGACTTGGGTGCAGGCCGAACGCAGACGACTCGGAGTGGGCCGAGCGGCATGGATGCCGCGAGAGCGCCGCTAGGACATGGATGTCCGTTCGGCGCGGGCCCACGGAGCGTCGTCGGAGTGAGGGAACCCTGACGAAGGAAGGGCCCAACCGAGAGCAAGCACCCTTGGTTACTTGGGGATGGTGCGACTTTCGACTTTTCCAAGTAACTCGCCGAAGGCGAAATATCTGCCATCAGGCAGATCCTGCAAGCGCCACCCGTCGCATAGGATTCTGACGCTACTCTCAGCGCCAATGCACAAGCCCAAAAAAAAACGGCAGATCATTCAGCCCTCAGGGCCGTCTGATCCACCGCTTTTGCCAGCTAGCCGGCGCTTGCAGGTCTTGCGCCCGTTTTCAGCGCGTCATCACGCTGAAAACGGGCAGGCAACCATCAACCTTCCAGATCGCCCATCGCCGTGGTGTTGAAACCACCGTCGACGTACATGATCTCGCCGCTGACACCGGACGCCAGGTCCGAGCACAGGAACGCGCCAGCGTTACCCACTTCTTCGATGGTCACGTTGCGACGCAATGGTGTCTGCGCCTCGTTCGCCGCCAGCATCTTGCGGAAGTTCGAAATACCCGAAGCGGCGAGGGTACGGATCGGACCAGCTGATACTGCGTTGACGCGTGTACCTTCCGGGCCGAGGCTGCGGGCCAGGTAACGGACACCGGCTTCAAGGCTGGCCTTGGCCATACCCATCACGTTGTAGTTCGGCATGGTGCGCTCGGCGCCCAGATACGACAGCGTCAACAGGCTGCCATTGCGGCCCTTCATCAGGTCGCGGCCGGCTTTGGCCAGGGCCACGAAGCTGTAGGCGCTGATGTCGTGAGCGATGCGGAAACCTTCACGGGTGGTGGCTTGGGTGAAGTCACCGTCCAGTTGGTCGCCCGGCGCGAAGCCCACGGAGTGCACGATGCAGTCCAGGCCGTCCCACTTCTTGCTCAGTTCTTCGAAAACCTTGGCGATTTCTTCGTCGCTGGCGACGTCGCAAGGGAAGCACAGATCAGCGTTCGAACCCCAGCTCTCGGCGAATTCCTCGACGCGCTTCTTGAGTTTTTCGTTCTGATACGTGAAGGCAAGCTCAGCGCCCTCGCGGTGCATGGCGGCAGCGATACCGGATGCGATGGACAATTTGCTGGCGACACCGACGATCAGGACGCGCTTACCGGCGAGAAAACCCATTGTTTTGTTCCTCTTCAGGTTAATCGACAGCTGCCGGCGCCAAGAAGGCGGCCTCCAGCAGCTGCTGTGTATAAGGATGTTGCGGCGCGGCGAAGATGTCTTCTGCCACACCCTGTTCGACCACTTGGCCTTGCTTCACCACCATCAGTTGGTGGCTTAACGCCTTGACCACCGCCAGATCATGGCTGATGAATAAATACGTCAGGTTGTACTTCGTTTGCAGGGAGCGTAACAGCTCCACCACTTGACGCTGAACGGTGCGGTCGAGGGCCGAAGTCGGCTCGTCCAGCAAAATCAGCGCCGGTTTTAACACTAATGCCCGGGCAATGGCGATCCTTTGCCGTTGTCCCCCGGAAAACTCATGGGGGTAGCGGTGCCGGGTCGCCGGATCAAGACCCACTTCCTTGAGCGCTTCAATCACCGCCGCTTCCTGTTCGACCGGCGTGCCCATTTTGTGGATCCGCAGGCCTTCGCCGACGATGTCACACACCGACATGCGCGGGCTCAGGCTGCCGAACGGGTCCTGAAACACCACCTGCATCTGGCGGCGCAGCGGCCTGACCTGGTGCTGTGTGAGCCCGTCCAGCGCGTGGCCATGAAAGCGTATCGCGCCTTCGCTGCGAATCAACCGCAGGATGGCCAGGCCGAGCGTCGATTTGCCCGAGCCGCTTTCGCCGACAATCCCCAGCGTCTGACCTTTGGGCAGGCTGAAGTGAATGCCGTCGACGGCCTTGACGTGATCGACCGTGCGCTTGAACACGCCTTTCTTGATCGGAAACCAGACCCGCAGGTCCTCGACTTCCAGCATCGGCGCGCCCGGCGGGTTGTTCGCCGGCCCGCCTTTGGGCTCTGCGCTAAGCAGTTCCCGGGTGTACGGATGCTGCGGCGCGCGGAACAGCTCTTCGCACGATGCCTGTTCGACGATGCAACCGCGCTGCATGACACATACTCGGTTGGCAATTTGCCTGACGACGTTCAAATCGTGGCTGATCAGCAGCAAGGCCATGCCCAGCCGGGCCTGCAATTCCTTGAGCAGCTCGAGGATTTTCAGCTGCACCGTGACGTCCAGCGCAGTGGTGGGTTCATCGGCGATCAACAGCTCTGGCTCGTTGGCCAGAGCCATCGCGATCATCACCCGCTGCCGCTGGCCGCCGGACAGTTCATGGGGCAGGGCCTTCAAGCGCTTGGCCGGTTCCGGAATGCCCACCAGTTCCAGCAGCTCCAGCGTCCGTCGCGTCGCGGCTTTGCCGGACAGGCCCTTGTGCAGGCCGAGCACTTCGTTGATCTGTTTTTCGATGGACTGCAGCGGGTTCAGTGAGGTCATCGGCTCCTGGAAGATCATCGCAATGCGATTGCCGCGAATACCGCGCAGGCGCTTCTCACTGACTTTCAGCAGGTCGTCACCGGCGTAGCGAATCGTCCCGCTCGGATGCCGCGCGAGGGGATAGGGCAGCAGCCGCAGGATCGAGTGGGCGGTGACTGACTTGCCCGATCCGCTTTCTCCGACCAGCGCCAGGGTTTCGCCCTTGCGGATGTCGAAGCTGATGCCCTCGACCACCCGCTGGACGTTGGTGCCGTTCACGAATTCGACGGAGAGGTCGCGGATTTCGACCAGATTGTCCTGATTCATCTCATTTCCTCGGGTCGAATGCGTCGCGGGCGGATTCGCCGATAAACACCAGCAGGCTCAACATGATCGCCAGCACGGCGAAGGCGCTGATGCCCAGCCATGGCGCCTGCAGGTTGGATTTGCCCTGCGCGACCAGTTCGCCCAGAGACGGTGAGCCAGCGGGCAGGCCGAAGCCGAGGAAGTCCAGCGCGGTCAGCGTGCCGATCGCGCCAGTGAGAATGAACGGCATGAAGGTCATGGTCGACACCATCGCGTTGGGCAGGATGTGGCGGAACATGATCGCGCCGTTCTCCATGCCCAGCGCCCGGGCGGCGCGCACGTATTCGAGGTTGCGGCCACGCAGAAACTCGGCGCGCACCACGTCCACCAGGCTCATCCACGAAAACAGCAACATGATCCCGAGTAGCCACCAGAAGTTGGGCTGGACGAAGCTGGCGAGGATGATCAGCAGATACAACACCGGCAGCCCGGACCAGATTTCCAGAAAGCGCTGGCCGATCAAGTCCACCCAGCCGCCGTAGAAACCCTGTAGCGCCCCGGCGATCACGCCGATGATCGAGCTGAGGATGGTCAGCGTCAGGGCGAACAGCACCGACACGCGGAAGCCGTAGATCACCCGCGCCAGCACGTCACGGCCCTGATCGTCGGTGCCCAGCAGGTTCTCGCGCGAAGGCGGGGCCGGGGCGGGGACTTTCAGGTCGTAGTTGATGCTCTGGTAGCTGAACGGAATCGGCGCCCACAGCGTCCAGCCGTCTTTGGCCGCCAGCAGCTCCTTGATGTACGGGCTCTTGTAGTTGGCTTCCAGCGGGAATTCGCCGCCGAAGGTGGTTTCCGCGTAGCGCTTGAACACCGGGAAGTACCACTCGCCGTCGTAGCGCACGGCCAGGGGTTTGTCGTTGGCGATGAGCTCGGCGCCAAGGCTGGCGCCGAACAGGATCAGAAACAGCCACAGCGACCACCAGCCACGCTTGTTGGCCTTGAAACGTTCGAAACGGCGTCGATTGAGAGGGGACAGCGTCATATCAATGATCCCTGCGGTCGAAGTCGATGCGTGGGTCAACCAGCGTATAGGTCAGGTCACCAATCAGTTTCACCACCAGCCCCAGCAGGGTGAAGATGAACAGTGTCCCGAATACCACCGGGTAATCGCGGTTGATCGCGGCTTCAAAACTCATCAGGCCAAGGCCGTCGAGGGAAAAGATCACTTCCACCAGCAGGGAGCCGGTGAAGAAGATGCCAATGAACGCCGACGGGAAACCCGCGATCACCAGCAGCATGGCGTTACGGAACACGTGGCCGTACAGCACGCGGTGCTGAGTCAGGCCCTTGGCCTTGGCGGTGATCACGTATTGCTTGCCGATCTCGTCGAGAAAGCTGTTTTTCGTCAGCAGGGTCATGGTGGCGAAGTTGCCGATGACCAGCGCGGTGATCGGCAGCACCAGGTGCCAGAAGTAGTCGCCCACCTTGCCCAGCCAGCTCATCTCATCGAAGTTGCTCGACGTCAGCCCGCGCAACGGGAACCAGTCGAAGTAACTGCCGCCGGCGAACACCACGATCAGCAGGATGGCGAACAGGAACGCCGGAATGGCGTAGCCGACGATGATTGCCGAGCTGGTCCAGACGTCGAAATGGCTGCCGTGGCGCGTGGCTTTGGCGATCCCCAGGGGGATCGACACCAGGTACATGATCAGCGTGCTCCACAGCCCGAGAGAGATCGACACCGGCATCTTCTCGACGATCAGGTCGATGACCTTGGCGTCGCGGAAGAAGCTGTCACCGAAGTCTAGTCGGGCGTAGTTCTTGACCATGATCCACAAGCGTTCTGGCGCCGACTTGTCGAAGCCGTACATGTGCTCGATTTCCTTGATCAGCGCCGGGTCCAGGCCCTGGGCGCCACGATAGGTCGAACCGGCCACCGAGACTTCCGCGCCGCCGCCGGCGATGCGGCTGGTGGCGCCTTCGAAGCCTTCGAGCTTGGCAATCATCTGCTCCACCGGACCGCCGGGCGCTGCCTGGATGATGACGAAGTTGATCAGCAAGATGCCGAACAGGGTCGGGATGATCAGCAGCAGACGCCGCAGAATGTAGGCCAGCATGTTATCGCTCCGTGCCTTTTGGCTGGTCGGTTTCAGGCTGGGCTGGTTCAGGCTCGGCGGCGTCCGGCGCGACCTGGACGGGAATCGCCGGCTTCGCGTCGGGTTTGACCCACCAGGTCACGGTGCCGATGTCGTAGAGCGGGGTTTTGCCCGGGTGACCCAGGTGATCCCAGTACGCCAAGCGCCAGGTCTTGATGTGCCAGTTCGGGATCACGTAGTAGCCCCACAGCAGCGCACGGTCGAGGGCGCGGGTGTGGTCGATCAGGCTCTGGCGCGAGTCGGCGTTGATCAGGCCGTTGACCAGCGCGTCGACCGCCGGGTCCTTGAGGCCGATCACGTTGTAGCTGCCCGGCTTGTCGGCGGCGGAGGAATCCCAGTATTCGCGCTGCTCGTTACCCGGCGAGCTCGATTGCGGGAAGCTGCCGACGATCATGTCGTAGTCCCGTGAGCGGCGGCGGGTGATGTACTGCGAAACGTCGACCCGGCGGATTTCCAGGTCGATGCCGATGTCGGCCAGGTTGCGTTTGTACGGCAGCAGCACACGCTCGAACTCGGTTTGGGCGAGGAGGAACTCGATGGTGACCGGCTTGCCGTCGGCGTCGACCATCTTGTCACCGACGATTTTCCAGCCAGCCTCCTTGAGCAACTGAAACGCCTTGCGCTGCTGCTCGCGGATGATGCCGCTGCCATCGGTGACCGGCAGCTTGAACGCCTCGGTGAACACCGATTCCGGCAGCTTGCCGCGCAAGGGCTCGAGAATCTTCAGCTCGGCAGGCGTCGGCAGGCCTGTGGCGCCCATGTCGGAGTTGTCGAAATAGCTTTTGGTGCGGGTGTAGCTGCCGAAGAACAGCTGCTTGTTGGTCCACTCGAAGTCGAGCAACAGGCTGAGGGCCTGGCGCACGCGCACGTCCTGGAACATCGGCTTGCGCAGGTTGAAGATAAAGCCCTGCATGCCCTGAGGGTTGCCGTTGGGAATTTCTTCCTTGATCAGACGGCCTTCTCTGACCGCCGGTACGTCGTAGGCCGTGGCCCAGTTCTTCGCCGCCATTTCCTGCCAGAAGTCGAAAGCACCCGCTTTCAATGCTTCGAGGGCGACCGTGTTGTCGCGGTAGTAGTCAGTGGACAACCGGTCGAAGTTGTAGAAGCCCTTGTTGATCGGCAGGTCCTTGCCCCAGTAATCCTTGACCCGCTCGTAGCGCACCGAGCGGCCGGCCTTGACCTCGACCACCTTGTACGGCCCGCTGCCCAGCGGAATTTCCAGGTTGCCCTTGCTGAAGTCGCGGGTGGCCCACCAATGTTTTGGCAATACCGGCAACTGGCCGAGGATCAGCGGCAATTCGCGGTTGTTGTTGTGCTTGAACTTGAACAGCACCGTGGTCGGGTTTTCGGCGACGGCCTGATCCACGTCCGCATAGTAACTGCGGTACAGCGGCGAGCCGTCCTTGATCAGGGTCTCGAAGCTGAACACCACGTCTTCGGCGCGCACCGGGTGGCCGTCGTTGAACTTCGCTTCGGGGCGCAGGTAGAAACGCACCCAGCTGTTGTCCGGGGCCTTTTCGATTTTGCCGGCGATCAGGCCGTACTCGGTGAACGGCTCGTCCAGGCCCTGGCGGGCGAGTGTGTCGTAGATCAAGCCGATGTCGTCGGCGGGCACGCCTTTGCTGATGAACGGGTTGAGGCTGTCGAAGCCGCCAAAACCGGCGCTGCGCAGGATTCCGCCTTTGGGCGCGTCCGGGTTCACGTAATCGAAGTGCTTGAAGTCGGCCGGGTACTTCGGCGCTTCGTTGTACAGGGTGATGGCGTGTTGCGGAGCCGCCTGGGCTGCACAGGTCACGCCCAGCAGCAGCGGGGCCAGCACGAACGGACTCAGAAACAGGCCGCCGGCGCGGGTGAGGGAGCGCAGGGCAGTCATTGGGTTTTCTCCGAAGGCTTGAGCCACCACGCACGCAGGCCCAGGGTATAGGGCGGGGTGGTGACCATGGCGAACCGGTTGCGGTACGCCAGACGATGATTATTGAGGTACCAGTTGGGGATCATGTAGTGCTGCCACAGCAACACGCGATCCAGGGCGCGGGTGGCCGCCACCTGGTCATCCCGGGTTTTTGCCGCCAGCAACTGGTTGAGCAGGTTGTCGACCACCGGGTTGGCAACACCCGCGTAATTTTTGCTGCCTTTGATGTTGGCCTGGCTGGAATGGAAATACTGCCATTGCTCCAGCCCCGGACTGAGGGTCTGGTTCAGGGTCATCAGAATCATGTCGAAATCGAACTGGTCCAGCCGCTGTTTGTACTGGGCGCGGTCGACGGTGCGCAGGTGGGCGTCGACGCCGATCCGCGTGAGGTCTTCGATGTAAGGCTGCAGGATTCGTTCTAGATTGGGATTGACCAGAAGTATTTCGAAACGCAACGGCTGGCCCGCGCGGTTGGTCAAGCCGCGCTCGGTGAACGTCCAGCCTGCGTCGGCCAGCAGCCCCAGCGCCTTGCGAATGGAATCCCGGGGCACGCCGCCGCCGTCGGTTTTTGACACGGCGAAGGGCTGGGTGAACAGCCTGGCCGGCAGTTGTTCGCGGTAGGGCGCGAGCATGAGGAATTCTCGGCCGGCGGGCAGTCCGCTGGAGGTGAATTCGCTGTTGGGGTAGTAGCTGGTCGAGCGCATGTAGGCGTCGTTGAACAGCGTGCGGTTGGTCCATTCGAAGTTGAACATCAGCCCCAGGGCCTCGCGCACGCGGATGTCGGCGAACGCGCCGCGGCGGGTGTTCATGAACAGCCCTTGGGTCTGCGTGGGGATCTGGTGCGGGATCTGCGCCTTGATCACCTTGCCCTCGGTTACCGCCGGAAAGTCATAGCCGGTGAGCCAGTTTTTCGCCTGATGCTCAATGTAGATGTCGAACTCGCCCGCCTTGAACGCTTCGAACGCCACGTCGGCGTCGCGGTAGAACTCCACTTCCACCCGATTGAAGTTGTACTTGCCGCGGTTGACCGGCAGGTCCTTGCCCCAATAATCCTTCACGCGCTCGAACACCAGACTGCGCCCCGGCCGCACCTGGGTGATGCGATAGGGGCCGCTGCCCAGCGGGGGCTCGAAGGAGGTGGCCTTGAAGTCGCGGTTCTTCCAGTAATGCTGTGGCAGAACCGGCAGCTCGCCGAGGCGCAAAATCAATAATGGGTTGCCGGCGCGCTTGAACACAAAACGAATGCGGTGGCGGTTGAGGATGTCCACCCGCTGCACTTCCTGAAGCGCGGTGCGGTACTGCGGGTGGCCGTCCTTCAACAGCGTCCGGTAGGAAAACGCCACGTCGTAGGCGGTAATCCGCTTGCCGTCGTGAAAGCGCGCTTCGGGGCGCAGGTTGAACACCACCCAGCTGCGGTCGTCGCTGTACTCGACGGTCTTGGCGATCAGGCCATAGCTGGAGGTGGGTTCATCGCCGGACGGGTCGTATTGGCCTGTGCCGACCATCAGCGGTTCGTTGAGTTCGCTGACGCCGTATTGGCCGAAGTTGGCCGTCGAAATCGGGCTGCTGCCCTTGAAGGTGTAGGGGTTGAGGGTGTCGAACGTGCCGTTGGCCATGATTCGCAGGGTGCCAGCTTTCGGCGCCTCAGGATTGACCCAGTCGAAATGCGTGAAACTGGCAGGGTACTTGAGGACGCCGAATTGTGCGTAACCATGGCTTTCGCTGATGGTCGCGGCGGCTGTCGTGCTCAAGACCAGGCTGAAAGTCAGCAGCAGGTGACGTATCAAGTCGGCGGTCGATCCAGGCAGCGGTCGGTCACAGTAACAGCTTGTATCGGCTGGAAAAAGGGTGGGGCGGAGGTGTCAGGCCGACGCTCCTGGACGGAGCGACGGCGCGGAGGGCGTTAGATCAATGCGGCAGGTACACCGTCAACGTCTGCCCTGGCTTGAGGGCCTGGCCGCTGCGCGGGTTCCAGCGCTTGAGGTGCTGCATTTCGACGTTGAAGCGCTTGGCGACGAGGTACATCGAATCGCCTTTCTGGATCTTGTACTGCATCGATTTCTTGCCGGCGTCTTCGCCCCTGGCGCTGTTGTCGGCCTTGGCCACGGCGCGGGAGCTGGCTTTCGCCAGTTTGCTGTTGTCCTGCATGACCAGCGTCTGGCCGACCTTAAGGTTCTGGCCGGACAGCTTGTTCCAGTGCTGCAAATCCTTGACGTCTACCCTGTTGATGCGCGCGATCTGCACTAGGTTGTCGCCCTTCTTCACCCTGTAGCTGCGGGTGCGCGCGGGCTTCTCGTCCACCTCGGCGACTTCTTCGAACACTGGCATCGCAAATTGCATGCCCGGTTGTACCGGAATCGTCAGCGCCTGGCCGCGTTTCACCTGGTTGCCGGACAGCTTGTTGATGTCCTTGAGCGTGCTGGTCGACACCTTGTAGCGGCTGGCGATGCTGGCCAGGCTGTCGCCCGGACGCACGCGGTACTGCTGCCAGTCGACTAGCTCTTCAGGCTTCATGTTCGACAGGTTGGTGGTCAGCAACTGGGATTTCGAGGTTGGCACCAGCAGGTGTTGCGGGCCGTCGATGGTCAGGCGCTTCTTGAACGCCGGGTTGAGCTGCACCAGCTCGTCTTCATCGATGTTCGCCATGGCGGCGACCTTCGACAGGTCCATGCGCTGATTCAGCTCGACCACCTGAAAGTACGGCTTGTTGTCGATCGGGCTGAGGTTGACGCCGTAAGCATCCGGCGACATGACCACCTGGGACAGCGCCAGCAGCTTGGGCACGTAGTCGCGGGTTTCCTGTGGCAGCGGCAGGTTCCAGTAATCGGTGGGCAGGTTGAGCTTGTCGTTGCGCTCGATGGCGCGGCTGACTGTGCCTTCGCCGGCGTTATAGGCCGCCAGGGCCAGCAGCCAGTCGCCGTTGAACATGTCGTGCAGCTTGGTCAGGTAGTCCAGCGCTGCCGTGGTGGACGCCGTGATGTCCCGACGGCCGTCGTAGAAATTGGTCTGACGCAGGTTGAAGTAGCGGCCGGTGGATGGAATGAACTGCCAGATCCCCGCCGCATCGCTGCGTGACAAGGCCATCGGGTTGTATGCGCTCTCGATCACCGGCAGCAGCGCCAGTTCGAGGGGCATATTGCGCTCTTCCAGTCGCTCGACGATGTAGTGCATGTACAGGCTGCCACGGTTACCGGCCGTTTCGAGGAACGACGGATTGTTGGCGTACCAGAGACGCTGTTGATCGATACGTGGGTTCTGGTCGTTGCCGTCCTGCAGCTGGAAACCCTGACGCATTCGCTCCCAGACATCGTGGGGCGGGGCCAGCGGCACAGGTTTGCGCGCAATATAAACAGGTTTCGGCTTGGTACTGGCGACGGGATGAGACGTGCTGCTGCCATGCCCGGATTCGAGGCTGCCGGTGCTCTGGCAGCCTGCCAGTGTCGCGCTCGCGACCACCGCGATCGCCTGGGCCAACCGAGTCAATGTGTCGGAATTGAAGGTTTTACGTATAGATGACGACATTGGCTGGGGGATAGTTCCAGGCGAAAATGTCGGGCGATTCTAGAAAGTGGCTGCTGAACGGTCAACCTTTCAGAATTTCCGTGCTGATTCGCAGCCCGTTTAGAACTTATCTTTCCATGCCCGCAGCACGGCAAAGACCTCTGTGGGCGTTACGTTGAGGGTTCCGCTCCGTTCGTCTGCTTTTTGTTTCACGGAGATGACGGCGGCGCGCAGAAACGGATTGGTTTTGCGCTCCAGTGCCAGTGTCGACGGCACGCTGATGCGATTTTGCGCACGCCATTGCGTTACTTGCTCGAAACGTTGCAGCACGTCGGCGTTGTCCGGCTCGACCGCGACAGCAAAGCGCAGATTGCTCAGGGTGTATTCGTGGGCGCAGTAGACGAGGGTGCTGTCGGGCAGCTCGGCGAGTCGGCTGAGGGAATGGTGCATCTGCTGCGGGGTGCCTTCGAACAAGCGGCCGCAACCGGCGGCGAACAGTGTGTCGCCGCAGAACAGCAGCGGCTGTTCTGCGTCGGCATGGTAAAAGGCGATGTGGCCCAGGGTGTGGCCGGGAACCGCATGGACGACACATGTCAGGCCGAGTACGGTGAGCTGATCGTTGTCGGACAGGGCCACGTCCCGCGCCGGAATGTTCTCGTTGGCCGGGCCGTACACCTTGGCGCCGGTGAGCGTTTTGAGTTGCGCGACGCCGCCGGTGTGGTCGGCGTGGTGGTGAGTGATGAGTATGTCGGTCAGGCGCCAGTCCGGGTTGCGCTCAAGCCAGGCAATGACCGGAGCGGCGTCGCCCGGGTCAACCACGGCGCAGCACTTGGCGGCATTGTCTTGTAACAACCAGATGTAGTTATCGCTGAAAGCGGGCAGGGCATCGACCTGTATCATGGCGCGGTTCGCTTGGCTGGAAACATAGAGAAGCATCTTAGGGTCTGAACTGACTCGAGGCGAGTCTCTATCGCAATGACCTTCTCATGGAGACCGGAAATGACCGATGAAGCGTTCGCCCAGGCCGATCCCGAGTGGCTTGAGCTGATCAGCGCCGCCCGCGACTGGCTGTCCGGGCCCCTGGGGCAGTTGTTGCTGGAAGAAGAAAGCCGCGTGCTGGAGCAAGAGCTCGAGCGTTTTTTCGGCGGCTATCTGGTGCATTACGGTCCGTCCGCGCAAACCCCGCCGGCCGCAAAGCAGGTGCAGCGCAACGTACGGCTCGGCGCACCGTTGCCGGGTGTCGAGATTGTCTGCGAAGAGCAGGCCTGGCCGTTGAGCGAGCACGCCGCCGATGTGGTGGTCATGCAGCATGGCCTGGATTTCTGCCTGTCGCCCCACGGCCTGTTGCGCGAAGCCGCCAGCAGCGTGCGGCCCGGCGGGCACCTGGTGATCGTCGGCATCAACCCCTGGAGCACTTGGGGCATTCGTCATTTTTTCGCCAACGACGCCCTGCGCAGGGCGCGTTGCATCTCGCCTTCGCGGGTTGGTGACTGGCTCAACCTGCTGGGCTTCGCGCTGGAGAAACGCCGCTTCGGGTGCTATCGTCCGCCGCTTGCTTCGCCCAAGTGGCAGGCCCGTCTGGCCGGACTCGAACGTCTCGGCGATGGCTGGCAAAGTCCCGGCGGCGGCTTCTATCTATTGATCGCACGCAAAATGAGCGTAGGGCTGCGACCTGTGCGCATGCCGCGCCGCGAGCCGATGGGCAAATTGCTGCCGCTGCCGATGGCCAAGGTCAATCGGCGCACGCCCGAGCCTTGATCCATCGGCGGGCGCCACGCTTTCTCAATTTCTGGAAACATCGTAATGAGCGATACCGTAGAACTCTTCACCGATGGCGCCTGCAAGGGCAACCCGGGGCCCGGTGGCTGGGGCGCGCTGCTGGTGTGCAAAGGCGTCGAGAAAGAACTCTGGGGCGGTGAAGCCAACACCACCAACAACCGCATGGAGCTGCTCGGCGCCATTCGCGGACTGGAGGAGCTGAAGCGGCCGTGTGAAGTGATCCTGGTGACCGACTCGCAGTACGTGATGAAAGGCATCACCGAGTGGATGACCAACTGGAAGAAACGCGGCTGGAAGACCGCAGCGAAGGAACCGGTGAAAAACGCCGATCTGTGGAAACAGCTGGACGAGCAGGTCAGTCGGCACAACGTGAGCTGGAAGTGGGTGCGCGGGCACATTGGCCACCCGGGCAACGAACGCGCCGACCAGTTGGCGAACCGCGGCGTGGATGAAGTGCGCGGTATCAAGCACGCCTAGCTTGCATTGAGTATTGCAGGAGATCTCTGTCGATCGAACGCCGCGTTGTACGGCAGTGAATGCGCTTCCACAGATTTTTGCGTGCGCTGAAGATTATGGTCGCTACTACAGTGGTGTCCGTCGCCCGAGGGGAGCGCACATCCCAAAACCCCCATGCTAATATCCGCGCCTGAAGCTGAGGCGGTAGGCAATGACTGTACAAAACATCATCACTGAACGAAGGGTTGTCCTCGATACCGAGACCACCGGTATGCCCGTCACCGACGGCCACCGGGTTATCGAAATCGGCTGCGTCGAGCTGATTGGCCGACGTCTGACCGGGCGGCATTTCCACGTTTACCTGCAACCGGACCGGGAGAGTGACGAGGGCGCCATTGGCGTTCACGGCATCACCGACCAGTTCCTGATCGGCAAGCCGCGTTTCGCTGAAGTGGCCGACGAATTCTTCGAGTTCGTCAAAGGCGCTCAGCTGATCATCCACAACGCGGCGTTCGACGTTGGCTTTCTGAACAACGAATTCGCCCTGATCGGCCAGCACGATCGCGCCAACCTGAGCAATTACTGCACGATCCTCGACACCCTGGCGATGGCCCGCGAACGTCACCCGGGCCAGCGCAACAGCCTCGATGCGCTGTGCAAACGCTACGACGTCGACAACTCTGGCCGCGAGCTGCACGGCGCCTTGCTCGACTCCGAGATTCTCGCCGAAGTCTATCTGGCGATGACCGGTGGCCAGACGACCCTGTCGCTGGCCGGCAACAACGACGGTGAGGGCGGCGCCGACCGTCCTTCCGAGATCCGACGGATCGCCAATCGCACGCCGGGCCGCATCATCATCGCCAGCGAGTCAGAGTTGGCGGAGCACGAGGCGCGCCTGGCTGTTATCGCCAAATCCGCCGGTGCCCCGGCGCTGTGGACCCAGTTGCTCGAAGCCCAGCATCAAGCCCAGGCCGAAGCCTGACGATGAACGCCGCGCACTCTCGGAGCAAACACAGCAAGTGTGGGGGTGACCGAGGTGGCGCTCCACCTTGTTCACGAAGACGGTATTCCAGGCGCTACGGATGTACCGGATGTGAGGGCCTCTTCGCGAGCAAGCTAGCTGCCACAAGTCATCAGTCGGCAAATACATCTGCGGTTGTTCGATGAGAGAGGCCCATGGTGAACACGTCCAGCCCGACGTTCAGCATTCGTGTTGCTGACGAGTGCTTCGAAGACTACATCCTCAACAGCGAATTCACCTTCACCGTCACCGGTTACGCACGGGTGCAGATCGGCGAGCCAGTAGCGCACTGGCACGTCGATGCGGTCGAGCCTTACCTGAAAAACTACGGCATCGATTCAGAAGAGTTCTGCGATTATCGGGACGCCGCCGACAGCACTGTGCTGGTGGCCTGGCTTGACGAACAGCCTGTGGGGCATGTGGTGGTCAGTCAGCACTGGAATGGCTTCGCCCATATCGATGAGCTGGCAGTGGACACTGGGGCGCGGCGCAATGGCGTGGCGCGAAAGCTGCTGGACGTGGCTCAGTTCTGGAGCCGCAAGCGCGGTCTGCCGGGCATCACCCTGGAAACCCAGAACAATAATCTGGAGGCGTGCCGGCTATATGAGCGCTACGGATTTGTGGTCGGCGGGGTGGATCATCTGCGTTATCGCGCGATAGATCCGGCGACGCAGGAAACGGCTATTTTCTGGTACCTGCTGTTCGACGTGCCGGGCGTCGATCACTGTGGCAAGCCCCTCTAACCGGACTCGTGGCCGCGCGAGTTGCGCGGCCTGTGGGGAGAGAGGCGGGCTTGCAGGGTGTTTCAATGCTCTCGTATGAGCTTGACCTTGCCCTGAATCAACTCGAATTCCTCTCCGCCCAAATGTTTGACGCGGTCGCCAATGGCCAGGCGATAGGTGGAAACGGGCTCCTTGCCATCAACCTCGTCAGGCTGTGATTCACGGAATTCATGCACCGAGTAAACGCGACCCTCCGCATCCCTCGCATGAAATTGCCCAACTAGAACTGAAGCCATTTGCTTTGTAACCTCTGGAAATAACTGCTCGTTTTCGCTCGCATCCTAACACCGCGAGTGAATAAACCGTGGCCGCTTGTAAGGTAATTCCTAAATTTCTACAGGGACCTTATTCGCCTAAGGCAGTCAGACCGCCGTTTCAAGAGGTAGTTTTCGCCGCGTAAAAAATAGTCGCGACCAACGGTAGCGCCGGGATCGAGGGCCCTGTCGATGAACGCGCTGAAGGCCAACGCTTCAGGATCGAACCTTTCGATGATCAGCAACGGAAAAACAACGCAGAATGTCGCACCTGTTTCATCTATAACTGTTGTTTCCTCCCACAGCAGAAGGTCCGTTTCATGAGCCAGGTTCATTCGATTGCAGTCATCGTCGGCAGCTTGAGGAAAGACTCCATCAACCGCAAAGTGGCCCGTGCACTGGCCGAACTGGCGCCGCCAAGCCTGAAGCTGAGCATCGTCGAAATCGGCGACCTGCCGTTGTACAACGAAGACATCGACCTCGATTCGCCGCCTGCCGCGTACACCGCGTTCCGTGAAGCCTTGCAGGGCGCGGACGGCTTTCTGTTCGTCACCCCTGAATACAACCGCTCGGTACCGGGCGCGCTGAAGAACGCCATCGACGTCGGCTCGCGCCCTTATGGCAAAAGCGCGTGGGGCAAAGCAAAGCCGGCGGGGGTGGTCAGTGCGTCGCCTGGAGCGATCGGCGGTTTCGGCGCCAATCAGCATCTGCGCCAGTGCTTCGTGTTCCTCGACGTGCTGTGCATGCAGCAGCCGGAAGCGTATCTGGGCAACGCCGGCACCTTCTTTGACGAGCACGGCAAACTGAGCGAGAAAACCCGGCCGTTCCTGCAGAACATCATTGATGCGTTCGCCGGCCACGTTGAGCGCACGTTGAAAGCCTGATTGGCTGGACTGTCTTCTGATCAAAAGGCCCGCACGCCACTCGACGTGTGGGCCTTTCGCATTCATGGCCTGACGTCGCCGCGCCTTCGCCAGTCAATCCTGAATTTTCCTTCCCGTGTACAGCGTTATGTACCGCAGTCGCGGTGGATTTCTTCCCTACGCTCCCAGCCTTTCTGCCCACAGCCGGCCAACGCCAGCCGTGGGCGCTTGTGCTCAAGGAGCTGTCATGTCCACCGTTACCACCACGTACTTCAACAGCGCGTCACTGCGACAGCGCTTTCTCGACGAACTCGACCACGCTTTCGCTGCCGGCGTGCTCGGCTCATCCGAACAAACCTGGCTCAGACGCGCAGCAGGCGCGATGGCTGCCGATGATTCCGATCCGGTCAGGGTCGATCGGCTGTTGCTCAATGACGGCCCGCCCACGTCGCTTGAGCTCAGCGCTGCGCTGATGTTCAGCCACGGTCAGACCCCCGACCCACGGATTTTTCTGTTTACCCTGGCGTCCGGGGTCGAGGCCTTTGACGGTCGCCAGCAGTTGCTTGAAACGCTGCTTGGGCGTTTTGCAAACAACGACCCCTCCGCGGCGTTCGAGTACGAAAAAATCGACGAGGACATTTTTCAGGCGCAGATGCAGGCCATCGTTGAGTATCAGGCGCAGTCGGTGAGGCAGTTCACCGAACAACTGAAGTTGACGCCGGACCTGGTCGGCGCTGTGACTTCCACTCTGGCCCTGCAACTGCGTCGGCTGTTGCCTGATCAGCTCATTGATCCGGCGAAGCACCTTATGCGCATGGTGCAACCTGCTTTTAGCGCTGACGAAGAGTTGGTGCTGATGACTCAAACCCTGGCGCAAACGGCGTTTGAAGCGTTTTGCCATGCCGAGCAGACTGCGGGGGTGACACAGCAATTTCTGGATGCGCAGGGGCGGGTGGTGAGCGATCGCGATGCCCAACTATTCGCTCAGGCATTCGCCGACACGATTCCAGCGCTGCCCGACCGCTTCGCCGCGCTGCTGCGCGAGTACTGGAGCCAGCAACGCGCGACCGGTTCCTGCCGCGACATGGCTATTCAGGTCTACGCCACCAGCCTGTGCCATGAGCTGTACCGGTACGGCCACGAGGGCAACCTCACTCGGCAAGAGTACGAAAGGCTGAAGCCGTTGCTCATCTCGGCGCCGCTCTATATCTCGTCAGACGCTCAAGTGCGCTGCAGACGTCTTGTGCTGCACCTGGCTGACGGGACCGTTACAAAACTGGCCGGCACACTAATTTTCGATTTCAGTCCGGCCGACCTGCCGCTGCTGTGGTTTACGCCGGAGCATGGCCTGCGCCGGTTCGCCACCCTGATGTCGCTGAGTTCATTCTGCTCAACCCCGGAAGGACGCGAGCTGCTGCGCCCGACGCTGGCGCTGGTGGACCAGCCATTGTTGCTGCGTGAAGGTCCCTTGACCCTTTCGCTGGATACGATCGGCGGGCCATTGCTTCGCGAACGGGTGGATTCCATCCTTGCGCTTCAACTGCGCAATCTGCAGTACGTCACAGGTTTGTCAGCTGAGTCCGTGAAGGTGTCGGCGATGTATGACGATGCGCTGGACGTGCGTTACCTGATCGATCCGCGTCAGGTCCATTTCACTGCCGGGCGCTGGCGGCACGATCAGCCCATGGACTTCGCCGCCGTCTGGTGCAGCAGCGCCGCGGACGATCTGGTTCAGGTGGCCCTTGCGCCGGAGCCTGAGAGCGCCCTCCTTGAACCCTCGCCCTCCGGGCCTTCCCAGCCACCCGTGCTCCAGCCGTCGCCCCCGTCCTGGCTGGAAAGAACTCAGGCATCCGATGCCAACGCGGCGCATCTGCGCCAGTTGGACAACGTTCTGGTCAGCTACGCCGAGCAGGCACTGCAGAGCTATCTCTGCGCGGCCTCGGCACGTGGTCTGCGCGCGGGTGAGGTACGGGTGCGCTGGCTGGAATCGCTGCCAATTGCCGCCTCCGACGTCGAGCCGACCTCTGTCGCCATCAGTGAATCCTTACGCGCGACGTCAATGGATCTGGTGGCGTTGTTGCTTGAGCGCGTGAGTGGTCACCGACCTGATCCCCTCGTACACACGGCGCAGGTGCTGGTCACTTCCCAAGCGGCCGGGGCGCACCTTGATATCGAACTGATCAACTTCATGCTCAAGCGCATTGCCGAGGACTTCGTCGAACGCTACCTGGATCGGTTTGAGCAGTCACGCGTTGCCCTTGCGCGCCTGGGCGACAGGCAGCTGCAACCGGTTGCCATGGCACTGGTGCTCAGGGAAGACGCGTTGCGGCTGGACCTGGCGCTGAGGCAGCGAATGGAGTTGGTCACAAGCGATCCGGCGCGCATGGTCATGCAAGTGCTCAACGCGCCAGTCCGTGCGCAGAGGACAGAATCGGGCCCTTCGATGACTGACGTGTTTTCGCTCTCGCTGGCCTACGGACCTGAGGCCTGTGCCACCCTCAGTGATGCGATGGTGCTCTGGCAGCCGCTGCAGACCGGTGCAGGTTTGATGTTCTGGAGCAGCCTGCTGGGTTGGGAGCATTTCCCCTCCGCGCAGGCATTGGTCGACCAGATAGACAGTCGACTGCGCAGTGTGCACAGCGAGCGTTGGTTGGGTCTGCTGGGGGAACGTGACCGGGCGCTGCTGCGCAACCAACTGCGCACACAACCGCAGGCGCAGCTTCGCGTTGATTACAGTCGTTGCGACGGCCATGCAATCGAGGCGTTACAGCAGAGCGTGTTTAACCGCCAGTTACAGAATCTCCAGGCACTGTGCGCCCGTGCCCGGCGTTGTCGGTTTGAAGCCGGGCTCTTTAGCGGCGTCGCCCGTGCCACCGAACTGGATACGCAACTGGTCGACATGCTTGACGCGCTCGCGGTCCGAATCGACAACACGCTGTTTGAAGAGCTGTTGCCGGACTGGTTCAAGACCGCATCGGTCAGCGACATTCGAGCCTATAACGCGATATGGCGTCGTTTCTTTGTTGCCAGCGAAGGGGGCGAGGACTTTCTCTTTGGCGTCCCGACGCTTACTGAATACGCGCGCACCAAACTCCTTGATCAGATGAACAGCGATTTCGTCGGACGCAACCTGGACCCCGACCAGATTATCGTCACCCAGCGTCGCTACGTCGCCGCGCCACCCGGCGTTGGGCAAATCCCTTCAGCGATTCCCGCCGCCACACTTGAGCACAGCGAGTCACTGACTGATTACGCCATCAATCGCTTCGTTGATTTTCCGGAGGCGGCGTTGACTATCCACTCCACCGAATTTCCCGATGTCAGCCGCCTGATGACGCCGGATTATGTGCGCAGGACTGTCCGTCGGCTGGACGTCGGCGCAGGGTTCCGAACACTGCTGCGGCAGACGTTGAATCCGGCGGATGCCAACTGGGAAAAGCGCAACACTCTCTTCGTCAACCAACTTCCACCGATGATGCAGGCCGTGGCGATGCAGCATAAGCTGCAAGGGAAGTTGAGTTTCCGAGCCTGCGAATTCATCTCGCAGGTGGTTGAAATGCCCGACGGTATTGCCCGCGAACCCTTCGACGGTGAGCGTACGATCATCAGTGCCTTGCGACTGGTCGCCGATGAAGGCATGACCCCCGACCCCGTCAAGGGCGTTTATCTGATCTGCGCCGAGGATCCTGACAGCGGCCCGGTGATTTTGCACGCCGTGTTCCACCCTGATCTGGTCTTCCGCGAATACGCCAGCCTGTCAGCCCTGCTGGCCGATCTGCGCACCGACACGACACTGCAACAACTGGTGCTCGAACGACTGGACCCGGAGGTGCGCAAGCGATATGCGCATGGCGGGTTCGTCGAGCCTCATCTGCCTTTCTTCTACCAGGGGCCAGGGGATGTGCCCACTAACACCCCGGGGCCGATCACGGTTTCGCTGGATGAAGAAAAAGGCAACTCGCTGCAGTTCATGTTCACCGACACCGTCAGCCTGCTGGTGGACATTGGCACGTCCGATACGGTCACGACCGAGGAGGCCGATCAGTCGTCCCGCAAATTCCTGGCTTCGCTGGGCTTGGAGCAGGCACTGAGCATCGTGCCCGGCAAGCTCGCCACCATGGTTGCGTTCTGGCAGAGCCATACGCTGTTTCGTGCTTCGGCGGCGTCTGCGGCCGGGCGTCACTGGGGCGAGGCCATTTCCGAATTCTCTGCTGCGCTGGGCGTGATGGTGACGGCCAGAGAGCAGGCCGAAAAGGACGAGTTGATCGGCGGCGACCTGGTAACGGACGATGACTTGACGCCCTCGGACTTTTCCTGGGGTGGGGTCACACTCACCGCCGAGCAGCTAAAACGCCTGCAGGCGCTGGAAGCCCGGAACATCTCGCTCAAAAATCTGCGTCGCGATGAATTGCTGAGTCTGTTCATGGACCCGACCAACGGAAGGGCTTATGCAGCCGTCGCCGGACGGGTATATGAAGTGCGACGCGAGGCCAATAACGGCAGATGGATGATCATTGGCGCGGACCGGACCTCCGGCCCGCTCATCAGGCTGGATGACAAGCAACGCTGGCAGCTGGACATTGAGTCCGGTCTCAAGGGCGGCGGCGGGGCAATGACCAAGTTGCGTACACACGCTGCGGACGTCAGCGCCGATGACGTCTTGCTCATCGAAGCCACTGGCATGCCGGAGATACGCCAGTTCTTTCGCGAACGCGCGCAGCATATCGGCGAGGCTCACCTGCAGGCCAAACGCTACCTTGAAAACGCGTTGGATAACCTGAACGTGCATGAACCCGGCGCTCCGCTGCACCCGCGTGTCACGCAAATCATCGGTGACTTTTTTGGCGTCAGTCAGCCCGATCCCGAGCTATTGGTCGAGACCGAGCGCGCGATCAAGGCGCTGTTCGATGAGGTCATGGATGCGTCGCTGTCGCCGTATTCATCACCGCGGTTTGTGGTGGGTACCAGTCGAGCAGGCCATTCAGGGACCATGGGCTTCGTCATCAAGCGGGACCCGAAAAAGCGCGTGTTTCTGACCGATCGCTATTTCGATGCACCGCCGTTCCCGCTCACATCCGAGGCGGCCGCCCAGGGCTTCGATTGCCCTGCCCATTACCGTGCCGCCACGTTGATCCACGAACTCTCGCACCTGGTGCTCGATACTCACGACATCGCCTATCTGGAGACTACGGCGCCGTATCCCGACCTGCTACTAGAGAACAACGCCAACAACATCAAGCTGAAGGCGGACATCGAGCGCCTGCAAACCTATGGCTTGTCCCATCTGAGCACGCGCAATGAGCTGTTTCTGCATTTGAAGGAGGGCGAGTGGCGTGATTTTGATGAGGAGGAGGGCTTCGAGCATGATGCAATCCTGAAGCTTACTCGCAGCAAAACCATGGATGAAGCCCGTGAGGCGTTTCTCAGCGATGCACGCAAACGCAGTCGGATTCTCCTGGCCAATGCCGACTCGGTGACCCTGCTGATTTTGCGCCTGGGGCGTCGCAGCTTTGTCGTGCCAGCCTCTTCGCCGGGCGGCCGCTGAGTGACAAACGCCGAGCGTTGAGGGGCTCGGCGTTCGTTGGGTGGTGAGCAGGCGAGGGCGTGCCGGCGAACCGGCTGACCCTTACAGCGCGTAGTGCCGCAGCTCGCGGGCGATCAGCAAACGCTGGATTTCGCTAGAGCCCTCGTAGATCTGAGTGATCCGCGCGTCCCGGTAGTATTTCTCCACCGGGTAATCTTCCAGATAGCCGTAGCCACCATGAATCTGCACGGCCTTGGAGCAGACCCACTCGGCCATTTCGGAGGCGAACAGCTTCGCCTGGGACGCTTCCGACAGGCAGGGTTTGCCCGCCGTTCTCAGGCGTGCAGCGTGCAGGACCAGCAACCGCGAGGCGTTGATGCGGGTGTGCATGTCGGCCAGCAGATTGGCGACGCTCTGGTGTTCGATGATCGGCTTGTCGAACTGCACCCGCTCGCGGGCGTACCCCAGCGCGGCGTCGAATGCGGCGCGAGCGATGCCCAGGGCCTGGGCGGCAATGCCGATGCGCCCGCCTTCCAGGTTCGAAAGGGCAATCGAAAGCCCCTTGCCCCGTTCACCCAACAGGTTCTCCGCCGGAATCCGGCAGTCGTTCAGGGTCACCGCGCAGGTGTCGGAGGCGCGGATACCCATTTTGTGTTCCATGCGGTCGACGCTGTAGCCGGGATTGTCGGTGGGCACCAGAAACGCCGACAAGCCGCGCTTGCCCAGCTCCGGGTCGGTGACGGCGAAGACGATCGCCAACTGCGCGCGCTTGCCATTGCTGACGAACTGCTTGGCGCCATTGAGCACCCATTCGCCGTCTTTCAGCTCCGCGCGGGTGCGCAGGTTGTGAGCTTCGGAGCCGGCCTGGGGTTCGGTCAGGCAGAAGCAACCGATGGCTTGGCCGCTGGCGAGTTTTTCAAGCCACTGTTGTTTCTGCGTGTCGCTGCCGTAGTTGAGCACTGGCCCGCATCCCACTGAGCTGTGCACGCTCATCAGTGTGCCGGTGGCGCCGTCGGCGGCGGAGATCTCTTCTACCGCCAGCGCGTAGGCGACGTAGTCGATGTAGCTGCCGCCCCATGCGTCCGGAACGATCATGCCAAGCAGGCCCAGTTCGCCCATCTTGGCCACCAGCCCGTCGTCGATCCAGCCGGCTTTTTCCCAGGCTTGAGCATGGGGCGCGATTTCGTTGCGCGCGAAGTCTCGCGCCATGTCGCGGATCATCACTTGTTCTTCGGTCAGTTCAAGATCTTGCATAGGTCACCCCTCATGACCGCTGAAGAAGCTTGCCACGTGCTCGGCGTCCAGGGCCTGCACGCTGGAAGGGCTCCATTGCGGTTTCTTGTCTTTGTCGACGATCAAGGCACGAACGCCTTCGATCAGGTCACCGCGTTCAAACCACTGGCGGTCCAGGTGCAGCTCCAGGGCGAAACAGCGCTCCAGCGGCAAGTGCCGGCCGCGGCGCAGCAGCTCCAGGGTCACTGCCATGGCCAGCGGGGAGCGGGTTTGCATCAGGTGAGCGGTGTCGATGGCCCAGGCATGGGTGTCGAAGACACTCACTTCCAGCAGTTGCTCGATGATGCTCGGGACGTCTGGCAGGGCGAAGAAGTGATCGATGGCTGGCCGCAACCGGGCCAGCGGCGGGGCGGGCAGATGCTGCACGCCGAGTTTCGCCAGCGCGCCCTGCAAGTCCTTGAGCGGGGTCAGGCTCCACTTCAGGTTGTCCAGCTGCAGATCGAGGTCATCGAGGCGTTCGCCGTCGAGGTACCAGTTCGCCAGACCGCAATACAGCGCGTCGGCAGCCTGGATCTGCACACCGGTGACGCCCAGATAGATTCCCAGCTCGCCGGGGACCCGGGACAGAAAGTAGCTGCCGCCGACGTCAGGGAAATAACCGATCGCCACTTCCGGCATCGCCAGACGGCTACGTTCAGTGACGACGCGCAGGTCTGCGCCTTGCGCCAGCCCCATGCCGCCGCCCAGCACGAAGCCGTCCATCAGGGCGACGACGGGTTTGCGGTAACGATGCAGCGTGAGGTCCAACGCGTATTCTTCGACCAAGAAGTCCAGGTGCTCGGTTCGACCGGCGTGGAAGCTGTCGTACAGCGAGCGGATGTCGCCGCCGGCGCAGAACGCCTTTTCGCCGACGCCGCGCAGGACCACGGCGTAGACGTCGTCATCCTTCGCCCAGGCGTCCAGCTGAAACTGCAGCTGCCGGACCATGTGCAGGTCGATGGCGTTGAGGCCCTGGGGGCGGTTGAGGGTGAGGTGACCAATGTGATTGCGAACGTCGGACAGAACGCTCACGCAGGCTGATTGCTGGCCCGCGTATTCGGCAGGTAAGACCTGAGCCGTCATCGCTGACTCCCTGTTGATTATTGTTGTGCTCAATCCCCGGCTGAACCGCCGGGATCCGTGAGGGTGCTAACGGATGCTACCAGCGCCATTTTGCAAATGACACTGGAGAATCCTGTGAGAATGTCTAAGCATCAACCGACCGCAATCGTGGGAGAACAGTAATCTCCATCAAGCCTGCAAACTGAACAGCGCCATTTCCGGCGCTTCGCTGATCCAGCATTCGCTGACGGTCCACCCTGCACGGGCCGCCAGTTCAGTGAACGACTCGACGGTAAACTTGTGGGAGTTCTCGGTGTGCAGCCGTTCGCCGGCAGCGAAACGGAAGGTGTGGCCGGCGACGGTGACGCTCTGCTGTTTGCGGCTGACCAGGTGCATTTCCATGCAGGCTTGATCGGCGTTCCAGACAGCCAGGTGATCAAAGGCGGAAACGTCGAAGTCGGCGTGCAGCTCGCGATTGATGCGGGTCAGCAGGTTCTTGTTGAACTGCGCGGTCACCCCTTCGGCATCGTCGTACGCGGCCACCAGCGTCTGCTCATCCTTGACCAGGTCGACCCCTACAATGAAATGGGCATTTTCGCCCAGCACGTCGTGAGCGCTGTGGAGGAAATCCACGGCCTGCTCGTGGCTGAAGTTGCCGATGGTGGAACCCGGAAAGAAACCCACACGGGTGTGGCCGTTGGCCTCTTCAGGCAGCGTAAGCACCCGGGTGAAATCGTCCACTTGCGGCGCCACGATCAGTGAAGGGTAGCGCTGGCGCAATGACCGTGCGGCCTTGTTCAGCGCGGTTGCACTTATGTCGATCGGCACGTACACGGCGATGTGCGGCGCGGCATCGAGCACCAGGCGCGTCTTCTCACTGGCGCCGCTGCCGAATTCCACCAGCGCTGCGCCGTGTGGGATGGTCGCGGCGATCTGCCCGGCGATGCTTTTCAGCAGCCCGGTTTCAGCGCGGGTGGGGTAGTACTCAGGCGTTTCGCAGATGGCTTCGAACAGGTCGGAACCCGCTGCGTCGTAGAAATACTTGGGCGACAGGGTTTTCTCCGGGGCGCCGAGACCGGCCACGACGTCGCGGGCAAACTCGCTGTCGTTCGGGTCAACCACGCCGGGCTGACGGCTGTCACGGGCCAGGCGCAGGCCCGAAACCATCCAGCGCTTGTCGGCGTGGAAGAAGTTGCGATAGGTCAGTCGGCAGTGATCGGGCGACGTGATGCTGGCACCGCCGCGCAGGACCATCTGATTAACCATGAACTTGCCGTTGTACTCGCCGACGGCGCCCACCGACGGCTTGAAACCGGGGTAGGCGCTGTAGGCGCTTTGGGTCCACTGCCAGGCGACGTCGTCCACTTGCTCCAGCAGACCGGCGCGGGCAGCGGCTTCCCATTCGGCTTCGGTGGGCAGGCGCGCATCGGCCCACAGTGCAAATGCGGCGGCTTCGTAATAACTGATGTGGGTGACCGGCGCTGACGGGTCGATCGACTCAAGACCGCGCAGGCTCATGCGCTTCCAGCCGTTCTCGTCGTGCTGCCAGTACATCGGTGAATTCCAGCCGTGTTCCTGCACCAGCGTCCAGCCTTCGGACAGCCACAACGCAGCGGTGTGATAGCCGCCGTCGGCAATAAAGCTCAGCCATTCCCCATTGGTCACCAGCCGGTCGCTGATCTCGAAGGACTGCAGGTAGGTGGTGTGGCGTGGGCCTTCGTTGTCAAACGAAAAGCCGTCGCCGTCGTGGCCGATCTCGGTCAATCCGGCGCTCAGCGGCTTGAAATGACCGCGGCGTCCGGACAGGTCCTTCGGCCAGCGTGGGCTATAGGCCGGTTTCAGCGACGACAGGCTGAACAGATGGAGAATGTCCATCAGCAGCAGTTCCTGATGCTGCTCTTCGTGGGCGAGGCCGAGTTCGATCAGGCTGGTCATTTCGTCGCTCAGCGGCGTCATCAGCAGCGTGGTCATGTTTTCGTCGACGTGCCTGCGGTAAGCCAGGACCTGATCCACGCTCGGCCGGGTCATCAGGCCGCGTTGCGGACGCGGGTGGCGCGGGCCGACGGCTTCGTAATAGGAGTTGAACAGGTAGCCGAATGTCGGATCGAAGGGCTCGTAGGCCGACAGGTTCGGGATCAGCAGGAATGTCTCGAAGAACCACGTGGTGTGCGCCATGTGCCACTTGGCCGGGCTGGCGTCCGGCATCGACTGCACCACCATGTCCTCGGCGCTCAGCGGTTCGACCAGAAATTCGGTACGGTCGCGCACGCTCTGAAAGCGCTGGCACAGGGTGTGAGTGGAGGATGTTTCGCGAAGCTGGCGTAATTGGCGCGTCATCAGGTGCTCTCCGGCGTAGCCGATGCCCGGTGGACCCGGTGGACTGATTCCACGCAGCCAGGCGGTACGGCGATTCAGGGTTTGAGACTCGGGTCGGTCGGAATGTTCAACCGAAATATCCAAACGAAGGATGGCCCTTGTCCACGAGTACGTTGATGCCCTGGATTATCAGCGTTTTGCATGGATTTGACGGCAAGCTTCGAGTGTAGTCCCGCCGCGGGCTGATTTGCTCGGTTGGTGACCGATGGCCAACCCGCGCGCCGTCTGCGGTAACCTGCTGGCCAATCGCTGCAAGTGCGCTGCGCACGACGCGTGTTTCGTGGGCAAAACCTGAACCTGCGCGGCGACTCGCAGTCTGCACAACAGCACTTGCGTCACAGACGGCAGTGGCTTTTCAGGCTATGTGTCAGGTGACAAACGAATCACGCCAGATGAATGAACCGGTTTTTGGGGACGCACATGAATGATCTATCCAGTCTGCTGGAGGCGCTTGATGAGGCGCAGACCGGGCAGCAGGAAGTGGTGATCGCCACGGTGGTCAAGGTCGAGGGTTCGGCTTACCGACGCCCGGGTGCGCGGATGATCATCGCGCCGCTGGGCGAGTCGACCGGCACCGTCAGCGGCGGTTGCCTGGAAAGCGACGTCAGCAAAAAGGCCTGGTGGCTGACGGCCAATGGCAAGCCGTCCATGCGCACATACAGCACGGGCGAGGACGACGACGAGCTCGAAGACGCCGAGCTCAGCTTCGGGCTGGGTTGCAACGGCACGGTGCACATCCTCTTCGAACGGATAGATCCTCACGCGGCGAGTCTGGTGGTCGACGTGCTGCGTGAGGTCAAGGCCAGCGGCACTGGCGCTGCGCTGGCGACGGTGATCGGCACACAAAGCGAACGTCACACCGCGCTGGGTGAACGGGTGGCGATTCGTTCATCCGGGCGGGTGCAGATTGAAATGCGCGAACGCTGGCTGGCGACGGCGGTGGCCGAGGACCTGAAAACGGTGCTCGATGCCCGCCGCTCGGCCACCCGTACCTACGACAGCGCGGACGGCGCCGTTGAAGTGCTGCTGGAGTACATCGCAGCGCCGCGTCGGCTGGTGGTCTTCGGTGCCGGACATGACGCCATGCCGCTGGTCAGCATGGCGCGGTTGCAGGGCTGGCACATCACGGTGATCGATGCGCGCTCGCATTTCGCCCGGCCCCAACGTTTTCCGGATGCTGATCAGGTGCTTTCAGCGCCCCTGCAACCGATGCCCGAACTCCATGCGATGGTCGCCGATGCCGCCGTGGTGGTGATGACCCACAGCCTGAGCCAGGACCGCCACTGGCTGGGGCAGGTTCTGCAATCGACGCCACGCTACATTGGCCAGCTTGGACCACGCAGCCGTACCGAGCGCTTACTCGACGAGCTGCCGGATCAGGCCCGTGAAGCCGCTGCTCAGGCCAGCCTGCATTACCCGGTCGGCCTCGACTTGGGCGGCGATGCGCCGCACAGCGTGGCCTTGTCGATCCTGGCGGAGATCAACGCGGTGTTCAACCGCCGCAGCGGCGGGATGCTCAAGCATCGACAGGCAAGCATTCATGCGGTGGATGTGACGTTGGAGCAGGCGCGGGAACTGAGAATGATCAGCTAGTTTTAAAGGGGAACCATTCTTGCAGGAATGGCCTCCCTCGCTTCTCAGTGATCTCGGCACGGCATCCATCAGGTTCGCTCAATGAACGACAAGTACAAACCCCACGACTGGGCCCCCCACGAGCGACCAACGTTGCCGGGGTCGCCGTCGACGCCCTTGCACGCAACGCCAAAGCGCTGGGCCTACGCCATCGTCGGCGTGATCGTGGCCTTGACCGGCGGGCTGGGCAACGCGCTGGTGGTCGCCAACCTTCAATACCTGCAAGGCTCGCTGGGCGCCACCCAGGCCGAGATCGCCTGGCTGCCCGCTGCTTACGTCATGACCAACGTTTCGATGAACCTGCTGCTGGTGAAGTTTCGCCAGCAGTTTGGTCTGCGGGCTTTCACTGAAGTGTTCCTGGTCTTGTACGCGCTGGTCACCTTCGCCCACCTCTTCGTCAACGACATCGAGTCAGCCATCGCCGTTCGTGCTGCCCACGGCATGGTCGGCGCGGCACTGAGTTCGCTGGGCCTGTACTACATGATTCAGGCCTTCCCGCAGAAGTGGCGGATGAAAGCGCTGGTACTGGGCCTCGGCACGGCGCAGCTGGCGACACCGCTGGCGCGACTGGTCTCCGAAGACCTGTTGCAGATTGCCGAATGGCGTGGGCTTTACCTGTTCGAACTGGGCATGTGCCTGCTGTCCCTGGGCTGCGTGCTGATTCTCAAGTTGCCACCGGGCGACCGCTTCAAGGCTTTCGAAAAACTCGATTTTCTGACCTTCGCTTTGCTGGCATCAGGCTTCGCGGCACTGTGCGCGGCGTTGTCGCTGGGGCGAATCGAGTGGTGGCTTGAAGAACCGTGGATCGGCATCGCTCTCGCGTCGTCCATCGTGCTGATCCTTGCCGGACTGTGTATCGAGCACAATCGCACCCGACCGTTGTTGATCACCCGCTGGCTGGGCAGTGGCCGGATGATCCGCTTCGCCTTCGGCGTGCTGCTGACGCGGATCGTGCTGTCGGAGCAATCCACCGGCGCGGTAGGTTTTCTTCAGGGGATGAATCAGGGCACCGAGCAGCTGCACACGCTGTACCTGTTCATGCTGCTGGGCAGCGTCGCCGGCCTGGCGGTCAGCGCGCTGACGATCGATCCGCAGCACCTGTTCAAGCCATTGATCATTTCCCTGGCGCTGATGGCGATCGGTTCGAGCATGGACAGCTTTTCAACCAGCCTGACCCGCGGCCCGCAGATGTATTTCAGCCAGTTTTTGCTGGCGTTCGGTGGCACCTTCTTTCTTGGGCCGACCCTGGTACTGGGCATCAGCGGGGTGATCAGCAACCCGCGCAACATGGTCAGTTTTTCGGTGATGTTCGGGATCACTCAAAACGTCGGCAGCCTGATCGGCTCGGCGTTGCTGGGCACCTTTCAGGTCTGGCGCGAGAAATTCCATTCGGCGCATATCGTCGAGCACGTCACGCTGATTGATGCTCAGGTGCAGTCGCGCCTGCAAAGCGCGAGCGGGGCCTATATTTCCGCCATCGCCGATCCGGCGGCGCGCACCAGTCTGGGTATTCGCTCGCTGGCGACGGCCGCCACCCGCGAAGCCAATACCTTGGCCTATAACGATGTATTCATGCTGATTGCGGTCATCGCGGTGCTGACCATGATCTGGATCACCAGCCGCGCCACCTGGCTGTGGATCACCACCGAGCCGGTCGCGCCGTTTACGCCGGCGACCCCTGCGGCATCTCCCTTAACACCTTCTGGCGCTCAACCTTCATGACAGAACCCGGCAAACCTTCTGGCAACGCTACTGGCGATACGACGCCCGGCGCTTCAGGCAACCCTGCACCTTCCTCGGCGAGTGCTCCGGCGCCCGCGCCGGCGGTGATGCCGGCCACCACGCAACCGCGGTCGGCGCGTATACGCCTGGTGTCCTCCATTCTGTTCGGCGGCATCGCCTTGGCGGGTGTGCTGGTCGTGCTGTATGCGTGGCAGTTGCCGCCGTTCAGCAGCCCGATCGAAAGCACCGAGAACGCCCTGATTCGCGGGCAGACCACGATCATCGGCCCGCAACTGAGTGGCTACGTGTACGAAGTGCCGGTGCAGGATTTCCAGTGGGTCAAGCAGGGGGACCTGCTGGTGCGCATTGACGACCGGATCTACCAGCAGCACCTCGATCAGGGCATTGCGCAGTTGGGCGTCCAGAAGGCCGCACTGGCCAACAATCTGCAGCAACGGCGCAGCGCCGAAGCCACTATCGCCCAGCGGCAGGCTGCTATCGCGAATGCCCAGGCGCAGAGTGACAAGGCCGCTGCCGACCTTCGCCGCGGGCAGGCGCTGGTGACTGATGGCTCAGTGTCGAAAAGCGAATTCGATGTGACCCGTGCCGCAGATGCGCAAGCGAAGGCGGCGCTGGCCGAGGCCAAAGCGGCGCTGGAGATTTCCCGCCAGGACCTGCAGACGGTGATCGTCAATCGCGGCTCGCTGGAGGCCTCGGTGAAGAATGCCGAGGCGGCCATTGAGCTGGCGCGGATCGATCTGACCAACACGCGCATCACCGCACCTCGGGACGGTCAGCTGGGTCAGATCGGGGTGCGCCTGGGTGCGTACGTCAATTCCGGCGCACAGTTGATGGCGCTGGTGCCGCGCCCGCGCTGGATCATCGCCAACATGAAAGAAACCCAGATGGCCAACGTGCGTCTGGGTCAGCCGGTGAGTTTCACCATCGATGCCCTGGAAAATCTGAAGATGCGCGGCCGGGTGCAGCGCATTTCCCCCGCAGCGGGGTCCGAGTTCAGCCTGCTGCCTGCCGACAACGCTACCGGCAACTTCGTCAAGATCGCCCAGCGCATTCCGGTGCGCATCACCATCGACGACGACCAGCACGACGTCGACCGCCTGCGGCCGGGGATGTCGGTGGTGGTCAGCATCGACACCAGCCAGGACGGCGCCGTACCGCCGGACCCGGTGGATGGCAAGGTGGACTCGGTGAACGGTCGCTGAATCGGCCCGCCTGTATCGCCGTGTATCCCGTCCCGTGACAGATACGTGCCGATTCGTTGACTGATATCTCCCACACACCGGCGACACCTCTCGCACGTTGAATGGCGGCTCCGAGGCAACACGCCTCGGCCGTTCTCACATCCAACGTGCCCAGTGCCCGGAGCCCGCCATGAACTGGAAAAACTTCACCACAGCCTTCCTGTCCGCCACGCTCGTCAGCGATGTGGGTGACCGGCCATGTTTCTGATCGCGTTTCTGGGCGGCATCGTCACGGTGCTCAGCCCCTGCATCCTGCCGGTCATCCCCTTTCTGTTTGCCCGGGCCGATCGGTCGGCGTCGTCGGTGCTGATGACCCTGCTGGGGCTGACCCTGACGTTTGCGCTGGTCTCAAGCCTGGCCGTGGTCAGCAGCGACTGGGTGGTGGCGGCAAACGGTATCGGTCGCGACATCGCGCTGGTCATCCTGACACTGTTTGCCCTGTCGCTGCTTTCCGCCCGCGTGGGTCACTGGCTGATGCTGCCGCTGGTGGCGCTGGGCAATCGGCTCGACCCGGCTACGCGGCGCCTGTCCGGTCCTTGTGCGTCAGTGGCGATCGGTGTTGCGACCGGTTTGCTATGGGCGCCATGTGCCGGTCCGATTCTGGGGATCATTCTCACCGGCGCGATGCTGCAGGGGCCGAATGCGCAGACCAGCCTGTTGCTGCTGGCGTACGGGCTCGGCAGTGCGGTGTCGTTGGGGGTACTGATCTTCGCCGGACGCGGGTTGCTCGCGCGGCTGAAACTGTCGCTGCCGGTCACTGCCTGGCTGCGGCGTGGCGTTGGCTTCGCTGCATTGCTGGTGGCCGTGACCCTTGCCACCGGCTCGCAGAATCAGTTGCTCGCCGGCACCACGTCTGAAGGCGCAGCCGCGGTGGAAAAGGGCCTGCTCAGCGCCGTGCCCAAAGCCATCGACTACGTCGTCACCCGCGTCAACGCTGCCGCCGCACCGAATCTCGGCAGCCAGGGCGCGATGCCTTCACTCTCCGGCGCAACGGCATGGCTAAACGCGCCGCCGCTGGATGATGAATCCCTGCGCGGGAAGGTGGTGCTGGTCGATTTCTGGACCTTCGACTGCATCAACTGCCAGCACAGCGTTCCTCACGTCAATGAGTGGGCGAAGAAGTACGAGAAGGATGGCCTGGTGGTGATCGGCGTGCACACGCCTGAATACCCGTACGAACGGGACATCGACAATGTGCGCAAGAACGTCGCCAGGCTGAGCCTGAATTACCCGATCGCTGTCGACAATGACTACACCATCTGGCGCGCTTTCGACAATCAGTACTGGCCCGCGCATTACCTCATCGACGCCCGGGGGCAGATCCGTTACAGCCACTTTGGCGAAGGCGCCTACGACACCCAGGAGCATGTCATTCGCCAGCTCCTCGACGAGGCCCATGGAAAGGCTGAAGCGAGAGGCGCTGACGAATGAAAGGTCGCGCTTACACCATGCGTCTGACGGTGTTGTCCTTGCGCACAACGTGGTGCCAGATCGCCGCGATCACGTGCAGGCCGATGACGTAGTAGAAAATCGTACCCAGCAGGACGTGGTAATGCTCCAGTGTTTCGGCGGTGTCCTTGGAGAGGTCGAACGGCGCCGGAATACTCAGCGAGGTCAGGGGAATTGGCAAGGCGCCACGTTCCAGCAGCACTGTGAACAGACCCAGCAGGGGTTGCGCGAACAGGAAGGCGTACAGCGCGTAATGGGACAAGGTGGCGGCCAGACGCAACGCGCCTTCCAGAGGCGGAGTGATGCCGGGCGGCGTGTGGCGGTGGCGCTCGGCGATGCGGAAAAATGCCATGACCAATACGACGATACCGACCCAGAAATGCGTTTGCACCACGAAAGTCCGCGCGTCACTGCCGCGGGCCAGTTGGGTACGGCTCAGGATGAGCGCATAGGCGAGCACAATCAGGATCGCCATCACCCAGTGAAACCAGCGGGCTTTATAGCTGTAGCGTTCGGTAGCGGAAGGTTTGCTCACGGTCAGGTCTCTTGGTCTGTTTTTGTGATCTGGCGCGGCGCAATCACTGCCGCAGCGCTTTCATAACCCAATGGCGGGTGGTCGTCGAGGACAACGTGCGAGTCGACCTGCACCTGGAGCATCACCCGTTTACGCCTGAAACATGTCCGCAGCGTTATCGCCTCCACTACGAAACAGTTCCATCCCTCATAATTGGTATGACTAATTATTTCAGAGATCGCGGCTTCGAAAGTTAATGGGCTGACTTGCTTAATACTGATTTGCACTAATGCTGATACTTAAATTAAATGTCATTCGTTTGAGTAAATTCAAATAGCGGGAAAACGCTGAATAATCATTCATCTTAATATTAGTTATATGCATGTCGACTTCTTATTCTGAATTGGCATTAAAAAACTGTCTAAATCAGTTTGACAGGTCATCTGCATGGATCCATCTTAATGCCTCGACGGCTCAGATTCCTGACTATCAGCTTGAAAAAGCTGGCATTTTGCCCGTATGCAATGGGGCCCTCGATTTTTCCTGGGTTTAACGAAAAGGGAAGGGCATTTACATGGATGCTTCGGGCTTTGTTGATCTGTTAAAACGTCATAACTCCGATGCGCAAGTGTGGTTTGATTCGTCGCCGACTGTATATAAAGACTGCGCCAACAAGTTGGTGCGGGATTATCCGGACATGCGCGATGTTATTACCGGACTGTTGCCCGATGAACCGGGTAGTTCAGATGTCGGGGTCAGCGGGGCCACTACCAACCCTTCGCTGATTGGTCAGGCTGTCATGAGCAATGCAGCCCACTACCGTGATTTCCTTCACACCTTGCCGACGTCGATGTCGGTCGAACCCCGGCTGCGACAGCTCTACGACCAGGTAATCATCGACAGCGCCCAACCGTTGCTGCCGCTGTTCAAGCGTTCAAGACACCGATACGGCTGGCTGTCGGCACAAATCGAGGGCGGGCACTGGATGAATCAGGACGCGCTGGTGGCGCGGGGGCTGGAACTGGCGGCGCTGGCGCCGAACATCATGATCAAGGTCCCCGGCAGCGCCCAGGGCTATCGCGCCATAGAGCAGTTGGTGGCGCGGGGCTGCTCGATCAACAACACCTTGTGTTTTACCGTTTCCCAGCTGGAGTCCTGCCTCAAGGCCATCCACGCCGGGCGTCAGCGGGCACTCGCCAACGGCGTGAGCACGGAGCGGGCGCGTTATGTGGTCAGCTTCATGATTGGTCGGCTGGGTGCGGAAACGGAGTTCGAGCGGCAGGCGCGGGGCAGTCGTATCAACCTCAGCCGCACGGATAAACGCTGGGCCGAGCTTGCGGTGTATCAGGCGATGCAGGCGCTGATGCGACGGCGCGAGACCCCGGCGCAACTGTTGCTGTGCAGCATCAAGGTCGACACCGATGCACGCGGCCGCGAGCATTGCTGGCACCTGCAGCGCACCGGCGCCGACACCACGCTGTACACGCTGACGCCTCAGCTCATCGAGTTTATCGTGCGTCGCCAGCAGGCCGGGCGCAGCATCGTACCGGCTACCGAGTGGGTGCAGATTCCCGGCAAAGTCCTCGATCGTCTTCTGGCCATTCCCTATTTCAACCAGGCGTATTTTGAAGGCGGCCTGACCCAGGACGAATACGCTCGTCATCCGGCGTTCCTCACCGCAGGCAATGACGTGCGCCTGGGTATGCAACGCTTGCAAGGCTTTATCACCGACACCCTCGATCCGCCAGGTTTCGTGCGTCGGTCAGCGTTTCGGCAAGCGGCCCTGGAAGGCCGGGCATGAACCGTATGATTGCCCTGTGGGCCCATCCTCGGTCGCGTTCGACGGTGCTGGAAAGGGTGTTCATCGAGCGCGGTGACTTCGAGGTGTTCCACGAGCCTTTTTCGCACATGGCCTTCGATGAGCATTCGGCCATTCCCCATGGCGACCTCAACGGCGCAGTACCCCGTGACTACGAAGCGATCAAGGCCCTGTTGCGCAACGCCCGCCAGCGCTCGTCTGTCCTGCACAAGGACATGTGCTACCACTGTATCGCCCCGTTGAAGGCTGATGCCGAGTTTTTAATGGAGCAGCAGAACGTCTTCATCATCCGCGACCCGGCCCGGGCGATTCTTTCCCATTACGCGATCTTCCCGCAGATGCCGGTGCAGGCGATCGGTCACCAGGCGCTGTACGAAATATTCTGCGAAGTCAGGCGGCTGACCGGCAAAACCCCTTGGGTGATCAACGCCGAGGACCTTGCCAGCCGCCCGGAACATACCGTGCGCAGGCTGTGTGACCACCTGCAGCTGGACTTCATGCCCGATGCCTTGAACTGGAACGCGAAATGTCCCGAACAATGGAAGACTTGGCGCGGCTGGCACAAGGACGCGGAAAACAGCACCACCATCACAGCCGGCAGCGCCGACTTCGACGAGCGTCCTCTGCACGCTGATTCGCGCTTGCTGACCTACTACCAGCTTCATCGACCGTTTTATGAGCGCATGAATCAGTTCACCGAGCAGGGACAGCCATGAAAAAAATCGTCATCACCGGTGCCGCCAACGGCATCGGCAAGGCCACCGCCATTGCTTGTGTAGAGGCGGGTTATTACGTCATCGCCGCTGACAAGGATCGCCTGGGGCTGCAAGCCTTACAGGCCCGTTTGCCCACGCATCGGCTGGAAACGCATCTGGCGGACTTTTCTCAGCCGCAGGTCTATCAGTCATTCATCGGCGACCTCTATGACCGCCACCGACACAACGCACTTGAGGCGCTGGTGAACAATGCCGGGATCTATCACGGCAAGAGCGTCTATGACTACAGCGACGAGGAGATGGAGGAAATATGGGCGGTCAATCTGAAGTCGCTGGTTTACCTGTCGAAGGATTTCGCCCGGCGTGAGTCCGGCGCGACGCACTTGCGCAGCATCGTCAACGTTACGTCGGTTGCCGGTGAGGTCGGCAGTATGGACGCGTTGTACGGCGCGACGAAGGCTGGGGTGATTGGCCTGACCAAGGCTGGGGTGATTGGCCTGACCAAGGCCAATGCCTGGAATTTTGCCCCCCGGATCCGGGTGAACGCCGTGTCCCCGGGGCTGATTCGCGACACCTCGATTCATGACCGTATTCCGGAGCCGCGCCTTAAGGAGTACGAGCGGCAGGAAATCATCAAGGCGCCCATCCAGCCAGACGGCGTGGCCGACGTCATTCTGTTCCTGCTCTCGGAAAAGAGCCGTCACCTGACCGGAAAAGTCATCGCAGTGGATAACGGCGCCTACCCGCGCTAGCGATCAGGAACACCGCAGTCCCTCACGCATTTCAGGGAGAACACCATGCACCGCAAGAAACTGCTCATCGTTGGCGGCGGCAATTTGTGCCTGCAAATCCTGCAGGTCCTGGCCCCGCGCAATCAGTTCGAATTCCACGTCGCCAGCCGCGATCTCGAAAAGGCCACGCGGATGTGCAATCTGATCCGACTGGCCGCGCTTCAACAAAACGTCGCGATTCAGATTCACAGCCATGAGATGGACCTGCGCGAGTCGTGCATCAACCGCAATGCCGAGATGCTCCTGAAGATTCGTCCGGACATCATTATCAACTGTGCCTCGCTGCAATCCTGGCGAGTGATCACGCAATTGCCGGCCGAGCGTTTCGCTGCCCTCGATCAGGCGCAGCTCGGGCCCTGGCTACCGATGCACCTGGCGCCTGCCTACGCGCTGATGCGCGCCGTCAAACAGGCGTGCCCGAAAAGTCTGGTGGTCAACGCGGCGTTTCCGGACGCCGTCAACCCGATCCTCTACAAGGTCGGCATGGCGCCGGATGTCGGCATCGGCAACATCGCCAACCTGGTTCCGGCCACGCGCAGCGCCATCGCGCATCTGACCGACTGCCTGCCGACACAGGTTTGCGCCAAACTCATCGGCCATCACTATTTCAGTCACAGCGCGCCCCGCCATGGCCTGCCGCCGCAGCAGCTCGACGCGAGCTTCAACCTGACCTACTGGATTGATGGCGAAGAGCGCACCGACGGGCACACGGCGGAAGCTATTTTTGGCTCCGTCGCCCGTGAATTCAGTAGGCTCGGCGGCGTCGACGGGCAGTACCTCACCGCCATGTCTGCGGTGACCGTGCTGGAAAACCTGTACGCCGATCACGAGGTGCGGGTTCACGCCCCCGGTCCCCACGGGTTGCCCGGTGGCTATCCGGTCAAGGTCGGCATGGGCAAGGTGCTGCTCGACCTGCCCTACGGCGTGACGCGCGAAGAAGCCATCAAGGTCAATGAAGCAGGGCAGCGCCTGGACGGCATCAGCCTGATTCGCGCCGATGGCACGGCGGTGTTCGGCGAGGCGCAGATGCAGGTCATGCAGCGTGAACTGAATTTCGCCATGGCCGAGATGCGCGTTTGCGACTCTGCAGCGTGGGCGGAGGAACTGGGCAGTAAATACCGGGCGTACGCCGACGCGAGCCACCACACCAACAGCCATCACGCAGGAGTCGCCGCCCATGACGCCGGTTATCGCGCTTTCGCCTGCTGACCGATCAGGCAATGCCGATGAGGACTATGCGCGGCAGTACGCGGCGGATTTCGTCGAGCGCTGGGACGAACTCATCGACTGGGACAAACGTGCGGCTGGCGAGGGCTCTTTCTTATACGATCTGCTGCGCCCCGCCGGTGCCTGGCGGGTGCTGGATGCCGCCACCGGCAGCGGCTTCCATGCCGCCCAGCTGCACAAGGCCGGGTTTGACGTCACTGCCTGTGACGGCAGCCCGACCATGGTGGATCGCGCCCGCCGCAACTTCGCGCGGCTGGGGGTCGACGTTCCGCTCCATCGTTGCGACTGGCAAGCGCTGGACGCCCGCGTACTGGGCAAGTTCGACGCAGTGCTGTGCCTCGGCAGCTCGCTATGCCATTTGTTCGACCGCGAGGCGCGCATCGCCGTGTTGAAGCGGTTTCGGCAGATGCTCAAACCCGGTGGGCTGCTGTTGGTCGATCAGCGCAATTTCGAAGCCATCCTCGCCGGCCGCTTCAGGTCATCGGGGCGCTATTACTACTGCGGCGACACCGCCAGCGTCACCCTTGGCGAACTGGACGAGTCGGTGTGCGAGTTCGTCTATCGCTTTGCCGACGGGGCGCAATATCGGCTGCGCGTGTGCCCGATTCGCCCGCGCCAGTTGCAGGACGAACTGCGCGCGGCGGGGTTCCGCGCCCCCCATGCGTACGGCGATTTCAAACCAATCTACGACGTCATGAACGTGGACTTCATCATCCACCAGGCCCACGCCTGACGCCGACTCAAGGAGGAGCATTGTCATGATCACCCATACCCCTTGCCTGACGCAGCACAACAACCTGGTGCCGTACCCGTTTAGCGAAATCACCTCGGCCAGGCCCGGCGCCAGACCCCGGGTCATCTGGTTGACCGGGCTGTCGGCGGCGGGGAAATCCACCATCGTCGACAACCTCGGGCCGGTGCTCAGTGCTCGCGGGTTGACGACCTGCATTCTGGACGGCGATTCGGTACGCACCGGTCTGTGCCGCGACTTGAGTTTCTCTGCCGAAGATCGTGAAGAGAACGTGCGCCGGGTGGCGGAAGTCGCGGCGTTGATGGTTGAAGCAGGGTTGACGGTGATGGTGGCGTTGATCTCGCCCACGCGCTCGGCCCGGCAGCTGGCCCGCTCGATTGTGGGCAGTGCGCGGTTTGTAGAGGTGTTTGTCGATGTGCCGCTGGCGGTGGCTGAAGCCCGGGACCCGAAGGGGTTGTACCGGCGTGCGCGGGCGGGGGGAATCACAGGGTTTACCGGGGTGGATTCAGCGTATGAACCGCCGGTGTTTCCCGAGCTGCACATTCGCAGTGATCAGGTTGATGTGGGGCGGGCGGTGAAAATGATTGATGAGTGGTTGTTGGCGCGAGGGTAGGGGGAAGAGGTGCGGATAACCACCCGTGGTCATCCGCACCTCTTCAAGCTGGCAAGCCGCTGATCAACCGCGTCCAGTTGCCATAGGCAAATGCTTCGGTCGCTTCTTGATCGAGGCCGCACTGTTCCACAAAATTTCGGGCATCCCGACCCGGCCGTATTGGTAGGTAAAGTCGGTGGAACACAGCACCCAAAATTCGCACCCGCTTTCTTTTCCACGATCACTACGTGGGCGTGGCGCCTGCCAGGCGGCGTATTCCGGTGGAACTCTTTGAACAACCCGGACACTGAGTTTTAGCGCGTTCCGCCGGGTCAGTCCCTTTTGTGATCCACACGCGGCATCGTTGCGCAGCCTTCGGAGAACACTTCCATGCTTGAGCTCGATTCCCGCATCAAAGTCATTACCTTCGATTGTTACGGCACCCTTGTGCAGTGGCATGACGCTGTTCGGCGAGCGGCGGCGTCCATCCTTGAGCGACATCTGTCGGCCCATGCCTCCACGGACAGTGTCGCCAGTTTCGCGGCGCGCCTGCGTGAGATTGCGATGGAGCATCAGCAGCAATCGCCGTTTCGTGACTACGAAGCGGTACTCGATGCGAGCCTGAACCAGGCGTTGCGCGAAACCGGTCATGACGCCACGGCGGCAGACCTTGAGACCTTGCTCGCGACCCTGGGAAGGATCGAGCCCCACCCCGACGTACCCGAAGCGCTTGCCCGATTGCGCGAGCATTACCGGATCGCCGTCATCAGCAACACCTCGGATCACCTGATTGCCGACACCATCACCGCCATCGGTACACCGATCGATTTCGTCATCACGGCCCAACAGGCGCGTGCGTACAAGCCCGATCACGCGCTCTTCCACCACGCTTACGCCGCGATGGGTGTTACGAAAGATGAAACGATCCATGTCGCCATGGGCCAGGTCAGTGATCTGAAGGTCTGCCAGGAACTGGGCATTCGGTCCGTCTGGATCGACCGAGAGGGCGAACCCCTGGACCCCGCATGGCAACCTGACGCTGTATTGAAGGACCTTTCCGGGCTGCCGCAGTTGCTGACGCCGTCCTGACATCCCGGCTCGGCTGTCGGTCCCCCACCCGATAAGGGGTCACGCATGCTTGTTACCGGGATTCTCTGGATAGCGTTTTTCATCATCAACTTCAACGTGGTGATGATGATTCCGCTGCTGCCTTTTATTCAGCGGGATCTGCACCTTTCTCCCAGTGAGTCCGGGTGGATATTGGCCGCGTTTCCGGTCGTGGCGCTGATCAGTAATCTGGCGCTTGGCCCGTTGATTGATCGCTTCGGCAGAAAGCTGTTCATCACCGTGGGTGGTGTTGCTTGCTGCCTGACGCTGCTGTTCACCGCCGCATCCCAAAGCGCTTCCATGATCGTATTGAGCCGGGCTGCGACAGGGCTGTTCATGCCGATGATCGGCGCATCTATCTTCGCCGCCCTGGCGGACTATGTCCCCGAGCCCAAACGCGCCCGGGCGGCGGGGTATGTCACCACCGCCGCGCCGATCGCCTTTCTGTGCTCACTCTCGATGGGTGTTGTCGTCGGGGGGCTGCTGTCCTGGCAAGTCACCGTCGTCGGCCTGGCGGTCGTGTGCGCCACCCTTGCCGGGCTGGAGCTCACCTTTCCGACACCGCCGCAAGCTTCGCTGTCGTCTTCGAAAATAAGTTGGGCCATGTACAAGGAGCGGTTGACGTCGCTGTCGGCCAGTCCCGGCACCCGCCCGTTGATGGCGGCGTACTTTTGCTGGTCGATTGGCGTGTACGTTTTTCTGGGGCTGTACCCGAGCTGGCTTGTGCAACACGGCCTTTCATCATTTGGCGTCGATGCCGTGGGCTCGGTTATCTTCATCGGTGAGGTCGGTGGACTCTTCGGCGCGATGCTTTCCGCCAGGCTTGCCAGTCGATTCAACAATCCATTGCGGCTGTGCGCTGTCGCCTCGATGGCGATCGCGGCAGTGATCCAGATGATCCCATGGGGCGAGGGCTCACCGTTTGCACAAGGCGCTGCCTACATGGGCTTCGCGTTCGGGCGAGACCTGATGCTGGCGTTGATATTGGGCGATGCCATGGGGCTGGTTGAAGCTTCTCGAAGAGGAAGTCTTAATTCATCGCTCAACGCGGTGTATCAAACGGGTGGGACGTTGGGTGGATTGTTGAGTGCCTGGCTGTATGGCTTGAACGCCGGGTATTTCGCGAACGTGCTGGTGGCGTCGTTGGCGTTTGTTGCTTCCGCGGTGTTGCTGCGTGGAATCTCCGGGCCGAGGGATCGTTTCTGAGCTGTCAGGAAGTTGCGCACGGCCGACTGTAGTCGGTGAGCCTGAAGCGGGCGCACGCCAGCGGTGCCTGCACTACCGTGGGAGGTCACCAGGAGGTGAACATGTTCGAAGGTTTCCAACTCGCGATGATTGATCTGCCTGAGGCGACGCTACGGGTTCGCTACGGTGGCTCTGGTCCTCCGTTGCTGTTGCTTCATGGTCATCCACGGACCCACACGACCTGGCATCAGGTGGCGCCACTGCTGGCAGACTCTTTTACGGTGATCTGCCCTGACCTCAGGGGTTTTGGGCAGTCCAGCAAGCCCGCCGACGCCCATGACCACGAGGCGTTCTCAAAACGAGCAAAAGCGCGTGATTGCATCGCCCTGATGGATCGCCTCGGTTTCGATAAATTTCGTGTGGCAGGTCATGACCGGGGCAGTTACGCGGCGTTTCGTCTGGCCCTTGACCATCCCTCTCGGGTGCTGAAATTGGCGATTCTGGATGGCGTGCCCATCCTGGAAGCGCTCGAACGGTGTGGATCGCGGTTTGCTTCCAGCTGGTGGCACTGGTTTTTCTATGCTCAACCCGACAAGCCTGAACGGGCCATTTTCGCCGACCCCAAAGCCTGGTACGGAGGCAGCGCCGAATCGATGGGCCAGGAGAATTTCGAGGATTTTCAGGCCGCGATCCAGGACCCCGAAACGGTTATCGGAATGCTCGGTGATTATCGCGCAGGCCTCGCCCTGGACCACGTGCATGATAAGGAAGACCGCGAGGCCGGTCGCCGGATTCAATGCCCGCTTCACGTCATCTGGTCGTTGAAGGATGACCTCGAATTCCTCTACGGCGACGTGATTTCTGTTTGGCAGCCATGGGCACAACAGAAGGTCACCGGCATGGGAATCGAGAGCGGCCACCACATGGCGGAGGAGGCGCCGGCTGAACTGGCGAGCGCGCTGAAGGCGTTTTTTGCTGCGAAGTGAAGATCGGGACCCCGCTGCAGACCGGCCCATTTATTTCTGCGGAACCGATCTGCCGTAAGGCGCCACACAAGGGCTACCCACTCCCACGCGAACCTCACAGCGATCGCCCCGTTACAACATCCAACACGCCTGCATCCGTGCAAGCGGTCCAGAGTGGGCCTGGGGCACTGCCAACCGACCTTTCAGTTTGGAGAAAAACGTGAAATTACCCGGACTCGGCGCCTCGTCGCCCAAGACACCAGACATCACTCCCCATGCTTCCAAGCCGGACGCCAAGCCGACGCCCGACGCGGGCAAACCATCGAATACCCCTACCGATTCCGGTAACGGCGGCAGCCGTGCTACCGGCAACTTCAGCAATGTCGCCCAAGGTACGGGCGCTCTGGCCAGCGGCGGCGCGGCCATTTATCGGGCTGACCAGAGCACGCAGAATTCTCAATACGCCACGCAATCCACCACGGGCGCAGTGAACTATGGCGGCCCTGCCGGGAGTGGCGGGCCGTCGGGTCTGCAAAACCAGTCCCTGGCTCAGCAGAGCCCGGGACTGGGCAACGCAGGTGAGCAGTCGACGCAGAACTCACCGCTTCTGCAGCTGCTGGATAAGTTGATTGGGGCGCTGTTGCAGTCAGTCGGCGGCGGGGCGAGTAAGCAACCTGCCGGCGGCGATGCTGCCCCCACGCACACCAAGGACACGCCTGTGGCCGAGCAGAGCCATAACAAGGACGGTTTAGCCGGAGCCGCTGGGCAAGTCGGGAAAGCACTGTGGATGGTGCCCGGTTTGAGTAACGTGATGACTGGCATAGGCGAGTCCGACGGCAGTGTCGGCGGGATGCTCAAAGGCGGCGTCGGAGGCGCAGTGGACACTGCGAAAGGCGCAGCCGTCGGCCTTATCGGCGGTGGCGGCAACCCGGTCGCCATGGCGGCTGGTGCTTATGGCGGGGCGTTGTCTGAAACCAAAGCTGCCCCTGAAGGGGTGCGCAACGCAGCGGGCATGCTCTAAACGATTCCTGCCGCATGTTTCCTCTTGGGGGGAACATGCCTGGCAGGGATTTCTCGACCGAAACACGTCACCAGACAATGGGTTTGTCGTCCCAGGCCCAAAATGTCCCGCTGTCCGCTGGCCCATGTGCGCCTACCACCTCAAGAATGCGATCCGCCGAGAAACCCGCTTCAAATAGTTGACCCTCAGGCACATTCGTCTGGAATGGCCGGGACAGGTCGGTATCCGTTGTGCCCGGGTGTATGGCGAGGACGGTAGAAGCAGGGTTCAAGCGTTTCAGTTCGATACTGGCCGTGTGCAGCAGCTGGTTGAGCGCCGCTTTGCTGGCTCGGTAGCTGTACCAGCCGCCCAATCGGTTATCGCCAATAGAGCCAACCCTCGCGGACAGCGCCGCGAACGTCGAAGGTTGCCTGCGCAATAACGGAAGCAGGTGTTTGAGCAGCAGGATCGGCGCAAAGGTGTTGGTCGCGAAGCTCGCTTGCAGGCCGGCCATCGTCAGTTGCGCCAGACCCTTTTCGGCTTTGGCGCCGTCCTGATGAAGAATGCCCAGCGCACTGATGACGAGGTGCAGATGATCGCACCCTGCAAGCGTCTCGCTCACCAGTGCTTCGAGGGATGGCTCATCCCGGGCGTCGCAGTCGACGCGTTTCAGACGGTCGCCATATTGCTCTGCGAGCTTTGCCAACCCCGCAGAGGTGGTCGCTTCCCGCGATACTGCCCACAGCTGAGTAACATCATCGCGAGCGAGCAACGCTGCGCACAGTGCCAGGCCGATCCCTCGGCTGGCCCCGCATATCAGCACGTGTGCTCCACTGTTAAGTTCCGGTATCAAACGCATAAGGCACCTTGAGGGGCATGGCTGAAGTGTTTTTATGACTTCGGAATACGGCATGACGTTCAGGTGGGAGGTTGCTGACAGATTGCACACCGTGGCATTGGCTATTGGTGAGTGCCGCTCATTGGGGCATGAACCGAAAGCGCGGTAGATGAATGCACAGCCATGAATTAGCTTGGTTGCAACCCTATTCATCAGCGAGAGGTGAGCTATGTGGCAGAGAGCAACCGTGCCTGCATGGGTGTTGCTGGCTGGCAGTGCGTTCAATAAGCATGGGCATGGTGCAACGAGTACGACCGGGGTTACCCACATGGCCATCCAGCAGATGCTTGACGGAAAAAATGTCGATTGGCTTGAGCCCGTTAGCAATGCTCAGTACGACGCCTCACTATGATTATTCGCACATCTGCAGCAGTCAGCTTAGCGATGTGTTTATTTGCATGCGCCACCCCAAAGGGCGTGATGACGAAGGAAGTTTCTCAAATGCCTACTTCAGCCGATATACGTGCTGCCTCACCGGCAATGGCTCACAACATGGACACCTTGCTCCTGGGTCAAGTCTGGCAACGCACGCAACTGTCTCCCCGCGATCGGAGCCTGGCAACCGTCGCAGTAATGATCGCACGCGGCCAGACTGCCGAGCTTGCCGCGCACTTTGATCTGGCCTTGAAGAATGGAGTGACGCCCCTGGAGCTATCCGAAGCAATCAACCACCTCGCGTTCTATTCAGGGTGGGGCAATGCCGCCGGCGCGGCACCGATTGCCACCGAAGTCTTTGGCAGGTACGGCGTAACACCTGACCAACTGGCGCCTGTGTCGCCCGACCTGCTGCCTATCGATCAGATCGCCGAAGATGCGCGCGCTGCCAGTGTCGATAAGTCCGTCGGGCCGGTTTCGCCCGGGTTGGTGCAATACACCACCAGCGCGCTCTTCAACGATCTGTGGCTACGGCCGGGTCTTGCCCCCAGAGACCGAAGCCTGATTACGGTTACCACGTTGGTGGCGAACGGTCAGGTCGCCCAGATCGGCTACCACCTCAATCGTGCGATGGACAACGGCCTGACGCAGACCGAGGCCTCCGAACTGCTGTCGCACCTTGCTTTCTATGCGGGCTGGCCAAATGCGTTTTCCGCGGTGCCAGCCTTCAATGATGTCTTCAACAAGCGGCAGGAGAGCTAGGTCGCTAGGGGAGCGGTCCCATGGGTTGGAGTTCGCGGATGAGCTCGATGAGCAGTCGCAGGCCTACAGGAACCTGTCTGAAACTTGAGTAATAGATATGAAACCCTGGGTCGTGGTGAGTCCAGTCCTCCAACACGCGCTGCAAGGAGCCTTCGGCAAGCTGCCGTCTGACCACATAGGCGGGAACGTACATCAAGCCGACGCCGCGCATCGCCATCGCTACACCGACGCGGGTTTCGTCGATGGTGATGGCGCCTGGCGCGTCTATTTCCATCTGGTGACCGTCTTTCGAGAATTGCCAGTGATAGATGCGGGCATTACCCAGGCGCACGCGCAGGCAACGATGCTGGTAAAGGTCTTCGGGATGGCTCGGGGTACCGAATCGCGCAAGGTAATCAGCCGTTCCCACCACTGCCCAAGCCACATCGGGAGAGAGTCGTTGAGAAATCATGTCTTCGGGAACCGTCCCGCCGAACCGGATACCTGCATCATGCCCGTCGCCGATAATATCAACCATTCGGTTGGTCACGGTCAGGTCAATCTCAACGTCCGGATAGCGATCAACGAAAACGGGAAGAACCGGGCCCAGCAATAGCTTTGCGCCGTCGCTCAACACGTTGAGCCGGATGCGTCCGGCAGGTTCATCCCGTAGCCGGTTGAGGGTTTCCAGTGCCTGACCGATGTCGTTGACTGGCGCGCTTATGAGGCCCTGCAACTCCTCGCCTGCGGCCGTCAGGGTCACGCTTCGAGTGGTGCGATTGAGCAGCCTGACGCCAAGCCGCGTCTCCAGCCCTTTCATGGCATGGCTCAGCGCGGAGGCGCTGATCCCCACTTCCAGACCCGCCTTTCTGAAGCTTTGATGCCGAGCGATGGCGAGGAAATAAATAATATCTGCCAGGTTCGTGCGGCTGAGCTGCATGGATGACTCCGAAGCGAAGAGCGGTAAGGTCAGCCCACAGCGGGCAAATGATCAATCAGCTTGTCGAGTGTGATGGGGTAATCCCGAACCCTGATGCCGGTAGCGTTATAGACGGCATTGGCAATGGCCGCTGCCGCTCCGGAAATACCGAGCTCGCCGACACCCTTGGCCTTGAGCGGGGTTGCGTAGGGGTCTACTTCATCCAGAAAAATCACCTCTTGATGAGGGATGTCAGCATGCACCGGGACTTCGTAGCCGGCCAAGTCGTGATTAACAAAAAAACCCAGGCGATGATCCACAATCATTTCTTCCATAAGCGCTGCGCCCGCGCCCATGGTCATTCCCCCGATGATCTGACTGCGAGCTGTTTTGGGGTTGAGTATTCTTCCTGCTGCACACACCGCCAACTGACGGCGAATGCGGATTTCCCCTGTCGCAGCGTTTACACCCACCTCGACGAAGTGAGCACCAAAGGTCTGCTGGGCATACTGCTTGGCCAGGTCGCCGAATTCCATCACGTCTTCGGCCAACAGATCGCCATCCCGGGTGGCCTCGGCCAGTCGCAGGTTTTTCGAACCGTCACGAACGTAGCCGTCGATGAATTCTGTTTTGGCGGGATCGAGGCCTAGCTTCGCAGCAATGACTTCCCTGAGCTTCACGCAAGCAGCATAAACGCCCGCGGTGGACGAGGCTGCTCCCCACTGGCCACCTGAACCCGATGATTCCGGAAATCGCGAATCCCCTAGGTTGACGATCACCTTATCCATTTCAACGCCCAGCATTTCAGCCGCAGTCTGGGCAATGATCGTGTAAGAGCCGGTGCCAATGTCTGTCATGTCGGTTTCGACGGTGACCAAACCTTTGCGGTCAAGCCGGACTCGAGCACCGGATTTCGTCGTGGGTGCGCCACGACTGGCGGACGCCATGCCCATGCCGATGTACCAGCCGTCGTGCAATTGCTTACCGGGAAGGGGAGTGCGTGTAGCCCAGCCGAACCGATCAGCGCCGGTGGTCAGGCATTCGACGAGCTGACGTTGGGAGAACGGGCGATCAGGCTGTTCCGGGTCTACCTGAGTGTCGTTCAGAACACGAAATTTCACAGGATCCATACCGAGTTTTTCAGCCATTTCGTCCATTGCGATTTCAAGCGCCATCATGCCGGGTGCTTCACCGGGTGCACGCATGGCGCTGCCTTCAGCAAGGTCAAGCTGGGCAAGGTACAAACGGGTCATACGGTTCGCGCCCGCATACAACGTTCGGGTCGATGCGGTAGCCGCCTCGGTGCGACCCCCGCGCAGGTTGCCCGACCAACTCTCGTGCCCGATTGCGGTGAGCGTGCCGTCCGTATTGGCACCCAGACGTATCCTTTGGATCGTCGCTGGCCTGTGCGTCAGGTTGTTAAACATAAGCGGGCGTGGAAGCGCCACTTTAACGGGCCGCCCGGCTGCTCTTGCCGCCAGTGAGGCCAATACGGCGTCACACAGAATGGTGCCTTTCCCGCCAAAGCCGCCACCAATATAAGGCGAGATCACGTGAATGTTGTCTTTGGAAATACCCAGCGTTTTAGCCAGATCTCTGACGCCCCAGTTTATTTGCTGGATAGACGTCCACAGCGTCAGTTTCTCCCCCTGCCACTGAGCGATGGTCGCGTGGGGTTCCATCATCGCGTGGGCATGATCCGGGGTGCTGTAGCGGCCGTCGAGTGTGAAAGCTGCCTCCTTGAACGCGCCATCGAAATCCCCGATGGCCGTCTGTGGAGGAGGGCCAAATGCACCTGGCGCGGGGGTCGTGGCTGACGCTCGCTGCGCGGCCAGATCGTAGGCGCCGGGCTCTCTGACGTAATAGACGCGCAGCAAGGCCGACGCGGCTCTGGCTTGTTCGAACGTCTGTGCGACGACGATTGCCACTGCCTGGTGATAGTGATCCACCTGGGGACCGGCCAGTGCGCGGTCAACGTAAAATTCGCCTCTGTCCAGCTGACCTGCATTCTCGTGGGTGACGACTGCGATAACGCCGCTGGCTTGACGTGCTTCGCTGGAATCAATCGAGGTGATCCGGCCCTTACTGATGGATGAGCCCACTACATAGCCGTAGGCGGGAGGACTGACGGAGGCCTGTTGCTCATAGGCATAGGTCGCCGTGCCCGTCGTTTTCAGCTTGCCTTCAACACGGTCTTTTGGCTGTCCAATCACCTTCATTTGGTCGATGGGATTGGTGTTCGCAGGGGTATCAAACTTCATGAGGGTCACTCCTGATCAATCGACCGCGGCCGTTCCATGCCGGTGGTTTTGCTTAAGAGGCGCTGGAAAGAGCCAGACCGATCGTCCGTTCTGCCAGTTTGATTTTGAAAGCGTTTTGCGCGGTAGGATGAGCGTCAGCCAGCAAACGCTCTGCGACGGCTTTTGCACCGTCAGGGAGATGAGCTTCCGCCTCTTCACTTCGCCAGGGTTTGTACGCCACTCCCCCCAGGGCAATCCGACCTGTCTGGTCTGGCAGCACGATCGCTGCGACAGACACCAGCGCAAACGCGTAAGACGCGCGGTCACGAACCTTGTAGTAGATGTGCTTGCCTCCCACGGGTTTAGGCAGGGTCACGGCAGTAATCAGTTCGGCATTTCCCAGGGTGTTTTCAATATTCGGTGTCGTTCCGGGAGCGGTGTACAGATCAGCGAGAGCAATCGTCCGTGTCTGGCCCTCCGGATTGAGGGTTTCCACCCTTGCGTCCAATGCCTGCATCGCCACCGCCATGTCGCTGGGATGGCTGGCGATACACGCATCGCTGACGCCGATGATCGCTTGTTGCCGACTGGCGCCCCCGATTGCAGAACAGCCGGCACCGGGGCGCCGCTTGTTGCAGGGTTGATCGGGATCGTAAAAATAGGCACACCGGGTGCGTTGCAAAAGATTGCCGGCCGTTGTGGCTTTGTTTCGGAGTTGGCCTGACGCTCCCGCCAGTAGCGCTCTCGACAGTACGGCGTAATCCCGCCGAACTTGGGGCGCGGCGGCCAAGTCGGTGTTACGCATCAAGGCACCAATTCTTATCCCGCCATCCTCTGTCGAGGTGATCTTGTCGAGCGCGAGTCCGTTTACATCAATCAGGTGCTGTGGCGTTTCTATTTCCAGTTTCATCAGATCAAGCAAGTTAGTGCCGCCCGCGATGAATCGCGAACCCGGGTGACTCGCTGCAGCGTCCACCGCTTGCTGCACAGAGGTGGCGCGTTCGTAAGTAAAAGATTTCATGCCTCGCCCCCGGCTACTTCTTGAATGGCGTCGACGATGTTGGAGTAGGCGCCGCAACGGCAGATGTTGCCACTCATGCGCTCGCGGATTTCGGCGACTGTGACAGTGCTTTTAGCCTCTAAATCGCCGCTTGCATGGCTGGGGATGTCGGCCTTTATTTCCTCCAGCATCGCGACGGCCGAGCAGATCTGCCCTGGCGTGCAATAACCACATTGGTAGCCGTCGTGCTTGATGAAAGACGATTGGAGGGGGTGCAGGTTGCCCGGTGTGCCGAGGCCTTCAATGGTGGTGATGCTGTCACCTTCGTGCATGACTGCAAGCGTGAGGCACGCATTTATTCGTCGTCCTTCTACTATCACCGTGCAGGCCCCGCACTGACCGTGGTCGCAGCCCTTTTTGGTGCCGGTCAAATGGAGTCTTTCTCGAAGCACGTCCAAGAGGGTGGTGCGGTTATCGACATTGAGCGCAACTCGCTCCCCATTGACTACCAGGTTTACCTGGCTGTCCGGCGGGCTGGGCGCTGCTGCTTTCGTGCCGGCAGCGGCCCGGGCATCATCGACCTTCGCGAACACGGCTGTGACTGCCGTGCCTGCGGTGCCTATGAGCACTTGGCGTCGAGACAACTCTATTCCAGCTCCATTACCGGTGGGGTTCATACGGTTCATCAATGTCTCCGTCACAGTTTTGGTTGCTGAAGCCGGCCGCGGTTGAGGACTCCACCCCGATGCATAACGTTCATGACCATGCACTCGGTGAGGGAACAATGCTGCTGGACTATTAAGACGGGAGCCTATGTCACCAGGTTGCTGGTGATAACGGGTGTTTGGAGAATGAATCCGTGAGCAGCGCTCAGCAATCCACGTGTAGCGCGGCCTGGCGGGACTCACGACTCCAATGCGGACTCACTCGCAGCCGCAGCTCATCGCTCTCGGCTTTCCGATGTGCTAATGAACACCAAAGCCATGTTGCGTCTGCGCACTTTCATAAATCTATGAAAGTCACTCAGACAATGATCGTGTCCAACGTGTTAATTGAAACCGATCCGGTTCAACTCAGCACTCAAGCCAGACGTTGACGGTTTCTGCAAGTACGTGTCTGTAGTGCACTCTCAGACTAAGCAAACTGGTTTTTTGATGGAGGAAGGTGATGAAACACTTCAAGGTTAATTTCCTTGCAATGGCGGGGCTGGTTTTTGTCGCCGCATCCTGCGGTCGGTTAATGGCAGCAGAAGCGAAGTCGCCGCCGGCCTACTATGTTGCCGAATTTGAAATCACCGATCCGGAGGGGATGAGGCCTTACAGCGCTCAGGTGGAATCAACATTCAAGCCTTATGGTGGTCATTTCATCGTCCGTGGCGGCAAGATTATTTCGCTCGAAGGTGTGGCGCCACAGCGTCGACGCGTCGTGATTGAGTTTCCGAGCGTGAATAATGCGCAGGCTTGGTAGAACTCTGCCGAGTACACCGCGTTGAGAAAAATCCGCCAGCGCTCGGCCAAGACAGATGTCTACTTGATCGAGGGAGCACTGGCTCCGTAGTCAATTCAGGAAAGTTGTTATCACCCGCATTATCTATTGGTTTTTTTGCGGGAGATGTGGAAGCCATCCCACCCAGACGTGCAAGCTCACCCGCAGCAAAAACCAAAATCCTGGCCAATTGTGTGATCCCGCCCCTCCAGCATTCGTCATGAACCCTAACCCCTGCTGCCGTCAGGGGATCGACACCAGGACCCTCCATGCAAACGCTGTTGAACGAGATTCTCGACGAAGTCCGTCCCTTGATCGGCCAGGGCAAGGTGGCTGATTACATTCCCGCGCTGGCGGACGTGCCGGCGCAGCAGTTGGGCATTGCCGTGTATGGCAACGATGGCACCTATCACTGCGCGGGCGATGCACTGGAGCCGTTTTCGGTGCAAAGCATTTCCAAGGTGTTCAGCCTGGTTCAGGCGATCGGCCATTCCGGCGAAGCCATTTGGGAGCGCCTGGGTCATGAACCCTCGGGCCAGCCGTTCAACTCGCTGGTGCAGCTGGAGTTCGAGCGCGGGCGGCCCCGTAATCCCTTTATCAATGCCGGCGCTTTGGTGATCTGCGACATCAATCAGTCGCGCTTCGCCGCGCCGACTTTGTCCATGCGCGATTTCGTCCGGCGGCTGTCGGGTAATCCCCAGGTCTTGATTGATGCCCGCGTGGCGGATTCCGAGTACCAGTTCCGCGCGCGTAATGCGGCAATGGCGTACCTGATGCAGTCCTTCGGCAATTTCCATAACGAGGTTGAAACCGTGCTGCGCAGTTATTTCAGTTGCTGCGCGCTGAAGATGAGCTGCCTGGATCTGGCCCGGGCGTTCTGCTTTTTGGCGAACAACGGGTTCTGCAAGCACAGCGGCGAGCAGATCCTCACCCCACGCCAGACCCAGCAAGTGAACTCGATCATGGCCACCAGCGGGCTGTATGACGAAGCCGGCAATTTCGCCTACCGCGTGGGCTTGCCGGGCAAGAGCGGGGTAGGGGGCGGAATCGTGGCGATCGTGCCGGGGCAATTTACGGTGTGCGTGTGGTCGCCGGAACTCAATGCAGCAGGGAATTCGCTTGCCGGGATGGCGGCACTGGAATTGTTGAGTTCGCGGATAGGCTGGTCTGTTTTCTGACTGCGGGGCTTCATCGTTTCAGGTTTGCTGAATCATGCAAAAGGGTGAGCTGTTTGCGCGTGGGTCGCTTCGCCGAAAAAACTGATGCGGGCCGTGTCGAGGGCGAAGGGTTAACCGATACAATGCCGCTTTAGCCCTGTCCAGTTCGAACCAGTCTGCGGGATGTTGATGCCGTGGCGATGTCGGGAGATCCGTTTGACTACCAATCCGGTCGATCCTAGCGGCGATGAGCGCCTGTCTCATGTGCTGAATGCCAGTGAGCGGCTGGTGATGGCGGAATCAGTGGACGAGGTCGTCGCTATCCTGCGCGATGTGGCCCGTGCCGCTGTAGGAGCGGATGGCGTTGCGATCGTGATCCAAAATGGCGGGTACTGTTCTTATATGGCGGAGGATGCGGTTTCTCCGCTCTGGGAGGGCCATAGCTTCCCGGCCGAACACTGCATTTCAGGGTGGGTGATGCGTCGCGGCGAGACGGTTGCGATCCGCGACGTCCGGCTCGATCCGCGCATCCCTCAGGACGCCTACGCGCCGACGTTCGTCCGTAGCCTGGTCATGGCGCCTATTGGTCGACCTGTTCCGGTCGCGGCGCTCGGCGCCTATTGGTCGCAGGTCCGCACTCACGACGACGATACGGTCAAACGGCTGGAAAGCCTGGCGCGGCTGGCAACGATTGCCATCGAGAATGCGCGCCTCACCCAGGCCCGCAATCGCGCGGCAGCCCTTGGGGCCGCCCAGAACCGTATCCTTGAGCTGGCTGTCGAAGAGACACCGCTGAGTGCCGCGCTCGACGCGATCGTCCGAGAGGTGGAAGCGCTGTCGCCCTCCCGTTTCCTTGGCAGCATCCTGCTGCTGAACGAGGAGGGCAGTCAGCTGCAGCAGTGCGCAGGACCCAGCCTTCCCCACGCTTACACCGACGCGGTCGAACGCGTCACTGTCGGGCTGAGCGCAGATTCCGGTATTACCTCGACGATCCCGAACCCGTGGGCGGTGGCGTCCGACATCGCGAACGACCCGCGTTGGGCCGAGTTCCGGGCGCTCGCCATCGGACACGGTTTGCAGGTGTGCGGGTCCATTCCGATCCGATCGGCACAGGGCGCCATGCTCGGCACGTTCGTCATGTATCACCCTGAACGGCGCGAGCCGCTGCCGGCGGATATCGAGATCGGCGACTTCGTGGTCAAGACCGTGGGACTGGTCGTGCACCGTGCTCGGGCTGAGGCAGCGATTCGCAGCAGCGAGGCGCGTTTCCGCCAGATCGTCGAAGGCGCAGAGGACTTTGCGATCATCACTTTTGATGCCCAAGGCAAGGTCACGGGGTGGAACATCGGCGCCCGGCGCATCGTTGGTTATCCCGCCGAGGAAGTCATGGGCCGCGATGGCGATCTTTTCTACACCGAAACCGACCAGGCCGAGCGGGTGTTTCAGAGCGAGCTCGCAGTCGCGGTGGAACAGGGGCGGGCCGTCAACGAACGTTGGCACGTTGATAAAGACGGTGCGCGCTTCTGGGGCTCGGGTTTGATGATGCCGCTGGCGACGGATCAGGGCGGTTTTGTCAAAATCTTCCGCGACCGCACGGCCGAGCATCAGGCGGATGCGGCGCTGCAGGAGAGCGCGGAGCGACTGAGCTTTTTTGATGAGCTCGACAGCCGCCTTTTCAATATCCGCCGAGCCGAAGAGGCTCTGCTCGTTGCAACCGGGTTGCTCGGGCGCCGGCTCAACGTGTCGCGCTGCGCCTACGCGGATGTCGACGTCGATAATGACCGCTTCTGGATTCGCAGCGACTACAACGCCGCGGGCATCCAGAGCTCTGCCGGAACCTACAGCCTCGATCTTTTCGGCCCGCGGACGGCTGCCGACATGCGCGAAGGCCGCACGCTGATCGTGCGCGACGTCGTCGCCGAGCTCGGTCCCAGCGAAGGCCTGGAGATGTTTCGGGGCATTGGCATCGACGCGATCATCTGCTGCCCGCTGGTCAAGAACGGCCGGCTGACCGCCATGATGGCGGTTCATCAGGATCAGCCTCGCGACTGGCTGCCCTCGGAAGTCCTGCTCGTCAGGGAAGTCGTCGAACGCTGCTGGGCACATGTCGAGCGGGTCGGCGCCGAGATGCGCATGCGCGAAAGCGAAGAGCGTCTGCGCCTTGCCGTCGAACACGCCGACATCGGCTTCTGGGACGTGGACATCGTTAACGACACGCTGATCTGGCCGCCCAGAACCAAAGCGATGTTCGGCATCCAGGCTGACGTGCCGGTCACGATTCAAGACTTTTATGACGGTCTGCATCCCCAGGACCGGGACGCAACGATCGAGGCGTTCACGGCGGCCATCGACCCCGAACGCCGTGCCCTGTATGACGTCGACTACCGCACCGTCGGCAGGGACGATGGCGTGATTCGCTGGGTCGCCGCCAAGGGGCGGGGCGTGTTCGACGACGCCGGCCGCTGCCTGCGCGTTACCGGCACGGCCGTCGAGGTGACCGCCCGCAAAGAGGCCGAGGAGGGGCTGCGGGAACTCAACGCCACGCTGGAAGGACGAATTGCCCAGGCTGTCGCCGAGCGGGAAGAAGTCCAGGCGGCGCTGCGCCAGAGTCAGAAGATGGAAGCCATGGGTCAGCTGACAGGCGGCGTGGCCCATGACTTCAATAACCTGCTCACCCCGATCGTCGGCACCCTCGACATGCTCCAGCGCCGAGGCGTGGGCGGTGAACGTGAGCAGCGGTTGATCTCCGGCGCCGTGCAGTCAGCCGATCGTGCAAGGACGCTGGTGCAGCGGTTGCTGGCCTTCGCGCGCCGTCAGCCGCTGCAGCCGGTGTCGGTCGACGTGGCGAAACTGGTGAACGGCATGGGCGATCTCGTCGCCAGCACCACCGGGCCGCAGATCCGGGTCGTGGTCGATGCCCCGCCGGATCTGCCAGCGGCAATCGCGGACCCGAATCAGCTTGAGATGGCGCTGCTTAATCTCTCCGTGAACGCGCGCGACGCCATGCCGGAGGGCGGGACAATGCGGATATCTGCCTGCACCGAGTGGGTGAGCAGGGACCACCGTTCCAGGCTGCCGACCGGCGACTACCTGTGCCTCTCCGTTGCGGACACCGGCATTGGTATGGATGCGCCCACCCTTGCGCGGGCGGTGGAACCGTTCTTTTCGACCAAGGGCGTCGGCAAAGGCACGGGGCTGGGTCTGTCGATGGTGCACGGCCTGGCGTCCCAGCTGAACGGCGCGCTGACCATTCAGAGTTCGCCAGGGCTTGGGACAAACGTAGAGCTTTGGCTGCCACGCAGCATGACCCTGCCGACCTCGGCGTCGCGTATCGACGACGCGCAGGAGCGGCACTCGCTGCGAGGGATCGCGCTGCTTGTAGACGATGAAGAGCTTGTGCGTGCCAGCACGTCGTACATGCTGGCCGACCTGGGCTACCGGGTGATCGAGGCCTCGTCTGGCGAGGAGGCCCTGCAACTGCTGGGGACCGGGCAGCACGTCGACCTGATCGTCACGGACCATCTCATGCCCGGCATCAGTGGCACCGACCTGGCCAGACGGGTCCGTAACGCCCGGCCCGGGACTGCAATCCTGCTTGTCTCGGGGTATGCGGAACATGAAGGGCTGGACCCGGATTTGCCCCGCCTGACCAAACCTTTCCGCAAGAGCGAGCTGGCGGCGAGTCTTTCTCAGCTTGGGGGGACGGCCTGACAAATCGGGCGCGAGTTCCATGGGGTTTTTGCGATCCAGCCCAGACCGTCCGAAATTTCAGCAACCCCTCACATCTCTGCCATGATTCCCTCATCGCCTCAAGCTGAGGGCATTCCATGTCTATCGGACAACTGAAGATCAACGCCATCCGCCTCGTCGGCGGGTCGGCTGTGCTGAATTACCTCAATACCTGTGACGGCCGCCGCCCGGGCACGGGGTTGCTGGAGGTCGTCGACAAGCTGAGCAACCTGGAGGACATCGTCCACTGGTTCCGCCACGCCGACCTGATCGACGATCTGGAGCACCAGCACTTCGTTGCCGTCGTGCGCCGTTCTTCCTGGCACACGGTGACGGCATTTGAACAATTGATCGATTTCCGCGAAGCGCTGTATCGGTTATTGCTTCCTATGGCGCTGGACCACAGCGCCGATCAAGTCAGCCTCGATGCGTTGAATCAGGCGCTGGCCGACACGGCCGACCAGCGCCTGCTGGTATTGACGCCAGCGGGTGTGATCTGGCGCTGGCGGGTCGGCGATGATCTGGGCTCGATGACGGCCGGGTTTATCGGCCGGCTTGCGGTTCAGGCATCCATACTGCTCACCTCCGGCGATCTGTCGCGTCTCAGGGCGTGCGCCACCCCGGACTGCGACTGGCTGTTCCTCGATACTTCTAAAAACGGCCGCCGCCGGTGGTGCCAGATGAATGTCTGCGGCGCGCGGGAAAAGGTCAAAAGGGCCATGGCTGCGTCCTGAGCGCAGGTAGTGGCGCAGCCTGCGGCAATCTGTGCGACAACGCCCGCAAAAAGCCAGGGAACCTGCCGGGTTCCCAAGCTTCTTATCTCTAGTTCAGAAGTGTCGCGGCAGGTGCCGCGGCAGGACACGAGAGAGCGCAGGCATGGGCGACATCCGTATCGGCATTTCAGGCTGGCGTTACACGCCATGGCGCGGGGATTTCTATCCCGAGGGCCTGACGCAGAAAAACGAGTTGAAATTCGCCTCCAGGGCTGTGAACAGCATCGAGATCAACGGCTCGTTCTATTCGCTGCAGTCGCCTGACCTCTATGCGCGCTGGTACGACGATACGCCGAAGGGCTTTGTCTTCAGCGTCAAGGGCCCGCGTTACATCACCCATGTCCGCCGCCTCAAGGAAATCGACGAGCCTGTCGCCAACTTCTTTGCCTCCGGTGTTTTTCAGCTCAAGGAAAAACTGGGGCCAATCCTCTGGCAGTTCGCGCCCAACTTCAAATTCGACGCCGAGCGCTTCGAGCACTTTCTCAAACTGCTGCCCCACGACGGTAAAGCCGCCAAGGCCTGCGCCAGCCAATGCGCAGAACGGCTGCAGCAGCCGGGTTATCTGGACATTCCGGCGCGCCTGAAGCTGCGTCACGCCGTTGAAATCCGCCATGAAAGCTTTCTGGTGCCTGAGTTTGTCGCGCTGCTGCGCAAATACAAGGTGGCGCTGGTGGTCGCGGACACCGCCGGCAAGTGGCCCCACGTTGAGGACCTTGCCACCGATTTCGTCTACGTGCGCCTGCACGGTGACAAGGAACTCTATGCCAGCGGGTATTCCGACGAGGCGATCAAGCACTGGGGTGATCGCATTGATGCCTGGCAACGGGGCGCGCAGCCCAAGGATGCTCAGTTGATCGTGGACAAAGCCCCCCGAGCGCGGAAGTCCCGCGACGTTTATTGCTATTTCGACAACGACATCAAGGTCCGCGCCCCTTACGACGCGCGCCGGTTGCTTGAACGTTTCAATCTCACTGAAAACCTGGAAGTTGCGCCAGGCGATTTGCATGGAGCCACGTTGTGACCAGTGCCCTGATCCCCGAAGACCTCAATGGCCAGCGACAAAGCGCGTCGGCCTCGGTCACGCTTAACGTGCTGACCATGAACATGCACATGGGCTTCGGCTTCCTCAATAAGCGGTTCATCCTGCCGGAACTGCGTGATGCAGTGCGCTCAGTGTCGGCCGATATCGTTTTCCTGCAAGAAGTCCACGGCGAGCATCAGGACCACGCGCAGAACGTGAAGAACTGGCCGACCACTTCGCAGTACGAATTCCTTGCCGACAGCATGTGGAAGGACTTCGCCTACGGCCGCAATGCCGTGTATCCCCATGGCCACCACGGTAATGCGCTGCTGTCCAAGTACCCGATCCTCCGCCATGAGAACCTCGACATCTCGATCCACGGCACTGAGGAACGCGGTCTGCTGCATTGCGTACTGGACGTGCCGCATTTCGGCGAGCTGCACGCAGTGTGCGTGCACCTGGGCCTGAAGGAGGTTCATCGCCAGCAGCAGCTGAAATTGCTCGCCGACCTGGTGGGGCGTTTACCGGCCGATGCGCCGGTGATTGTGGCGGGGGATTTTAACGATTGGCGGCAGAAGGCCGATGACGTGTTGAATCCTGCCGGGCTGCGCGAGGTTTTTGTTGAGTCATTTGGCGCGCCGGCGAAAAGCTTCCCGGCGCGCTTTCCGTTGTTGCGCCTGGACCGTATTTACGTGCGCAACGCGCACATCCGGTCGCCCAGGGTGATGTCGAATCGTCCCTGGTCGCACCTTTCCGATCATGCGCCGTTGGCGGTGGAGGTAACGCTTTGAGGGGTATGAGAGCGATGGGCGCCATGTGTGGCCTTTGGCGGGACGGCAACTCGGTGGAGTTGCTGATCAATGGCGAGGACTTTTTCGCCCGGGTGTTCGACGCCATTCGAGGGGCGCGCGAAGAGGTGCTGATCGAGACCTTCATCATCTTCGAAGACCGCGTCGGTGAGGGTTTGCAGCAGGCCGTGATCGAAGCGGCCAGCCGTGGCGTGCGGGTGATTATTACGGTGGACGACTACGGCACCAGCGACCTGAGCACCGCGTTCGTCAGCAAGATGATCGAAGCCGGCGTGCAGATTCAGCTGTTCGACCCGCGCCCTAAACTGATGGGCATGCGCACCAACCTGTTTCGGCGCCTGCACCGCAAGGTGGTGGTCATCGACGGCGAGACGTCGTTCATGGGCGGCATCAACTACAGCGTCGACCACATGGCCGATACCGGCATCACCGCCAAGCAGGACTACGCCGTGCTGGTGCGCGGGCCGATTGTCGCCGACATCTATCGCTCGACGCTGAGCATGCTCGGCCCGGCCGTGCGCAAGACCTTCACGCCGCTCAAGCCGGTGACGCGTCAGGCCGGCAGCGCGCGGATGCTTCTCGCCGAACGCGACAATCGTCATCACACCACCGATATCGAAGAGCAATACCTGCTGGCGATGCGCAATGCGACTCAGCGCATCACCATCGCCAACGCGTACTTCTTTCCCAGCTACCGGTTCTTGCGTGAACTGCGCAACGCAGCCCGTCGCGGGGTGAAGGTCACGCTGATCCTTCAAGGCAAGCCAGACATGCCGTTTGTGCGCGTGTGCTCGCGCCTGACCTACACCTGGCTGCTGCGCGAAGGCGTGGTGATTCATGAATACAAACAACGGGCGCTGCACGGCAAGGTCGCATTGATCGACCACGAGTGGTCCACCGTGGGTTCCAGTAACCTCGATCCGCTGAGCCTCGCGCTGAACCTGGAAGCCAATTTGTTCATCCGCGACCACGCATTGAACCAGCGCTTGCACGAACACCTGCGCGACCTCGCGGTGGCCCACAGCAAACAGGTCAACCTCAAGGGCCTGGCAAAAGGGCAATGGTGGCGTGCGCCGATGATTTTCCTGAGCTTCCACTTCCTGCGGCACTTTCCGGCCATTGCCGGCCTGTTCCCGGTACACGGCCCTCGGCTGAAACCCCTGCGCGCACCGGAAACACTGCCGGAAGCCGCCGCCCTTAAAAACGACCTGCCGACCGATCAGGAGAAATCCTTATGACAGGCGTCTCCCAAGCTTCCACCCACCAGCAGAAACCGGCCGAGGCCAGCAAGAATCGTCCGTGGCTGAAGTGGGCCAAACGTGCGTTTACGCTGTTCTTCTTCATCGCCGTGCCGGTCCTGCTGTTCACGCTGATGAAGAACCTCGACTGGAACGAGGTGATGCACGCGCTGGAGTCCTACAAGCTCAGCACCCTGGCGCTGGGCTTCGTCATCGCCGCAGGCAGCTACCTGACGTACTGCTGCTTCGACGTCCTGGCCCGGCGCTACACCGAACACAAATTGGCCATAAAACAGATCATCCCGGTGACGTTTGTTTGCTATGCCTTCAACCTGAACCTGAGTTCATGGGTCGGTGGCATTGCGCTTCGTTATCGCCTGTATTCGCGGCTGGGCCTGGACGTGCCGACCATCACCCGGATCCTCAGCCTGAGCTTGATCACCAACTGGCTGGGCTACATGCTGTTGGCCGGGTTTGTCTTCGCGGGTGATTTCGTTGACCTCCCGGAAGGCTGGAAGATCGGCGACACCACGCTACAACTGATCGGCTTCGTCTTGCTGGCGGTCTGCCTGGCGTACTTCCTGGCCTGCCGTTTCTCCAAAAAACGCACCTGGACCATTCGCAAGCAACAACTCGTCCTGCCCTCACTCAACCAGGCACTGCGCCAAGCCTTGCTGGGCGCGCTGAACTGGGGACTGATGGCGCTACTCATCTATGTCCTGCTGCCGGAAAAGGCCTTCTACCCGGCCGTGCTCGGGATATTGCTCATCAGCAGCATCGCCGGCGTCATCGCCCACATCCCCGCCGGGCTTGGCGTGCTCGAAACCGTCTTCATCACCCTCATGCAACACCAATTCAGCAAAGGCCAATTGCTGGCCGCGCTGATCGGCTATCGGGTGATCTACTTCCTCATCCCGCTGATGATCGCGCTGGTGGTGTATGTGGTACTGGAGAAGCGCGCGAAGGCTATGCGGCTCAGGAATGAAGGGCAGTTATGAGTGGGAAGGGTGACGCGGGAGCTCGGGGACTGATGAATTTGCAGTGAGGCGTCGTAGATAAATCAGTCGCTTAACTCAGTCCAAAAAAGTGTTGCCCGGACTGGCCCCTTCCCGGCTAAAGCCAGTCCCACAAAAACACCGCGTACACTCAGTGGAACCGGTGTCGGGTGACGCGGAGCGTCACGGTATGCATGCCCACGCGGAGCGTGGGCACGATCAGCGAAGATCCTGAAATCGCCAGCGCCTGAACTGGCCTCTTCCCGGCTAAAGCCGGTCCCACAAAAAGCAGCGCGTGCAGTCAGTAGGACCGGCTTCAGCCGGGAAGCTTTTGCTTTTGATCTCATACAGAGAAGGTTCAAACACCGCCAATCGCGACTTGGGTGCAGGCCGAACGCAGACGACGCGGAGTGGGCCGAGCCGCATGGATGCGGCGAGAGCGCCGTCAGGACATGGATGTCCGTTCGGCGCGGGCCCACGGAGCGTCGTCGGAGTGAGGGTACCCTGACGAAGGAAGGGCCCAATCAGGAGCAAGCACCCTCAGTTACTAGGGGTGCTTTTCCAAGTAACTCCCCGAAGGCGAAATGTTTGCCGTTAGGCAAACGCACTTGATCTTAAGGGTCAATCGCGGCCCGCGAACATCCTGACGGCATCCACCGCATCATTCGTCCCCGAACTGATCTGCACAATCGCATCCCCCGCCTGATCCGCCAGATCCACACCCTTCACCGCCGTGCTCCGCGTATTGTCCATACTCACAATCGCCTGCCGCGTCTCGGTCTGAATCACCTGAATCATCTCCGAAATCTCCTGCGTCGAACGGCTCGTGCGTCCCGCCAACTGCCGAACCTCATCGGCCACCACCGCAAAGCCACGGCCCTGATCACCGGCCCGGGCCGCCTCGATCGCCGCATTCAACGCCAGCAAATTCGTCTGATCCGCAATACTGCGAATCGTATTCACGATCGCCGTGATCTGCTCCGACCGCTCACCCAGCTGACCAATGATCCGCGACGAATCATCGATATTCTGCGAGATCTGACGCATCTCACTGGCCGCCTGCTGAATCACCAGCGTGCCCTGCTCGGCAAATTTCTGCGTCTGCACCGAAATGTGATACGCCTGCGCAGCGCTGTGGGAATCCTGCTCGTGCTTTTCGATGCGCGCGGTCACGTCCGACGCAAACTTGACCACCTTCCACAGCTTGCCGGCGGCGTCGTACACCGGGTTATAGGACGCTTCCAGCCAGAGGGTCTGGCCGTGCTTGCCGACGCGCTTGAACTGATCGCTGAAAAACTCACCCTTGTTCAACCGACGCCAAAAGTCCTGATACTCGGTGCTTTTGGTGAACTCAGGGGGGCAGAGCAACTTGTGGCTTTTACCCAGCAGCTCTTGCCGGCTGTAGCCCAGCAAGCGCAACAGGTTGTCGTTGGCAGCGATGATCGTGCCGTCCAGATCGAACTCGATGACTGCCATGGCGCGGTCGATGGCCTGCAGCTTATTGTGGGCTTCGCTCTCGGCCTGAAGTTTGGCGGTGACGTCCATCGCGTATTTGACCACCCGGGTGACCTTGCCGTCCGAGTCCCTGACCGGGTTGTAATTGGCCTCCAGCCATACGGTGCTGCCATCGCCCGCCACGCGCTGGAACGTCGACGACACGAATTCGCCGTTGCGCAGGCGCGACCACAATTGTGCGTACTCGGGGCTGCGCGCGTGCTCCGGCGTGCAGAACATGCGGTGTTCCTTGCCGATGACCTGCTCGGGCCGGTAGCGCATGGTTTTGAAGAAGTTGTCGTTTGCCTTGAGCACCACACCGTTCAGATCGAATTCGATGCTGGCCATTGAGCGATTGATCGCCTCCAGCAGACTGGCCTGATGGGCGACGGTCAGTTGCAGGTCCTGGATGATTTTGTTCTTGGACGAGTCGAAAAACATGATGGCGGCTCAGGCAAATGGATGAGGAGCGGTCCTATCCATGACCTTGCGAGCGCGAGGCAGCTCAGATGCGTATTCCGTGTGCAGTGCAGCGGATCATCACGCACGTGATGTTAAAAAGCTATACCATAGTTATACAGCTCGTCGGTTTTGTACAAGGTTGTCTGTTGTCAGTCCTCGAATCCCGCCTGCTCGGAGATCTCGTCCACCTTCAACTCCAGGCGGTAGGCCACGGCAATGAACAGTGCCTGACACAAACACAGCGTGGCGCTGAGGGAGCGAAACGCAAATGAACTGCCTTCGTTGACCAGCAGCACCGCATTGGCGCGCTTGGCCAGGGGCGACAGATTGCTGTCAGTAATAATCAACGTCTTGGCCTGATGATGCTGGGCGATGCGCAGACAGTGCTGGGTTTCCTTGCCGTAGGGCGTGAAGCTGATGGCGATCACCAGATCGTTGGCGCGTACGCTGCGCATCTGCTCGCGGTAACTGCCGCCAAGCCCGGAAATCAGATGGATGCGCTTGTTGGTGTGTTGCAGGTTGTAGACCAGATAGTCGGCGACGGCGAACGAACGTCGTACCCCGACCACGTAGATATTGTCGGCGTTGACCACCAGGTCCACGGCGTTCTCGAAGGCTTCGTCGTCCAGTTCCAGTGCCAGGCGCTCCAGCCCCGACAGGGTGGCGTTCACGCATTCGCGGGCCAGGTCGCCCACGCTGGCCTTCTGGGATTTGTTAGCGATCATGCTGCGAATGCGTTGCTGGTAGTTCTGCACCGGCGTGGCTTTGTGGGTGTAGGCCTCGCGGAACAGCGCCTGCATTTCGCTGAAGCCGCTGAAGCCGAAGCGCTGGGAGAACCTCACGATGGCGGAAGGATGCACTTCGCATTCCCGGGCGATGTCACTGATGCGGTCGACCATGATCCGGTCGCTCTGCTGGCTCATGTAGCTGGCAATGCGCTTGAGCTGGCGCGGCAGGCTTTCGTATTCGGCCGTGATCAACTTGAGCAGTGCATCGGCGGTCTCCGGCGCGGCGGTAACGGCCGTTGCACCGTCGGCTCCGGTATCGGGCGAGCCTGGCTGATCAAGGCTGGACATAAATGCGAATCCTTTGGCGGGGTGTTGCGTTGTGGAGTGTTCGGGACGACAGGCAGGCAGTTTTGCAGGCTGCGACCCGCATTGCAAAGTGGAATAAATATTCCACCTGAAAATAATTTAGAAAAATTCATTGATCAAGCCCCGGCGGCGTTCTAGTCTGCACCCACGAACTCGCTTGCATGCACCTCGCTTTCAAGCGGGACCATGAGCAATCAACTCAATAACAATAAAAGAAGAGGGGCCGGCATGGGCCAGACTCGTTTTGCCACTGGGCGTCAGCTGGACGTGATTTGTCTCGGGCGCCTTGGCGTCGATCTCTACGCGCAGCAGATCGGCGCGCGCCTGGAGGACGTGAGCAGTTTCGCCAAATACCTCGGCGGCTCCTCCGCCAACATCGCGTTCGGCACCGCACGGCTGGGCGTGAAGTCGGCCATGCTGACCCGCGTCGGCGACGATCACATGGGCCGATTTCTGGTGGAATCCCTGGCGCGGGAGGGCTGCGACGTCAGCGGTATCAAAGTCGACAGTGAACGCCTGACCGCCATGGTCCTGCTCGGCATCAAGGACCGCGAAACCTTTCCGCTGGTGTTCTACCGCGAGAACTGCGCCGACATGGCGCTGCAACCCGAAGACATCCACGAAGCGCAGATCGCCTCCAGCAAGGCACTGCTGATCACCGGCACGCATTTCTCGACCGATCAGGTGTTCCGTGCGAGCAGTCAGGCGCTGGATTACGCCGAAAAACACAACGTCAAACGGGTGCTCGATATTGATTACCGCCCGGTGCTCTGGGGTCTGGCCGGCAAAGCTGACGGCGAGACACGCTTCGTCGCCAACGACACCGTCAGCCAGCACGTGCAGCGTATCCTGCCGCGCTTCGACCTGATCGTCGGCACCGAAGAAGAATTCCTCATCGCCGGCGGCTCGACCGATTTGCTCAGTGCCTTGCGCCGGGTCCGCGAGCTCAGTGCCGCGACCCTGGTGGTGAAGCTCGGGCCCCAAGGCTGCACGGTGATTCACGGGGCGATACCGGCGAAGCTGGAAGATGGCGCGATTTACCCCGGCGTGCGCGTGGAAGTACTCAATGTGCTGGGCGCGGGCGACGCGTTCATGTCCGGCTTTCTCAAGGGCTGGCTCAACGACGAGAGCGACGAGCGCTGCTGCCAGTTGGCCAATGCCTGCGGCGGTCTGGTGGTATCGCGCCATGCCTGCGCGCCGGCCATGCCCACGCTGGTCGAGCTGGAATACCTGTTCAACAGCCCGGTGCCGATTACCCGACCCGATCAGGACGCGGTGCTGCAGCGACTGCACCGCGTCAGCGTGCCCCGTCGGGAATGGCAGCCGCTGTTTATCTTCGCCTTCGATCACCGGGGGCAACTGGTAGAACTGGCGCAAAAGGCCGGGCGCGATCCGGCCTGCATCGGCCAGCTCAAGCAGTTGTTCGTTCAGGCGGTCGCCCGGGTCGAGGCCGATTTGCACAAGCGCGGCATCGCCGCTGATGTTGGGGTGCTGGCGGATCAGCGCTTTGGTCAGGATTCGCTGAATGCCGCCAGCGGCCGCGGCTGGTGGGTGGCGCGGCCGGTGGAAGTGCAAGGCTCGCGGCCGCTGGCATTCGAGCATGGGCGTTCGGTGGGCAGCACGTTACTGGCCTGGCCTCAGGAACAGATCATCAAGTGCCTGGTGCAATACCACCCGGATGACGAGCCCATGCTGCGACTGGAGCAGGAAGCGCAGTTGTTGGGGCTGTATCAGGCGGCGCTGGCCAGCGGTCACGAACTGCTGCTGGAGGTTATCCCGCCCAAGGATCATCCTTCGACTCATCCGGACGTCATCCTTCGTTCCCTCAAGCGCCTCTATAACCTCGGCATTTACCCGGCCTGGTGGAAAATCGAGTCGCAGCCCGCCGAGGTCTGGGAACAGCTCGACGCGCTGATCCACGAACGCGATCCGTACTGCCGGGGCGTGGTGTTGCTGGGGCTGAACGCGCCTGCCGAAACCCTCGCAGCCGGCTTTCGTCAGGCGGCGAGAAGCACCACCTGCCGGGGTTTTGCCGTGGGCCGGACGATTTTTCACGAACCCAGCCGAGCCTGGCTGGAGGGCGAAATCGATGACGCGGACCTGATCACGCGGGTGCAGAGCAATTTCGTGTTCCTGATCGAGTCCTGGCGCGACGCCCGGGCTTGAAGTCAGAACCTGAGGCCTGTGAGTTCAGTTGAACGTGATAACAACAATAAAGGTGCAGCCATGCCCGCTTCTGCAATCCGAATTGGCATCAACCCGATTTCCTGGAGCAACGACGACCTGCCGACCCTCGGCGGCGAAACGCCTCTGAGCACTGCGCTCAGTGAGGGCAAGGAGATTGGCTACGAGGGCTTCGAGCTCAACGGCAAATTCCCGAAGACCGCTCAAGGCGTCGCCGATGTGTTGCGCCCGTATGACCTGGCGCTGGTGTCGGGCTGGTATTCCGGTCGACTGGCCAGCCGCTCGGCGGCCGAGGAAGTCGACGCCATCGCCAGTCACGTCGAACTGCTCAAACACAACGGCGCCACGGTGCTGGTCTACGGCGAAGTGGCCGATTCGATTCAGGGGCAGCGCATCCGGCTGGTCGAGCGACCGCGCTTCCACAGCGCCAGTGCCTGGCAGGCCTACGCCGACAAGCTCACAGAGCTGGCCCGATTTACCTTGTCTCAGGGCGTGCGTCTGGCCTATCACCACCACATGGGCGCGTACGTGGAATCGCCGCAGGACATCGACATGCTGATGGCCCTGACTGGCGATGAAGTCGGCCTGCTGTTCGATTCCGGCCACTGCTACATGGGCGGCGGCGAACCGCTGCAGGTGCTGAGCCAGCACATTGGTCGCGTCTGCCACGTGCATTTCAAGGACGTGCGCAAGCCGGTGGTGCAGCTGGCGCGCAACAACTTGTGGAGCTTTCCGGACTGCATCGTCAACGGCACCTTCACCGTGCCCGGCGATGGCGACATCGATTTCGCTGCGCTGCTGGACGTGTTGATGCAGGCCGGTTACCAAGGCTGGCTGGTAGTCGAGGCGGAACAAGACCCGGCCGTCGCGCCGAGTTATGCCTACGCGAAGAAGGGCTACGAAACCCTGCGCACGCTGCTGGCCGCCGCGCAGGTGAACAGCGTGGCTGACCAACAGAACGCACTTCAACATCCCCTTGAACAGAGGAGCCTGTGAACATGAATCTTTTGGTCAAGAGCAAGCCGGAAGGGCGCGACGTGGTAGCGCTGGCCGACGGCGTGCTGACGTACGTCGGGTTCTCCGCCCACCGGTTGAGCGTCGGCGAACGGCTGCCGGTGAGTACGGGCGACAAGGAAATCTGCCTGGTGCTGCTCAGCGGCCGCATCAGCGTCAGCGGCGAGGCGCCGGGGCAGGGCGGTTTCAACTGGGAAAACCTCGGCGATCGGCAATCCGTGTTCGAGGACAAATCGCCCTTTGCGGTGTATCTGCCGCCGGGCAGTCAGGCCGACGTCACGGCGCTGAGCGCGGTGCAGATTGCCGTGTGCGCCGCGCCGGGGGATGCGTCCAAAGACTTGCCGGCGCGCGTGATTACCCCCGACACCATGAAACGCAGCGTGCGCGGCCGGGCGGCCAACACCCGTTACGTCTGCGACATCCTCCCCGATTCCGAGCCGGCGCATTCATTGCTGGTGGTGGAGGTGCGCACGCCCTCGGGCCACTCATCGAGCTACCCGCCGCACAAGCACGACACAGATGATTTACCCCACCAGAGCTTTCTCGAAGAAACCTATTATCATCAGGTCAACCCGCCCCAGGGCTATGTGTTCCAGCGCGTGTACACCGACGATCGCAGCATCGATCAGGCCATGGCCGTGGAGAACAATGACCTGGTCACGGTGCCCAAGGGCTATCACCCGGTCAGCGTGCCGTACGGCTACGAGTCCTATTATTTGAACGTGATGGCCGGGCCGAAGCGCGCCTGGCAATTCCATAACGATCCGCAGCACAGTTGGCTGCTCGACTTGTAATTCCCCGCTTATTTTAAGGAGCCCGCAATGAGCACCGCCCCGATCATCGGCCACTACATCAACGGCCAGACTCACGACAGCGCCGGGCGTTTCAGTGATGTGTTCAATCCGGCCACTGGCGCCGTGCAGGCCCGCGTGGCGCTGGCCGACCTGAAAACCGTCGATGAAGCCGTCGCCGCGGCCCAGGCGGCGTTTCCCGCGTGGGCGGATCAGTCGTCCCTGCGGCGTGCACGGGTGATGTTCAAGTTCAAGGAATTGCTCGACCAGCACCATGACGAGCTGGCCGCCATTATCTGCCGCGAGCACGGCAAGGTGTTTTCCGATGCCAAGGGCGAAGTGGTCCGTGGCATCGAGATCGTCGAGTTCGCCTGCGGGGCGCCGAGCCTGCTGAAAAGCGACTACAGCGACAACATCGGTGGCGGCATCGACAACTGGAACCTGCGTCAGCCACTGGGTGTTTGCGCCGGCGTCACGCCGTTCAACTTCCCGGTGATGGTGCCGCTGTGGATGATCCCCATGGCGCTGGTGACCGGCAATTGTTTCATCCTCAAGCCGTCCGAGCGCGACCCGTCGGCGAGCCTGCTGATGGCGCAACTGTTGAAACAGGCGGGCCTGCCGGATGGTGTGTTCAACGTGGTGCAGGGCGACAAGGTGGCCGTGGATGCGCTGTTGCAACACAAGGGCATCGAGGCCATTTCGTTTGTCGGCTCCACGCCCATCGCCGAATACATTCATCAACAGGGCACAGCTCACGGCAAGCGGGTGCAGGCCCTCGGCGGTGCGAAAAACCACATGATCGTCATGCCCGATGCCGATCTGGATCAGGCCGCCGACGCATTGATCGGCGCAGCCTACGGTTCGGCGGGCGAGCGCTGCATGGCAATATCCATCGCCGTGGTGGTGGGGGACGTGGGGCACAAACTCATCGACAAACTGCTGCCGCGCATCGATGCGCTCAAGGTCGGCAACGGCATGAACGCCGATTCGGACATGGGCCCGCTGGTGACTGCGGTGCACAAGGCCAAGGTCGAGGGCTACATCGCCCAGGGCGTGCAGGAAGGCGCGAAGCTGATCGTCGACGGGCGCAACTTCACCGTACCGGGCGCGGAGCAGGGCTTCTTCGTCGGCGCCACGCTGTTCGATGAAGTGACGCCGGAGATGACTATCTATAAGGAAGAAATCTTCGGGCCGGTGCTGGGCATCGTCCATATGCCGGATTTCGCCTCGGCGGTCGAGCTGATCAACGCCCACGAATTCGGCAACGGCGTGTCGTGCTTCACCAGCGACGGCGGCATCGCCCGGGCGTTCGCGCGCAACATCAAGGTCGGCATGGTGGGCATCAACGTGCCGATCCCGGTGCCGATGGCCTGGCATTCGTTTGGCGGCTGGAAGCGCTCACTGTTCGGCGATCACCATGCCTACGGCGAAGAAGGCCTGCGCTTTTACAGCCGCTACAAGAGCGTCATGCAGCGCTGGCCGGACAGCATCGCCAAGGGCGCTGAATTCAGCATGCCGACGGCGAAGTAGAGAATTTGCGCTCACCGTCTGTCGCACGCGGTCACTCCCACAGGTGACCGCATTTTGCCAACTGAAATTGTGCAGGCTTTCATCACCGCCAATAACAACAAGGTGCAAGCATGACCACGACTCGATTGACCATGGCCCAGGCCCTGGTGAAGTTTCTCGATAACCAGTACGTCGAGGTCGACGGCGTGCAGAGCAAGTTCGTCGCCGGGGTGTTCACCATTTTTGGTCACGGCAACGTCCTTGGCCTGGGCCAGGCGCTGGAGCAGGACAGCGGCGACCTCATCGTGCCTCAAGGGCGCAACGAACAGGGCATGTGCCACGCCGCCATGGGTTTTGCCAAGCAACACCTGCGGCGCAAGATCTACGCCTGCAGCTCATCGGTCGGCCCCGGCGCCGCCAACATGATCACCGCCGCGGCCACCGCGTCGGCCAACCGAATTCCGCTGCTGTTGCTGCCCGGCGATGTCTACGCCAGTCGCCAGCCCGATCCGGTGCTGCAACAGATCGAGCAGTTCCACGACCTCAGCATCAGCACCAACGACGCCTTCAAGGCCGTGAGCAAATACTGGGACCGCATCAACCGCCCCGAGCAGCTGATGAGCGCCGCCCTCAATGCCATGCGCGTGCTCACCGACCCCGCCGAAACCGGCGCCGTCACCCTGGCGCTGCCCCAGGACGTGCAGGCCGAAGCCTACGACTACCCCGATTCATTCCTGCAAAAACGCGTGCACCGCATCGACCGCCGTCCGCCCACCGAGGCAATGCTCAATGACGCCGTTGCGCTGCTGAAGGGCAAACGCAAACCGCTGCTGATCTGCGGTGGCGGCGTGCGCTATTCCGGCGCGGCTGCAGAGTTGCAGGCGTTCGCCGAGCGCTTCGGCATTCCGTTCAGCGAAACCCAGGCGGGCAAAAGCGCCATCGTCTCCGCCCATCCGCTGAACATGGGCGGCATCGGCGAGACCGGCAGCCTGGCGGCGAATACCCTGGCGCGAGAAGCGGACCTGATTATTGGCGTCGGCACCCGTTACAGCGACTTCACCACCGGCTCGAAATCCCTTTTTCAAAACCCTGACGTGCAGTTCCTCAACCTCAACGTCGGCGCCTTCGATGTGCAGAAGCTCGATGGCGTGCAGGTGCTGGCCGATGCGCGCCTGGCGCTGCAGTCGTTGGCGAGTCGGTTGGGCAACTATCGCGCGCAATGGGGCGATCAGCCGCGAGAGGCGAGGGCCGCCCTGGACGCGGAGGTGGATCGGCTGTACGCCGTGGAATACCAGACCGAGGATTTCGAGCCGGAAGTCAGCGGCCACCTTGACCCGCAAGTGCTGCGCGACTTCATCGAGATGACCGGTTCGTGCCTGACCCAGAGCCGGGTACTGGGGGTGCTCAATCAGCAATTGCCAGCGGACGCGGTGATCGTCGCGGCGGCCGGCAGTCTGCCCGGTGATTTGCAGCGGGCATGGCGCAGCACCAGTGTCGACAATTATCACGTCGAGTACGGCTATTCCTGCATGGGCTACGAGGTCAACGCCGCGTTGGGCGTGAAAATGGCGGCGCCGGCGCGCGAGGTGTACGCGCTGGTCGGCGACGGATCCTACATGATGCTGCACTCGGAGCTGGCCACGTCGATTCAGGAACGGCGCAAGATCAACGTGGTGCTGCTCGACAACATGGCCTTCGGCTGCATCAACAACTTGCAGATGGGCAACGGCATGGGCAGTTTCGGCACCGAGTTCAGGTATCGCAATCCCGAAACGGGTCAGCTGGATGGCGACTTCGTGCCGGTGGATTTCGCCATGAGTGCCGCGGCCTATGGCTGCAAGACGTACAAAGTCAGCAACGCCCCGGAGCTGGAAGCGGCACTGGCCGACGCCCGCACGCAGACGGTTTCCACCCTGATCGACATCAAGGTGCTGCCGAAAACCATGATCCATGGCTACCTGTCGTGGTGGCGCGTGGGTGTGGCGCAGGTCTCCACCACGGGCACGACCGCCGAAGCGTACGAGCGACAAAAAGCGGCGTTGGCCAAGGCCCGTCAGTATTGAACAGGCTCCAGCAGGAATAGGAATTCCACCCATGAAAATCGGACTCATCGGCTACGGCAAAGGCGGGCGCTACTTTCACGCGCCGCTGATTGCCAGCCAGCCCGGCGTGACGTTTGCCGGCGTGGTCACCCGTTCGCCGGAACGCCGCCAAGACCTGCGCAACGATTACCCCAAGGTCCCGGCTTTCGACAGCCTGGCCGATCTGATCGCCGCCGGTGTCGATGCGGTGGTGATCTCGACGCCGCTGGCCTCCCGGCGTGCATTGATCCTCGAGGCCATTGAGCTCGGCGTCCCCGTGGTCAGCGACAAGCCCTTCGCGCCGGATGCCCAGGCGGCACAGGAACTGGTGGACGCCGCCGAACGCCGAGGCGTGTTGTTGGGTGTGTACCAGAATCGTCGCTGGGACTCGGATTTTCTCACCGTGCGCAAGCTGATCCATCAGGGTGTTCTCGGCAACGTCAGCCGCTTCGAGTCGCGGGTCGAACGCTATTCGCCGTCCTCGGTGGGCAAGGAAAGCGGCGGCGGTATTCTCCGCGATCTCGGCAGCCATCTGGTGGATCAGGCGTTATTGCTATTCGGGCCGGTGAAGCGGGTGTACGCCGAGCTTGAATTTGCGACCCCTGAGCAAAAGACCGATCACGGCTTCTTCATGTCACTGACCCATAACAGCGGCGTGGTTTCGCACCTCTGGGGCAACTGTCTGCAAAACGCCCAGGGCCCGCGATTTCGGGTCAATGGTGCACAGGGCTGCTATACCGTGGAGGGCCTTGACGGTCAGGAAGCTGCTGCGCTGGCCGGGTTGTCCCCCCGATCCGAAGGCGAACGCTGGGGCGTGGAAGAACATCGACGCTGGGGCTGGTTCGAGCAGGGCGAGCACCGTGAGCGGGTCCCGTCGGAGCGTGGCTGCTGGACCGAGTTCTACCGGCAATGGCAGGAGGCGGTGATGAATCAGGGGCGCAATCCTGTGGATGCCAACGGGGCGGTGGCCTCGGCCAGGGTGCTGGATGCCGCGAGAATCAGCGCGATGGAGGGCAGGGTGGTGGTGCTGTTAAAAGCACACGCAGATGCCCTGTGACGCACTGCGCTGCACCCACCAATAGTCCGAACGTGGCGCAGCAAAACGAAAATAGAAATTAATTCTAAAAGCTGTTGAAGTAGAAATTATTTTCCAATAGAGTCCTTTCCAGGTTGCCGATTCTCGCCGTCAGCGCCTGAAGTCGGGTCTTCCGGCAGCAGGCCGAACGAGCGACACAAAAACAAGAAAGCCAATCGCAGACAGGTACCGCCGATGAATATCTTCAGATCAGCCGCCAAGGCTTGCCGTCCCTTCTTACTCGCGCTTCCCGCCCTTCGCCGCGCTGTTTCCCACGCAGCTTCCCGCACGCTGGTCAACGCTGCCCCCGCGTTCGAATCCGCCCTCGAAACCATCGCCCGCGTGCTCTGCGTTCAAAGCCGCGGCGTTGTGGTGTGCGGGGCATCGAGCGGGTCGGTCGCGCACCTTGCAGACACGGCGCCAACCGCTCCGCGCTGAGTCTCAGCACCTCCAGCAGTCGTCAGCCCTGCCATTACAACAACAAGAATCTGGAGACAGACCGTTCATGAATACCCAAGTCCGTTTTACCTCACTCGCCCTGGCCCTGATGCTGAGCAGCGGCGCCGCCCTGGCCGCCGACCTGAAGATCGGCGTGTCCATGTCGCAGTTCGATGACACCTACCTGACCTACATGCGCGAGGACATGGACAAGAAAGTCAAAGCCATGGGCGGCGTCGATCTGCAGTTCGTCGATGGCCGCAATGACGTGAACAAACAGCTCGATCAGGTGCAGGAGCTGATTGGCAAGAAGGTCGACGCACTGATCGTCAACCCCGTCGACACCGAAGCCACCGTAAAAATCACCAAGGCCGCCACAGATGCCGGCATTCCGCTGGTCTACGTCAACCGCCGGCCGGACGATCCGAAGCTGCCCGCAGGCGTCGCCTCTGTGACCTCCGACGACAAAGAAGCCGGTCGCATGCAGATGGAGTATCTGGCCAAGAAAATGGACGGCAAAGGCAACGTCGTCATCTTGCTCGGTGAGCTGGCGAACAATTCGACACGCGACCGCACTGCAGGGGTCAAGGAAGTCCTGAAAAACTACCCCAATATCAAGGTGACCCACGAGCAGACCGGCGCCTGGCAGCGGCAGAAAGGCATGGACGTCACCAATGACTGGCTGACCCAGGGCCGCGACTTCAAGGCGGTCATCTCCAACAACGACGAAATGGCCATCGGCGCCGCCATGGCCCTCAAGCAGGCCGGTAAAAAGGGTGAGGTGTTCGTCGCCGGTGTCGATGGCACGCCCGACGGCCTGAGCGCCGTCAAGAAAGGCGACCTCTCCGTCTCGGTGTTCCAGGATGCCAAGGGGCAGGGCGAGGGTGCAATTGATGCTGCCGTGAAACTGGCGAAGAAGGAAACGCTGCCCGAACAGGCCATCGTGATTCCTTTCAAGCTGATCACGCCGGACAACGTCAACACCTTCAAATAACCGCTGACCTCACACCGACTGACAACCGGCAGAGCACCGCCTGGCCGTGCCTCTGCCGACCCTGTCACCCGAGGAGCCTGTGACCATGTTCTCTTCCACAACCGCTTCGGCTTCAACGCACCCGCCCGTCTCCGGGGCGGCGAACGAAGCCGAGCCCTCTTATCTGCTGGAAATCACCAACATCAGCAAGGGTTTCCCCGGGGTGGTAGCGCTGGACAATGTGCAACTGCGCATGCGGCCCGGCAGCGTCTTGGCGCTGATGGGCGAGAACGGCGCGGGCAAGTCCACGCTGATGAAGATCATCGCCGGCATCTACCAGCCCGACACCGGCGAAATCCGCCTGCGCGGCAAGCCGGTGGTGTTTCAGTCGCCGCTGGCGGCGCTGCAATCGGGCATTGCCATGATCCATCAGGAGCTCAACCTGATGCCGCACATGAGCATTGCCGAGAACATCTGGATCGGCCGCGAGCAGCTTAACGGCCTGCACATGGTCGATCACCGCGCGATGCATCGCTGCACGGAAGAATTGCTCGAACGCCTGCGCATCAACCTCGATCCGGAAGAAATGGTCGGCAACCTGAGCATCGCCGAGCGGCAGATGGTCGAGATCGCCAAGGCCGTTTCCTACGACTCCGACGTGCTGATCATGGACGAGCCGACGTCCGCCATCACCGAGACGGAGGTGGCCCACCTGTTTTCGATCATTGCCGACCTGCGCGCCCAGGGTAAGGGCATCATCTACATCACCCACAAGATGAACGAAGTGTTCGCCATTGCCGATGAAGTGGCGGTGTTCCGCGACGGCGCCTACATCGGCCTGCAGCGAGCCGACAGCATGAACGGCGACAGCCTGATTTCCATGATGGTCGGCCGTGAACTGACCCAGTTGTTTCCTGAACGCGACCAGCCCGTGGGCAAGCTACTGCTGTCGGTGCGCGACCTGGCGCTGGACGGTGTGTTCGACGGCGTGTCGTTTGATCTGCACGCGGGGGAGGTGCTTGGCATCGCCGGGCTGATGGGCTCGGGACGCACCAACGTCGCTGAAACGATCTTCGGCATCACCCCGAGCACGCGCGGGGAAATCCTCCTCGACGGCACGCCGATCCGTGTCAGCGACCCGCACTTTGCCATCGAGAAAGGCTTCGCGCTGCTCACCGAAGACCGCAAGCTCAGCGGCCTGTTTCCATGCCTGTCGGTGCTGGAAAACATGGAAATGGCCGTGCTGCGCCATTATGTGGGCAACGGCTTTGTCCATCAGAAAGCCCTGCGCGTGCTGTGCGAAGACATGTGCAAAAAGCTGCGGGTAAAGACGCCGTCCCTGGAGCAGTGCATCGATACGCTGTCCGGCGGCAATCAGCAGAAGGCGTTGCTGGCGCGCTGGCTGATGACCAACCCGCGGGTGCTGATTCTCGATGAGCCGACCCGTGGCATCGACGTCGGCGCCAAGGCCGAGATCTACCGGCTGATTTCCCTGCTCGCCAGCGAAGGCATGGCGGTGATCATGATTTCGTCCGAGCTGCCGGAAGTGCTGGGCATGAGCGACCGGGTCATGGTCATGCACGAAGGCGAAATGATGGGCACCCTCGACCGCGCCGAGGCCACTCAGGAACGGGTCATGCACCTGGCGTCCGGAAACCCTGTTCACTGAATTTCGGGCTGTTGAAGCTCCAATTCGAGCACTGCGCCACGCCCCCAGTAGGGTCGAAAAAGAACAAGAGGCACACATGAAGATGAACGCGATGCTGGAAAACAAACCTGCGCTGGCGCCCCGCAAGCACAAGCGCCGGCTGCCCACCGAACTGAGCATTTTCCTGGTGCTGATCGGCATTGGCCTGATTTTCGAGCTGTTCGGCTGGATCGTCCGCGATCAGAGCTTTCTGATGAATTCCCAGCGGCTGGTGCTGATGATTTTGCAGGTGTCGATCATCGGCCTGCTGGCGATCGGCGTGACCCAAGTCATCATCACCACCGGCATCGACTTGTCGTCAGGCTCGGTGCTGGCGCTGTCAGCGATGATTGCTGCCAGCCTGGCGCAGTCGTCGGACTACACCCGCGCGGTGTTTCCGTCGCTGACCGATCTGCCAGTGTGGGCGCCGGTGATCGCGGGGCTCGGGGTGGGGCTGCTTGCTGGTGCGATCAACGGCAGCATCATCGCCATCACCGGCATCCCGCCATTCATTGCCACACTGGGGATGATGGTCTCGGCGCGGGGCCTGGCCCGCTACTACACGGGTGGTCAGCCGGTGAGCATGCTGAATGATTCCTACACGGCGATCGGCCAGGGCGCCATGCCTGTCATCATCTTTCTGGTGGTGGCGGTGATTTTTCACATCGCCCTGCGTTACACCAAGTACGGCAAATACACCTACGCCATCGGCGGCAACATGCAGGCGGCGCGCACCTCGGGGATCAACGTCAAGCGTCACCTGATCATTGTCTACAGCATCGCCGGTCTGTTGGCAGGGCTGGCCGGGGTAGTGGCGTCGGCGCGGGCAGCCACCGGGCAGGCCGGCATGGGCGTTTCCTACGAACTGGACGCCATTGCCGCTGCGGTCATCGGCGGCACGAGTCTGGCCGGGGGCGTCGGGCGGATCACCGGCACGGTCATCGGCGCCTTGATTCTCGGTGTCATGGCCAGCGGCTTCACCTTCGTCGGCGTCGATGCCTACGTCCAGGACATCATCAAGGGCCTGATCATCGTCGTCGCCGTGGTCATCGATCAGTACCGCAACAAGCGCAAGCTCAAGCGCTAAGCTATAGACGTGCTGCTTAAAGGGCCTGATATCAGGCCCTTTTCGTTTTTCATCGGTTTGAACCGATCACGCAATGGCCGGTCAGACACCATCTGCCGCTTTTCGAGCGCACCCCGACCGGGCGAGCATGTGTTGAAATCCCGGCGCGACCCAATGCCGTCGGGTATTCAAGCCCTTGTTGGACGAATCCTGATCAATTATGTTGCCGAGTACCGAACCCGGCCTTAGACTGCCGCCCCTCGTAAATTGAGTGCCAAGTGGCGCTTCGAGACTACGGCGCTCTTTATGCCAGGTTGAGGCGCACCTTTGAGATCGCCTTAATGCACGTTTTTTTATAGAGAAATCAATGACCAAGGAAAAGTTGCTGGCGATGCCGGCCGATGACTACATGAACGCCGAGCAGCACGCGTTCTTCGTCGACCTGTTGCAAGCCATGAAAGTCGAAATCCACGAGCGCATCGAGCAGAGCCGTATCGCGATCGAAAGCCTGGACACCCCGGCTGACCCAGCCGACGCCGCTTCCGTGGAAGAAGAGCGTCACTGGCTGGTGAACGTGATTGACCGTGACCAGCGCATGCTGCCTCAACTGGAAATGGCCTTGAGCCGCATCGCTGACGACAGCTTCGGCTGGTGCGAAGACAGCGGCGAGCCGATTGGCCTCAAGCGCCTGCTGATCAGCCCGACCACCAAGTACTGCATCGAAGCTCAGGAACGCCACGAGCAAATCGACCGCCACCAGCGTCAGGCGTGATCCCTCGGGTTCGACCGCCTGCAACGGGTGGTCGAGCCGTTCCATTGCGCACCGTCTACTGCGCCCATTCAAGTTCCCCGTCACCGCACATTCCGACCGACCACCACCAATGACTCATGGCGCATGGCCGCTATTTGGGCGTCTAATGCTTTCACAATAATGAAAGCAGGGCAGGTCCCGGACATGGATGCGAAAGGTCGTCACGCAGCAACACCCTCCCACCCCGCGCACGCGTCTGCTGACGGGCAGGTTCGTACCGGTTCGCGCTGGCTGACGCCCGCCCTGCAAAGCCTTGGTCTGTGCCTGCTGTTTGCGGCGATGGCCTGGTTCGATGTATCTGTCTATGTGAGTCTGCCCGTTGCGCTGTTGGTCTTGTGGTTACCAGCGCTGTTCGCCAAACGAACGCCAGAGACCGTGGCAGGTACGAGCGAAGACGGCATGACACGTCTGACCCAGGATCTGTCCCGAAGCACCAGTCACAACGCGTTGTCTGCTGCGGCCGTAGCGTTTTCCGTCAGGCAACTGGCGGGCAAGCTGCAGTCCCAGGTCAATGCGGCCGAGCAAATCGTCAGCAGCGCTGATGTGATGATCACCACCGAGCGCGCCACGTCGACCCTGAGCCAGCAAGCGCTCAGCGCCGCCAGTCAGGCGCGGGAGAGCAGCGGTGCCGGGCTCAGCGTCCTCAATGAATCCATTGGTCTGATGCACCAACTGAGTGAACGGGCCGACAGCAGCCGTGAACTGATCGAAGCACTCAGCCAGCGCAGCGAAGACATTCAGCGTGTCACGGCGGTGATCCAGTCCATCGCCAGCCAGACCAATCTGCTCGCCCTGAACGCTGCCATCGAAGCCGCGCGCGCCGGTGAACACGGCCGTGGCTTTGCCGTGGTGGCCGATGAAGTGCGCGGGCTGGCCGGGCGCACCGCGACGGCGACCAATGAGGTAGGGGAGATGGTGGTTGATATTCAGCAGCGCACCCGTCAGGTGGTCGAGCAGATTCGCCAGTTGTCGGGCGACTTGAGTGGCGGCGTGGCCCAGGTTGAATCCACCGGGAAGCAGTTGGCGAACATCGCCGAGCTGGCCGTTGGCGTCGAGCAACAGGTCGGTGAAATCGCACGGGGCGCCCAGACCAATCAGGAACAATTGAGCAGCCTGTTCGTGGCCGTCGAGCAAATGCGCAGCGACCTTGCCGTCAGCGATGACCAGACCCGGCGCCTGGCGCAGTCGGCGTTGCAAATGGAAGAACAGGCGGAAACCATCAGCGAACGCCTGGCCCAGGTCGGCCTCGATGACTACCACCAGCGCATTTATGACCTTGCCCGGGAAGGCGCCGGCCAGATTGCCGCGAAGTTCGAGCAAGACATCGATCAGGGCCGGGTCAGCCTGACCGACCTGTTCGACCGCACCTATCAGCCCATCGCCAACACTTCGCCGGCCAAGTATCAGACGCGCTTCGACCGCTACACCGATCAGACGCTGCCGGCCATTCAAGAGCCGCTGCTGACCCGTCATGAAGGGCTGGTTTTTGCCATCGCTTGCACCCAGCAGGGTTACGTGCCGACCCACAATCAGGTGTTCAGCCGACCGTTGACGGGCGACACGGCGGTCGACGCGATAAACAACCGTACCAAACGCAAATTCGACGACCGCACCGGCATCCGCTGCGGCAGTCACCAGCAGCCGGTTCTGTTGCAGACCTACACCCGCGACACCGGCGAACTGATGCACGATCTTTCCGTGCCCATCATCGTCAAGGGCCGGCATTGGGGCGGGCTGCGGCTGGGCTATAGGCCGGAGAAAAGCTGAATATCAAGCTGCAAGCTGCAAGCTGCAAGCTGCAAGTGAAGAGCAATGAGCGATGATCGAGCGTCTTGTGGCTTGTGGCTTGCCGCTTGAAGCTTGCAGCTCTTCGCGGAGCGTTAGTTGTGCGAACTAGGCCCTTTAATTATTTAACCGTCCGATATTGGAGTAGGACGCGTCTGAAGTGCAGTTCCATCGGTTGACGGAGCGTCAACTGCGATCATCCTGTGAGTATATGTCCGAATATGTAAGTACTTGTTCGGGACTCATGTCAGTACTCACGGATGAATCAAATGACAAAAATATCCAATACCCACGTAGCAAGCGATTCCCGCACCGACGCGCCCCAAGTCACCGTTCGCCTCGGCGTGTTCTTCGACGGGACCGGTAATAATCGGGTCAATAGCCAGATAGGCGCCGACTGCCAAGCCATGGCGGAAGTGAATGGCGGCGTGCATACAAAAGAGTGCGGGGGGCGACACACTGACCCTGGCAGCAGTTACAGCAACAGCCTCACCAATATCGCGAGACTGGCCGGCTTATATGCACGCCAACGCAAGGCGATCATTAACGCCGATGGCGCTTATGTGTACGGCGCGGTGTATGTCAGTGGTGTTGGTACTACCTCTGGCGGGCGCGATTCCCGCCTGTCGGGTCAGGGCTTTGGGCGCGGTACTACCGGCGTGGTGGCGAAAGTGTCGTGGGGCATCAAAAAACTTGCCGACGAACTCCACATGTTTGAGAGCGATAACCCGGGTTGTGTCATCGGGGCGCTGGAACTGGACGTGTTTGGCTTCAGTCGGGGTGCGGCGTCGGCCCGGCATCTGGCCAACGAAGTGCTGAAAAAATCCCGGGGCGCGCTGGACCCGGTCCTCGATCCCCGCAAGCTGCCGCTGTCGGACAGCTTTTCATGGGCCAGCGGCAGCGTGCGGCTGAAGGTCATTGGGCTGTTCGATACGGTGGCCGCCGTGGGCGGGATTTCCGACCTGGGTAGCGTTCGCGATGCCGTCAATAAACGGGTCAATCTGTTTCTGCCGCCAGGGTGTGCGCAGCAGGTGCTGCACCTGGTCGCCGGCGACGAGCATCGGCGCAACTTTGTGCTTAACAGCGTCAAGCCCGACTGGCCCCGGGAAATCGTGCTCCCCGGCAGCCATTCGGACATCGGCGGCGGCTACCAGCCCCAGGAAGTGGAGAAAGTGTCGTTGTTCCGGCCTCGCCGCAGTCTGGTCAGCGTCAACACGCCGTACGACGCCACAGATGCCTGGCAGCAGGCCCACGCCGAGCTGTCAACGCTCGATGCACAACGCTTGCTCGACCCTGCGGATGAAAGCGCCTCGCTGGGGGTGGAGTGTTTCGAGCGGTTCGGCAGCACCTCACGAGGCGTCAAGACAGTCGTCGCGACAGTGACGCTGGAACGCCGTGTCTACAACCATCTTGCGCTGGTTTATCTGCGGGTGATGCACGCGCTGGCGAGCGAAGAGGGCGTGCCGTTCGTGCCCATCAAGGACTCCGCGGAAATAAGCCTGCCACCGGAGTTGCGTCCCATTGCCGCCAAGCTGCTGAGTCACGCTAAAGGTGAGGGCGGTGCGTTGAGTGATGCCGAGCGAACCCTGTTGTACCGGCGCTACATCCATCGCTCGGCCCACTGGAACAATGCCCGACGCGACGCGCTGGTGGACGGGTTGTTCGTGCATGCCCCTGCGCTCGAAGGGCGGCAGATGTTTACCAATATGGGTCAGCCCGGTTATCCACAGTGAGCAGAGCGCATCAAACCAACCGGTGGCGATGATGGCGGATCAGGAAAAAAATGACGGCCTCCAGGGCCGTCATTTTTATACGTGCGACGTGTCAGGTCGGTGTGTGCAGCAACACGTTCAGCTCGTCGACGATGGGCGCCCAATCGTCATCCAGCTGGATTTTTTCCTTGAGCAGCGCACCTTGATTCGGCGTCCAGAACTCGGCTTCGGACACTTTCACACCTTCAGGCAGCTGATGCTCGGAGACGAATGCGTCGATGCTGGCCTCATCGGACTCCAGCCCCAGTTGTTCAAACAACAGCTCAAGCGACGGTGTCATGATTTCCATTTTTTCTCCCGGACGGGTCGAGGACCCGGATTGGCGTGGTCAGTGAGTAACCTTCTGTTGCATGGGAGTGCCCGGAACGGACAAGAGTTCTAACTGATTGCCTGAAGGGCCGCCGACGCACCACGCGCTTTTAGCAGGACTGGCGTTAGCCGGGAAAGCGTCAGGTGTCACACCGCGAAATCGAGGGTGTCCAATCAGGCTTCTTCCCGGCTGAAGCCGGTCCCACTAAAACATTCCATAGCGTCTTACTGTGTGGAGTCAGGTCAACTGAAACACCCTACGGCGTCAAAAACGTCATCACTGCGGACGAAAGGGATATATCCCCTATAGACTCACTGCCGGTAGAATCCATGCACACGCCAGCGTCCGGTTTCAGGGCGCACCCTTTCTCGTTTCTTTCTCGCCCGGTTCGCTGTACGGGCGAGTTCCTATCATGTTGGGAGTTTGTACATTGGCAGTAGGTAATCTGGATACCCATGCGTTATTCGTGCTCGGCGACGTGCGCGCAAAGTTGGTGAAGCTGTTCCAGGCGCGATTCGTTTATGTCATCGAACAATCCCCTGAAGGCATCTACATGTCTGAGATCGACACCGAAACCGCACTGGTGGTCGATGACAAACCCGGGCTGGACTTGAAGGTGGGCGACCACTTCCGTGCTTCGGTGTTGCCCAGCCGCGAGGGCGGCAAGTTCGAAATCCGTTTCCGTGACATCAAGATGACCATCTACGGCCTGGGCGAATACGCGTTTGTCGAAGTCCCCGAAGGCCACGGCATCGTCTTCAAAGAGTCCCACAGCATCTTCATGGTGTTTGCCGCCCACGAACAGATCCAGTCCGGCCTGAGCAAAGTCCTCAAAGCAGCGACCGCCAAAGCAGCCAAATGGCGCAAGGGCGAACTGACGTTCAAGGCCAGCGAATAAGAGCACCCCTTCAGCAGAACCTGCACACGGACCGCGCCCACATCCCCCACGTACCAAGCGGCGGGTGACGGGGCCGCCTGCGCGATGAAAATCCGCAGACCGGGCTCAATGCCCCTGCTGTCTGCCGTCGCTGACCTCGGGTGGCACGTCGTCACCGGCCATGCGCTTGCGGAACAGCCCGGTGCGCGCCAGCAGCAAAGTGGTCACGGGGACGGTGATTGCGAGCAGGATCGGGATCAGCCAGGCATGCAACACGGGCCCGTCCTTCAGTGCCGAGAAGTAGATGATCGACGCCAGCGCCACGCACCATGCGCCGAGGGTCGAGGCCAGCGCGGGCGGGTGCATGCGCTGGAAAAAGTCCTTCAGGCGCAACAGACCCAACGCGCCGATCAGGCCGAACAGACTGCTGAGCACCAGCAGGGCGGCGGTCAGCACTTCGACCCAGAACGGCAGAACCTGCAACGAATTCATTCGATCACCTCGCCGCGCAACAGAAATTTGGCCAGCGCGAATGAGCCGACGAAGCCGAACAGCGCGATCAGCAGCGCGGCCTCGAAGTAGGTGTCACTGGCGTAACGAATGCCCAGCACCAGCATCATCAGCATCGCCAGGATGTACAGGTAGTCCAGCGCCAGTACCCGGTCCTGCGCCGACGGGCCTTGGAACAGGCGAATCAGGGTCAGGACCATGGCAAGGGTGAACACCGACAACGTAAACAGAATCGCGTTGGTGAGCAGGGCGCTCATTGGAAAATCTCCATCAGTGGCCGTTCGTACGTGCTTTTGAAATGCGCGATGAAGCGCGCTTCGTCGTCCAGGTCGAACACGTGCATCAGCAGCACGCTGCGATCCAGCGCCAGTTCGGACCAGACCGTGCCCGGCACCACCGTGCAGATCATCGCCAGCGCCGCCAGACCGTGGGCATCGTGAAGCTCCAGCGGGACCTTGACGAAAGCCGAGCGGGGCGGACGACGCCCTGCGCGCAGCACGCCCCAGGCGACGGCCAGATTGGACACCACCACATCGCGACCGACCAGCAGGAACAGGCGCAGGGCGACACCGGGTTTGCGAATTCGCGACGGCGACGGGCGCAACGGCGCGAAAATGTAGGGCGCGAAAAAGCCGAGCAGTGCGCCCAGCAGCAGGTTGCCCGGGCTCAGGGACAAATTGAGCAACAGCCACAAACCCCACAGGCACAGCGATAACAGCGGCGCGGGAAACAGGCGCTTCATGGCTGCACCTCCGCCGCTGCCGAAGCAGGCCCCGGTATCGGTCTGGCTGCCTTGACTGACAGCACGTATTGCTGCGGATCATGCAGCGCCTGTGCGGTGTCCTGGGTGTAGTGCAACAGCGCTTGAGCCTTGAACGTCAGCACAATGGCGCAACCCACCAGCAAGGCGATCGGCAGGCATTCGTTGAGCCGCAGCAGCGGCGCCGCGTGTTCCTGAGGCGTCCAGAAACGCTTGATGCCTACACGCACAAACGCAAACAGCGACGTCAAGCCGGAAATAATCAGCAGGGCCACCAGCGTCCAACTGTCACCGCGAATGGCTTCGGCCTTCGCCACATCAAGGCCCAGCGGATTGAGCAGGGCGCTGATCAGCGTCAGCTTGCCAAGGAAACCCGACAGCGGCGGCATGCCGATGATCAATAGCGCGCAGGCAATGAAACTCAAGCCCAGAAACGCCATGGTCCACGGGATCACGTGGCCGACCACGGCTTTCTGCTCGTCATCCAGGTTCGTGCCCGGCACCGGGTGCAGCGACTCCAGCGCCTTGGGCAACTGGTCGGCGTCGTCGTCGAGGGCGATGTCGTTGGCCGAGCGCGAGCGTTCGATCAGCTCCGCCAGCAGGAACAGCGCGCTCAGCGCCAATGTCGAGCTGACCAGATAAAACAGCGCGCCAGCGGTCAGGCTCGGCTGCGCGAAACCGACCGCCGAGAGCAGAATGCCCGCCGACACCAGAATGCTCAGACTGGCCATGCGCTCCAAGCGCTGGGCAGCCACCACGGAAATCGCCGCCACAGTAACGGTCGCCATGCCGCCCCAGATCAGCCAGTCCCCGCCGAAGAACGCCGAGGCGCCGGCCTGACCGGAAAACAGCAGCGTCCACAACCGCAGCAGGGTGTAGAAGCCGACTTTGGTCATGATCGCGAACAGCGCCGCCACCGGTGCGCTGGCAGCGGAATACGCCGGCACCAGCCAGAAATTCAGCGGCCACATGCCGGCCTTGGCCAGAAACGCGACCGCCAGAATGGCCGCGCCTGCGTGCAGCAAGCCCAAATCGCCGTCCGGCACCTGAGGAATTTTCACCGCCAGGTCGGCCAGGTTCAGCGTGCCGGTGACGCCGTAGATCAGCGCCGCGCCGATCAGAAACAGCGACGAGGCCAGCAGGTTGATGGTGATGTAATGCAGGCCCGCCGACACCCGCGCCCGTCCCGAGCCGTGCAGCATCAGGCCGTAGGATGCGGCCAGCAGGACTTCGAAGAACACGAACAGGTTGAACAGGTCGGCGGTGAGAAACGCGCCATACAGCCCCATGAGCTGAATCTGAAACAGGGCGTGGAAGCTGGCGCCGGCGCGATCCCAGCGGGCGAGGGCGAAGAGCAGCGCGCTGAAGGCGACGATGCCGGTCAGCACCAGCATCAATGCTGACAAGTGATCGACCACCAGCACGATGCCGAACGGCGCTTCCCAGTTGCCCGGCAGGTACACGCCGATGGAACCGGTGGTGCCGGTTTTCTGCACCCACATCATCAGCGTGATGGCGATCGCCAAGCCAAGGCCGGTGGAGAACAGGTTGATCCGCGCTTTCAGCGGGCGGTGTTTCTCGCCGAGCCACAGCACCAGCGCAGCGGTGAGCACCGGCAACAGGATCGGCGCGACGATCAGTTGATTCATCACACTCATTCACCCAGCTCCCGGCCGTCGACGTGGTCGTTGCCGGTCAGGCCGCGCGACGCCAGCAGCACCACCAGAAACAGCGCGGTCATGGCGAAGCTGATGACGATGGCCGTCAGCACCAGCGCCTGGGGCAGGGGGTCGGTGTAGTTGAGCAGGTCCTGGGGCACGCCGTCCTTGATGATCGGCTCCTTGCCGATGAACAGGCTGCCCATGCTGAAGATGAACAGATTGACGCCATAGGACAGCAGGCACAGGCCCATGACGACCTGAAAGGTCCGTGGACGCAGGATCAGCCAGACGCCGGAGGCGGCGAGCACGCCGATGGCAATGGCGATGACTTCTTCCATCAGATGGCTCCTTGTGAAATCGGGCTATCGGCCGGGACCGGTTCAATGGGCTGCGGCAGTGACGTCGGGCGATGGCTGCGCACCGACTGGTGAGCCAGCGCCGTGAGGATCAACAGGGTCGAGCCGACCACCACGGCGTACACGCCGATGTCGAAAAACAGGGCGCTGGCGATGTGCAGGTCACCCAGTATCGGCAGGACCACATGGGCGGTGTGGGTGGTCATGAACGGATAACCGAGGGCCATCGAACCCAGCCCCGTCGCCAGCGCGAAGAACAGACCGGTGCCCATCCAGCGCAACGGCCGCAGGCTCATGTTGGCCTCGACCCACTGGGTGCCGGCGACCATGTATTGCAGGATGAACGCCACCGACATCACCAGCCCGGCGACGAAACCGCCACCCGGCTGGTTATGCCCGCGCATGAACAGGTACATCGACACCACGAAAGCCACTGGCAGCAACAGGCGCACCAGCACCGCCGGCACCATCATGAAGCCCAGTGCCGTGTCGGCAGCGTGACGCGGGTTGACCAGATCGGTGACGACGTCACGGGCCAGCAAGCGCTGTTGAGCTGGCAGGGCAATGCTCTCTTTCGGCGGACGGAAGCGGCGCAGCAGCGCGAAGACGGTCAACGCCACTAACGCCAGCACGGTAATCTCGCCGAAAGTATCGAAGCCACGGAAGTCCACCAGCATGACGTTGACGGCATTGGTGCCGCCGCCTTGGGCCAGGGCGCGACTCAGGTAAAACTCGGAAATGGCGTTCGGCGTCGGCCGCGTCAGCATCGCGTAGGACAACACCGCCATGCCGCCGCCCACCGCCACAGCCAGGACGAAATCGCGGATCCGCCGCACCTTGGCCCGGCGTCGCGCCTGGGACGGTGGCGGCACGTTTTCGTTGCGCCGCGGCAGCCAGCGCAGGCCCAGCAGGATCAACACCGTGGTGACGACTTCCACCGCCAGTTGGGTCAGTGCCAGGTCCGGCGCGGAGAACCAGACAAAGGTCACACAGGTCATCAGCCCACAGACGCTGACCATGGTCACGGCCGCCAGCCGGTGATATTTGGCCTGCCACGCAGCGCCGACGGCGCAGGCAATCGCGATCAGCCAGAGCATCACAAATACGCCGGAACCGGGGATCTTCGGTCGATCACCCCAACTCAGCCCGCTCTCGTACATCGGCACGAAACCGGCGACCAGCGCGACCAGAACCATCAGGAAAAGCTGCGCCTGCAAACGGCGTGTGGTCAGCAGCCTCATCAGTCGGCGGGCGCCGCGCATCTTCCACACCAGCACGCGCTCGAACATGCGCTTGCCGTTGAGACGCCACATCAGCGGCGGCCCATTGACTTGCTTGCGCTTGATCGGGCCGCGGAGCAACAGATACAGAACGATGCCAGCCGCCATGGCAATGAGGCTCATGACCATCGGCGCGTTCAGCCCGTGCCAGATCGCCAGACTGTATTCGGGCAATTCCCCGCCCACCACCGGCTGTGCCGCAGCGGCCAGCAACGGGCCAACGGAGTGCGTGGGAAAAATGCCGACGATCAGACAGGCCAGCACCAACAGTTCCACCGGCAGGCGCATCCAGCGCGGCGGCTCATGGGGCGTATGGGGCAGGCGCGTGGCTTTCGGGCCGAAGAACACGTCGACGGTAAAGCGCAGGGAATAGGCCACGCTGAAGATCCCGGCGATCGTGGCGATCACCGGCAGGGCAATCTCGACCCAGTCGGTCGAGGTGATGAACACCGTTTCCGCGAAGAACATTTCCTTGGACAGGAAACCGTTGAGCAGCGGCACCCCGGCCATTGACGCGCTGGCGACCATGGCCAGCGTTGCGGTGTACGGCATCAGCTTGATCAGCCCGCTGAGTTTGCGGATGTCGCGGGTGCCGCTTTCGTGGTCGATGATGCCCGCTGCCATGAACAGCGACGCCTTGAACGTGGCGTGGTTGAGGATGTGAAACACGGCAGCGACGGCGGCCAGGGGACTGTTCAGGCCCAGCAGCAGAGTGATCAGCCCCAGGTGACTGATGGTGGAATAAGCCAGCAGGCCCTTGAGGTCGTTTTGAAACATCGCCGAATAAGCGCCGATGACCAGCGTGGCGGCCCCTGCGCCGCTGACGATCCAGAACCACTGTTCGCTCCCCGATAACGACGGCCACAGGCGCGCGAGCAGGAACACCCCCGCCTTGACCATCGTCGCCGAGTGCAGATACGCCGACACCGGCGTCGGCGCCGCCATGGCGTGGGGCAGCCAGAAATGGAAGGGGAATTGCGCGCTCTTGCTCAGCGCGCCGATCAGGATCAGCGTCAGCAGCACCGGGTACAGCGCGTGGGCGCGAATCGCATCGCCCGACGCCAGCACGCGATCAAGGTCATAGCTGCCGACGACGTGCCCGAGCAGCATCATCCCCACCAGCAGCGCGAGGCCGCCGGCGCCGGTGACCATCAACGCCATGTAAGCGCCGCGCCGGGCGTCGGCGCGGTGGTGCCAGTAGCCGATCAACAGGAACGAGAAAACGCTGGTCAGCTCCCAGAAAAACACGATCTGAATGAGGTTGCCGGACATGACCAGCCCGAGCATGGCGCCCATGAACGCCAGAAAGAAGGAGAAGAAGCGCGGCACCGGGTCGTCCGGCGACATGTAATAACGCGCATACAGCGACACCAGCGCGCCGATCCCCAGCACCAGCATCGAGAACAGCCAGGCAAAGCCGTCCAGGCGCAGGACGAAGTTCAGGCCCAGGCTGGGCAGCCAGAAAAACTCTTCTCGGATGACCCCGCCGTGGGCGATCTGTGGATACCACAGTGCCACCTGCACCGCGCCGATCAAGGCGATCAGGCCGGCGAGGAGGGATTCACTGTTGCGTGCGTTGTGCGGCAAAAGCGCCGCCAGACAGCTGCCGATGAAAGGCAGAAGCAGTAGAACTATCAGGGACATAGGTTTCTAATCTGCGCAGAAATGTCAAGGATCATACGTGCCGGGTCCGGGATGACCAAACGCCAAGATGTCGCAGAATCCTACAAAGTTTGTAGGCAGCAGCGTAGTTGACAGTCTGTGTCGCGTAACGTTGGCGGCTATCTGCCCTACCGTGGGAGCGAGCTTGCTCGCGAAGGGGCCGGGGCAAAGTGCCGATTGGCGACCTGTACCGATTAGGCGACAATGCCGGCCTGTTTTCGGAGCCCCCCTCATGTCTGATTCGATCACCCCCATGTCTGATCCCATTGAAAGCCCCGCCGTCGATGCCGTCCTCGACGCCACCGGCCTCAACTGCCCCGAGCCGGTGATGATGCTGCACCAGAAGGTGCGTGACCTGCCGCCCGGCGGCTTGCTGAAAGTGATCGCCACCGATCCGTCCACACAGCGCGATATCCCCAAATTCTGTGTGTTCCTCGGCCACGAGCTGGTGGACAAACAGGCCGGTGACGGTGAGTTCCTCTACTGGATTCGCAAAAAGCTCGACTGATCAGGTTCTGCCTCCGCTGACGCGTTTCGCATCCCGCTGGCTCGTCGGGGCGCTGGCGCCTACACTGCGGCCACTCCAGGAGCCCTGACATGCGCATAGTTGCCGACGAAAACATTCCCTTGCTCGATGCTTTTTTCGCAGGCGTTGGTGATATCCAGCGTTATCCGGGCCGTACGCTCGACCGCGCTGCCGTCGCCGAGGCCGATATTCTGCTGGTGCGCTCGGTGACCCGGGTCGACCGGGCATTGCTCGAAGGGACGCCGGTGCGCTTTGTCGGCACCTGCACCATCGGCACCGATCACCTCGACCTCGACTACTTCAAGGAAGCCGGCATTCAATGGTCCAGCGCCCCGGGCTGCAACGCCCGTGGCGTGGTGGACTACGTGCTGGGCAGCCTGCTGACCCTGGCGGAAATCGAAGGCGTCGAGCTTGCCAGCCGCACCTACGGCGTCGTGGGGGCGGGGCAGGTCGGCGGTCGCTTGATCAAGGTCTTGCGCGGCCTGGGCTGGAACGTGCTGGTCTGCGACCCGCCCCGACAGGCCAGCGAAGGCGGCGATTACGTCAGCCTCGACGAGATCATCGCCCGTTGCGATGTGATCAGCCTGCACACACCGTTGGATAAAACCGGCGACACGCCCACCTGGCACCTGTTCGACCGCGTCCGTTTGCAGCAGCTCAAGCCAGGTGCCTGGCTGATCAACGCCGCGCGCGGCCCGGTGGTCGACAACAGCGCCCTGCGCGAAGTGCTGCTGGAACGTGAAGACCTGCAAGCGGTGCTGGACGTCTGGGAGAAAGAACCGGCGGTCGACGTCGAACTGGCCGAGCTGTGCGTCATCGGCACGCCGCACATCGCCGGCTACAGCCTCGACGGGCGCCAGCGCGGTACGGCGCAGATCTATCAGGCCCTGTGCGCGCACCTCGGCCAACCGGCGAGCATCAGGCTTGAAGACCTGCTGCCCAAGCCTTGGCTGGCGCAGGTCACTTTGGATGTCGCCACCGACCCGGTGTGGGCGCTGAATACGCTGTGTCGCGGCGTGTACGATCCTCGCCGCGACGACGCCGATTTCCGCCGCAGTCTGGTGGGCGATGCCGAGAGCCAGCGGCTGGCCTTCGATGCGTTGCGCAAGCATTACCCGCCGCGTCGGGAAATCGACGGCCTGCAGGTTCGGATCAACGGCGAGTCGGCGGCCCTGCGTCAGATCGTCGAGGCCCTCGGCGCAACGTTGATCGCCGATTGATTCACACGGTGTATTTCTTGATGTAAGACCACAAGGTCTCGGGCAGTCGTTGCGGAACGTGCTGCCAGAATCGGCGCATTCTCGGGAGTGCGTTATAGGCCTCTCGCCAGGCCTCCTCGCGATCTTCAGCGCGGGTGACAGGGGCTTCGATCAGCGCGATGAAGCTGGCGAAACTGCAAGGGATCGGCAATGCTTCGCTGCGCTCGATCCGGTGCACCTGTTCCTGCACGGTGATCGCCACGCCTTGTTCGTCGGTGAACACGTATGGGGTCAGCGAACTGACCCGGTCACAGCGGCTGCTGCACAGTTTTTTACGGTTCCTCAGTTCACCGAAACCTCGCTCGTACAGGCTGATAGTGGAGCCGCTGACCCTCATACAGGCCTCTTCGAACGCGTTGAGAATCACCTCGGCGTTTTCGATGCTCGTTTCGATCGTGGCGATATCGACAAAGCGCTCCAGAGTCCCGGCTTCCAGCGCGTCAAATGCCCGCTTGATGGTTGAAAGATGAACGAAGTCCTTCTTGCAGCCGATCAGGTGAACGTCAAACTGGTAGTCAGCCAGCTCCTGGCCTGAGATCACCGTGGCGAATGCTTTGGTGTCCAGCGCGGTTTCCATCACGATGTTGAACTTGTTGCTGTGGGCGTAGGCAAAGATGCGGCTGCACAGCTCCCAGATGAACGTCTCCGTGTGTTTGTAGCGGCGCGTCACGTCCTGATCGGCGAAGTCCGCGTAGCGAGGGTGCAGCTCGCGGAAATTCTCCTGGTATAGATGCACGTAGTTGCCGTAGCCCGGGGTTTTGAGCAGCGTGTTGTTGAGCATGTACGTTTTGCCGGAACCCTGCACGCCGGCGACTACGAGAATTTTCGGGGCGGGACTTCCGTCGTCTGCGATGTCCTTCGGAACATCGAACATTGTCGTCACGATGGCCTGGAATACGGATTCAAGTTCTTGTGGGGTGTAGTTGTAATGGGTAGCGCGCATACGAAGTTTCCTTGAGTGAAGTCAGATTGACTGTTGAAGTCTCAAGGACGTAATAGGAGCAGTAGTGGATAGGCAATGGGGATAAACGCACTGTGTATTGCAGGATGTTTAATACGCCCATAAAAAACCCGGCGCGGTGGCCGGGTTTCAAGCAAATCTGCACATCAATCTTGTTTGTCGGGCTGCACCCAGTACTTCTCGCATTCCTGGCAGGCTGCCAGAACCATTTCTTCAGTGATCAGGATTTCCTGCCCGTTTCTATCGAGAATCGCGCCGCCCAGTTGCAGCTCGGGCTGAGGGCGGAACACGGGTTCTTGATTGCTGCTGCTGTGCAAGGTCATGGCCTGTCTCCTCATCAGGTACGTGCGCGTCGATAGTAATCACGGCTGCATGACCAGGCCGTGACAGCATTCCTTGACTGAAACCCGCCTGCAGAGTTCAGCGAAAGCTGACGAGCGTACACGGGGAGGGAGGTGTAGGCTCTGCGGCTGATTCGTCTACCGGGTGTCTTCCATGGCTTCAGTCTTTTCCGGCCGTCAGCGGCATGCCATTCGTCTTGCCCTGCGCATGATCGCGCCGTACCGCAAGCAAGCCATCGGCGCGTTGCTCGCACTGGTGGTCACTGCGGGCATCACGCTGTCCATGGGGCAAGGTATCCGGCTGATGGTCGATCAGGGCTTCATGACCCGTTCACCGACCCTGCTCAATGAAACCATCGGCCTGTTCATGGGACTGGTGGTCGCCCTCGCGGTCGGCACCTTCGCGCGCTTTTATCTGGTGTCGTGGATTGGCGAACGGGTGGTCGCCGATTTGCGCAAGCAGGTGTTCGACCACCTCGTCAGCCTGCATCCCGGTTTCTACGAGAACAATCGCAGCTCGGAAATCCAGTCGCGCCTGACGGCCGACACCACGCTGCTGCAATCGGTGATCGGCTCGTCGCTGTCGATGTTCCTGCGTAACGCGCTGATGGTCATCGGCGGCATCATTCTCCTGTTCTTCACCAACCCCAAGCTGACCAGCATCGTGGTCGTGGCGTTGCCGCTGGTGATCGCGCCGATCCTGATTTTCGGGCGCCGTGTGCGCAGCCTGTCGCGGCAGAGCCAGGACCGCGTCGCGGACGTCGGCAGCTACGTGTCCGAGGCGCTGGGGCAAATCAAGACCGTTCAGGCCTACAACCATCAGGAGCAGGATCGTCAGCGTTTCGCGCAGACCGCCGAAGACGCGTTCGAGACGGCGCGCAAACGGATTCTGCAGCGCTCGTGGCTGATTACCCTGGTGATCGTGCTGGTGCTGGGCGCGGTCGGCGTGATGCTCTGGGTCGGCGGCATGGATGTGATTGCCGGCCGTATCTCAGGCGGCGAGCTGGCGGCGTTCGTGTTCTACAGCTTGATCGTCGGCAGCGCGTTCGGCACCCTCAGCGAGGTCATCGGTGAGATGCAACGGGCAGCGGGCGCAGCAGAGCGCATCACCGAATTGCTGCAGGCGCGCAGCGAAATCACCGCGCCCGCCAGCGATCTGCTTACGCTGCCCGAACGCATCAGTGGTCGCCTGGCGCTGGAAAACCTCAGTTTCGCCTACCCCTCACGGCCGGAGCGCAATGCGGTGGACGGCTTGAGCCTGACCGTCGAAGCGGGGGAAACCCTGGCGCTGGTCGGGCCTTCAGGTGCGGGCAAGTCGACGCTATTCGACCTGCTGCTGCGTTTTTACGACCCGCAGCAGGGACGCGTGTTGATCGAGGGCATCCCCGCCGAACGCCTGGACCCGCTGGACTTGCGCCGTTGCTTCGCTTGGGTGTCGCAAACCCCCGCGCTGTTTTTCGGCTCGGTGGAGGACAACATTCGCTACGGCAACCCGGCGGCCAGCGTCGAGCAAGTGGAAGCGGCAGCGCGGATTGCCCATGCCCATGAGTTCATTCAGCTGCTGCCACAGGGTTATCAGACCCATCTGGGGGACGGCGGCATGGGCTTGTCGGGCGGGCAGCGTCAACGTCTGGCGATTGCTCGGGCCTTGCTGGCCGATGCGCCGATTCTGCTGCTCGACGAAGCCACCAGCGCACTGGATGCCCAGAGCGAGTACCTGATTCAGCAGGCACTGCCGACGTTGATGAAGGGCCGCACGACCCTGGTGATCGCCCATCGGCTGGCGACGGTGCAGAACGCAGACCGCATTGCGGTGATGGATCAGGGGAAATTGGTCGCGGTGGGAACCCACCGTGGGCTGATTGCCAGCAACCCGCTGTACGCGCGGCTGGCCGCCTTGCAGTTCAATGCCGGGGTGGAGCAGGTCGACTGAGTGCCGACCTGCATCTGCGTATCAGTCCTTGCGGTATTCACAGAGGTAGGCGGTTTCTTCGGTCGCTTCGACGTCGAATTTGACGTTCGCCGGAATCTTGAAATCCGTGCCGGCTTCGAAGGTTTCCCAATCATCAGCGCCCGGTAGCAGCACCTTCAGCTCGCCTGAAATCACATGCATGATTTCTCGGTCGCTGGTGCCGAAGTTGTATTTTCCGGGAGCCATGACGCCGATGGTCGCGTCGCCTTCTGCTTGCTTGAAGGCGATGGATTTGACGGTACCGTCGAAATACTCGTTGACCTTGAACATGGCTGATCTCCTTGGAAAGGGCTGGAAAAGGCCGGACAGTATGCCGAACGTACAAAAGGCCGTCATCCGCTTTGGTAAATGCGCCACCCTTCAGCCTGGCATCACCAGCGGTAACAAGCGTGCGGTATTGCGCGCGTCCGACAGTGCCCGGTGTTGCGGACCGTTGAAATGCATTCCCGCCAGTTGCAGCGCGGCGTTAAGGCCGCAGGGTTTTTGCAGGTGACGTGCTTTGGCGAAACGTTGTTTCAGGTTGATGTGGGGCAGGGTAGCCAGTTCGCTGGTGAGCTGGTGCTGACGCCAATCCTGTTGTAGCTGCTGACGGTCGTAATCCCCCCAGCTTGTCCAGGCGACCAGCCGCTCCCGGTGTTGAGCAATCCACCGTTCGAACTGTGGCCATACAGCGGGCAGCGTCGAGGCGCTGTCGATGAAGCTCTGCTGAATGTGCGTCAGCTCACGGCAGAAGGGCGTCAGCAAGGGCCGGCGTACGGGCCGCACGAAACGTTCGAAATGATCGATTTCCCGCCCGTCCTGATTGACCAGTGACGCACCGATTTCGATGATTTCCATCTCCGCCACCGGCCATCCGCCCTCTTCGGTGGTGGCCTCCAGGTCTATCACCAGCCAGTAGGACATCTTCAACTCCTGTTTCGTAACCTGCGGCAGCGCCCTGGAGCGTAGCCAGATGACGGCCGTCACGTCCAACTGCCCGGCGCAGATGATCCATGATTGGGACTCGTGACATGCCGGAAGGTTTGCAGGCGCAGCGTCTTTTGTAGCCCCTGACCCGCATATGGCCGGGACAGCGCTTGCCTGGCCAACGCGGCTCGGCATAAATTGCATGTGCGTCCGGTCCTCATATAAAGCGCGGCGCGGTCGATAACGCAAAGGACACGGACAGCTTCAGCGCTTTTGGCAGGACCGGCTTCAGCCGGGAAAGGGCCGGAAAGGCCGCAAGGGAAAGGGGGCAGCAAGGCGCAAGGAGGGCGAGAATTGGAACGAGAGGCGATCTAGCTTCCGTTTGACCGTTGTCTAATTGATCGCGAACGCATAGCTTACGCACTCCGTTTCGCCTGAGGTGCCCTGTCTTGATGTCCACGCCGATGCGGATGGCTTTTAAAACCCTGCTGTTCACGACCACCACACTGTGGGCCTGGCAGGCGGGTGCGACGCAGATCGTGCGCATTGGTGCGGCGCATTTTCCGCCGTATACGATTCGTCCCGAGCGCGGCGAAGACACTGGATTGCTGCCGCAGATGATCAGCGCACTGAACGCAATGCAGAACGACTACCGCTTCGAGGCAGTGCCCACTTCCATCCCCCGCCGGTTTCGCGATTTCCAGCAGGCGCGCTTCGACATGGCCATTTTCGAAAACCCCGCCTGGGGCTGGAAAGGCATTCCCCATCAAGATGTCGACATGGGTCTCGAAGACGCCGAAGTGTTTGTCGCCCACCGCTTGCAGGGCAGGACCCAGACGTATTTCGATGAGCTGCACGGCAAGCGCCTCGCGCTGTTCAGCGGCTATCACTACGCGTTCGCGCGCTTCGACGCCGACCCTAAATTTCTGGCCGATAACTACAACGCCACGCTGACCTATTCCCACGACAGCAACCTGCTGATGGTGCTGCGTGACCGTGCGGACATCGCGCTGGTGACGCGCTCCTATCTGAGCACGTTCATGTCGAACAACCCGCAGGACGCCGAACAGTTCCTGGTCTCGGACCGCGTGGACCAGGTGTATCGGCACTATGCGCTGCTGCGCCCGGATGCACCCATTAGCGGCGAGCGCTTCAGCGAATTGCTCCGGCAGCTTCGGGAGAACGGGGAAATGTTCAAGATCTTCCAGCCGTTTCGGATCGCTGTGACACCGCAGGCAACTCATCACGCGGTGGCTCAGGGCGAAGATCGGGAAAGGGACTGATGAAGGCACGCATTACCGACTGGGGACGCGCGGCGGGTGATTCGCGGATGATTGGCGAGCACTTGGTGGGAGCGCGCTGAATGCGCGCTCCCACCAAGTGCTTGAACGATGTTGGTCAGCGTCGCCAAAGTGACTCAGCGATCTCGCGCTTCTTTTGCGTCCATCTCGGCATTGCGCTCGTGGACGCGTTTGAGTTGTTCATCGGTCAGGGGCAGTTTCTTCGCTGAATCCTTGAGCATCAGCAGACCGCCGACGATCGAGCCGATTGCAACGAGCAGAATTAACCAGGCATACCAGGGCATAACGCTCTCCTTCTTGTGATAAGGGTTGGAGCAGCGACGCTGTCCAGTGGTTCAATTGTAGGAGATGCCCGACGCCTGGCGCGCATGGGGCAGGCATTTACCGATTGCCGGGTCCCGCCCTGCGGGATGTTCGGCTACAATGCGCGCCGATTTCGACTTGCCAGAGAACCCGCTCATGTCCGCCTGCCAGACCCCCATCATCGTCGCCCTGGATTTTCCGACCCGCGAAGCCGCGTTGAACCTGGCTGATCAACTGGACCCCAAACTGTGCCGGGTCAAAGTAGGCAAAGAGCTGTTCACCAGCTGCGCATCGGACATCGTTGAAACCCTCAACGCCAAAGGCTTCGAGGTGTTCCTGGACCTCAAATTCCACGACATTCCCAATACCACGGCGATGGCGGTCAAGGCTGCCGCTGAAATGGGCGTCTGGATGGTCAATGTGCATTGCTCCGGCGGCCTGCGCATGATGGCGGCCTGCCGTGACGTGCTGGATCAGCGTACCGGCCCCAAGCCGCTGTTGATCGGGGTCACCGTGCTGACCAGCATGGAGCGCGAAGACCTGGCCGGGATCGGTCTGGACATCGAGCCCCAGGAGCAGGTGCTTCGGTTGGCGGCGCTGGCGGAAAAAGCCGGGATGGACGGTCTGGTGTGTTCCGCGCTGGAAGCTCAGGCGCTGAAAGCCGCGCATCCGTCGCTGCAACTGGTCACCCCGGGCATTCGCCCCGCCGGCAGCGCGCTGGACGATCAGCGCCGCATTCTGACGCCGCGCCAGGCGCTGGATGCAGGCTCCGACTATCTGGTCATCGGCCGCCCGATCAGCCAGGCGGCCGATCCGGCGAAAGCGTTGGCAGCGGTGGTGGCAGAGCTGGCGTAAGAACGTCGAGCCTTGTGGGAGTCGTCCCGCCGCTACGCGCCGCGCTGTCGCGCAGCAAACTGGGTGCTCGACTCATCCCTGTTGTGACGCTGATACTTTGAAAAGCACAGAGCGGCTGCCCCCTCAGGGGCAGCCGCTCTGTGCTTTTCTAGGATTCAGGAGCGCGGGACAGAGGCCGGTACTCACATTGGTGTGGACAGCACCCGCGTGGGAGAGTGGCCCGCACGGTATCGGCGTGGAGTCCTTGTCGGCACGGCTAGCCGTGACCACGTATGAGAGAGTGAACCCTTTCGCCACCGTGTGCCCCGCGCGCCCATCATCCTGCGAGGAATTAGCATGGCGCGCAAGCAATCCAGACAGCGTTTTGAACGGGTCCATCCGCATTGTGCCGGTATCGACATCGGCAGCCGTGAGCATTGGGTCGCCGTTGATCGTGACCACAAGCAATCGGTACGCAGCTTTTCCTCCTTCACCGACGACCTCATCAAGCTGGCCGACTGGCTTGAAAGTCTGAAGATAGAGGTCGTGGCCATGGAAGCCACCGGCGTCTACTGGATTCCACTGTTTGAGCTTCTTGATGCGCGAGGCTTCAAGGTCTATCTGGTCAACTCACGCGCAACTCGGCAGATTTCCGGTCGTAAATCCGATGTCCTCGATTGCCAGTGGATATGTCAACTGATGAGCCATGGCCTGCTACGCGGAGCCTTTCGCCCTGACGATGCCATCTGTTCCATGCGGGCGCTCATTCGCCAACGAGCCGGCAAGGTTCGCAATCAGGCCCAGACATTGAACCGTATGCAAAAAGCGCTGAGCCAGATGAACATTCAGCTCGCCAACGTCATTAGCGATATTTCGGGCGTGACCGGCATGAAAATCCTTCGTGCAATTATTGCCGGCGAGCGCGATCCGGCTGCTCTGGCCGAGTTGACTGATCGGCGTATCAAGGCCAGCAAAGAGACCATCGCCCGCAGCCTGCACGGTAATTGGCGCCTGGAACATCTACATGCGCTTGAGCAAGAAGTGCAGTGCTACGACTTTTTTGAACAGCAGATTGGCGCGTGCGACAAGGCAATTACGGACGCGCTGAGTCAGTTGCCCGAGCGCGAAGAAGCCCCGCAACCCTCACGAAAAATCCTGCGTAGCCCTCACCGCTGCGCAGCAGATCAGGCGGCCCTACATCAGTCACTTTGGCGCGTCATGGGCGTTGATCTCACCGCCATACCAACCATAGGCGTCGATACGGCCCTGATCATTGCCGGCGAAATTGGCCCGGATTTGTCCCGATTTCCTACGATGGAGCATTTCTGCTCATGGCTAGGTGTGGCGCCACCGACACGGATTTCTGGTGGTCGCCAACTGTCGGGTAAAAGTCAGAAAACCCGCAATAACGCAGCTCAGGCGCTCAAGCAGGCGGCCTCCAACGCGCGAAACGATAAAAGCTTCATCGGCGCCAGCCATAGAGCCCGACTGGCGCGGATGGACACCAGTTGCGCGATCAAGGCCACGGCTCATCAGCTTGCACGGCTGATCTACGCCATGTTGACCAAGGGCCAGCCATATGTTGAGCAGGGGATCGAAGCGTTTGAAGAACGGAGCAAAGAAAAGCAGTTTCGTGCCTTGCTGCGCAAGGCACGAAAACTGGGATTAGACTTGGTGAAGGCCTCTTGAATTGTGCAACAAAATCAAAGGCTTATTTTTTGTTTGATGAGAGTGAGCTTGCTCGCGAAGGCAGTATTTCGGCCGCTGAATATTTAGCGCCCATACCGGACTCTTCGCGAGCAAGCTCACTCCCACAGTTTTGATCGGCGTGAAATATCGGCAAGCAGCGTCAAGTCGTATGAGAGAACCATCGCGCAGACGCCGCGCGGCCGGGAATTAAACACGGTCACTCCCACTGCCGCGCGCTTTACAAATCACGCTGCGGTCTCTAGCTCAAAAGCCGCTGCGTTTCAGGATCGAGTCCATGCTTTCCTTCGACGGTCGACCGTAGAATTTCAGCAGTTCCGAAGCACGGTTGGTAAAGAACCCGTCCACGCCCTGTTCGCTGATCGCTTTGAAATCCACCGCGTCATCGACGGTGTACGGGTGGACGATCATCCCGCGATCATGGGCCATCTTGTTCATCCACGGCTGCACCAAGTCACTGTAGCTCTGGTCACCGCCGTTCTTCAGCGCTGCCGACGGCCCGGTCCCTACGGCGCCGTGGGCTTTGGCCCAATCCATCCAGGCGGCAAACTCTTCTTTGGATTTCACCTGCTGGCTGGCGTAAAAGCTGGCTTTGTCCTTGGCCCCCGAATCCTTGAACGTCTTGCCCGACGCCGTTTCGATGGAGCCGTCACCGAGCCACAGCAGCAGGACTTTCGGCGTGTCGGGCATGCTCTTCTGCAGCAGTTCCAGGCTTGGTTTTTCAAAGGTCTGCAGCACCACGCGGCCTGGCATGTGGGCGACGTTGACGTAGCCTTTCTCGGCGGCAGGACGCTGGGTCAGCCAACCGCGCTGATCGAGCTTTTTCTTCAAATCTTCCTCGATGCCCGGAAACTGCGCCGGCACTTTGGTTTCGATGTACAGACCGGGCTTGTTCTTGCCGCGTTCGGCGATGTCGATGACCTCGTCCAGCGTCAGAATCTTCAGCCCGGCGTAGGTGGCGCGGGCGCGATCGGGGTAGGCCTTGTTGAACCAGGAGCCAGCGTCCAGGCGCTTGATTTCTTCCAGCGTAAAAGTATTCAGCGGGTCCTTGGCACGTTGCGGGTAGACCTCCGCGATATTCGTCGTGCGCTCCAGCGTGTTGTCGTGCAGCGCGATGAGCACGCCGTCCTTGGTGCGCTGGATGTCCATCTCCAGGTAATCCGCGCCCAGCTCGCGAGCCAGGGTGTAGGAAGGAACCGTTTCTTCGGGTGCATTGAACGATGCGCCACGATGGGCGATCACTGCCGGCCACGGCACGCCGATCTTCGCCGCCAGCGCCCGACCCGGTTCCTTGCCGGTGTCAGCGGCGGCCAGGGCCACGGCGGATGACAACAACACACCGGCAATCGCGGCGCCGCTAATCGTTCTGGATAATCCTTTCAACATGGTTCTGACGTTCCTTTTCTGCATGTCCGTTCATGGCGCAGCCGTTGCCGCACCGCGTGGCACATCGTTTTGTGGTGAAAAATCAGGTGTCGCAGGGCTCAGACCTTAAACAGCAAAGCGCGTCTCGGGCAACCGGGATTGTCGTTGCGAGGGGGATTGCTGTCGTTTTGAAGGAGATCGTAAAGGCCTCGGCTGCTCCGTTCATTCGGTATCGGGTGCGTGAAAGTGTCCGCGTGCCTTGTGACGTTAATGGGTCTGCCGGGCTAACGCGTTTTGTCAGGACACTGGATTTTCATGTCAGCCTCTGCCCAACCGCTCTCACTCGCGCTACTGTCAGCACCACGAATTTTGCCTGGCGGAGGGATGATGAAGACGGTGTTGGTGCTGGTTGAAAGCGTGAACATGTATTTGCCGATCTTGGAAAGCAGCGGCTTTCGCCTGATTCTGGCGCCGACGCCGGCGATGCGTGCCGAGGCGGTGGCGAATGGGGGCGAGGAGATTGACGCCGTGCTGACCCGCGGGCCTCTGGGGTTCACTGCCGAGGAAATGGCCGCGCTGCCGAAGCTCGGCATCATCTGTGTGATTGGCGCGGGCTACGAACGTGTCGACCTCGAAGCCGCCGAGGCGCGGGGCATCGTGGTGACCAACGGGGCAGGGGTGAATGCCCCGACGGTGGCGGACCACGCGATGGCCTTGCTGCTGGCGGCGGTTCGCGACATTCCTCAGGCCGACGTGTCGGTGCGCCGCAACGAATGGCGCAAGGTCACACGGCCCTCGTTCGCCGGCAAACGCCTGGGCATTCTCGGTCTTGGTTCGGTGGGGATGGCCATCGCCAAGCGCGGGCTGGGGTTTGACATGGTCATCCACTATCACAGCCGCTCGCCGCGCGCGGGCGTGGATTTCAACTATTGCGCGACCCCGCTGGCACTGGCCGAAGCGTCGGACTTTCTGGTGGTGGCGACGCCGGGCGGCGGGTCGACGCGGCACCTCATCGACAAGGCGGCCATCGAAGCGCTGGGCGCCGAGGGCTTCCTCGTCAACATCGCGCGGGCCAGCGTCGTCGACACCGATGCGCTGATCGATGCGCTCAAACAGGGGCGCCTGGCCGGGGCGGCCCTGGACGTATTCGACGACGAGCCCCACGTCCCCGATGCCCTGAAAGCGTTGAACAACGTGGTTCTCACGCCGCACTTGGCGGGGTTGTCGCCGGAAGCGTCGCGCGACACCGTGAAAATGGTCGCCGACAACCTGCTGGCGTTTTACGCCGGGCAGCCGGTGTTGACCCCTGTTCACAGCTGACGATTAACCACAGAACCCTCCCTGACAAGAACAAGGAACCGCGTATGTCTCGATCTTCGGTGTTGAAAGTCGCTCTGGTGACGGGCGCCGGCAGTGGCATTGGCCGTGCCGTGGCGCTGCAACTGCTGGCTGACGGTTTTGCCGTGGTGCTGGCCGGACGTCGGCCCGAGCCATTGCAGGCGTTGGTCGATCAGGCCGAGGCTGCCGGACAGCAGGCGCTGGCGGTGCCGACGGATGTGCGCGACCCGGCCAGCGTCGAAGCGCTGTTCGCGACCATTGAAAGCACGTTCGGTCGACTGGACATGTCGTTCAATAACGCCGGCATTGGCGCACCGGCCGTGCCGATGGACGAGTTGTCGGTCGAGCAGTGGAAGAACGTCATCGACACCAACGTCACCGGGATGTTTTTGTGCGTGCGCGCCGCGTTCGGCTTGATGCGGCGTCAGGTGCCTCAAGGTGGCCGGATCATCAACAACGGCTCGATTTCGGCGCACACGCCCCGGTTGTTCAGCTCGCCTTATACGTCCAGCAAACACGCCGTGCTGGGCCTGACCAAAAGTACCGCGCTGGACGGTCGGCAGTTCAACATCGCCTGCGGCCAGATCGACATTGGCAACGCCCTCACCGAAATGACCGACCGCATGACCAAAGGCGTGTTGCAGCCCAACGGTGATCTGCAGGTCGAGCCGACCATGAACGTGCAGCATGTGGCCGACGCGGTGAGCTACATGGCCGGGCTGCCATTGTCCGCCAACGTGCTGAACATGACCGTCATGGCCAGCGGCATGCCGTTTGTGGGCCGCGGCTGATCATCGGTTCAAGTGGTTGCGTTGTTTTGTCCAAAACCTGGTGGGATCCGTCCAACCTGGCTAAGCGATCAATCGCCACACTCAACCCATGCCGAGCCACCTTGAATCGAGGACACCGCCATGACCGAGTTCGTTATCGCCCCCGTTGCCACACCGTCCCTGGCCGTTGCCGGGACTGCCAGCCGCTTTCCGATTCGTCGGGTTTTCTGCGTCGGCCGCAATTACTCCGATCACGCCCGGGAAATGGGCCATGACCCTGACCGCGAGCCGCCATTCTTCTTCATGAAGCCGGCCGACGCCGTGGTGCCCGCCGAAGGCTACATCGCTTACCCGCCGCTCACCGAGGACCTGCATCACGAGATTGAGCTGGTCGTTGCGATCGGCAAGGACGGTGTGAACATCGACCCGCAGGACGCCCTGACCCACGTCTGGGGCTACGGCGTCGGTCTGGACCTGACCCGCCGCGATTTACAGGCGCAGGCCAAGAAAATGGGCCGGCCGTGGGAGTGGGCCAAAGCATTCGACGCCTCCGCGCCCGCCACGCCGCTGCGCCCGGTCAGCGAGATCGGCCACCCGGAAGCCGGTGCGATCTGGCTCGACGTCAATGGCGAGCGCCGCCAGCGTGGCGATCTGTCTGACCAGATCTGGGCGGTCAGGGACGTGATCGCGTACCTGTCGCAGTCGGTCGGGGTCAAGGCGGGCGACCTGATCTATACCGGAACGCCAGCCGGGGTGGGCGCGTTGCAGCGCGGCGATGTGGTCAGCGCCGGGATCGAAGGCCTTGCCGAACTGAGTGTGACGATTGGCTGAGTCCAGGTTCAAGCCCGCCTGAGAATCCTTTGGTTCGGCTGCCGTCGTTGCCCTACCATGGGGCAGTCCGAACCGGCGATTTCAGGTGTTTCAGCGATGGCCCATCCCTCCCGCATCCAGACCTATGGCATGCAGCAGCGCAGCGACCGCATGGATTTCTACATCCGTGACAAGTCCGCCCGACCCGCGCTGACCGCGCCCCATCGTCACGAATATTTCCAGATCCAGATCAACCTCGGTGGCGACACCGTGCAGCACATCGGTGGCGCGGTCAGGCCGTTTCCGCGCAACACCCTGGCGTTCATCCTGCCCCATCGCCTGCATGTGATTCCGCACCCGGAAGAAGGCAATTTTGTCGTCATCAACTTTTCTCAGGAATTTCTCCTGCAACACCTGCAGTGCGACCCGATGGACATTGAAGACGTGCCCGTCGCCGAGGCGCCTGAACTGGCGCCGTTCCGCTTTCAGGAACATCTGGATTTCACCCTCGATGACACCGACTTCGCCGAAGTGACCGCGCTGCTGGCGCAGATGCGCGAGATGGATCGCGCCAGGCAATTGGGCTCAGGCGCCATCCTGCGGGGATGCCTGCTGCAATTGATCGGCACGGTGTGCAATCGCTACGAAGCGCAGTTGCTGGCGCTGTCGGCGAACAAGGCTGAGCGGCGTGGACGGCGCGACGCGATGAGCCGGGTGACCGACTACATTCGCGAACACATCGCCGATCCGGCCATGACCCTTACCGATGCGGCGGCGGCGGCCTTTCTGTCGCCCAATTACCTGACCCACCTGCTACGCAAGGAAACCGGCAGCACCTTTTCCGAACTGGTCCTGGAGCGGCGTATGCGGCTGGCGCGGACGCATTTGATGAGCAGCAAACCCTTGAGCCACATCGCCGAGATCTGCGGGTTTGCCGACGAAGCGTATTTTTCGCGGCGCTTCCGCAAAGCCCACGGCATGCCGCCGGGGCAGTTTCGCCGGGAGCGGCGGGGTGGTTGAACGGGGTTGACGAGTTGTTGATCGGTTCCACTCCACATCTATCTTCAGCGAACGCGGCCCTTGTGGGAGAGAGCTTGCTCGCGAAGGCTGCCTTCCATCCGCCAGTGATTTAGCAGATGTACCGGCCCCTTCGTGAGCAAGCTCACTCTCACAGGTTTTTGTTTCGCAGGCGCGAGACACTTTTTACAGCTCAATCGCCCTGGTCAGTTCGCTGAACAACGCCGACACCGAGCGTAGCGCCCGGCAATCCGGCCGCGTCAGCAGCCACAGCCCGGTGTCATGCCCTTCGATTGCTTCGCTGATGGGCTGAACCTCGCTGTCCTTCAGCATGAAATCCGGCAGGGCTGCTACGCCCATGCCTGCGCGCACCAGTTGGGCCACGGCCAGCATGGAGCTGCAGCGGTAGGCGAGGTTCACGCCGGGCAGCTGCTGCCGCCGCCACATCACGGTCGGGTGATCAGGGAGGAAATCGTCGGGGGCGATCCAGGCCATGTCGTCGAGGGCCAGATCACCGATGCGTCCCGCGTAGGCCGCGCTCGAACAGATCCGATACGCAACCGTGCCCAGTCGAGTGCCAACCAGATGCTCAGGCGGTGTGTTGGTCAGCCGTAGCGCAATGTCGGCGTCGCGGCGGCTCAGGTTGGCGAAGGTGCTGGAGGTGTTCAGCTCCAGACGCAGGCCCGGGTAATCCGGCATGAAACGGCTCAAGGCGGGGAGCAGCAGGCTTTGCAATACGGCTTCCGTGCAGGTCAGCCGCACGGTGCCACTGACAACCTGTCGGCCCTGCTCAAGACTCAATTGCGCCAGCGCCAGGGCGTTCTCGGCGCTTTCGGCCTGCTGGGCGAGCGCCAGGGCTGCGCTGGTCGGCACATACCCCGCGCGGCTCTTGTCGAAGAGCGCCGTGCCCACCGCTTTCTCCATCCGACGCACTGCGCGGAATACCGTCGAGACATCGACCTTCAGCAGCTCAGCGGCCTTGGCCAGCGTCCGCCCACGCACCAGCGCGAGGATGAGGGTGAGGTCGGCATGATTGATTCGATAGTGCGCGGCTGCATTGATCACTTGCCTGGACGCCAATTCTGATTGCAGAACGACAAGCTTATAGTCGCCCCCGGACCTCATGCAAAGCGTTTTGATATCAGGGAGCACACATGACTCAAGGGCAAAAAATCCAGATCGCGTTGGTAGGTGACTACGAACCGAGTGTGCCAGCGCATCAGGCGATACCGGTGGCGCTGGACAGGGTGGCGAGCGAAACCGGGCTCAACGTTCAGGCAACGTGGGTGCCGACGACGGAGATCGGGGATGGTGTGGGCTTGCAGGCGTTCGATGGCATCTGGTGTGTGCCGGCCAGCCCCTACCGCAACATGGACGGCGCGCTGACGGCAATTCGTTTCGCCCGCGAGCGGCAGGTTCCCTTCCTCGGCACATGCGGCGGCTTTCAGCATGCGTTGCTGGAGTACGCGCGCAATTATCTGGGTTGGGCCGATGCCGAGCACGCCGAGACTGCGCCGGAATCGGAGAACGCCATCATCACGCCCTTGAGTTGCTCGCTGGTCGAAGCCTTCGCGCCGATCCGTCTGCGGCCGGGTTCGCGGGTTGCCGCCGCTTACGACGCGCTGGAAACGCAGGAGCGCTACCGCTGCCGCTATGGTTTGCGCAAGGAACTGGAGGCCGACGTGTTTGCCGGCCCGCTTAAAGTGTCGGGCTATGACGAAGACGACGAGGTCCGCGCGATGGAGCTCGACGGTCATCCGTTCTTCGTCGCGACGTTGTTTCAACCGGAACGCGCCGCGCTGGAGGGCAGCACCCCGCCACTGGTGAAAGCGTTTGTCCTGGCCTGCGCGGCAATCTAACGCCGTAAACGCCGTTCCTGTGGGAGCGAGCTTGCTCGCGAAGGCCCTGTGAGTGGGACCGGCTTCAGCCGGGAAGGGGCCGGTGTCGGCACCATCAGTCTCATGGTGTGACCATTAACGTCTTCCCGGCTAAAGCCGGTCCTACTTATCCAATCAAGGCATGACCGGCGGGATGTACGCCAACGTCGTGCCCAGCACCCACAGCAGAAACAACACCAGCGGCGTGTGCACCAGTAACTGCACGAACGAGAAACCGATCAAATCCCGCGCTTTCAGGCCGAGCACGCCCAGCAGCGGCAGCATGTAGAAGGGGTTGATCAGGTTCGGCAGGGCTTCGGCGGCGTTGTAGATCTGCACCGCCCAGCCGAGGTGGTATTTGAGATCGTTGGCGACCTGCATCACGTACGGCGCTTCGATGATCCATTTGCCGCCGCCGGACGGAATGAAGAACCCCAAAATCGCCGAGTACACACCCATCAGCAGCGCATAGGTGTCATGGGACGCGATGCTGGTGAAGAACGTCGAGATGTGGTGCGCGACGGTTTGCGCATCGCCGCCCTTGACCGTGGTCAGCAGCGCGGCGATCGAGCCGTACAACGGAAACTGGATCAGCACGCCGGTGGTGGTCGGCACGGCGCGAGCCACGGCGTCGAGGAAACTGCGCGGACGCCAGTGCAACAGCGCGCCGACCATGATGAACAGGAAGTTATAGGTGTTCAGGCCGGAAATCGCGGTAATCGCCGGCTTGGTGCTGAATTCGTTGTACAACCAGCCGGACGCCAGCGCGACCATCAGAATGATCAGCAGCGGGCTGTACTCCAGCCATTCCCCCGGGCGGGTGCGCGGCGGCAACGGTGGCAGGCTGAAGCTCGGGTCAATCCCGCACTCCTTGGCATCGCGGGCGTTGGCCGGACCGGGCGCCGTGGCGTAGGCGACGATGATCGAGACCACCACCAAGGCCAGCAGCATCACGCCGGACTGCCAGAGGAAGATCGTCTGGGTGAACGGAATCACCCCGGTGATCGCCAGAATCGACGGCGGCAGGCTCGCGGGGTTGGCTTGCAACTGCGCGGCGGACGACGACAGGCCCAAGGCCCACACCGCGCCCAGGCCCAGATAAGCGGCGGCACCGGCGGCGCGGTAGTCCATTTTCAGATCGGTACGCCGGGCGAGGGCACGCACCAGCAAGCCGCCGAAGACCAGCGACAAGCCCCAGTTGAGCAGCGACGCCACCATGCTGATCAGCGCGACCCAGGCCACGGCCGAACGGCCGTTTTTCGGGAGGCGGGCCAGGCGGTCGATCAGCTTGACCGCCGGCGGCGAACTGGCGACGACATAGCCGCCGATGACCACGAAGGCCATTTGCATGGTGAACGGGATCAGGCTCCAGAAGCCGTCGCCGAAGGCTTTGGCGGTGTCGGCGGGTTTGGCGCCGATGACCAGCGTGGCGAGGGTGACGATGACCACGGCCAGGGCGGCGAATACCCACGAGTCCGGGAACCAGCGTTCCGCCCATTTGGCGCAACGCAGGGCAAAGCGGGCGGAGCGGCTTTCTTCGATGTCGGCGGCCACGTGTGTTACCTCTTTTAGTTATTGTTCAGGTTTTTTGGACGGCGGTTTCAAGTGTTGACGGTGACGCGAAAAGCACCGCTTCAGATACAGCAAAGCCCCTTCATCGCTGAAGGGGCAGGGTGGTCTGACGAAAGGTGCGGGTGTGGCAAACGCTTAAGCCGTGGCGGCAACGTGGGGCATGACGCGGATCCTGCAGAACCGCGCCATTGCCGGGCTGATCAGAACGTCATTTCCACCACGTCATCCGGCACGATCAGTTTGCCGGCAGTCTTGGCGATGATTTCGTCGACGGTCACGCCCGGTGCGGTTTCGCGCAGCACGAAAGCGCCGTTTTCGATCTCCAGGTAGGCGAGATCGGTCAGCACTTTCTTGATGCAGCCGGCGCCGGTCAACGGCAGGCTGCAGCGCGACAGCAGCTTGGAATCGCCGTCCTTGGACGCATGGGTCATGGTGACAATGATGTTCTCGGCGCCGGCCACCAGGTCCATCGCGCCACCCATGCCCTTGACCAGCTTGCCGGGGATCATCCACGAGGCAATGTTGCCTTCGACGTCCACTTCGAAGGCGCCGAGCACGGTCAGGTCGACGTGGCCGCCACGGATCATGGCGAAGGACTCGGCGGATGAGAAAATCGACGCGCCCTTGCGCGCGGTCACGGTTTGTTTGCCGGCGTTGATCATGTCGGCGTCGATAGTCTCTTCAGTCGGGAAGGCGCCCATACCGAGCAGGCCGTTTTCCGATTGCAGCATCACGTCGATGCCGTCCGGGACGTAGTTGGCGACCAGGGTGGGAATGCCGATGCCCAGGTTCACGTAGAAGCCGTCTTGCAGTTCGCGCGCGACGCGCTTTGCCATTTGTTCGCGGGAGAGTGCCATGGTCTTGGGTCTCTTTTATTCTGTCCGGTCCGTGGGAAGCCCCGGCGCCGGAGATACAAAGGGGGAAATCGGTTCGAGTACGACGCTGACGTCAGGCTTTTCTGACGGTTCGCTGCTCGATGCGCTTCTCGAACGTGCCCAGGATCACGCGATCGACATAGATGCCGGGGGTGTGGATCTCGGTGGGCAGCAGCACGCCGGGCTCGACGATTTCTTCGACTTCCACCACGGTGATCTTGCCGGCGGTGGCCACGACCGGATTGAAGTTCTGTGCGGTGTGACGGTAGACCACGTTACCGAAGTGGTCGGCCTTCCAGCCTTTGACGATAGCGAAGTCGCCGGTGATGGCTTCTTCCAAGATCACGTTGCGGCCATTGAACTGGCGGGTTTCCTTGCCTTCCGCAACGGGGGTGCCGTAGCCGGTGGCGGTGTAGAACGCAGGAATGCCGGCGCCGCCTGCGCGCATTTTTTCCGCCAGGGTACCTTGGGGGGTGAGCTCGACTTCCAGCTCGCCGCTGAGCAACTGGCGCTCGAACAGGGCGTTTTCGCCCACGTAGGACGCGACCATTTTGCAAATCTGCCGGTCTTCCAGAAGGATGCCGAGGCCAAATCCGTCGACGCCGCAGTTGTTGGAAACCACCGTCAGGCCTTTCACGCCCATGCGCTTGATTTCGGCGATGAGGTTTTCGGGAATGCCGCAGAGTCCGAAGCCGCCGGAGAGCACCGTCATGTTGTCAGTCAGCCCGGCGAGGGCTTCAGCGTAGGTTGCCACGCGTTTGTCGAGTCCAGCCATGGTGAGATCCCGCCTTATTTGTAGTTGTGTCCGACAATGTAAGCATCGGAGAGCGTTGGCCGCATCTTCTCTCGCGTGCACTGATTTGTTAATTTTGTTTTTTTATTCGATTGATAAGTAATCCAAATATATGAACGTGAAACAGCTTCGCGCGTTTCTGGCAGTGGCGCAGTGCTTGAGTTTCGCTCAGGCCGGCGAACGGCTGCATGTGTCGCAACCAGCATTAAGCCTGACCATTAAGGCGCTGGAGGAAGACCTGGGCGGGCAGTTGCTGACCCGTACCACGCGCAATGTCAGCCTGACGCCCGAGGGCGAGGCCTTGCTGCCGCTGGCCCGGCAGTTGCTCGCCGACTGGGACAACACCGAAGAGCTGCTGCGACAGCGTTTCACCCTGCAGATGGGCAAAGTGTCGGTGGCCGCCATGCCGTCCTACGCGGGCAATTCGCTGCCGATCGCGCTGAAGATTTTTCGCGAGCGCTACCCTCGGGTAAACGTCGCGGTGCACGACGTGATCAACGAGCAGGTGGTGGAAATGGTCGGGCATAGGCGCGTCGAGCTGGGCATCGGCTTTGAGCCCGAAGCGGGCAACAACCTGATCTTCACGCCGTTTTACATGGATCGTTTTGTAGCGGTGGTGCCGAAGGATTCGCCACTGGCCGAACGCCGCGAAATGAGTTGGGACGAGCTGCTGCGTCACGACTTCATCACCCTGCAACGCCCGTCCGCCGTGCGCTTGCTGCTGGAGCAGGACCTGCAAAGCCAGCACGGCAAACTCTCGGTGGCGTTTGAAAGCCATCAGCTGTCGACGGTCGGACGCATGGTCGCCAATGGCCTGGGCGTCAGCGCGGTGCCGTCGCTGTGCATCGCGCAGATGGAAGAACTCGGCGCCCGCTGCATCGCATTGGAAGGCCCGCGCATCGAGCGTCGTATTGGCTTGATGACCCAGGCGGACCACCAGTTGTCGGCAGCCGCTCAGGGGTTACGCGAGGTTCTGATCGAATGCGCGCGTGACTCAAATGCGGCCTTCGCGAGCAAGCTCGCACCCACAGGATGATGCCGCGTTTCAAGTAGGGACCGGTGGCGAAACGGCCAGATCCTGTGAAAAATTTAACTGCGACGCAATGCCGCATCCGGTATGGTTCGGCCGGTTGAAACATATTGTTTCAAACCTTCCTGAAATAAAAACCGAACGATAAGGGGTTCCGCGTTGGATCTGTCGTCTGCTGCCTGGGTGTTTCATGACACTCGTCTGATCATCTGCTGCCTGATCGCCATTGCCACCATCATCGTGCTGATCAGCGCTACCAAACTTCCGCCGTTTCTGTCGATTCTGGTGGGTACATTCATCGCAGGCATAGGCGCGGGGTTGCCAGCGGAGGCAGTGGCGAAGGCGTTCAGCAAGGGCGCGGGCGGGATTCTCGGTGAGGCCGGGATCATCATTGCCCTGGGCGCCATGCTTGGTGCGCTGATGGCCGAGTCGGGCGCGGCGGACCGCATCGCGTCGACGCTGCTGGGGCTGGGCAAGGGCAAGGCGCTGCCGTGGGTCATGGCCCTGGTGGCCATGGTCATCGGCCTGCCGCTGTTCTTCGAAGTGGGTCTGGTGATGATGGTGCCGATCATCTTCGTCATGGCCCGCCAGTCGAATCAGCCGCTGCTGAAAATCGCGATTCCGGCGTTGGCCGGCATGACCACGCTGCACGCCCTGATGCCGCCGCACCCTGGGCCGCTGATCGCTGTCAGCGCGTTACACGCCGATCTCGGCCTGACCATGTTGCTGGGTTTCTGCGTGGCAGTGCCGGCGGTGATTCTGGCCGGTCCGCTGTACGGCAACTGGCTGTCAAAGCGCATGCACATTGAGGAGCCGGCGGAGCTGGGCGAACTGTTCTCGGCCAAACCCAGTGCCATGCGCCAGCCGAGTTTCGGCATCTCATTGCTGATCATTCTGCTGCCGGTGATCCTGATGCTCGGCAGCACCCTGGCGAAAATCGCCATGGAGCCGGAAAGCAACATCGCGCTGACCCTGAAATTCCTCGGTGAACCGCTGGTGGCGCTGGGCATTGCGGTGCTGGCCGCGACAGTGTGTCTGGGCTGGGCCAACGGCATTTCCCGCGAGCACGTGGGCGGCACGCTGCGTAAAAGCCTGGCGCCGATTGCCGTGCTGCTGTTGACCATCGGCGCCGGCGGCGGCTTGAAGCAAACGCTGCTGGACGCCGGTGTCAGCCAGACCATCAGTAAAGTGGCCGAAGGCGCGCACATGCCGTATCTGCTGCTGGCGTGGTTGATTGCGGTCGCGCTGCGGCAGGCGACCGGCTCGGCCACCGTTGCTACTACCACCACGGCGGGCATTCTCGCGCCGATGATGGCCGGGCTGGCGCCGGTTGAAGCGTCACTGGTGGCGCTGGTGATCGGCGCAGGCTCGGTGTTCTTCTGCCACGTCAACGACGCCGGGTTCTGGATGGTCCGCGAGTATTTCGGCCTGCAACTGAAGCAGACCATCTGGGTGTGGTCGGTGCTGCAGACGATTGTCTCGGTGGTGGGGCTGATCGGTACGTCGCTGTTGTGGCATTTCCTGGTCTGACGATCTTCCGGTCTCACGCAGATCCATGGGGGGGATCCCCGTCGTGCGAACACTGTAGATGTGGGAGCGAGCTTGCTCGCGAAGGTGGCGTGTCAGGCGATTGATTCGTCGCAGGCAGAATGCATGCGCGAGCAAGCTCGCTCCCACAGGATCTGCGCCGTCAGATACATCTTCGGTGTGATTATGATCAGAGCCCGCAGGTTCTATGCAGGCAGATGCGCCGGGGCAACCCCGCATACGCGCCAAACCCGATAGCCACTATCAAGACGACTGATTTCTGCTGGAAAGGCCCGGCGCGTAGCCTTGGCTTCATTCCAGAAACGAGCCGAATGGAGGCTCCCAATGAACCGTCTTCTTGCCCTCTCCCTGTTACTCTCCGCCTCCGTTCTCGCCGGTTGTGCCGCTGGCAATCATCCTGAACTGCGCCCCTATAGCGCAGAGGAAACCCACCAGTTGGCCCTCGAAGACCTTAACCGTCGCGGCTTGTCCTACGACGAATTTCAGGCCCGCAAAGCCCAACTGATGGAACAGCCACAGCTGCAACGCGCCCACGAGTTCGATAACCGTGGCGAAGTGAACGCCGAAGTCAGCCTCCCTTCGAAAGCACGTCAGGGTTAAGTCGAAGGCTTACAACGCCAGCTTCAAATGCCCGCCCGCTTCCTTGTGACGCGCCTGGGTCCGGTGTTGCAGGCCCAGTAAGAAGTGATCCAGACCGTCATGCAGACGCTGGGTCAGCAGTTCATCCAACTCACCGCCCAACGCGTTTTCGCCGTAGCTGATCTGGCTGTCGATGGCGAACACGCCATGCAGCACTTCCTGGCATTTCAGCGCGGACAGCACCGGTTTAAGTGCGTAGTCCACCGCCAGCATGTGGGCGATGCTCCCGCCCGTGGCGATCGGTAAAACCACTTTGCCGTGCAGCGAACGCTCCGGCAGCAGGTCGAGCAACGTCTTCAGCGCCCCCGAAAACGACGCCTTGTACACTGGCGTGCCGATCAGCAAGCCGTCGGCCTTCGCCACCGCTTCGATGAAAGCCACGACCTGCGGGCTGTCGAATTTTGCGTAGAGCAGATCCTCGGCAGCAAAATCCTGAATGCGCACACCGTTCACGTCCACGCCACGGTCCTTGAGCCAGTGCGCGGCATGTTGCAGCACTACGCCCGAGCGCGATCGGGTGGACGGGCTACCTGAAATCGAGACTACTAACATGGGTTGTTTCCTTAGGGTCAGTCACCCGAGGTGCAAGGCACCGAGCAGGCCGCGTTCAACGCGAAAGTAATGGGCGTGAAGACCCTTTGCCAGGACTGAAGCAGCATGCGTGCCAGCGCTCTCCATCGCCCGCCGCCCCCGTCAATCCAGCGAGCACCCACAGCTGCAATCCTGCCAACCACCCCAAACTGTTGATCCAGGCGCAAGCGACTGTTGATCCACTGTTTCCCCAGCGACACTTGCCCTCATCAAATCAAGCCCAAAAAAAATCCCCGCAGTCGGACCACTGCGGGGATTTCTCTGTTGCTCTGCTGTCAGCTTGAAGCTTCACACTTGCCGCTTGAAGCTGCCTGCCCTATCAATTCCTGAACATCGCACCCGTCTGGATGATGTTGTTCGAGCCCAGCAACTGGCTCACGTAACGGCTCCAGCGAGTGATGTTGGCCGGGCCGACAAACACCACGTCCTGAGCCGCCAGCTCGAAGCCTTTCGCCAGCGCATAACTGGTCGGCTTCTTCGCCGCCAGGTGAAAAACCGTCGCACCGTGGGTGGCATCCTGTGCACGAATCACATACACCGCGTCGCCATCTGCCGCATCGGGGCTCAGGCCGCCGGAGGTGCCGAGGGCTTCCAGCAACGTCACGCTGGTGGTGCTGAACGAGATCACCTGTGGGCGCTGAACTTCGCCCAGTACGTAGATCTTGTTCTTCGAGTTGCTGTTGAGGTGCAGGTAATCGCCGTCCTTCAGGAAGATCTTGCTGATCTGCGAATCCTTGCGGTTCAGCGAGTCAACGTCGATCACGTAATCCTTGCCGTCGCGACGCAGGGTCAGACCGGCAAGGTTGGCGTCGGTCGAATCAAGACCGGCCTGGCTGATGGCCTGAACCAGGCTCAGCGGAATGTTGGTGATCGGTTGCGGGCCCGCCGATTTGAAGGCACCCGAGAGCAGAACGCGCTGGCTGTTGTAACGCAGCACTTTGACGTCGACTTTCACTTCGGTGTACTGCGGTGCCAGACCCATGCGCAGTTGGTCGCGGATCTGTGAAACGGTCTTGCCGGCGGCCTGGATACGGCCCACGTACGGGAAGAACACGGTACCGTCGTTCAGCACTTCGCGGCTGTTGGCATCCAGTTGTTCCTGGGAGCCCGGCGCGGTCAGTTCAGGGTGTTCGAACACGGTCACCAGCAAGGCGTCGCCGGGGCCTACGACGTATTCAGGCGTCTTGTAGCTCAGCAATTCTGGTGGCAGCGGTTTGGCCGCTGCGTCCGCGGTTTTCTGCTGCTGCGCAAGCGTGGCGGGGGTGATGTTGATCAGCGTGACCTCGGGACCGTCGGGGTCTTTGTCGGTGACATCGCTGTAAGACATGTACTGACCGGGGGCGAATGCGCAGCCTTGCAACACCAGACTGGAAAGCAGCACGACCGCTAACGTTACTTTCATATGAATGTTCCTTCTAATCCTAATAGGTGCGTACTGGCACCGCAGTGATTTCTTTGCATCCCTTACTTACACCGAACATCGGATCACATTCGCTCATGCACCCGTGCACCTCCCGCCGAGCTTACTAGCCCTTGGCCATGTTTGTTGTAATTGGCAGATTTTTTTTAAAAGGCGTTCTTGTTGACGAAGCCTTTGAAGAGCGTCAGCAGGATGATTTTCAAGTCCAGCCAGACCGACCAGTGCTCGATGTACTGCAGGTCGAATTCAACGCGTTTCTGCATCTTGTCCAGCGTGTCTGTTTCGCCACGCCAGCCGTTGATCTGTGCCCAGCCGGTGATGCCCGGCTTGACCTTGTGCCGCAGCATGTAGCCCGACACCTGCTTGCGGTATTGCTCGTTGTGCGCCACGGCATGGGGGCGCGGGCCGACGACGGACATATCGCCGAGCAGCACATTGAAGAACTGCGGCAGCTCGTCCAGCGAAGTGCGACGCAGGAAAGCGCCCAGCGGCGTGATGCGGCTGTCGTTGCGCGTGGCCTGGGTCACCACGGCGCCGTTTTCCTGCACGCTCATGCTGCGGAATTTCCAGACCATGATCGGCCGACCGTCCAGCCCATAACGGCGTTGACGGAACAGCACCGGGCCTGGCGAGGTGAGCTTGATCGCCAGAGCGATCAGCATCAGCGGCAGGGCGATCATCGTCAGAATGAGGCTCGACAGCACGATGTCTTCCAGACGCTTGACCACGCTCCACGCGCCATCCATTGGCGAGTCGAAAATGCTGATGCTCGGCAAACCGTTGATGCTCTCGCTGCGGGCGTGCAGCAACTCGAACATGAACACGTCGGGGATCACGTAGACCGACGCGGTGGTGTCGCTCAAGCCTTTGATCAACTCCTGCAGACGCGCCTGCGCGCCCAGTTCGAGGGTGATGTACACCTTGTCGATCTTGCCGTCGCGGGCGTCCTGGATCAGTTGATCCAGATCGCCCAGCACCGAAATGCGTCGGCCGATGCGCGCCAGGTCGATCTGCTGCGGCGCTTCGTCATAGAAACCCAGCAGGTTCAGGCCCATCCACGGCGCGCGTTCGATGGACATTGCCAGGCGTTCGCCGCAATGGCCGGTGCCGACAATCGCCACGCGGCGGGTGTTGAAACCCTGGGCGCGCAAGGTGTGCAGCACGCTGCGGATCGCCAGGCGATAGCCACACAATGCCACCAGCACGACGGCAAACCAGGCCATCTGGCTGTTGTCCGCCAGATCGTCGGGCTGCAACAGCAGGTAGTCGACGAACAGCAGCAGCACGAAGGCCAGGCCCCAGTAATTGGCGACCTTCAGCAGCTCGCGCGCAATGCGCTCGCCACGCCACGAGCCGTACAACTGGTGGTATTCGGCCAGCCAGTGAAAGGCCACCGCCGCCAGCAGAATCTGCATCCAGGCTTCGCTGCTCATCGGCATACCGGTGAGCAGGTTGACGCCGTAACCGCCGACCGCGATGACCGCCAGATCGAGCAACCGGTGAGCGACGGACAGCGACGATGAATGGGCATGCAGAATGCCCCTTAATGGAGTGCGCATAGGCTGGGCTCGCTCAGACGGATTTGATCGGAACAACGCGGGCGGAAAGGTCGTTGCTGACCAGTGTCGGCGCGGTCTGGACCGGCCGGATGTGCGCAGGCTGGCGGCTTTGACGAGCTGCACTCAGGCGGGTCTCGACGAACTGGCGCATTTCCAGTTCGAAGCGGGCTTCGCTGAAGCGTTCGGCGTTGGTCCGGCAGGCTTGTGCGGTGATGCGTGAACCGTTGATCTCGAACGTCTCGATGGCGGCCATCAGCGACGCCACGCTTTGCTCCGGGTAGAGCACCCCGGTCGGCTGCGGATGATCCAGCCCGCAAACCGTTTCCACCACGCCACCCTTGGCGAACGCGATGACCGGCGTGCCGCAGGCCTGGGCCTCCACCGGGCTGATGCCGAAATCTTCTTCGGCGGCAAACACGAACGCCTTGGCGTTGCTCATGTGTTCCTGCAACACCGCAAACGGTTGATAACCCAGCAGGGTGACGTTCGGCGCGTTGACCGCAGCGGCCTTGGCCTTTTCCATTTCCGGACCGTCGCCGATCACCACCAGACGCTTGCCCGGCATGGCCGCGAAGGCTTCGATGATCATCGGCATGCGCTTGTACGGCACCATGCGCGAGGCGGTGAAGTAGTAATCCTGCTTCTCTTCCTGCAGGGCGAAACCCCGGGTGTCCACCGGCGGGTAGATCACCGTGGATTCACGGCGGTAGGCCTTGGTGATGCGCGCGCCAATGAAGTGCGAGTTGGCGATGAAGTCATCGACGCCTGCGGCCGTGCGCTGATCCCACATGCGCATGTAGTGCAGGATCATCCGCGCCACTTTGCCTTTCAGGCCTGTGCTCAGGTTCGCCTCTTTGAGGTACTGATGCTGCAGGTCCCAGGCGTAGCGGATCGGCGAGTGCACGTAGCTGACGTGCAACTGGTCCGGGCCGCACAGGACGCCTTTGGCCACCGCGTGGCTGCTGCTGATGATCAGGTCGTAACCGGACAGGTCCAGTTGCTCGATGGCCATCGGCATCAGCGGCAGGTAGCGCTGGTATTTGGTTTTGGCCTTGGGCAGGCGCTGTATGAACGTGGTCTTCGCGACTTTGCCGCCCAGCTGTGCGCGGTCCTGGTCGCTGAGGAAATCGATGACGGAGAACAGATCCGCCTCGGGCCAGATTTTGATCAGCGATGCCAAAACCCTTTCGGCACCGGCGTACGTCACCAACCAGTCGTGGACGATTGCAATCTTCATTGAAATTCTCTGCATTAACGGCTGAGGGACGCCCGATACGTCGAGCCAGGCTCGCGAGGGCCATCCCATGCCTATCCATGTGCGCAGGCGCTAAATCAGACGCTGACAGGCTGCGTCTCGGCGTTGCGGTTATTAAGGCGTTTTCCGAGCTGTATGAAAGGGTGTTCGATGTAGCGGAAGCACAGATGGGCAGCGCCCAGGGTCAGCACTGTCGCGACCATCGCCACCAGCAGGCCCGGCGCGTCGGTGCCGCGCAGCAGGAATTCGCTGAGCATGCCCATCGACGGGTGCAGCAGGTACAGCGAGTAACTCACTGCGCCCAGCCAGACCAGCGCCGGGTGGTTCAGACGCACACTGCGGGTCAGCAGCACGAAGCTGACAATGGCCACCGCGTAGGTGAAGCAGTAACGGCCCCAGGTTTCGCCGGTGCCCATGTCCTTGCTGTAAGCCATGATCAGCGTCGGCGGTAACAGCACGGCGAAGGCCACGAACAGCATTTTCAGGTTCCGCGTCAGCGCCGGGCTGTGTTCCGCCAGCAACCACTGGCGCCACACGGAGCCAAAGAACATCAGCGACAACGCGAGCGGAAGGGCCACCGGCAGTTTGTGTTCAGTCAGCGCGCGGGCCACGCTCATCGCCAGCGCTGCGAGCAGAAACACCAGCGAACAGCGCGCCCGGAACGCCAGGTCATACAGCTTGCCGGCGATAAACAACGCCAGGCACAGGCCGTAGAACACCAGTTCGATGAACAGCGTCCAGTACAGGCCGACCACGTCGTCGAAGCCCAGCGCCGCCTGCACCATGGTCAGGTTCGCGACGATCTGCGGCCAGGACGGCAACGGCGCGCCGCTCAACTGAAGCATCAGCACAAACAGCACCAGTGACAGCCAGTAGGCCGGGTACAAGCGCATGAAGCGTGAGATCAGAAAACGCCGGGCGCCATCGGGGACCGGCTTCAGGCTGTAGGGAATCACTACGCCGCTGATCATGAAAAACCACAACACCCCCAACTTGCCGGGGTCGATCAGGTAATCCAGCACCCAGACGTGACCAATGACCGGTGCATACAAATGGGTGAAAACCACCATCAAGGCGGCGATGCCGCGCAATGCGTCGAGATAGGCAAGGCGTTTCATGGCAATGCCTCAGAGCTTGCTGGAAGATTCGCGACCCAGGGCATCGCTGCCCTGGCTGCTGCGCCGGTCTCTGGCCGGACTCAGCAGCGCGTCGATGCGTTGGGAAACCTGGCGTGCCGACTCTTCCCAGGAAAACCGCGCTACGTTGTTCAGTCCGCGCCGACGCAGCGACTGGCGCAGCGGCATGTCCGTCAGGATGCGTTCCATGGCGGCGGCCATGTGCTCAATGTCCAGCGGGTCGAAATACAGCGCGCTGGCCTGCAGCACTTCAGGGATCGACGCCGCGTTGGCCGCCAGCACCGGGCAACCACAGGCCTGTGCTTCCAGGGGCGGAATGCCGAAGCCTTCGTACAGCGACGGAAACACAAACGCCGTTGCGCCCTGGTACTGGCTGATCAGTTCGTCATCGCTCAGGCGACCCAGAAAGCGGATGCGCGGGTCACGACTGGCCAGGCGTTGCAGGTTGTCGTCGCTGAAAATCCCGCTGGCGCCACCGACAATGCGCAGCTGCAGATCATCGTGGCCGCGCAGCAGCAGGAACGCCTGAATCATCCGGCTGAAATTCTTGTGGGCGCTGGGCGAAGACACCGCCAGCAAGTAATCCTGTTGCTCTTTAAGGGGCGGCCCCGGTTGAAACGCACCGCTCACGGCATTGGGCACCACGAAAATTTTCTTCTCCGGGAATTTGTAGAACTGCGAGATCTCGCCCTTGGAGAAGGCGCTCACCGTCAGCAGCGACTTGATCCGCGACAGCATGATCGGCGTCATGGTCCGGTAGAGCAGGCGAAAGGTGCGCGTGTAGCTTTCCGGGTGACGCACATAGGTGACGTCGTGGTGGGTCGCGATCTGATTGCCGTACAGCAGCGGCGCGGTGCTGCACAGCGAAATCAGCAGCGGGTTGCCCTGACGGCGCAGGTACAGCGGCAGGTCCAGTTGCTCCCACAGGTGGCCGCTGTGACTGCCGATGCATTGCACGTCGAGGGCTTTGGCGCTCTCGTGCATCTGAATGCCGTGGGGGGCCACAAACACCACGTCGTCGCGCAGTTGCTTGAGGGCCAGGCAGATCTGTTCGGCGAAGCGTTGAACGCCACGCAATTCCTGGGTCAGGAAACGTGCATTGATCACAATCATTGTGGTCGACCTGTAGAAGAGATAAAGGGGTCGTGCGCAGGCGCCTTCAGCGCGCTCAGTCAAGAGCCGTCAGCACCCTGAATGAAGGGGCGCTCGAAAGGCGGGCCAAAAAAAAGGCAGAATTCAGGGCAAGGCAAACAGTGCCGGGCGTGTGCCCAGGCTTATTATTTTCGGGAAGTCATCAATCGGCACTTGCGCCGAGCAACGCCCGTCGTTGCAGTTCCACGGGATACCGCTGTCGACCTGCCCCCGTTGTGGCTGGCGGGTGTCGATGTATTGCACGTTGCCGCGCAGCACACTACTGGCGTCGACCTTGATCGATCGCGGCAGCCCGGCGGTCCAGGCGACCATGATCTGCTCTGACCCCTTGGCGAATCGCAGCAGGTATTGCGAGTCGATTTCGCGACTCTTTTCAGCGTCGTAGCGGAACTGATGCAGCGTCGGGCTGATGGCCTTCAACGTCAGGTACGCCTGTTTGATGCTCAGGTCCTGATTGAGCAGGCCGAAGTTCTGCTCAGGATCAGTGCCGTCGGGACCGTCGTTGAGCAGGCCGTTCCACCACATGCCCTTGATGTTGGGCATCGTCTGCGCAAGGAAGAAACTGCGCGCCAGGAACGCTGCCTGGGTCTTCTCGTCACCGCCGCAACGCCCGTCGTTGCTGGGCCAGCCCATCTCGGTGAGGTACAGCGGCACCGGGCCTTTGTTGCGGTTCCTGTCCGTCAGGTCCTCGCTGATTCGTCGCAGCCAGGCAATCCAGTTTTCCGGGGTATTGCGCTCATCCGAACGGCAATACACATACGGATGAAGCGACAACCCGTCGACATGGTTCAGCAGCCCCGATTCCACCAGCCGGTCGGCGAATCCCAGGTCCATGCCCTGACTGGTCACGGCGCCGGCCAGAATCACCATCGGCCGTTGGTTGGCGCGAATGCGCTTGGCCGTTTGCTCGATGAGCAGGCTGTAGTCCCTGGCGAACGCCGGGTCGACCGGGTTTTCCTTGTCCCACTCGTTCCAGATCTCGTAGAAGTCCACGCTGTCGGTGAGCTGGCGGGTGACGAAGCTGGCGTAGTTGCCGTAAGCATCGCGCACCGAGGGTTTTCGCGGTTTGGCGTAGTTCTCGTAAAACGGGTTGCCGTAGCCCAGCACCAACAGCGGTCGCAAACGGTTTTCCTGGGCGGCGCTCAGGAATGACTGCCACGAAGGCTCGATCTTCAACGACCCTCGTCGGGGCTCGGCGCTGGACCAATAGGCATCGTCGCGCACCGAGTCGACACCCGCCGCTTTCAGCAGTTGCAACGCGCGGACGGAGGTGCCGGGCTTGTTCATCAAGTGCGTGTCCACGCCGATGATGAACGCTTCGTCCGCCCGCGTGATGCAGCTGATCAACAACCCTAGCAACAGGACCGCCGAGGGTCGTCGTAACCGGGGCAGGTAAGGGATAAACATGGCTTGTCTCAATGAAGAGGCACGGTCCGGAGCGCTTGCTCAGGTAGGTCGCGGGCCGTCGGCGGTAATGTCGGCATCGCGTACAGGCATGCCGCTGTGTTCAAACGGGGTGCGGCAGTGTCTGCCGGTTGCGCTGGGCGACATCGTCCAGCAGCGTCTGGTCGAAAATACTTTGGTAACTGTCGAGCATCAGCTCCAGGTTCAGTAACGACGCCACGCTGACCCGCGCCTCACCGCTCAGACGCGCCAGTAATTCCGGGTTCTGGTGCAACCGCAACATCGCCTGGCCCAGTGAGTCGGGATCCTGCGGGTCGCACAGCAAACCGTTTAGCGGGTCCTGAATGATTTCAGGCAAACCGCCCATGCGGCTGGCAATCACCGGCACCGAGTGGGCGCAGGCTTCGACGGCAACCATGCCGAACGGCTCGTTCCACAGCGAAGGCACCACGGCGACATCGATCTGGCGGTAGAACGTTTCAGGCGTCTGATAACCGACGAAGCTGATCTTCGACGAATTCGCCAGGGCCTTGAACGTGGCTTCGTCATCCGTCTGGCCACGTCCTGCGATCTGCAGCGTGGCGTCGAAGGGCAGTCGCTGAAATTGCTCGATCAGCCAGGCCACGCCTTTCTGATGGGACAGCGTGCCCATGTAGCCGAAGCGCAACGGCGCTTTTTTCACTGCGAGATCCGTTTGCCGCCGCTGATGGGGCGAGGCGGTCGGCGGGGTGAACGGGCTGGCGTTGTGCACGACGTACGGGCTGGCGTTGCTGAAATATCCGCGCAACTGCAGCTTTTCAAGAATGAATCGACTGACCCCGACCACCGCCGCGACCTGCGCTGACCGAACATCGTGGCCCTTGCGAAAGGTCTGGCAGCTGCCGCATTGCTGCTGGCAGCATTGGCCGCGTTTGAACATGTTGCTGCTCGGGCACATCAGGTACATGTCATGCAGCACCTGGACGATCGGCAGCTTTGCAGCGGTGATCTCGTCCCAGACCGACACCGACCAGCCGGCCAGGTTATGGCAGACCACCAGTTGCGGCTGCGCGTTGCCGATGACCTTTTTAACGTAGCTGCGCATCGCGCCGTTGTAGCGGTCGCGCAGATGCCAGCCCAGGCGCGCCAGACGGCCAGGCCGCTGCGCACCGAAATGCCAGTAGAAGTTACGCAGGCCGGCGCGGTAGACCTTGACGCCGTTCACCGCTTCAACGCTCAAACCTGCGTCGGGGCCGGTCACTAGCACGCTGACTTCACAGCCGCGCTGCTGCAGGCCTTCGACGGTACGCTGAAGAATGATTTCCGCGCCGCCTCCAATGTGAGGGGCATACAGGCTGCTGATGAACAGTATTTTCATAATGGATACGACTGATTCAGACCCAGTACCCCGGACTCACCGTCACGGATGGCTTTTTCGATCAGGCCCAGGCGTTCCTCGGCACCGCGTCGCTTGGCGATCAGCCGCAGCAGGCGGAAGAACACCCAGCGGTTGAGGCCGTACAGCAGCGACGAATTGGCCCAGATGTTCTTGTCGAACCAGGCCTGGTTGCGCGCGCCGTAGTAGGCGCGCAAGTCCGAGCCGCCCAGCAGGAAGCTCTCGTAGATGTTGTTGGTGCGCGCCTTGATGTTCCACGAGCTTTCCAGGTCATCGAGCAAGGCATCCGGCACCAGGAAGATCCGGCCGCCACCGGCGGTGATGCGAAAGGTGTATTCGCTGTCGTCGGCATAGAGCATCAACGCATCCAGAGGCAGGCCGATGCGGCGATACAGGTTGCGATGGGCGAGCAGGCCGCCGTAGGTAGCGAATGGCAATTGCACCATCGGCAGTTTGCGATGGGGGCTTTGCGGCGCGCCCCACGGCAGGCGACGCCAGACCTTGTACGGCAGCTGCGCGATGTGAAAACCGAAAAAGCTCGAACGGCGCTGGATGGCGAAGCGATTCGGCACGCCGGCGGCGATATCCGCCTGATGGGTCGGACGAAAGCCCAGTACGGCGGCCTTGTCTTCGCCGTCGACGCGTTTACGTTCTTCGAGCACCTGATGCAGCGTGGCAATGGCGTTGATGGTCGGCGCGTTGTCGTCGTCCATCAGCCAGATGTGCTCGGCCCCGGCGTCCAGCGCGGCCTGAATCCCCACCGAATAGCCCCGCGCCGAACCGGTGTTCTCATGCATGTAGATCACGCTGACCTGGTTCGGCCAGTTGCGGCGCAGGGTGTCCAGCGGCGCGGTGGATGCGTTGCTGACAATGATCACACGGTCGATCAGCGGGCTTTCCAGCGAGCGGCTGACCAGCGTGTGCAGGTAGTTGAAACGATCACCATAGGTGAGCGTCACCAGCGTGGTTTTCTGGGTCATGGCGAGTTCCGGGCGAAGGGGGGTCAAGAGGCTGAAAGCATCAGCCCCGTGGGAATCAGGATGTGTGGGTCAAAATGTGTGGATCAGCACGGACAACGCTAACGGCTCACGCCCGCGCTTGCATCCGTGACAGGCTGCTGACCGGCAGGGTGACCTTTTGCTCGCGTTGCAGCAGGTTGAGCAGAATCACCGCACGTTCATCACCGTCGGCAGCCAGGAAGATCGCTTCGACGTCGTTGAAGCCCTCGGCCGTGACCCGCACCGTTTCGCCCTCTTGAAAGGCGACCCTGGCCGGCGGCGCCAACAGACGCTGGCGAATCTGCTCGATCAACGCATCCTGCACCGGAACCGGCATGCCGCCGAACGTAACGATGCGCGCCACGCCCCGGGTCGAGCGGATCGGGTACCAGTTGTCGCTGGCCTGGTCCATGTGGATGAACAGGTAACCGGGGAACAGCTCTTCTTCGGCTGGCGCCCGTGAGCCGCGTTTTTTCTCACCGCGCTTGACCGGGCGGTAGCACTCGAACTGCTGACGTTGCAGGTGCTCTGCGGCACGTGCTTCCTGACGGGGTTTGGTCTGGATGAGGTACCAGCGTGCGGAGCCACCGGAGCTATTGACGACTTCAGACATACACTTCACTCCACTGCGATCCGGTGCGACCCGGTCAGGACAACGTCAGGTTTTTGCGCCAGCCCGTGCATCATGACGGGCCTTGCGCAGGGTGGATTTTTGTCCAGCCCGTATTCGGTCAACAGTTGCTGCACCTGCTCGACGCAGTTGAACATCAGCACATCGATGATCGACAGGTTGGCGACGAAAGGTTGCCTGAACTGCCGATACACCACCGGGTTCATCCGGAAAAACCGCACCAGCAAACCGTTGCGGGCAAAGTGATCACGGTCGTAGAGCACCGAGCCGCCTTCCGGGGTAATGAACGTGGTGGCTTCAAACGTGTGAGCGATGCGGATAATGCGCTCTTGCTTGTCCGCAGCGCTACCTAATATCAGGTCCGAGCTGCGCAGGATCGGCGTTACGATGTGGAGATAAGCACACATTTCACGGATGGCGTGTTCGGCATACAGCGCGATGTTCTGCTGGGGGAAACGGATCAACCGTTCCAGCAGCGGCATGACCTGCGCGAAGTAGGGCGCCTCTCGGTAGCTCTCGGCGAGCAGATCGATCAGCCGTGGCGCTTCATCGCTGAAGTGCTCACACAGTTGACGCTGATTGATCTGCAGCTGAAAGCGGTCTTTCTTCAACGGGAAGCTGATCAGCCTGGCCGCGCCGTTGTGCAGGATGCGATTGCGATTGACCCAGCCGGACCGCACATACTGCAGATCATCTCCCAGGACGAAGACGTCTGCAGCAGCGATGAGCTGAAAGTAGCCCAGGTACGGGAACAAGTAGGGCTGCATCACTGCAAGGGTCCTGGCCATGTGTTTCTCCTTGGCGTGCGTGTCGATTTACTTGCGGACCGTGGTGTAGTCGTAACCGTATGCGGCGCAGTCGTAGTCGGCGGTCGACGCCTTGCGCAGGACGCCGTTGAAAATCGCACCCTTGATCAGAATGCCGTTGTGCATCAGGCGGCGTTTGCACGCTTCGATTTCCTTGGCGGTGCTCAGGCCGAAGCGGGTCACCAGCAGGCAGGTGCCGGACTGACGGCCGACCAGCGTGGCATCGGTCACGGCCAGAATCGGCGGGGTGTCGATGATCACCAGGTCATACAGCGGCGACAGCTCGCTGATCATTTTGTTGAAGTTGTCGTGCATCAACAGCTCGGACGGGTTCGGCGCCGCGTAACCGCAGGAGATGAAATCCAGGTTCCGCACTTCGGTGTGGTTGATGACTTCCTTGCTGCCCAGACGCGCAGCGAGGGTGTCCGACAAACCATGCTTGGGCGTCAGGTTGAACATCTTGTGCAGGTAGCCTTTGCGCATGTCGGCGTCGATCAGCAACACGCGTTTGCCGGTCTGCGCAATGATCACCGCCAGGTTGCTGGAGACGAACGACTTGCCCACGCCCGGCGTCGGGCTGGAAATCATCAGCACGTTGTTGCGGGCTTCGAGCATGGCGAAGTGCAGGCTGGTGCGCAGGCTGCGCAATGCTTCGATCGCCAGTTCCGTCGGCGCGCTGACGCTCAGCAGGCGTGGCTCCTTGCTTGTCGAACGGCTCTGGGCGGCCTTTTCCATGCGTTCCTGCAGTCGCGAATACGGCAGCGACGCGTACACCGGCATGCCGAGGTTTTCGATGACTTCCGGGTTGTCCACGCCGCGATAGAACGCCTGGCGCACAAACACGGTGGCAACGGCCAGCAGCAAACCGATCAGGGCGGCGACCAGCACGATGATTTTGCGCATCGGCTTGACCGGCTCTTCGACGTTGGCGTCTGCGTTGTCGATGATGCGAACGTTGCCGATGCTGCCGGCGCGCAGAATGTCCTGCTCCTGGCTCTTGTCCAGCAACAGGGTGTAGGTCTGCGAGGTGACCTGCATGTCACGGTTCAGGCGCAGCAGCTCTTGTTGCGTGGCAGGCAGGGCTTCGATCTTCTTCAGCAGCGCAGTTTTCTGTGCCTCAACCTGGCCGATCTGAGTCATCAGGGCTCGGTAGGTCGGATGCTCCGGCGTGTACAGACGCTCGACGTCGACGCGCTTCATTTTCAGGTCCGACAGGGTGCCTTCCAGCTTGACCACCTGATCCAGAACCGATTTGGTCTCAACGCTCAGGTCAACCGACTTGGCGCCCATCTGGAAGTTGTTCAGCGCGATTTCCGACTGTTCCAGCTGCTTGCGCACGGCAGGCAGTTGCGAACGCAGGAATTCCAGACGCTGGGCGGCTTCGGCCGAACTGCGCTCGACGTTCTGGCGCACATACAGGCGACTGACTTCGTTGAGGATGCGCTTGGCCAGTGCCGGGTCGGGGTCCTGAATCGACAGGTAGACGATCCCGGAGTCCTTGCCCGCTTCCATGATTTTCAGACGGTCCTGATAATCCAGCGCGGCGGTCAGGGTGCGTTGACGCACCACGGTGAACTCGGTGCCCGGACGGGCGTTGAGCGCAGCCACCTGGATTTTGATGCCGCTGCCTTCGACCGTCTGACCGACAGGGCCGCTGAGCAGTTTGTTACGGTCTTCGTCATACAGGGTGAAGGTGCCCGGTTTGCCCGCCACCATGGTCATCTTTTCGCCAAGCAGTGCGTCCGGCACGTCTAGCTGAAAGACGTCGATTTTTTCGCCGCCCCAGGCGTAGCTGTTCAGGCCGAACATCGGATCAGCCAGCGCGCCTTCACGCTCGGGCTTGAACCGACGCGCCATGTAGCTGCCCAGCCCCGGGATGTATTTGGGCTTCTGCACGATGTACAACTTGAGGTCATCAACGACCTTGCCCAGCACCGCGCGGGATTTGATCAGCTCGATTTCGGTGGTCGCCTGGGAAACCGACAGCGGCTTGCTGGAGACTTCGGTGCGGCCCTCGATGCCGACTTTGCGCGGCTCGATCTGAATCATCGCGTTGGCCTGGAAGATCGGCGTGGCGAGAATGGCGTAGGTGGCGCCGAGCAGGACGCAGATGCCGACAATCGACGCAATCAATCCTTTGTGATCGAAAAGTGTGCGCAAGATAGTCGCCAGATCGATCCGGGAGTCCTGGACCTCGTCCAGAGAAGTACGGTTCATAGCGGTCATTTATCTTGGATCTCCTGACTGAAGATAAGGAAGCCAGTCGTCGACGCAACGCGAAAGCTGCTCGTAGGTCTGTTCAAAGGCTAGTTTCGGGCGCCGGTAGGGGTCGGCGATTTCCAGCGCGTGTTGCCATTTGCCAATCAGAAACGTCTTGCCGCGTACCTCGGGGGCCAGCTTGAGGACGCTCTGGGTCTGACGATGCTCCATGACCAGAATCAGCTCTGCTTCGTGGAGCATCTGCCGATCGATCTGACGGCTTCGATGTTTGTGGGCGGGGACGTCATTGACCAGCAGCACGGCCTGAGCCAGCGGGTCAATGGTGGAACTGAGCATGGCGTGGGTCCCGGCCGACGAGATCTGGACGCGCGCGTTCGGCACCCGTTGTCGGAACATGGCTTCGGCCATGGGGCTGCGACAGATATTGCCGACGCAGACCACCAGTACGTTACTGAACATGACCTTTGCTGAGGCTCGTCATCAGTCTCTTGCTGATGTTGGTGCTGAAGTTCTGCCCGACCGCCAGGAGCGTCTGCATCTTGCGCTTCGGGGTAATCGCCGACAGCGAGTACTCGACCAGCTCCATCAGGAAGTGCTCATACAGCTCCTGATTACCGAGTCGGTTGTAGTAGTTGGCCAGGGCGCCGGAGGTCTGCAGCGCCATGTGCAGCTTGCGTTTGTTGGAGCGCATGGAAAACACGCCTCCCGGGTGCAACCGATACATCGCCGGCTTGACCTCACCCATGAATTTGCCCTTGCCGTAGGCACCGAGCAGCGACCACCAGACCAGATCATTGAGTGGCGCGGCGCGCAGCTCGGGCGGCAACGAATCGAAGACGTTGCGGAATACCGTGGTCAATGTCGAGATCGGCCGCGCCTTCTGCAGCTCCAGCGCCGTGGCATCCCCGCGCAGCTTGCCTTGCAGCTGGATAGGGTACTGGCCGCTGATGTCGAAGGGGATCGCGTCGTGGTAGGTCAGCACGTAATCCGGGTTGTTTTCGAGGAAGTCCACCTGGATCTGCAGCTTGCGCGGGTCAGTCCAGTAATCGTCGCCTTCGCAGTAAGCGATGTAGCGGCCACGCGCTTCGCCGAACAGGCGCGGCACCGGCGGGTTGTTCTGCGAGTACTGATTGGTCTCGTGATAGAAGGGCCGGATCAGCGTCGGGAAGCGCTTGGCGTAATCGGCAATGATACGGGCAGTACCATCCGTGGAGGCATCGTCGTTCACCAGGATTTCGAAGGCGAACGTGGTTTGCTGCATCAGGAAGCCTTCCAGCGTCTGGGCGACGTAGGCTTCCTGGTTGTAGGCTGGACAGACGATGCTGACCAAGGGCGCGGCGGACGGCGAGGTGCTCGTCTTATTGCTATTAGCATCCATGGCTTGGGTACTCGGAGTTAAACACTGGGTTTGCTGAACAGAACGGAAATCTTCATGACTAGCGGCTTGTAGCTGGCGGCCACAATCAGCAGCGTGAGCAGGCCGCTGACGGCCAGACCCAAGAAGATGCTGATGCGGTTTTCATTGGCGATCAGGCGTAGCAAGGGCTCGGTGATCGCAAGGCCCACGCCGGTCATCACGCTGATGCGGATGATGTCGCGCAGCCATTGGCTGTGAATGCCCGGGGCCAGGCGCTGGTGGACGATGACCGGCCAGACGGCGAAGGACACGACGCGCAACACGAACCAGGCGATCGCCGCGCCGTAAGCGCCATAGCCACGAATCGCCAGAAACATCACCGGCACCGTGATCAGCGCCGAAACGATGCTGTACCAGACATGCAGGTGCATGCGCCCGTAGGCGTATTGCAGGTAAAACTGGAAAGCGCTGACGGCCATGATGGCGCTGCCCAGCGAGTACCACGGCAGAATCGTTCGGCTCCAGTCGGCAGCAGGGCGATCCCCCGACCAGGCAAAGACCATTTCGTCGGCGTGCAGCGCGATCAGCGCCGCGAGCGGGAACAGGAACGTGCACACAAACCGGTTAGCCGCCAGATACAGCTGATGCATGTCGTCCCGGCGCCCTTCGGCCATCAAAACGGTGAGGCGGGGCAGCAGCGTCTGCGCCAGCGGGTTGGAGAGCATCATGATCCCGGTGGTGATCAGCGCCACCAGCGAGAAGTAACCATATTCATTGAGCGGCAGCAGCTCGGAGAGCAGCACCTTGTCGATCTGGGTCAGCACGATCCACAGCACCGCGGTGCCGGACATGCTCGCCGCGAACGGGATGATCGGCTTGACCAGATCCCAGTCAAAACCGGTCAGCGGCGATGGCGTCGGCATCTGCTGATAGGCACGGGCCGCGAAGATCACAGCTTCGATCAGGCCCACCAGCGCCTGGAATTCGAAGAAGTGCACCGGGTCGTGGGAAATCGTGCTCACCAGCAGCAGGCCACCGAAGTAGCGCAGCGTGGCGATGATAACGTTGGCGATGTTCAGCCATGCATGCTGCTCAAGGCCTTGAATCCCGCTTTTATAGAGCGTTGAAAACAGGCGCAGGGCGATGACGATGCCCATCAGCCCGATGCACTGCACCAGCGTTTCGGTCGACAATTGCTGAGCATTGAGCCAGTGCACGGCGATCCATTCGCTGCCGGCGTACATCGCCACGCAGCAGAACCCCGCCAGTGGCAGGAAAATGATTTCGAACGAGCGCAGCAGGCGGCCTGTGTAGCGATCCAGTCCCTCACTGCCTTGTCGATGCGCCACTGCCCTGACCAGACTTGGCGACAACCCCGCATCCAGCAATTGCAGCCAGGCCTGCAGCACTGAGAAGAACCCGATCAGCCCGTATGCCTCGGCGCCCATGTGGCCGAGATAGAACGGCATGATCAGGATCCCTACGAGCAGCGTGTAGGCCTGGCCTGCATAGCTCAACGCAGTGTTGCGTATGACTGAGCGCTTGGTTTGCATCGAAAGTCCTTCCGGCGAAACAGGTGAATGGCGCAATGGCTGGCCCGGCGGTGTTACATGACCTGCGCGAGGGACGGCACACGGTAGGGCGAGTGGGCGCCGCTGGTTTCGGCGATCACCGTGCTGATCACGCGGTCCTGATCGTCGCGCAGCAGGCCTGGGTAAATCGGCAGACACAGCACGCGCTCGCTCAATGAACGCGAAGCGGTTTGTGCCGCTTGCGGCTGCAAGTACTCAAGGGTGTCCAGCGAGGGATAGAAGTAACGACGCGGGTTGATCCCGTTGGTGTTCAGCGCTGAACGCAAACGCAGCAGTTGCTGTTCGTCGCTCAGGGCGATTGGGTAATAGCTGTGATTGAGCTGGCTGTTGTTTTCCGGCCGCTGCAGGTCGACGTAATCGCCCAGGCGGGTGGTGTAGCGGTCAGCGATTTCGGCACGTTCCTGAAGAATGTTCTCGATGTCGTCGAGAATGCACAGGCCCATCGCGGCGGAGAATTCGTTGAGCTTGGCGTTGATGCCGATGCCTTCGATCTTGTCGACGTCAACGATGCCGAAGTTGCACAGCAGGTGAACCCGGCGCGCTGTTTCGTCATCGTTGGTGATGATCGCGCCGCCTTCGATGGTGTGAAACAGCTTGGTGGCGTGGAAGCTCAGGGTGCTGATGTCGCCCCAGTTGAGCACCGACTGGCCAGCGTGGCGCACGGCGAAGGCATGGGCGCCGTCGTACACGACTTTCAGATTGCGCCGACGGGCGATCTCTTCGATGCGCTCGACAGCGCACGGATTGCCGAACACGTGGGTGCCGACAATGGCAGTGGTGTCGGAGACGATGCGGCTTTCGATGTGGTCGGGCGAGATGTTCCAGGTCTGGGCGTCGATGTCAGCGAAGATCGGTCGAATGCCTTCCCACTGCAGCGAACTGCTGGTCGCGACGAAGCTGAACGGCGTGGTCACTGCGCTGCCGCTCAGGCCCAGCGCGCGATAAGCGACCTGCAGGGCGAGGGTGCCGTTGTTGGTGAGGATGACGTGTTTGACGCCCAGATATTCTTTCAGGCGTTGTTCGAGCTCGCACACCAGCGGCCCGTGGTTGGTCAGCCAGCCGCGCGCATAAATGCCCTCGACGTAGCCCTTGAACTTGTCGATATCGCCCAGGTAAGTCTTGGTGACGTTGATCATCGAATTCTCCATTTCAGATGCAAAGCTTTTAAAAGGCTTTTGGGCAGTGATGCGGTGGCGCCGGTCTGACGCCGGGCCGTCAACGCCAGGTTCAAGGGGAATCAGTTGGGGGTGGATGCCGGCGGCGGGTTGCCTGCCTTGTTGCTCATCCGCCGCGCGCGGCCTTGATTGATTTTCAGGATCAACCGGGTGGCCAGGCTGCCGGTATGGGGGTCACCGAAGTGGAAGAGCGCGGTGGCGCGCTTCACGTCCGGCCGGCAGGCCTGATTGGCGTGCAGGCTGCGATAACCCCAGAAGAAATAAACGCTGCCCGGCTCCAGGCGCAGGACATATGGCTTAAGCCAGTTGCGCTGCATGCCTTTGATGATCCAGCCGCGGGTGATCTTGTTCTGCAGCAGAGCTTTCTCGATCACGTTGAACAACACCCATGAGCGCACCCGACGGATGTTGGGAAACAGCATCAGATCGCCGCGTCCTTCGCCTTCGCTGGGGATAAACACGGGGATCAGCGCGGTCACCAGGCTGGCGTCGTAATGGAAGCTGTTGGATTCGCGCTTGCCCTGATTGCCCTGCACGCAGCGCAGGACCGGGAAGATGCGGTCACTCGCAGCGTCGCGGCGGGCTGCATGCTTATAGAGACGACCCAGCAGCGCCTTGAAACGCGGGTCAGACCAGTAGCTCGCCAGCAGGCTTTCGCTCAGTGCAGCTTCGCCGTGGTAGGCAAAGTATTCGCCCCGGTGTTTCTGCGCCTGCTCGTCAGTCCAGGCCTGTAGCTGCTGCAGGTCCGAGTCCGGAACGGCCGCGTTCAGTTTTGCAAAGCCGTTGGTATCGATTTCGTCAGCCAGTCGCTGAACCAGCTGCTCATCCATGTCGAAAGATAAAGGCATTGCATCAGGCCCTCGGAGAGAGTGAGGAGTGCAGGGCAGGGGGTAGATTGCGCTTCAGGCACGCTACCGCCCGAATCTGCAGATCCTGCCGTTGTATTAATTAGGCGTGCATTCAAACGGCGGCCTTATTCAGCACTGGCTGACTAAAGCGTTGGGCAAAGCTACCGCCCCACCGAGCAAATTCAGTAATTCGAAAAAACCTTTCTTTGAACCAAAAACTGCCCACCGGCGCTGATTTCATACCGTTTGAATCGTCAACTTTTTGGGCAGTCGCAGGGTAATTAAGTCGGAATGCTCTCGGCGCACAGCTCTAGGGCCGCACTGCAAAAACGGGAAAACATTGGACGTGCCTATATATCGACGGAGGCGGAGTTTCTGTCAAATTATTTCGCCATCATTCTGTTAGTTTTTTGATAGGCGGGCCGTCAGCATCGCTAAGTCATTGATTTTATTTGGAGTCAATAAAACATCATTGCCCCGTCGTGGTGCGCGACGCTTTTTAGGCACTCCTGACGACCACCCAACTGGCCGTCAAAAATAACCGGGAAGACGTTTTTCCAACGTCAGAACTTGGGCGCGGGTGGGGTTAACGGTTTTATGGCGCTCAAGGATTGAATCCCGTCATACAAACGTAATGGTGCGGTTGAGTAACTAATCCACTGAGCGGTAAGTGTGTAATTAAGCGACCACAGCGGTGTTGCAGTTTTATAGATGGAACTGTGTTCGGTTATATATAAATCGAGGCGGGTGAAGTGATTGATATGACGAAGCTTTCATCAGTGCGCCAGGCAGTGGACCCTACGTGCCATTACTGCGCCCGACAGTGGAGGCGGCGCTGCGGTTGCTCAGCTTTGATCGCTGCTCCATTATCCGGGTCTGCGATGCAAACAATTCGGGTCACCAGGAGATTCAATGAATACGCAGTCGAAAACCACTGGAGTGGCGATGCAACGCCTTGCGCAGGCGCGCGCCCTGATGAGCCGTGAAGGCATCGACGCTTGGCTGGTGCCGTCGGCCGACCCTCATCTCTCTGAATATCTGCCGGGTTACTGGCAAGGGCGGCAGTGGCTGTCCGGCTTCCACGGTTCCGTCGGCACCTTGATCATCACCCAGGACTTCGCCGGCCTCTGGGCAGACAGCCGTTATTGGGAGCAGGCGAGCAAGGAACTGGCAGGCAGCGGTATCGAACTGGTCAAGCTGCAGCCCGGCCAGACCGGCCCACTTGAATGGCTGGCTGGCCAGGCAAAGGCGGATTCCGTCGTCGCTGTGGATGGTGCGGTATTAGCCGTAGCGTCGTCGCGTACGTTGGCTGCCAACTTGTACGAAAAAGGCGCGCGGCTTCGCACCGACCTCGACCCTTTAACGGAGCTGTGGAACGACCGGCCTGCGTTGCCGGCCCAGCCTGTCTATGAGCACGCGGCGCCCCACGCTACCGAAACCCGCACCGACAAACTCACTCGACTGCGCACAGTGATGGCCGAGCGCGGCGCAGACTGGCATTTCCTCGCGACGCTGGACGACATCGCCTGGCTGTTTAACCTGCGTGGCGCCGATGTCTCCTACAACCCGGTGTTCATCTCCTTCGCCCTGATCGGCCCGAACAGCATCAATCTGTTTGTCGCATCAGAAAAAGTCGATGCCGCGCTGCGAAGCACGCTGGAGCAAGAAGGCATCACCCTGCATGAATACACGCGCATCGGCACTGCGTTGCGCAACGTGCCCAAGGACGCCCGATTGCTGGTGGATCCGGCGCGGGTCACCTGTGGCCTGCTGGATTACCTGGACAGCGAAGTCACGCTGGTCGAAGGTTTGAACCCGACCACGCTGTTCAAGTCGCAGAAGAGTGCTGCCGACACCCGGCATATCCGCCAGGCGATGGAGCAGGACGGCGCGGCGCTGTGCGAGTTCTTCGCCTGGCTGGATTCAGCGCTGGGTAACGAGCCCGTCAGCGAACTGACCATCGACGAGAAGCTCAGCGCGGCGCGGGCCCGTCGTCCGAGCTACGTGTCCCAGAGTTTCGCTACCATTGCCGGCTTCAACGGTAACGGGGCGATGCCTCACTACCGCGCCACCGAAGAAGAGCACGCGCAAATCGAAGGTGATGGCTTGCTGCTCATCGATTCCGGCGGCCAATACCTGGGCGGCACGACCGATATCACCCGCATGGTACCCATCGGCACGCCGACGGCTGAGCAGAAGCGCGACTGCACGCGCGTTCTGAAGGGCGTCATCGCGTTGTCTCGTGCGCACTTTC